>NZ_JBITXB010000005.1:0-536377 GCF_044544295.1 Streptomyces sp. NPDC053750 | reverse complement strand
GTACTCACCCGATCTTTCGGGCTTTCCTCCGGGCGCTTCCCTTCGGTCTTGCGTTTCCGACTCTATCAGATCCTTTTCCGATCCGATTTCCTCGGCGCTTTCCAGGTTCTCGCTTTCGCGTTTCCCTTTCCGGCGGTTCCGACTTTATCAGAAGTTCTGAGCCGGTTTGACCGGCCGCTCTTTCCGATTAATCGGGACTGGGCTTCTCTGAATTCTGCGATCCAGGAGGAAGCCGATAGATACTCACCGTTGCCCTCTGGGGTGAACTCACCTCCAGGCAACTGTTCGAATCTACCTCCCCGCTCGCTCCGTGTCAACGGCTCTTGCGGGAACGAAGAGGACACTAGCAGCTCGCCGGGGGTGGATGCACATCAGGCGGCCGTCGGCACGGCGCTGCTTCGCTCCGCCTCCTCGACGTCGCCCGTGTCGCCCGCACGCACGGCACGTCCGCCCAGGACGTAGACGTAGGCGAGGAAGGCCAGCTCGGCGACGATGCCGATGGTGATGCGGGCCCAGGTGGGCAGGCCGGACGGGGTGACGAAGCCTTCGATGGCGCCGGAGACGAACAGGACCAGGGCCAGGCCGATGGCCATGCCGATGGCGGCTCGGCCTTCTTCCGCGAGGGCGAGGCGTCGCGTGCGTGGGCCCGGGTCGATCAGGGTCCAGCCGAGACGCAGACCGGTGCCCGCGGCGACGAAGACCGCGGTCAGTTCGAGCAGACCGTGCGGCAGGACGAGGCCGAGGAAGGTGTCGAGGCGGCCGGCCGACGACATGAGGCCGAACCCGACGCCGAGGTTGAGCATGTTCTGGAACAGGATCCACAGGACGGGTAGGCCCAGGAAGACGCCCAGGATCAGGCAGAGCGCAGCGGCCCAGGCGTTGTTCGTCCAGACCTGTGCGGCGAAGGAGGCCGCCGGATGGCTCGAGTAGTACGTCTCGTACTGGCCGCCGGGGCGGGTGAGCTCGCGCAGTTCGCTCGGCGCCGCGATGGTGGACTGCACCTCCGGGTGAGTGCCGATCCACCAGCCCAGGAGCGCCGCGACGGCGGTCGACAGGAGTGCGGTGGGGACCCACCAATGGCGTGCCCGGTAGACGGCGGCCGGGAACTGCTGGGTCAGGAAGCGGGTGACGTCGCGCCAGGAGGCTCGGCGGGTGCCTGTTACCGCACTACGCGCGCGTGCCACCAGTTGACTGAGCCGTCCGGTCAGCTGCGGGTCGGGTGCGCTGGACTGGATCAGGGAGAGGTGGGTGGCCGTGCGCTGGTAGAGGACGACGAGTTCGTCGGTCTCGGCGCCGTTCAGTCGGCGCCGGCGCCGGAGCAGGGCGTCGAGGCGGTCCCATTCCGCTCGATGGGCGGAGACGAAGACGTCGAGGTCCATCGGTGTGCCTGCTCCTCGGCTATCGTCGGCGGCTCGTCGTGGATCAGCTTGTCGTACTGCGGCGCGGTGTGTCCTCAGCTTGGCAGACTGGCGGGGACGGGGGCAGCGAGGGGAAGGGGCGGCAGGCGTGAGTGAGCTGGTGACGGGCGAGGCGGTGGCGCTGGAGCTGCGCCCCGCGAGGCTGCCCAGCAGGGCGCTGGCCGTACTGCTCGACCTGGCGGTGGCGGTGGCCGTCTACGTGGCGGTGACCGTCGTGCTGGTGGCTTCCACTGCCTCCTTGGACACGGCGGCGCAGACCGCGCTGTCGATCGCGGTCTTCGTGCTCGTACTGGTGGGTGCGCCGATCGCGGTGGAGACGCTCAGTCATGGGCGGTCGCTCGGCAAGATGGCGTGCGGGCTGCGGGTGGTGCGGGACGACGGGGGGCCGATTCGGTTCCGGCATTCTCTCGTGCGGGGCTTGATCGGAGTGGTCGAGATCCTGATGACGTTCGGCGTCGTCGCCTGTATCGCCTCGCTGGTGTCGGCGCGGGGGCGGCGGCTCGGTGATGTGTTCGCCGGGACCCTCGTCGTGCGGGAGCGGGTGCCGGTCGCATCGGCGGGGTTCGTGGCGCCTCCGCCCTGGCTGGTGGGGCGGTTTTCGGCGCTCGATCTGTCCGCGGTCCCCGATGACCTGTGGCTTGCCGTCCGTCAGTACCTGACGCGGATGGGGCAGCTGGATCCCCGGGTCGGCTGGGCGATGGCGGAGCGGCTGGCCGCCGATGTGGCGGCTCGTACGGGTGCTCCGGCGCCGCAGGGTGTTCCGCCGGCGGCCTATCTGGCGGCGGTGCTGCACGAACGCCAGACCCGGGAGGCCCGGCGGGCGTTCGGCGTCGCTTCGGCGGGTGCGGGTGCAGGTGTGGGGCCTGGGGCGGCGCCGCCCGCGGCTTCGGGTTCTGCTGCGGGGCCTGCTTCCCCGGTGGCACCGTCGGCGGTGCCGCCCTTGCTGCCGCCTGATGCGCCTGATGCGCCTGCACGGGGGGACCGGCCGTCGGTGTCACCGGACGCGCCGTCGGACGGCCGGCCGTCCACCGGGTTCGTGCCACCGGCGTAGCGGCGCGTTCCCGCCTCCGGAGGGGCGGGGCATCGGCGCCCGTTTGCCGTTCAGGGGAAGACGGACGGGGGTGACTCCAGGTCCTCGAGCTCGATGCCGGGGGCCGCGAGCACGACGTCGCCTGCGATGTGTACGGCGTGCTGCTCGCCCGTGTCCAGGGCTGTGACCTGGTATTCGTCCACGGTCAGGGGGCCGTTGTCAGTGGCGTGTGCTTCTCTGTTCAGCAAGGCCCAGGACTGGTCCACGGTGCGGGGGGCGAGGACCGGGTCGGTGAGGGCGACGAGGCGCACGCGGGTTGCCGCGGCGGAGGGGGTGAGGCGCAGGAGACGGGTGAGGGCGACGAGGAAGGCCGGGGAGGTGCCGGTGAAGGCGTGGGCGCGCGCATTGCCTTCGGTGGCGTGAGTCCCGGTGGGGTCGGTCCGGACCCAGGTGACGCCGTCCAGGGCCGCGCCACGCACCTGCCAGCTCGCGGCGTGGAGTTCCAGGCGGATGGGACGGCCGAGTTCGTCGAGGGCGAGGTCGACGGAGCCGCGGTGATCTCCGGCGGGCGTGGTCAACCGGGAGACGTAGCGCCAGCCGGACGGGCCGGGGGCGCACTGGAAGTGTTCTTCTCCGAGGGGGGTGTGGTCGTGCGGATCGTGGAGCGAATATCGGCCGCGGGGCATGGGGGTCCTGGGTGGTGACGGGCCGGGCCGGTCACTGAGCGGGCGAGGCTCCGACGGGACAGGCCCCCGGCACGGGGGTGCGGGGGCCTGTCTCAGAGGAGTCGGCGGCTCGGTGGCCGGATGACTCAGTAGCGGTAGTGGTCCGCCTTGTACGGGCCCTCGACCTTGACGCCGATGTAGTCGGCCTGCTCCGGGCGGAGCGTGGTCAGCTTGACGCCGAGGGAGTCGAGGTGGAGCCGGGCGACCTTCTCGTCCAGGTGCTTGGGCAGCACGTAGACGTCGGTCGGGTACTCGTCGGGCTTGGTGAACAGCTCGATCTGGGCCAGGGTCTGGTCCGCGAAGGAGTTGGACATCACGAACGACGGGTGGCCGGTGGCGTTGCCCAGGTTCAGCAGGCGGCCCTCGGAGAGGACGATGAGGACCTTGCCGTCGGGGTAGGTCCAGGTGTGGACCTGCGGCTTGACCTCGTCCTTGACGATGCCGGGGGTCTTGGCGAGGCCGGCCATGTCGATCTCGTTGTCGAAGTGGCCGATGTTGCCGACGATCGCCTGGTGCTTCATCTTGGCCATGTCCGAGGCCATGATGATGTCCTTGTTACCGGTCGTGGTGACGAAGATGTCGGCCTTGTCGACGACCTCGTCCAGCGTCGTGACCTGGTAGCCGTCCATCGCCGCCTGCAGGGCGCAGATCGGGTCGATCTCGGTGATGATCACGCGGGCGCCCTGACCGCGCAGGGACTCCGCGCAGCCCTTGCCCACATCGCCGTAGCCGCAGACGACCGCGGTCTTGCCGCCGATCAGCACGTCCGTGGCGCGGTTGATGCCGTCGATCAGGGAGTGGCGGCAGCCGTACTTGTTGTCGAACTTCGACTTGGTGACCGCGTCGTTGACGTTGATCGCCGGGAAGAGGAGGGTGCCGTCGCGGTGCATCTCGTACAGGCGGTGCACGCCCGTCGTGGTCTCCTCGGTCACGCCGCGGATCTCGGACGCCAGCTGGGTCCACTTCTGCGGGCTCTCGCTCACCGTGCGGGTGAGGAGTTCGAGGATGACGCGGTGCTCGTCGGACTCGGCGGTGTCGACCGAGGGGACCTTGCCGTCCTTCTCGTACTCGACGCCCTTGTGGACGAGGAGGGTGGCGTCACCGCCGTCGTCCAGGATCATGTTCGGGCCGCCGGTGGGGGTGTTCGGCCAGGTCAGCGCCTGCTCCGTGCACCACCAGTACTCCTCGAGCGTCTCGCCCTTCCAGGCGAAGACGGGGACGCCCTGGGGGTTGTCCGGCGTGCCGTTCGGGCCGACGGCGATGGCGGCGGCGGCGTGGTCCTGGGTGGAGAAGATGTTGCAGGAGGCCCAGCGGACCTCCGCGCCCAGGGCGACCAGGGTCTCGATGAGTACGGCGGTCTGCACGGTCATGTGCAGGGAGCCGGTGACGCGGGCGCCGGCGAGGGGCTGGGACTCGGCGTACTCCTTGCGGATCGCCATCAGGCCCGGCATCTCGTGCTCGGCGAGGGTGATCTCCTTGCGGCCGAACGCGGCCAGGGAGAGGTCGGCGACCTTGAAGTCCTGCCGGTTGTCGACAGTCGTCATTACGGGCTGCTCCTCGGGTTGGGTCGAGGTGGGTACGGCTGACCTGCGCGGCGGCGGACACAGGGGTGCCCCGGAAGGACACGGGCATGCCCGCGTGCGCGCAACGCAGTCCGTCGGAGGCCCTCTCTCCCTCGGCCGGTCCCGTACGGGTCCGCCCGACCGCCATCAGCAGCGACGTCTGGCTCCGTCCCAAGCTACACCGGCGGCCCCCGCCGTCCCCAGTCCACCTCCGAACACTTCCGGACGTTCACGAAGGGTGACGGGGCACGCGGGGGCGTGGGGGTGGCGGCGTCAGTGTGCGGCGGAGGGCGGGGTCGGGCCGCCGGGGGTCGCCTCGCGGTCCGGGCCCTTGGCCGCCTCGGCGGCGCTGTAGATGTCCGGTTCCAGATAGATGACGCGGGCGATCGGGACGGCATCGCGGATGCGGGCCTCGGCGGCGTCGATCGCGGAGGCGATCTCGGCGGCCGTGCCGTCGTGGCGGACGGAGATCTTGGCGGCGACGAGCAGTTCCTCGGGGCCGAGGTGGAGCGTGCGCATGTGGATGATGCCGGTGACCGTGTCGCCGGCGACGGCGGCGGCCTCGATCTGCTGGACCGTCTCGATGCCCGCGGCCTCGCCGAGCAGCAGGGACTTGGTCTCGGCGGCCAGGACCAGCGCGATCAGGATGAGCAGGATGCCGATGCACAGGGTGCCGATGCCGTCCCAGACGCCGTCGCCGGTGAGCAGGGCGAGGCCGACGCCGCCGAGGGCGAGGACGAGGCCGACGAGGGCGCCGAGGTCCTCGAGGAGGACGACCGGCAGCTCGGGGGCCTTGGCGTGGCGGACGAACTCCTTCCAGGACTTCTTCCCGCGCAGGGCGTTGGACTCCTTGATGGCAGTCCGGAAGGAGAAGGTCTCGGCGATGATCGCGAAGACGAGGACGCCCACCGGCCAGTACCAGTGCTCGATCTCGTGCGGGTGCTTGATCTTCTCGTAGCCCTCGTAGAGGGCGAACATGCCGCCGACCGAGAAGAGGACGATGGAGACGAGGAAGGCGTAGATGTAGCGCTCGCGGCCGAAGCCGAAGGGGTGCTGGGGGGTGGCCGCGCGCTGGGCGCGCTTGCCGCCGAGGAGCAGCAGTCCCTGGTTGCCGGAGTCGGCAAGGGAGTGCACGGACTCGGCGAGCATCGATGACGATCCACTGAAGAGGAACGCCACGAATTTCGCTACCGCGATCGAGAGGTTGGCGAGCAGTGCCGCCACGATCGCCTTGGTTCCGCCTGACGCGCTCATGTGTCGCGTTGTCCCTTCGCCTTCGTCTGCGTCCGTACGCCGGTGGGAGCGCGGCCGGTCGTCGGCTTCGCCCCCTCCTTTGCGGTGCGCCATTGTTGCAGCACCCGACGGCTTCGGTGTGCGGGTGATCCGGCGGGTGCGCGTCAAACGGGGCGTCAGGTGCGCACGGTGGCCCGGAAGAGGGTGCCGCTCCCCGACACTTCGGTCTTCTCGGCGGCGGGGACGAAGACGGAGCCGCCGGGCGTCAGGGCGTGCGGGCCCACCCGTACGGTGCCCCCCGTGCAGAGCAGGATCTGCGGGGTGGCGAGGGTGAGGTCGTGGGCGGCGGTGCCTTCGGGGAGGACGTACCGGGACAGGCGGAACTCGTCGATCGGGGTGTCGTAGACCTCTTCGCCGTCGGGGGACGCCTCCGGGCGGAGGGTGCCGGGGTCGTCGGCCTCGAAGCGGACGATGCGCAGCAGTTCGGGGACGTCGACGTGCTTGGGGGTCAGGCCGCAGCGCAGGACGTTGTCGGAGTTGGCCATGATCTCGACGCCGAGGCCGTTGAGGTAGGCGTGCGGGATGCCGGCGCCGAGGAACAGGGCCTCGCCGGGCTGGAGTCGGACGTGGTTGAGGAGCATCGCGGCGAGGACGCCGGGGTCGCCCGGGTAGTGGTGGGCGATGTCGGCGTAGGGCGCGTAGGCGCCGCCGAGTCGGTCGCAGGCGGCCGCGGCCTCGTGGACCGTGCGGGACATCTCCTCGCGGTCGGCGGTGAGGATCGCGGTGAGGACCTCGCGCAGGGCGGCGTCCTCGGGGTGGGCGCGCAGCAGGTCGACGTAGGGCTTGAGGGAGGTGATGCCGAGGCCGTCGAGCAGGTCGGCCGTCTCGGTCGGGGCGCGGAAGCCGCACAGGCCGTCGAACTCGGTGAGGGCGCAGACCAGTTCGGGCTTGTGGTTGGCGTCCTTGTAGTTGCGGTGCGGGGCGTCCAGGGGGACGCCGCGGCGCTCCTCGTCCGCGTAGCCCTCCTTGGCCTGCGCCAGGTCGGGGTGGACCTGGAGGGAGAGCGGGGCGCCGGCGGCGAGGAGCTTGAGGAGGAAGGGCAGGCGAGGGCCGAACTTGTCCACGGAAGCCCGGCCCAGTTCCTTCTCGGGGTCGGCGTCGATGATCTGGGCGAGGGTGCCCCGGTCGGTGCGGGAGGGGGCGCCGGGGTGGGCTCCCATCCACATCTCCGCCTGCGGCTCGCCGGTCGGTTCGGTCCCCAGCAGGGTCGGGATCGCGGTGGTGGAACCCCAGGCGTAGGGGCGGATGGTGTTGTCGAGGCGGTCCATGGGCTCTCTCTGCCGATCCTTCGGGGCGTGCCGCGCCGCGCTGCGCGTCCGGGTGTCTGCTCGGTGCGTGTCTCGGTGCGTGTCTCGTTCGGTACGAGGTCAGGCGCCCGAGGCGAGCGCCAGGTAAACGGCGGCGAAATCCGTGATGGCGATCAGCTCGGCGAGGGTCTCCAGTTCGCCGCCGGCTTCCGGCTCGAGTTCGCTGATCGGCGTGTCGTGGCCGAGGGCCAGGTCACGGGCGGCGGGAGCGGCGGTGAGGCCGCCGCTGGGACGGTCGCGCAGGAGCACTACGCGCGCATGCAGGGCCGGGGCTTCCTCGACGCGGTCGCGGAAGAAGTCCTCGGGGTCGGCCGCGGCGGCGAGCCGGCCGGCGAGCAGGGCGCTGTGCACGGCGAGGGCCTCGGGCAGTTCGGCGACGACCGCCGGGGTGCCGGACAGTTCGGCGAGCGCGCCGGCGAAGCGGCGGCCGGCGGGCCCGGCGGAGGTGCCCTCGGTCCAGACGACCGGGAGGGATTCGGCGAGCTCTGCCGCCAGCGTCTTGGCGGGGTTGCTGTAGGTCGCGATGGCGGGCCCGCAGCGTTCGGCGACCTGGTCGAGGCGGTCGGCGATCTTCTCGATCGCCTCGGGGGGCGCCTCGAGCAGGGCGGTGCGGTCCAGCAGCGCGAGCAGCGGGGTGAGCAGCGCCCACAGGACGCCGGGGGCGGCGCCGGCGACGGGCTCGTCCTGGTCGTAGGGGGCGGTCGCCATCGGGAGGAACAGGCCGCGGGAGCCGTTCACCGACTCGCTGAGCGGGGAACGGGCGGGGGCCACGGCGACGACGGTGCAGCCCCGGCGGTAGGCCTGCTCGGCGAGCAGGGAGAGTCCGGGCTCGGTGCCGTCGGGGGTGGCGATCAGCAGGAGGTCCACCGAGCCGGCCCAGCCGGGCAGTTCCCAGCGCAGCGCGCCCGCAGCGGGGGCGACGCCGGTGGGTGCGAGGCGGGTGACGGGGCTGCCGGCGCCCGCGAGGGTGCCGAGGAGGTCGGCGGCCTGGGTGGCGGCGGCGCCGGGACCGGCGATCAGGACGGCGCGGGGGCGGCCGTCCGGTTTGAGGTTGCCGACGCCGGCCTCGGCGGCGTGCCGGGCGGCGGTGCGCACGCGGGCACCGGCCTCGGCGGCGCCGCGGAGCAGGCCGCGGCGGTCGGCCTCGGTGAGGCGCTCCGGGGCGTCGAGGAGCGATTCGTCGAGCATGGCGGCAGTCTCCGATCGCCGGAAGCGTTCGTTCGGGTGCGCGGGCGCCTGGCCGTCGGTTACTCGGGGCGGCGGGCCTCGTCGACGAGGAGTACGGGGATGCCGTCGCGCACCGGGTAGGCCAGGCCGCAGTCCTGGCCGGTGCAGAGCAGCTCGGTGTCCTGCTCCTTGAGGGGGGCGTGGCAGGCCGGGCAGGCGAGGATCTCCAGGAGGCCGGCTTCGAGCGGCATGAGGGGTCCCTTCGGGGGCGGTTGGGTTTGTGCGGATGTGCTGGTCAGGGTACCGCCGGTGGGGGCCTGGTGTTGGGGCGCCGCCCCTACGTCCCCGCCAGGGGGCTCCGCCCCCTGGTCCCCGGCCTATGCCCGCCCACCACCCGACTCGGTCGGCTGCAGGGCGAGCCATCGGCGGAGCTTCATCCCCTGATGATCGCCAGGGCCTCGTCGCGGACTCTTGTCATCGTCGTCTCGTCGCGGGCCTCCGCGTTCAGGCGGAGGAGGGGCTCCGTGTTGGACGGGCGGACGTTGAACCACCAGTCCGCCGTCGTGACGGTGAGGCCGTCCAGTTCGTCCAGGGTGACGCCGTCGCGGCCCTCGTACGCGGCGCGGATCGCGGCGAGGCGGGCGGTCTGGTCGGCGACGGTGGAGTTGATCTCGCCGGAACCGGCATAGCGGTCGTACTGGTCGACCAGGGCGGACAGCGGGCCGGCCTGGCCACCGAGGGCCGCCAGGACGTGCAGGGCGGCCAGCATGCCGGTGTCGGCGTTCCAGAAGTCGCGGAAGTAGTAGTGCGCGGAGTGCTCGCCACCGAAGATGGCGCCGGTGCGGGCCATCTCGGCCTTGATGAAGGAGTGGCCCACGCGTGTGCGCTCCGGTGTGCCGCCGTTCTCCCGCACGACCTCCGGCACGGACCAGGAGGTGATCAGGTTGTGGATGACCGTGCCCTTGCCGCCGTTGCGGGCGAGCTCGCGGGCGGCCACCAGGGCGGTGACGGCGGACGGGGAGACCGGGTCGCCGTTCTGGTCGACGACGAAGCAGCGGTCGGCGTCGCCGTCGAAGGCGAGGCCGAGGTCGGCGCCCTCCTCGCGGACGCGCTTCTGCAGGTCGACGAGGTTGGCCGGGTCGAGCGGGTTGGCCTCGTGGTTGGGGAAGGTGCCGTCCAGCTCGAAGTACATCGGCACGAGGTCGAGGGGGAGGCCGGCGAAGACCGAGGGGACGGTGTGGCCGCCCATGCCGTTGCCCGCGTCGACGACGACCTTGAGGGGGCGGATCGAGGTGAGGTCGACGAGGGAACGCAGGTGGGCCGCGTAGTCGGCGAGCGTGTCGCGCCGGGTGACGGTGCCGGGGCGGGCGGACGGCTCCGGGGCGCCGGAGTCGCTCCAGCGCTCCACCAGGGCGCGGATCTCGGCGAGGCCGGTGTCCTGGCCGACGGGGGCGGCGCCGGCGCGGCACAGCTTGATGCCGTTGTACTGCGCCGGGTTGTGCGAGGCCGTGAACATGGCGCCCGGCAGGTTCAGTGCGCCGGAGGCGTAGTAGAGCTGGTCGGTGGAGCACAGGCCGATCTCGGTGACGTCGGCTCCCCGGGCCGCCGCCCCGCGCGCGAAGGCGCCGGACAGGCCGGGGGACGAGGGCCGCATGTCGTGGCCGACCACGATGGCGCTCGCGCCGGTCAGCTCGACGAAGGCCGCGCCGAACAGCTCGGCCAGCGACTCGTCCCACTGGTCCGGGACCACACCGCGTACGTCGTACGCCTTCACGATCTGCGACAGATCAGCAGCCACGGCCAACCTTCCTGAAAGTCCTGTCGGTGCCCACAAACTACCCGCAAGCACGGACAACGCGCCGGGCGGTTCCCGAAGGTCGGAGCGAGGTCTCGGAACGAGGTCAGGGCAGCATCCAGCCCAGCACCGCCGTGGACTGTCCGACGACGATCAGGCACATGACCAGCAGCAGGCCCAGGCTCCAGGGCAGCACCTTGCGCAGCAGGTCGCCCTCACGGCCGGCGAGGCCGACGGCCGCGCAGGCGATGGTGAGGTTCTGCGGGGAGATCATCTTGCCGAGGACGCCGCCGGAACTGTTGGCGGCGGCGAGCAGTTCGGGCGACAGGCCCGACTCCCGCGCGGCGGTCACCTGGAGGGCGCCGAAGAGCGCGTTGGCGGAGGTGTCGGAGCCGGAGACGGCGACGCCGAACCAGCCGAGCACCGGGGACAGGAAGGCGAGTCCGGCGCCGGCCGCCGCGACGAAGTGACCGATGGTGGCGGCCTGCCCGGAGAGGTTCATGACGTAGGCGAGGGCCAGCACGGAGGTGACGGTGAGGATCGCGAACCGCAGTTCGTGCACGGTCGCGACCCATTCCCTGACCGCCACGCGCGCGTGCACGCCGAGGACGACGGCCGTGGCCACTCCGGCGAACAGCACGAGCGTGCCGCCGGTGGAGACGATCGGCCAGGAGAAGACGTTGCCGCCGACCGGATTGCCCTCGGGGTCGGCCACGTCGAGGAACGGCCAGTCGTACGTCTGGGTCGCCCGGGCCAGCCAGTCCTTGACCGCCGGGATCTGCGCGACGGAGAAGACGGCGACGATCAGTGCGTACGGGGCGTACGCGCGCAGGACCTCCCGGCCGGGGTCGTGGACGTCCAGTTCCTCGCTGCGCACGCCGGTCAGTACGGCGGCACGTACGGGCTCGGCGGCGGGGCGCCGGGCGTGCGGTACGGCGACCAGGGCGCCCGCGCCCAGGAGTGCGGCGCCGATGTCGGCGAGCTGGGCGGAGACGTAGTTCGCGGCGGCGAACTGGGCGACGGCGAAAGCAACACCGCAGGCCAGCGCGGGGATCCAGGTCTCGCGCAGTCCGCGCCGGCCGTCCACCAGGGCGACCAGCAGCAGCGGGACGACGAGGGCCAGCAGCGGCGTCTGGCGGCCCACCACGGAGGCCACGTCGTCCAGGGGCAGCCCGGTGACCTGCGCCAGCGTGACCACCGGGGTGCCCATCGCTCCGAAGGCGACCGGGGCGGTGTTGGCGACCAGCGACACGACCGCCGCACGCACGGGGTCGAAGCCGAGCGCCACGAGCATGACCGAGCAGATCGCGACGGGCGCCCCGAACCCGGCGAGCGCCTCCAGCAGGGCCCCGAAGCAGAAGGCGACGACCAGGGCCTGGATGCGCGGGTCGTCGGAGAGCCGCCCGAAGGAACGGCGCAGGATGTCGAAGTGCCGGGTGCGGACGGTCATCCGGTACACCCACAGCGCGTTCACGACGATCCACAGGATGGGGAAGAGGCCGAAAGCGGCGCCCTGCACGGCGCTGGAGGCCGTCTGGTCCAGCGGCATGCCGTAGGCGAGCCAGGCGACGAGCACGGCTGCCAGGAGGCCCGTGAGGCCGGCCAGGTGGGCCTTCATGCGGACGCCGCCGAGCAGGACGAGGACGATCAGCAGGGGCAGGGCCGCCACCAGGGCGGACAGGCCGAGTGAACCGGCGACGGGTTCCAGTTCCTGGACGTACACGGGCGCCTCCCCGGATTCCGCCATGCGAAAGCGTTTTCTCGCAGCTCTCGGAATGGTCGTGTCCGCGACAAGGTGGCGTCAATGGGTGTGCAGCAACGGCTCCGTGCGCGAGTGACTGGAGAGGCCGAGGGGACTGAAGGGACTGACGGCCTCAGTTGTCCGGCGAGCGCAGGACGCGCAGGTGGCCGCGGCGCGCGACCTCCATCGGGTCGGCCGTCCGCGGACCGCCCCCACCGGCCTCGGCCGCCCGCTGCTGAGGACGGGCCGCCTCACGCACCGCGTTGGCCAGCGCTTCCAGGTCGTCGCCACTGGGACGGGCCGGGGCAGAGCCGTCGAGGAGCCGGACGACCTCCCAGCCGCGCGGGGCGGTCAGGCGCTCGGAGTGCTCGGCGCACAGGTCGTAGCAGTGGGGTTCGGCGTAGGTGGCGAGCGGGCCGAGGACCGCGGTCGAGTCGGCGTAGACGTACGTCAGCGTCGCGACGGCGGGACGGCCGCAGGCGGTGCGCGAACAGCGACGTACAGGGCTCACGATGTTGGACGGTACCGCACTCTTGAGCGGGCCGCGACGACTCTCCACCAGGTCACACCACCGTGTCGTGGTGTGAAACGGGACACAGGAGCCTGTGGGCGCGCCTCGTTGACCTGCACGGACGCCGGATTTCGAGATATCGGACGGCCTCGGAAGCGGTCATAACCCGATACAAACAGCAACATTTGCCATGAGTTCCACGGTCACGGAGAGATACGGAATTGAGCCCAACCTTGGCCTGAATGGTCATCCGGCGACATGCGGTTCGGCGCGCTCCGTTGCCGCCGGGTGTGCGTGTGCGGCCGGGCACGCGGATCCGGCGGGGACTACGCTTCACCAGTGATGGACAACCCCGTGACGCCCCGTGATGCCGGCCGCCCAGGGCCCCGCCGTCGTGATCGCCACGGCCGGGGCATGCGCGGCCCGATCGCGCCCCCGCAGGTGCCGCTGGCCGCGAGCCGGGCCGAGGTCTTCGCGGATCTGGTGCAGGACTCCGTGGAGCGACTGGAGCGGCGGTGGCCGCAGCTGGCCGACATCGATTTCCTCGTGCTCGAGGTGCCGCGGCTGGACGGGGCCGTCGACGACGTGTGGAACGACGAGGTGGTTCCACTCGGGGGCACGGTGCCGTCGCGGGACGGGCGGCGGGGGCGGGTGGTCGTGTACCGGCGGCCTGTCGAGATCCGGACGAAGGGGCGGGACGAGCGGGCGGCGCTCGTGCACGAGGTGGTCGTCGAGCAGGTCGCGGAGTTGTTGGGGTTGACGCCGGAGACGGTGGATCCGCGGTACGGGGAGGACTGAGCGGCGGGCTTGCCTGCGAGGGTGAGTGGCACGGCGTGCAGTGGTCCGGCGGCTGGTCCGTGCTCGGAGTTGGTGCCCAGGAGGTGGGTGCGCGGCCCGGCGTTGCGGGGTGCCTCCCCCACTCTCGGCTTCGCTCGAGCGGGAGGTGCCCCCACCGCCCACCCGTGCCGCCCCTGGGGGTACCTCCCAGGCCGTTCAGGCACTGGGGGCGGCACGACTGCCCGCGGCTACGGCGGCACGAATGCCCGCGGCTGCTGTTATCGCTGTAGTACTGACAAGTCCTCGGTCGCGTTCGGTACCGAGACCGTTCCCCGGTCGTCGGGGAGGGTTTGCACCGTGAAGGACGCCGCGTCGTCGTCCTCCGGGCCGGTCAGCGTGCGGGACGCGTACACCGGGCCGCCCGAGACGGTCTCGACCGTCAGGGCGTAGCTGCCCTTGAGGCCGGCGGGGACCGGGGCCTCGACGTCCTGGGTCGTGCCGCCCTTGATCGTGAACGTCTTGGTCGCCGTCGTGCCGCCCTCGCTGCCCGCCGACGCCGTGACCCTGACCTTCGCGGACCCTTCGGGCGCGGCCAGGGACAGGGTCGTGCTCTTGGCACGGTTGTCCACGGAGGTGGCACGCGCCCCCAGCGGGTCGGAGGCGGGGATGAAGGCCGATTCCTGCTCGGCGCCCTTGCCCCGCACGACCCGGACCGCCGCCACGACCGGCACGGACCCGGCCGTCGGGGTCAGCACCAGGGACCCCGCCTCGCCACGCGTGACGTCGCCCAGGTCGACGCCCGTCGTCATCCCCGCCTTGACGTGCACCGTCTCGTGCCCGGCGGGCGTGATCGTCCCGGACGGCGAGGCGAGCCGCACCTTCAGGTCGGCGTCGGTGCCACCGGGCGTGAAGAGCACCAGGCGTACGGCCGTGGCGTCCTTGGGGATGCCCGGCAGCACCAGGTCGCTCGCCGGGTCCGCGGCCGCGGTCAGCCAGTCGCCGCCCGTCTTGGCGTCCAGGGCCTGTACCGCGGCCCCGACCCGTCCGCTGCGCACGCCGACGTGCACGGTGAGGTCGGTCTGCTCCACGTCGGTGAGCGTGGACAGCAGGAGCGACTCGCTGCCGTGCGGCGGCACCGTGATGCCCTCCGCCACCGTCGACTTCAGGGCTCCGTCCTTGCCGTAGAGCTCGATGTCGACGACGGCCGCCGAGTCGTCGGGGTTCGTCAGGTGGACGTAGTCGGTGCGGTCGGTCGCCGTACTGGCGCCCGGGAACCAGAACTCCGTGTCCGGGGCCGTGCAGTTGACGCCCAGCAGACCCCGGCCCGTCCCGGCGGCGACCTCCGTGGTCTGCTGCACGGTCCAGCCGGGCGCGTAGCTCCCCTCGGCCGTGCCGACCAGTGCCGGGGCGTCGGCGCCGGAAGTCTTCCCGGTGACCGGCGTGCCGGGTGCCTTGGGCTGCAGGGCCGGCTTGACGGCCGTCTTGTCGCCCTCGTCGCCCTCGTCGCCCTTGTCTTCGCCGGCGTCGGTGCCGTCGCTGTCCTGCTGCTCGGTCGCCGCCGCGAGCTCGGCCTTGCTCTTCTCGTCGGTGCCCTTCGTGACGGGCGTGAAGGAGGCGTACGTCGTCTCGGCGAGGTCGGAGGTGCTGGGCGCCGGGCACAACAGGCTGGTGCGCTCCACGGGCAGCCGGGCCGCCGCCTCGGCGGTGTCCGCGCCGGAGGCGTCCGGGGTGGACACCGCCGCGAATCCGGTGACGGCGGCGAGCGCCGCCGCGCCGGCGATCAGGGACAGGGTGGTGCGGTTCACTGCTGGCTCCCGTCGGGACGCTCACTGCCCGTGCCGTGGGGATGCTGGGGCTGGGAAGGGTCGTACGGCGCGGCGTAACCGCCCTGGCCGTACGTCGTGCCGTAGGCCGGGTCGTACGTGCCGTCCCGGGACGGGTCGTAGGCGTACGGGTCGTACTGGCCCGCCTGGTAGGGCTGTTGTCCGTAGGCACCCGCGTCGTACTGCTGGGCGTCCTGGTACTGCTCGCCGCCGTCGTAGGTGCCGTAGGACTGGTGGTCGGCGCCGGCGTACCCCGCCGCGTCCCATGCGCCGTACGCCGGCTGCGGGGGAACCGGCGCGGGTGCCTGCGCGGGCGGGTCGACGTCCTCGACGGCGTCCGCGGAGTCGGTCACCGGCTCGGCCTCGGCCTGGACCGCCTCCGCCTCGGCCTGGGCCCGCAGTCGCCGGGCCCGGCGGCCTTCGCCCTCGACGGCCTGGGCGGGGACGAGCGGCTCGTCGGGCAGGTCGTCGTCGACGTCGCGGCGCCTGCCGGGCAGGGCGAGGACGACCAGCACGACGGCGAGGAGGCCCTGGGCCCACAGCCAGGCGGTGTGGGTGAGGGGGGCGTCGTAGGTGACGTCCAGCTTGCCGCCGGAGGCGGGGAGTTCGAAGCCCTGGGCCCAGCCGTCGACCGTGGTGCGGGTGAGCGGCTTGCCGTCCAGGGTGGCCGTCCAGCCCTCGGCGGCGGTGTCGGCGAGGCGCAGCACGCGGCCGTCGGCGCCCGCCTTGATCTCGGTGTGGATCTCGACGGGCCCGGCCGCCACGGGCTCGGGCTCACCGGCACCGGACTTCTCGCCGGACACGATGGTGGCGCGCGCGACCTCCTGGTCGACCCGCCACAGTCCGCTGCCGTCCTGCTGGCTGAGCCGGCTCAGGCCGGGCGTGGCGTCCAGGACGCGGGTGACCTCGCGGGGCGCACCCTTGTGCACGAGGACGTAGCGCACGGCGAAGCCGCCCAGCTGGTCGGCCTGGTCGGCGCCGGAGCCGGCCACGAGGTTGGCGACGATCTTGTCGAGCGTACTGTTCCCGCCGTCACCGGCGGCCAGTTCGCCGTCGCCGAGGCGGGCCCCGGAGCCGCGGACCAGCATGTAGCGCACGTGGGCGGCGGAGTCGCTGTCGAGGACGAGGGTGCGGGCCTGGTCGCGGGTGCGGCTCTCCTCGGCGACGAACGCGGGCACCTGTGCGGGGTCGCGTCGTTCGAGGGGGCCGTCGGCGCCTCCGATCATCCAGCCGGCGGCGGCGATCAGCGGGCCGACGGCCGAGGCGAGGGCGATCAGGGCGGCGACGGGCTGACGCCAGCCGAAGCTCTGCTCGGCCACGCGCGCGCGTGCCCCGTCGGCACCGAGGGTCGCGGCGGACAGCAGGGCGAGGCCGTAGACGAGGGTGGCGGGGCCGGCCCAGGCGGAGCGGTTGGACAGGACCGCGAAGACCAGGGCGACCAGGGCGACGGCCCACGCCGTCCGGATGCCCAACTGCCTTTCCGAGCGCAGCAGGGCGGCCAGCGCGGCCAGCACGATACCGATGAGGACCAGCCCGCCGACCGTGCCGGGCCCGCCGGGGCTCGCGCCGAGCAGGTCGAGCGCGGAGGCGGCCGAGGCGCCGTACTCCAGCCCGGCCTCGTCGAAGAAGCCGAACGGCAGCAGCGACAGCGACCAGGGGGCGAGGAGCAGCAGCGGGGTGCCGAGTTGGGCGAGGAAGCGCAGCCCGTACGCGGTGATCTCGCCGCGGCGCAGGGCCAGGACCCCGATGCCGAGGACCAGGGCGACGGGCCACACGACGGGCGTGAACGCGGTGGTGATCGTCAGCAGCAGCGCGTACGCCCAGGTGGCCCGCCAGCTGCCGCGGGCGCCGGACGGGCCCGCCAGGCCGGCCGCCGCGACGCCCGCGCGCGCGATGAGCGGGAGCAGGACGGCGAGGACGGCGGTGCCGATGCGTCCGCCGGCCAGGGCGCCGGTGGCGGCGGGCAGGAAGGCGTAGGCGACGGCCGCCCAGGCGCGCAGCAGCCGGGAGGGGACGAGCGGGCGGGAGGCGAAGTACGCGGTGACGCCGGCCAGGGGCACCGAGCAGACCAGCAGCAGGGTGACGGCGAGCCCGGTGGAGCCGAGCAGTACGGAGGCGAGCGTGGCGACGATCGCGAGGTAGGGCGGTGCGGAGGCGGTGCCGCCGGTGCCCACCGTGTGCCAGGCGTCCACGTACCGCGACCACAGCTCGCCGGCGCCGGCCGGGGCGGGCAGCAGCGCGCCGCCCGCCAGGGCGCCGCCGCCAAGGAGCGCGCGGCAGGCGGCCAGGGAGACGAGCAGCAGCACCAGGAAGAGGACCGGGCCGGGCTTGCGGGCGATGCGCTTGAGGCGGGCGAACTGCTCGATCTCGAGGAAGTCGGCGTCGTCGCCGCCGGGTCCGGACTCGATGGCGCTGCCGTGTCGTCCGGCGCCCGCGGCCGCTTCGGCGTCGGAGCTGCCGACGACGCTCGCCGCGACCTGTTCGACGGTGACGCGGATGGTCGCGCCGGGGGGCGGGAACAGGGGGCGCAGTTCGTCCTTCTCGACCTGCGGGCGGCCCCGTTCGCGGCGTCCGGCGATGATGCGCTCGGGGCGGAGCAGGACGCCCAGCAGGCCCCGGATCTCGTCGACCGCCTGGCCGGGGACCTTGCCGACGAGATAGGCGAGGGTGCGCAGCAGGGTGCCGACGACGATGCGCAGCAGCACCCAGGGCAGCGCGGCCGTGCGGACGTTGACGAGGAGGGTGTGGACGGCGCCGGCCTTGTCGACCTTGTGCGGGGAGGCGGTGGTGCGGCCCGCGCAGTCGACGGCGCGGCGTTCGCGGGAGGCCGCCTCGGCGTGGCGGACGACCGCGTCGGGGGCGACGAGGACGCGGAGTCCGGCGGCGTGCGCGCGCCAGCACAGGTCGACGTCGTCGCGCATCAGCGGCAGTCGGCGGTCGAACCCGCCGAGCCGCTCGAAGACATCACGCCGGATCAGCATGCCTGCGGTGGACACCGACAGGACGGACCGGACGTGGTCGTGCTGGCCCTGGTCCTGTTCGCGGCGGTCCAGGCCGGTCCAGCGGCGGCCGGAGTTGGCGATGGAGACGCCGACCTCGAGCAGTTGCCGTCGGTCGTACCAGCCGCGGAGCTTGGGGCCGACGACGGCGACGTCGTCGCGGCCGAGTTCGTACTCGGTGTCCACGACGCGCAGCAGCTGGGCCAGGGCGTCGGGTTCCGGGGCGCAGTCGTCGTGCAGCAGCCAGAGCCACTGCACCGGCTCTCCGTGGGGGAGCTCGGGAAGGTCGTAGGCGTCGTCGCGCCAGGTGCGCGTGACGGGGTCCCAACCGCTGGGCCGCTTCAGGTACGGCAGGTCGTCGGGGGTGAGGACGGGGGCGGTGCGGGTGGCCTCCTCGACGGCCTGGCCGAAGCCGGTGCGCCGGGCGAGGTGGAGCACGCGGTCGTCGCCGAGGGCCTCGGTGACCAGCCGGGCGGAGTCGTCGGCGCTGCCGGTGTCGGCGGCCACGGCGTACTGGACGGGGCGCTCCTGGCCGAGCAGCCCGGCGAGCGCGTCGGGCAGCCAGCGGGCTCCGTCGTGGGAGACGAGGACCGCGGTCACCACGTGACGCGGGAACTCAGGTGTGGCAGCGAGGGCTTGCTGGGCTGCCGTGTGACTCTGCACGGACATCGAGGTACGGGCCCCGGTTCGGTGGACTGCGGTGGACGCCCGTGCCTGTTGGGGATGGCGGGGCGTCTCGGACGAGCGCCCACACTATCGGCTGGGCAGGACGACGGTCCGCCGCCTGTGGACAACCCGGCTGTGAGCGGCCGTTCCTGCTGGTCCCGCCGTTCCGTCCGTCAGACGGCGGCCTTCTTCAGGCGGCGGCGCTCGCGCTCGGAGAGGCCGCCCCAGATGCCGAAGCGCTCGTCGTTGGCCAGGGCGTACTCGAGGCACTCGGAGCGGACCTCGCAGGCGAGGCAGACCTTCTTGGCCTCCCGGGTGGAGCCGCCCTTCTCGGGGAAGAAGGACTCGGGGTCGGTCTGGGCGCACAGTGCGCGCTCCTGCCAGCCGAGTTCCTCGTCCGCGTCGTCGACCAGCAGTTGCTGCACCAGCTCGGTCATGTGCGCCCCTCGTCTGTCTTTCGCGTCCCCGTGATCCAGCCGTTACCGATTTCGGCTGAACGACACGAGTGAAATTACAAGTGTGCTGCTCCGGGCGAGTCAAGCCGAGATCTGCTATTGGGCCCCTTATTCACTCTGCGGAACCAAGGGCGAGCGGAAAGTGTTCAAATCGTCCTAAACCTCGACATACCAACGAGGCCCACAGAGACCCACAAGGGCACCCGTCTCGCGCAGAGCCCGCACAAGAGAGGACGCCCCGGCGATCGATCCCGTTCCGATACACACGCCGAAGCGAAGCTGATCACATTCGGATCACGGGATCGCAACGGGGGTTGTGCGCCCGGCTTGTGCGCCATGTGTCCCGCAAGCCTGCTGAGCAAACCTTTCGCCTGCGAGATGAACCGGATGGGGTGAAACATGTCCCACCCAGTGGGCATCGAGTTGACAGTGCCGGTATGAACCGCTGTCCTTGTGGGCATGCTCGCGAACTTGGCACTCACCTCGACCCGCACCGCCGGGTCCCACGGTGCTGCCCGCGCTCGCTGTAGCTGTTGTTGCTGTTCCAGCTGTTGAGCCGACCGCGCTCCGGCTGTCCCCGAGTCCACGCGACTCGACTCTCCGTGCCGCCCCACCAGGGCGTTCCTGGCCGTTCGCCACTCCCCCGCACCCTTCCCCGCACTCTTCTGCCGAGGAACCACCGCACCATGAACAGCGACAGCGACCTCCAGATCGCCGGCGACATCCTCGAAGTCCCCCACCTCCTCCAGGCACCGCGCGAGCACCCGGCCACCGTCGCCGAGTTCGCCGGCCTGGCCCGTTCCATCGCCGCCGACCGCTCCCAGTGGGAGCACCTCGTCCGTTACGACGCCACGACACGCTGGTACCACCGGCTGCGCACCGGCCCCGGCTACGAGGTCTGGCTGCTGTCCTGGGTGCCCGGCCAGGGCAGCGGGCGCCACGATCACGGACCTTCCGCCGGCGTCCTGACGGTCCTGGACGGCACGCTGACCGAGCGCACGGAGCGCGGCACGCGCGCGTTGCGCGCGGGGGCCCAGCGCGTGTTCGCGCCGGGCTACGTGCACGAGGTGATCAACGACGCGCTGGAGCCGGCGGTCAGCCTGCACGTCTACTACCCCGGCCTCAGCGAGATGCCCATGCACTCCCCGCAGTGCTCGACCGTCCTGCCGCGGGAGGCGGGCGCGCCGGCACCGGCGCCGACGCCGTGACGACTGGCTGACGCACTGTCGTACCGGCCTGCAAGACTGTGGTCCATGCGCATTGTGGTTCTGGCAGGCGGCATCGGCGGTGCCCGGTTCCTGCGTGGTCTGAAGCAGGCCGCGCCGGACGCGGACATCACGGTCATCGGCAACACCGGGGACGACATCCACCTCTTCGGGCTGAAGGTCTGCCCGGACCTCGACACGGTGATGTACACGCTCGGCGGCGGCATCAACGAGGAGCAGGGCTGGGGGCGGGCCGACGAGACCTTCCACCTCAAGGAGGAGCTCGCGGCGTACGGCGTCGGGCCCGAGTGGTTCGGCCTCGGCGACCGGGACTTCGCCACACACATCGTGCGGACGCAGATGATCTCCGCCGGGTATCCGCTCAGCGCGGTGACCCAGGCGCTGTGCGACCGCTGGAAGCCGGGCGTCCGTCTCATTCCGATGACCGACGACCGCGTGGAGACACACGTCGCCGTCACGCTGCCCGACGGCGACTTGGCCGAGGGGCCCGGGGAGCGGAAGGCGGTCCACTTCCAGGAGTACTGGGTCCGGCTGCGGGCCTCGGTCCCCGCCGAGGCGGTGGTGCCGGTCGGCGCCGAGCAGGCCAAGCCGGCGCCCGGCGTCCTGGAGGCCATCGCGGAGGCGGACGTGATCCTCTTCCCGCCCTCCAACCCGGTCGTCTCGGTCGGCACCATCCTCGCCGTGCCGGGCATCCGGGAGGCGATCGCGGACGCCGGGGTGCCGGTGGTGGGCCTCTCCCCGATCGTCGGGGATGCGCCGGTGCGCGGGATGGCCGACAAGGTGCTCGCGGCGGTCGGCGTGGAGTCCACGGCGGCCGCGGTCGCCGAGCACTACGGCTCGGGGCTGCTCGACGGCTGGCTGGTCGACACGGTCGACGCCGAGTCCGTCACGCGCGTGAAGGCGGCCGGCATCCTCTGCCGTGCCGTACCGCTGATGATGACCGACCTGGACGCCACCGCGCAGATGGCCCGGGAGGCGCTGGCGCTGGCGGAGGAGGTGCGGGAGGCGTGAGCGACGTCGTGCGGGACGGTGCCCCCGGTGACCGGGACGGGTACCGGGTGTGGGCCGTGCCCGGCCTGCCCGAGGTGCAGCCCGGCGACGACCTGGCCAAGCTGATCGCGGCGGCCGAGCCCGGGCTGGCGGACGGGGACGTGCTCCTCGTCACGTCCAAGATCGTGTCCAAGGCCGAGGGCCGCGTCGTACAGGCCGCCGACCGGGAGGCCGCGATCGACGCGGAGACCGTCCGGGTGGTGGCCCGGCGCGGCACCCTGCGCATCGTGGAGAACCGCCAGGGCCTGGTCATGGCGGCGGCCGGCGTGGACGCCTCCAACACGCCCTCCGGGACGGTGCTGCTGCTCCCCGAGGACCCGGACGCCTCCGCGCGCGGCATCCGGGACGGACTGCGCGAGCTGCTGGGCGTCGACGTCGGCGTGGTCGTCACCGACACGTTCGGACGCCCCTGGCGGGCCGGGCTCACCGACGTGGCGATCGGCGCCGCCGGTGTGCGGGTCCTCGACGACCTGCGCGGGGGCACGGACGCGTACGGCAATCCGCTCGCCGCCACCGTCGTCGCCACCGCCGACGAGCTCGCCGCCGCGGGCGACCTGGTCAAGGGCAAGGCGGCGGGGCTGCCGGTCGCCGTGGTGCGCGGACTGCCGCAGGTGGTCACCGACGACGGCGGCGAGGGCACGCGGGCGATGGTGCGCGGCGCGCGCGACGACATGTTCCGGCTGGGCACCTCGGAGGCGGTACGGCAGGCGGTCACCCAGCGCCGTACGGTACGGGCCTTCACCGACGAGCCGGTCGATCCCGGCGCCGTGCGCCGCGCGGTGGCCGCCGCCGTGACCGCGCCGGCGCCGCACCACACGACGCCGTGGCGGTTCGTGCTGCTGGAGTCGGCCGGGTCCCGCACCCGGCTGCTGGACGCGATGCGGGACGCCTGGATCGCGGACCTGCGGCGGGACGGCAGGAGCGAGGAGTCCATCGCCAGGCGGATCCGGCGCGGGGACGTGCTGCGGGGCGCGCCGTACCTCGTGGTCCCCTGCCTGGTCATGGACGGCTCGCACACGTACGGGGACGCGCGGCGCGACGGGGCCGAGCGGGAGATGTTCGTGGTCGCCACCGGCGCGGGCGTGCAGAACCTGCTCGTCGCGCTCGCCGGGGAGCGGCTGGGTTCGGCGTGGGTCTCCTCGACGATGTTCTGCCGGGACGTCGTACGGGAGGTGCTGGGGCTGCCGGGTGACTGGGACCCGATGGGGGCGGTGGCGGTCGGGCATCCGGCCGAGGAGCCGAAGGCGCGGCCGGAGCGGGACGCGGGGGCGTTCATCGAGGTGCGGTGAGCCGTTCCGGGCGAGCCTCTACCCTCGGAGGGGCCTCTTCTCACTTCTCCCCCGGCTCCCCCCAAGTTTCTCTTCCCAAGGACCTCACTCGTGGCAGGACGTTTCGCTCCCCGGCCCGCGCGGGCCACTGTGCGCGGCGATGTGCCCCGGCAGGCCGTCGCGCCGGGGAAGGTACGGGTGTGGGTGCCGGACGGGCCGCTGGAGCTGGGGCTGGTGCTCGGCCCGTTGCGACGCGGGCCGGGCGATCCGACGTTCCGGACGATGCCGGACGGGTCGGTGTGGCGGGCCAGCCGGACGCCCGCCGGGCCGGGCACGCTACGGGTCACCGCACGCGGCGGTGAGGTACGGGGCGAGGCCTGGGGCGCTGGGGCGGAGTGGCTGCTGGAGCAGTTGCCGGGCATGCTGGGCGCCTACGACGACCCGTCCGTGTTCGTGCCCCGGCACCGGCTGCTGGCGCTGACGCGGCATCGGCGACCGGGGCTGCGGCTGACGCGGACCGGGCTGGTGCTGGAGTCGCTGATCCCGTCGGTGCTGGAGCAGAAGGTCACGACGCTGGAGGCGTATCAGGCGTGGCGGCTGCTCGTACGGAGGTTCGGGGAGCCGGCGCCGGGGCCCGCGCCCGGGCGGATGTGTGTCATGCCGTCGGCGCGGACATGGGCCCTGATCCCGTCGTGGGAGTGGCACCGGGCCGGGGTGGACAACAAGCGGGCGTCGACGATCCTGCGGGCCGTGCGGGTCGCCGCGCGGCTGGAGGAGGCGGCGGGGATGGAGCCGGCGGCGGCACAGGAGCGGCTGGAGGTCGTGCCGGGGGTCGGGCCGTGGACGTCGGCGGAGACCGTGCAGCGCAGTCATGGGGCGCCGGACGCGGTGACGGTGGGGGATCTGCATCTGCCGGGGATCGTGGGGTTCGCGTTGGGCGGGGACCGGTATGCGGACGACTCGGCGATGCTGCGGTTGCTGGAGCCGTATGCCGGGCAGCGGCATCGGGCGGCTCGGTTGGTGTTGTTGAGCGAGCGGGTGCCGGAGAGACGGGCGCCGCGGATGGCTCCGCGGGGGATTGAGCGGTTGTGACTGGGCCGGGGTGATGTTGTTCCCGGCGTGCGGGTCGGGCGGGGGTGGGTCGCGCGGCCCGGCGCTTACGGGGTGCCGCTGCGCCCACCCGTGCCGCCCCAGCGGCACGACTGCCCGCAGCTGAGGGGAGCGGCACGGCTGCCCGCAGCTGAGGGGGGGGCGGCACGGCTGCCCGTAGTTACGCGTCCGAGGAGAAGCGTAGGGATGCCGGGGGGATGTGGGCGTCGCACCAGATTCGGGCGCCGGAACGGAGTTCGTTGTCGGCGCCTATGACCGCGCCGTCGCCGATGACCGTGTCGGTGAGGACCGAGCGGGTGCCGACGCGGGCGCGGGTGCCGATGAGCGAGTCGGTGATGACCGCGCCGGGCTCGATGACGGCGCCCGGCAGGATCGTGCTGCCGAAGACCCGCGCGCCCTCCGCCACGAAGGCCCCCTCGCCGACCACCGTGCCGCCGGCCAGCTTGGCGTCGGGTGCGACGCGCGCCGTGGGCAGGACGAGACGGTCGCCGCAGCGGCCCGGTACCGCCGGGGACGGGGCGCGGCCGAGGACCAGGTCCGCGGAGCCGCGTACGAAGGCCGCCGGCGTGCCCAGGTCCAGCCAGTACGTGGAGTCGACCATGCCCTGGAGGTGCGCCCCGGTGGCGAGGAGCTCCGGGAAGGTCTCGCGTTCGACCGAGACGGGACGGCCCGCCGGGATGGTGTCGATGACCGAGCGGCGGAAGACGTACGCCCCCGCGTTGATCTGGTCGGTGACGATCTCCTCGGGGGTCTGGGGCTTCTCCAGGAAGGCGAGCACTCTGCCCGTGGCGTCCGTGGGGACCAGGCCGTACGCCCTCGGGTCGGTCACCTTCGTCAGGTGCAGGGAGACGTCCGCGCCCGTCGTCTCGTGGGTGCGGACCAGCGCGCGGATGTCCAGGCCGGTCAGGATGTCGCCGTTGAAGATCAGCACCGGTTCATCGGGGCCGGAGTGCAGCCGGGACGCCACGTTGCGGATGGCGCCGCCCGTGCCGAGCGGCTCCTCCTCCGTGACGTACTCGAGGTGGAGGCCCAGTGCGGAGCCGTCACCGAAGTGCGGTTCGAACACCTCGGCCAGGTAGCTCGTGGCGAGCACGATGTGGTCGACGCCCGCCGCTTTCGCCCGCGCCAGCTGATGCGTGAGGAACGGCACTCCGGCGGCCCGCACCATGGGCTTGGGCGTGTGCACCGTGAGCGGACGCAGCCTCGTGCCCTTGCCGCCGACCAGGAGGATCGCTTCTGTCACCTGTCGTCTCTGCTTCCTGCCGGGACCGGCCGAACTGTCTTTCGGCCGGCCAGTGTATGCAGACCGTTCCCTGGCGCCTTCGGTGACCGTGCGGTGTTCCGTCCTCAGCGGCCCTGGTACTTCGCCGCCTTCGAACGGGCCGAGCCGAGCTTGGCGTAGAGCTTCTTGCCGGGGCAGCTCGTGGCGAAGCCGTCGCGGTGACCGGAGATGACGTTCAGTCGTACCTTCTTACCTTTTCGGTAGAGATTGCCACCTCCGGACTTCAGGTATGTCTTTCCGCGCGGATTCATGCCGTAGAGACCGACCTTCCACGCGGTGAGCCGGGCGATCGCCCGCACCGCGGCGGACGACGGCTTCTTGGAGCCGTAGGTGCCGAGAACGGCGATTCCCATGCTGTTGGAGTTGAACCCCAGGGTGTGGGCGCCCAGGACCGCCCGGGACACACCCCCGGCCCGTCCCTCGTAGATCTTTCCGCACTTGTCGATGAGGAAGTTGTAGCCGATGTCACGCCACCCCATGCTCTTGACGTGGTAACGGTAGATACTGCGAATGACCGACGGAGCCTGTGAGCAGCGGTAGTTGTTGCCGGTGGCCGAGTGGTGCACGAAGGCCGCCTTGACCTTCTTCGTGTACACGAACTTCCTCTCCCGCAGCCCTTCGTCGGCGCCCCAGCCGCGGCGCGTGGTGATCTTCGGGCGGGGCCCGACGTGGGGCTTGGACTGCTGCAGGGCCGGGATCTCGGTGGCGCCGAGCGGGGCGAGGCCGGCGTTGACGGCGGAGGCTGCGACGGCCTCGGCGGACACGGCGGACGCGGCGGACGCGGCCGTCTCGGCGCCCGCGGTGGTGGTGCCGGCTTCCTGCCCCGTACGCGGGGCCGACGCGGGCGGGACGCCGTCGCCGGGGTCGACGAGTTCCAGGCGCAGGCCGGTGGGGAGCGGGGACGCGGCCGGGAGGGCGGTGGCCTCGTGGGCGTGCTCCGCCCGCACCCGTAGCTCCACCCCGTCGGATTCGCCCACCCACAGGGGCGCGGTGGCGCCCCGGACGCGGCCGGAGGTGCTCTCGGGGGTGTCCGGGTCGGCTGCGTGCTCGGCGGTGTGGGTCTCCAGTTGCTGCCAGTCGGACCAGGTGCCGGTGGCGGTGGCGCGGGTACGGACCTGGACCCGGCCGTGGAGTTCGGTGGCAGGGTTGTTCCAGACGACGCCGACCAGCGAGAAGTGCCGTACGGCTCGTCGGGGGACGCCTTGTTCGGCGGCGTCGGGGGTGCGGTCGTGGGTGAGGGGGGTGAGGGGCAGCGACTGGGTGCTGCCGGGGACGTACGCCTCGGAACGCGCCGCCGTCGTGGTCGTGGGCGGTGCCGCGGAGGTGGCCGCCGCCGCGGGCGGGGCGAGCGGGACGGCCAGAGCTGCCGCGCACGTGACACCGATCGAGGAAGCAAGGAATCCACGCATGCCCCTGATCCTGGACATCGTCAGACAAATATGTCCATCCGGGAACTGACGTGCCGTAGGGCGATTTCGTCCGATCCGGTGGTGGGGCGGTACGCCGTCCGCTCGGTGCGGGCCGGTGGGCCCGCGTACGCTTGCGCGGGTGAACGCGACCGACCGCACCCCTGCCGACCTGCTGAGTTCCGCGCTCGCCGCGGACCCGGGACGCCCCCTGGTGACCTTCTACGACGACGCCACCGGCGAACGCGTCGAACTGTCCGTGGCCACGTTCGCCAATTGGGTGGCCAAGACCGCGAACCTGCTCCAGGACGAACTGTCCGTCGAACCCGGCGACCGGGTCGCGCTGCTGCTGCCCGCGCACTGGCAGACGGCGGTGTGGCTGCTGGCGTGCGCGTCGGTCGGTGTGATCGCCGACGTGGGGGGTGATCCGGCGGCGGCCGACGTGGTGGTGAGCGGGCCGGAGCCCGAGTCGCTGGAGGCGGCGCGGGCGTGCTCCGGTGCGCGGATCGCGCTGGCGCTGCGGCCGCTCGGGGGGCGGTTCGTGCCGGGTCCGCCGGAGGGCTTCGCCGACTACGCGGTGGAGGTGCCGGGGCAGGGGGACCGGTTCGTGCCGTACGCGCCGGTGGATCCGGAGGGGCCCGCGCTGATCGTGGCGGGGCGGGAGTTCAGCGGAGCGGAGGTCGTGGAGCGGGCTCGGGCGGAGGCGGCGGGGCTGGGGCTCACGGGGCCGGGGGCGCGGCTGCTGTCGGGGTTGCCGTACGACACGTGGGAGGGGTTGAGCGCGGGGTTGTACGGGCCGTTGGCGAGTGGGGGGTCGGTGGTGTTGTGCCGGCATCTGGAGCGGGCGGGGGCGGGTGTGGTGGATCAGCGGATCGAGGCGGAGCGGGTTTCGGCTACGGCGCGGTGAGGGGGCTGCAGGGTTGTTGACGGCCCGCGTTGAGGTGAGGGGTGGGTTCGTCGCCCGGCGTTGATTCGGTGCCCGGTGTGGGTGTCGGCGCGGGGTGGGGTGCGGGGCCCGGCGCTGCGGGGTGCCGCCTGCGCCCACCCGTGCCGCCCCAGGCGGCACGAATGCCCGCAGGCTGCGCCCGCAGGCTGGGGCGGCGCAAGGCTGCGTTGGCTGCGCCCGCAGGCTGGGGCGGCGCAGGCTGCGTTGGCTGCGCCCGCTGCATGTGACCCGTTCGGGTCAGGTCCGGTCCGTCCTTCGGGTTCGGTCGGGGCATGGTCGTAGGAGGGCGCGTGCGGGACGGAGGGAGATGTGGGCGGTGGCAAGGGGGCTTCCGCGACCGGCGACGGGCTGCTGCGGCGGCGACGCAGGCGGCGGCTGGGGCGTGCGGGTGTCGTGGGCGCGGTTCTGACCGTCGGTGCCGCGGGCGTCGGGTGGGCGGTGTACGCCAAGCTGGACGGCAACATCACGTCGGACGAGGCGGCGGCGGCCGAGCTCGCCCGGTACGAGAAGGAGCGGCCCACCGCGCTGGTCCGCGGCGCGCAGAACCTCCTGCTGATCGGGTCGGACTCGCGCTCCGGCGAGGGCAACGCGGACTACGGGCGGGACGACGGAACCGAGCGGTCGGACACCACGATCCTGCTGCACCTGGCCGCGGGCCGGGACAGCGCCACCGCCGTCTCCCTCCCCCGCGACCTGATGGTGGACGTGCCCGGCTGCCGCCGCCCGGACGGCTCGCGCACGCGGCCGGTGTTCGCGCAGTTCAACTACGCCTACGGGGTGGGCGGCTCGGCGTGCACGGTCCGGACGGTGGAGAAGCTCACCGGCGTCCGGATCGACCATCACGTGGTCGTCGACTTCGAGGGCTTCAAGCGAATGGTCGACGCGCTCGACGGCGTCGAGGTGTGCCTGCGCGAACCGGTCGACGACAAGGACGCCAAGCTGAAGCTGCCCGCGGGCCGCGTGACGCTGGACGGGGAACAGGCCCTCGGGTACGTCCGCGCCCGCAAGTCGCTCGGCGACGGCAGCGACACCGACCGGATGGACCGGCAGCAGCGGTTCCTGGGGGCGCTCGTCAGCAAGGTGCAGAGCAACGACGTCCTGCTGAACCCGGTGAAGCTCTATCCCGTTCTGGACGCGGCCACCTCGTCCCTCACCACCGATCCGGACCTGGCGAGCCTGCGGGGTCTGTACGACCTCGTGCGCGGGCTGCGCGGCATTCCCACCGAGCGCGTGCAATTCCTGACCGTCCCCCGGGAGGCGTACGCGGGTGACGCCAATCGCGACCAACTCGTGGAGCCCGAGGCGGAGAAGCTCTTCGCCCGTCTGCGTACGGACGAACCCGTGGCGATCGAGGCGGCGCCCCCGCCCAACGCCCGGGACACGGGGACCGGTTCCCCGAATCCCCGGGAGCCTTCGGGCGGTGTCTCCCCGGCGCCGACGTTCACCGGAAACACGGCCGCCGAGGACATCTGCGAGTAAAACGCGTTCCAAGACGGCGCAAGGAAGGTGCAAGGGAGGTGTACGGCAGGGCAAGAGTTCAGCCCCTTGTCCAAGAAATAGGCCGGATTGCCCAGTTGTAAGGCGCGTGGGATGTGTCACTGGCGTCGCCGCACGGGGAACCGGGCGGTTAATGTGAGCGGTCCGGTGCGAGTGTGCCCGTGCGCCTCGAGGGGAAGGCGCCGCGTGGCCCAGACGGAGGAATCGGACGACCGTGGACGCGCAAGGCCGTGGGCGGGCGGAGAACGTCGACCCCGCAGACCAGTGGGTACTCAATCCGGACACCGGCGACTACGAACTGCGACTGGCCCCTTCCGCACCGCAGTCGAGCCTCCCGGGCCCGCGCGGCACCGCGCCCGCGCCCGCCCCCTCACGGGCTCCGGCGCCTGACGTCCCCGCTCCGCGCAGGCGCCGCGCGGCACCCGAGGAAGAGCCGCCGGGACGGCGTGGGCGCCGGCGGCCGGCGAAGAAGAAGTCGAAGGGCAAGAAGGTCCTGCTGTGGACCGGGGGCACGCTGGCGTTCGTCGTCCTCGCCACCGCCGCGACCGGGTACTTCTACCTGGAGCACCTCAACGACAACATCACGTCCCTCCCCGACGACGGGGCCGGCACCGGTGGCTTCCAGAAGGACAAGGCGATCAACATCCTGCTGATCGGCACCGACAAGCGCACCGGCGCGGGCAACGAGGGCTACGGCGACACGGGCAGCGCCGGCCACGCCGACACCACGATCCTGCTGCACGTGGCCAAGGACCGCTCCAACGCCACCGCGCTCAGCATCCCCCGCGACCTGATCGTCGACATCCCCGACTGCCCGACCACGCAGGAGGACGGGACGACCAAGGTCATTCCGGGCACCGCCGGCACCCGTTTCAACAACAGCCTCGGCCAGGGCGGCCGTACGCCCAGCTGCACCATGCGGACCGTCACCGAGCTGACCGGCGTGACGCCCGACAACTTCATGGTCGCCGACTTCAACGCGGTCAAGACCCTGACCTCGGCGGTCGAGGGGGTCGAGGTGTGCCTGGCGAAGGACATCAACGACCCCGACTCGCACCTGAATCTGCCGGCGGGCGAGCACACCATCGAGGGCGAGGACGCTCTCGCCTTCCTGCGCACCCGGCACTCCGTGGGCTTCGGCGGCGACCTGAGCCGCATCGGGCTCCAGCAGCAGTTCCTCAGTTCGCTGATGCGCAAGCTGAAGTCCAACGACACGCTCACCAGCCCGTCGAAGATGCTGAAGCTCGCCGAGGCGGGCACCAAGGCGCTGACCGTCGACTCCCAGCTGGACAACATCGGCAAACTGAAGGACCTCGGCCTGGAGTTGGGCAAGCTCAACACCAAGAACCTGACGTTCACCACGGTGCCGGTGAAGGACAACCCGGCCGAGAAGGTTCCGGTGACGGTCGTGCTCCAGGAGGAGCCCGCCCAGCAGGTCTTCGACATGATCGGCAACGACGTCTCCTTCACCGAGGTCAAGCAGCAGGAGAAGAAGGAGGCCGCAGCCGTCGCGGCCCGCCTCAAGGGCGAGAAGTCCGCCCCCTCCGAGATCCGCGTCCGCATCCTCAACGGCGGGGCGTCCGACGGCAGTGCCCAGCGGGAACTGCAGTACCTCCAGACGGAGGCGGGCGTCCCCAAGTCCGAGAACGCGGGCGACGCACCCGCGGACGTGGCGAAGACGACCCTGGAGTACGCCCCCGACCAGGCCGCCCAGGCCCGCGCCCTCGCCGAGATCCTCGGCCTCTCCGGCGCCGCCATGAAGCCCGGCGAGAGCGTCACCAACGCCCAGGGCCTGCCCACCATGACCCTCACCCTCGGCAAGGACTTCAAGGGAGCCGGAGTCAAGCTCAACGCCACGTCCGGCAAGACGCCGGAAGGGGTCGAGAAGTCCACGGCGGACAAGGTCGAGTGCGCGAAGTGACCTGAGGGGTCCCCCACGCGTCTGACAGTACGACCAGTACGACCGGCACGACCGGTGCGATCAGTACGACATTCGTCGACGGGGCCGTACAGCCAACGAGGGGGCCCGTACGTCCAACTGTGCGAACAGGTCGCGCGCAGGGGCACGTTCGCGGGCCCGAGGGTGGGGAGAAGGACATGACGCAGAGCAGTGTGCACGGGGAGGGCACCCGGCCGGGCGCGGTCCGGCACGCCACGGGCGGGCGGGGCGCCACCGAGGACGGGGACGGTGCGGGCACCAGCGGGCACGGCGGGCCGGGACACGGGGACGGCAGGCGGCCCGGCCGACGGCGTGCCGGACGACGACATCGCGCGCTCCGGTGGTCCGCGACGACCCTCGCCGTCCTGATACTCGGCACGGCCGGCGCCGGATACCTCTACTACCAGCACCTGAGCGACAACATCGAGAAGGGCGAGCGCAACAGCGGCGACTCCAAGGCGCACAAGACCGAGCCGAACGCGGCCGGCCAGACGCCCCTGAACATCCTGCTGATCGGCTCCGACAGCCGTGCCTCCGACGCCAACGTGGCACTGGGCGGCGGCAAGGACACCCGCGACAACCCGCCGCTGGGTGACGTGCAGATGCTGATCCACCTGTCCGCCGACCGCAAGAGCGCCGCCGTGGTGAGCATCCCCCGCGACACCCGCGTCGACATCCCCGCGTGCACGGACCCGAAGTCCGGCGAGAAGTTCCCGGCGACCAACACGATCATCAACGCGTCCCTGGGCCGCGGCGGCGCCGGCTGCACCCTCGCCACCTGGCAGAACCTCACCGGGGTCTACATCGACCACTGGATGACGATCGACTTCGCGGGCGTGGTCTCGATGGCGGACGCCATCGGCGGGGTCGAGGTCTGCGTCAACCAGAACGTGTGGGACCGCCCGCTGCGCGCCGGCGAGAGCGGCGGCTCGGGCCTGAAGCTGACGGCCGGGCCGCACAAGGTGCAGGGCAAGCAGGCGCTCCAGTGGCTGCGCACCCGCCACGCCTGGGGCAGCGACCCGCTGCGGGCCCGCGCCCAGCACATGTACATGAACTCGATGATCCGCACCCTGAAGGACCAGAACGTCTTCACCGACACCGGCCGGCTGATGGACCTGGCCGATGCGGCCACGAAGTCCCTGGCGGTCTCGAACGAGATCGGCACGCCCAAGAAGCTGTACGACCTCGGGATGCAGCTGAAGACGGTGCCGACGGACCGCATCACCATGACGACGCTGCCCACCGTCCAGGACCACCAGGACAGGAACCACCTGCTCCCGGACGGCGACGACGCGGAGAAGATGTGGGCGATGCTCCGCGACGACGTGCCCTTCGACAACAAGGGCGACAAGGGGGCGAAGGGCACCGGCAAGGACGCCGCCACCGGAGAGAAGACCGCCGACAAGCCCTCCGACGACCCCGCCCCCGACTCCGAGATCGGCGTCCTCGTACAGAACGCCACCCGCTCCACCACGCTCGGACCGGTCCCCGGCCGTGCGGGCACGGTGGCCCAGGCGCTGGCGGAGAAGGGCTTCGGACAGGCGGCGAAGGACACCTCGGCGGCACTCTCCGAGGACAGGACCGTGGTCCGCTATCCGAGCGCCGACCTGGCCGGCGACGCCCGGCGGGTCGCCGACGTCCTGGGGATCCCGGCGAGCGCGGTGCAGAAGTCGACGGACGTGTCCGGCGTCACGCTCGTCGTGGGAGCGGACTGGCGCTCGGGAACGTCCTATCCGAAACAGAAGACGCCCGATGCCGGAGACCTGCCGGACAACAGCGACGCCCTCAACGGCTCGGACACCAGCAAGTGCATGGACGTGTACAAGCCCTACCGATGGTAGGGCTTCATGAATATAGGAGGGATTGCCCTGTTGTAGGGGCGCCGAATTTGTCACCGCTGTAGTTCGGCGCTGAACTGGGCGGATAGTGTGAGCGCTCCGGTGCCCCGCCGCGAGGTCCGCCCTGGCGTGTTGCACATGTTGACCCTTTATCGTGCACCTTCCGGCAGAAGGTGCCGCGTGGCCCCCGACGGAGGATTGGGAGACCGTGGACGCGCAAGGACGTGGGCGGGCAGACAATGTCGATCCCGCAGACCAGTGGGTACTGAATCCGCGCACCGGCGAATACGAACTGCGACTGTCCCCTTCCGCACCGCAGCCGTCCGTTCCGCGCCCCCGCAGATCCGCCCCCCGCTCCCCCGCGGCCGACGCCGGCACCGCCGCGCCCGGCCGCGAGGTCCCGCCCCAGCGGCGCCGCCGTACGGCACCGGAGGAGCCGGCCCCGGGGCGGCGCGGACGCCGGCCGGCGAAGAAGAAGTCGAAGGGCAAGAAGGCCCTGCTGTGGACCGGCGGCACCACGGCGTTCGTCGTGCTCGTGGCCGGCGTCGGCGGTTACGTCTACCTGAAGCATCTCGAGGGCAATGTCGCGACGACGGACGTCGGCAACGCCGGCGCCAGCAGCTTCAGCAAGGACGAGGCCTTCAACATCCTCGTCATCGGCACCGACAAGCGCACCGGTGCGGGCAACGAGGGCTACGGCGACAAGGGCAGCGCCGGCCACGCCGACACCACGATCCTGCTGCACGTGGCCAAGGACCGCTCCAACGCCACCGCGCTCAGCATCCCCCGTGACCTGATCGTCGACATCCCCGACTGCCCGACGAAGCAGGCGGACGGAACGGAGACGGTCGTCCCCGGGGAGCAGGACGTCCGCTTCAACACGAGCCTCGGCGAGAGCGGCCGGGACGCCGGCTGCACCATGCGCACGGTGAAGGAGGCGACCGGCATCCAGCCGGACCACTTCATGATGGCCGACTTCAACGCGGTCAAGACGCTGACCACCGCCGTCGACGGCGTCGAGGTCTGCGTGGAACACGCCGTCGACGACGAGAAGTCCCATCTCAAGCTCCCCGCGGGCAAGTCCATGGTCGAGGGCGAGCAGGCCCTCGCCTTCGTCCGTACCCGGCACGCGTTCGGCAACGAGGGCGACCTGGACCGCATCAAGGTGCAACAGCAGTTCCTCGGCTCGCTGATGCGGAAGATGTCCTCCAGCGACACCCTCACCAGCCCCACCAAGCTGGTGAAGCTTGCCGAGGCCGCCACCAAGGCACTGACCGTGGACAGCGCCATCGGCAACGTGGGCACACTCAAGGACATCGCCCTGGAACTGAAGAAGGTGCCGACGAAGAACATCACGTTCACGACGGTGCCGGTTATAGACAACCCCGCCGAGAAGGTCAAGGCGACGGTGGTCGTGAACGAGGCGAAGGCTCCGCAGGTCTTCGACATGATCCGGAACGACATATCGTTCACGGAGGTCAAGCAGCAGGAGAAGAAGGAGGTCGCAGCCGTCGCGGCCCGCCTCAAGGGCGAGAAGTCCGCCCCCTCCGAGGTCCGCGTCCGCATCCTCAACGGCGGCGCCCCGGCCGGCAGCGCCCAGCAGGAGCTGCAGTACCTCCAGACCGAGGCCGGTGTCACCAAGTCCGAGAACGCGGGCAACGCACCCGCGGACGTGGCGAAGACGACCCTGGAGTACGCCCCCGACCAGGCCGCCCAGGCCCGCGCCCTCGCCGAGATCCTCGGCCTCTCCGGCGCCGCCATGAAGCCCGGCGAGAGCGTCACCAACGCCCAGGGCCTGCCCACCATGACCCTCACCCTCGGCAAGGACTTCAAGGGAGCCGGAGTCAAGCTCAACGCCTCCGTCAAGAAGCCGGACCTGGACAACGAGTCCACGGCCGACCAGCAGTTGTGCGCCAGTTGACCTGACGGGTCTGTCGTACGTCTCACAGAGCGGCGAAGGGCCCGCGCGGGGGCGCGGGGTGGGGGAGGGACGCGGAAGTGACACAAAGCAGTGTGCAGCGGGAGGACACGCGGCCCGGCGCATCGGACGCCGCCGAGCGGGGCGGGGCGACCGACGAGGACGCCGAGGCCGGCAGACGCCGGACGCGCAGAGGACACCGTGCGCTGCGCTGGACCGCGGCGACGCTCGCCGTGCTCCTGGCCGGCGCGGCCGGTGCCGGGTACCTCTACTACCAGCACCTGAACGACAACCTCAAGAAGGACGTCCTGAACCTGGGCGACCACAAGGTCGCCGCCCCGACGCCGAACGCGGCCGGGCAGACCCCGCTGAACATCCTCGTCATCGGATCGGACGCCCGCGACAGCGAGGAGAACCAGCAACTCGGCGGCGCCCGCGAGACGTTCGGCTCCACGCCGCTGGCGGACGTGCAGATGCTGGTGCACCTGTCCGCCGACCGCAGCAACATGTCGGTCGTCAGCATGCCGCGCGACACCCTCGTACAGATCCCCAAGTGCACCGACCCGGACGACGGGAAGGTCTACCCGGCGAGCGAGGGCCGGGTGATGACCAACCAGAGCCTCGGACACGGCGGCCCCGGCTGCACGGTGGCCACCTGGCAGGAGCTCACCGGCATCCACATCGACCACTTCCTGATGGTCGACTTCGCGGGCGTGGTGTCGATGGCGGACGCCGTCGGCGGCGTCCCGGTCTGTGTGGACGCCAACATCCACTCACGCGACGGCGCGGGCCACGGCTCCGGTCTGAAGCTGGAGAAGGGCACGCACCCGGTCCAGGGCGAGCAGGCCCTGCAGTGGCTGCGCACCCGCTACGGCTTCGAGGACGGCAGCGACCTGGCCCGCGCCAAGGCGCAGCACATGTACCTGAACTCGATGGTCCGGACGCTGCGCGAGAACTCGACCCTGAGCAGCCCGAACAAGCTGCGCAGGCTCGCCGAGGAGGCCACCGGGGCGCTCACGGTCGACCCGGGCCTCGACACCGTCAAGAAGCTGTACGACCTCAGCACCGAGCTGCGCAAGGTGAAGCCGGAGCGCATCACCATGACCACGATGCCCAACCGGTACGTGGGCGCGCGCGTGGAGCCGACCGAGGACGCGCAGCAGCTCTTCCGGCTGGTGCGCGAGGACATCGCGCTGGACGGCAAGGACGCGAAGAAGAAGACCGACGGGACGGCGGGCGAGGAGACGGCGAAGGTCTCCGACGACCCGGCCGCCGACGACGACGAGATCGCGGTCCAGGTACGCAACGGCACCCGCACCGACCGCCTGGCCGCCGCCCGCGGACGTGCCAACACGGTCGCCGGGCTGCTGGTGGAGCAGGGCTTCGCCAAGGCGGTCGCCGACCCCTCGGTACTGCCGAGCGAGGACCGTACGGTCGTCCGCTACCCGAGCGCCGACCTGGAGGGCGACGCGCAGCGCATCGCCAAGGCCCTGGGTGTCCCGGCGAGTTCGGTGCAGCGCTCGACGGACGTCTCGGGTGTCACGCTCGTCGTGGGCGCCGACTGGCGCGAGGGTACGGCGTACAAGGCGCCCGCGTCCGACGACAGCACCCCGGAGTCGGCCGAGGCACTCAACGGCGCGGACGACGAGGCCTGCATGCACGTGAACCCGGCGTTCACCTGGTCCTGAGCGGCGTCACCGGGTCCCGGCGGCGTCCGCGTCCGGCTGGACCGCCGGGCGCCGCGAGGCGATGACCCGCTTCGCCAGCGACCGCGGGCTGGTCAGGAAGCCGTAGCCCCAGGACATGTGCATGGTCGCCAGCGCCACCGGGATCTGCGCCCGCGCCTTCAGCCCCAGCCCCTTGCCCGCCGGGAGCGACCCGGCGACGATCGCCGCGAGGTAGCCGCCGGGGACGACGAAGCCCCACGGGGTCAGCGCCGCGCCCACCACGACGCCGGCGGCTATGGCGCACACCGCGGTCGGCGGGGCCAGATAGCGCAGGTTGATGGAGCCGGAGTGGTAGCGGGCGACGACGTGCCGCCAGCGGCCGTAGTCCTTGTACTGCTTGGCCAGCGCCCGCACGCTCGGCCGGGGCCGGTAGGACACCTTCAGCTCCGGCGAGAACCAGATCAGGCCGCCGGCCTCGCGGATGCGGAAGTTCAGCTCCCAGTCCTGGGCGCGGATGAACTCCTCGTTGTACCCGCCCTGCTGCTCCAGCGCCTCGCGGCGGAACACGCCGAGGTAGACGGTCTCGGCGGGCGCCGCCTGGCCTCCCGTGTGGAAGGCCGCGTTGCCCACGCCGATCTTCGACGTCATCGCGGCGGCGACGGCGTCCTCCCAGGCGTTCTCGCCCTCGGCGTGCATGATGCCGCCGACGTTCTGCGCGCCGGTCTCCTCCAGCAGCCGTACGGCCGTGGCGATGTAGTTCGGCGACAGCATGCCGTGGCCGTCGACGCGGACGACGACCGGATGGCGGGAGGCCTTGATCGCGGCGTTCAGCGCGGCGGGCGTACGGCCGGTGGGGTTCGGCACGGTGTGCACGCGCGGATCCTCGGCGACGAGTTCGGCAGCGATCTCTTCCGTACGGTCCGAGGAGGGACCGACGGCGATCACGACCTCCATCTCGCCTGCGTACTCCTGGGCGAGGATGGCGCGGACGGCGCCGCGCAGGTGCCGCTCCTCGTTGAGGACGGGCATGATCACGGAAACGGCGGGCAGCCGCACGTCGGACTTGGCGTTCATCGGTGCTCACGTTACCGCGAACGGGGGACACGGTCGCGCGCCGCGGGGGTGACAGCTCCGGGCAGCAGATCGTATGGGCCTACGGTGCTCACGGATCCCACGTCCGGCCTCGGGTTCGTCCCGCAGGGCCCGTCCTCGCGGAGGTGCCACCTTGCCCACGCCGCCCCGCTCCCCCCGGGTCCCGGCCCCCACCCCCCGGGGCGGCCCCCGGGCCTCCCACCGCCCGCAGAAACCCCCCGTACGGAGGAAGAAGCCGCGGCGGGCCATGCGGGTGGTGACCGCGCTGTCGGTGGTCGTGCTCGCCTCCGCCGGGATCGGTCACGCGGTGCTCGCCGGCCTGGACGCGGACATCGCGCGGGTCGACGCCTTCAAGGACATGAAGAACCGGCCCCGGGCCGGGGACGGCATGAACGTGCTGCTGGTCGGCACCGACGGCCGCGACCGGATCAGCGAGGAGGAGCGGAGGAAGTACCGGCTCGGCGGCGCCCCCTGCCACTGCACCGACACGATCATGATCGTGCACATCTCGGAGGACCGGGAGCGCGCCAGCGTCGTCAGCCTGCCCCGCGACTCGTACGCCGAGACGCCGGGCCACACCGACGCGACGACCGGCGAACACCACGAGGGGCACCCCCTCAAGCTGAACGCGGCCTACGCCGAGGGCGGACCGCAGCTGACCATCCGCACCGTGGAGAACATGACCCACGTGAAGATCGACCACTACCTGGAGGTCGACTTCACCAGCTTCATGAAGACGGTGGACGTGCTCGGCGGCGTGCAGATCTGCACCGTCCAGCACCTCAAGGACAGCTACACGGGGCTCGACCTGGCGCCCGGCACCCACAGGCTGATGGGCGGGCAGGCGCTGCAGTACGTCCGCGCCCGCCACCTCGACGGGGCCTCCGACCTGAGCCGGATGCAGCGGCAGCAGCGCTTCCTGGCCGCCCTGATCGACCGGGCGACCTCCTCGGGGCTGCTGCTGAACCCGCTCAAGTTCCGCGACGTCACCCACGCGGTGCTCGGCTCGGTACGGGCCGACAAGGGCTTCGGCACCGACGAACTGCTGGCCCTCGGACGGGCGATGCGCACCTTCTCGCCGTCCTCCTCCGAGTTCACGACCGTGCCGATCGGGCAGATGGGCTACGCCGTGAAAGGGGTCGGCTCGACCCTGAAGTGGGACCCCGCCAAGTCCGAGCGGCTCTTCGCCGCCCTGCGCGAGGACAAGCCGCTGACCGCGCACAAACCGCGGCCGAAGGGACCGGCCCCGGCGCGCGTCCCGGTGGACCCGGCGCAGATCCGCGTCCAGGTCGAGAACGGCACGCACACCGCCGGGCTCGGCAAGCGGGTGGACGACGCCCTGGCGGCCACCGGGTTCCGCACCACCCGGACACCGAGGAACGCCACCGACCGGGCCGTCGGGCGGACCGTCGTCGCCTACGACCCGCACTGGGACCGTTCGGCGAAATCCCTGGCCGCCGCGCTGCCCGGCAGCGAGCTGCGGCCGGTCGAGGGCCAGGGCGCGACACTGAAGGTGATCGCGGGGGCCGACTTCAAGGAGGTCGTGAAGGTGAAGCCGGCCGACCCGCCGCAGGAGTCGGGCACGGTGGTGCGCGGCGACGAGGTGGTGTGCGGGGACCGGTGACCAGCCGGGGTCTGCTGCGGCCCCCTGGGCCCCTCAGTCGCCGGAGACGGTGACCTTCTCGTCGTTCTTCAGCTGGTCGACCAGCGTCTTCACCTTCTCGGTGTCCCACTTCAGATTGCCGCCGACGGTGCCCGAGACCGGCATGTTCATCGACGTGCCGTCGCCGCCGCTGACGCTCTTCATCGCCCAGAACATGCTCGCCAGGTCGAACAGGCCCATGTCCTTGTCGACGACGAGGGAGTCCAGGCCGGCGCCCATGGTCGGGTACAGCGTGAACGGGTTGAGGACCGTCGACGGGGTGGCCACCTGGTTCGCCAGCGCCGACAGGAACTTCTGCTGGTTCTTCGTCCGGTCCAGGTCGGAACCGGCCAGCGCGTACCGGGTGCGGACGAAGGCCAGGGCCTCCTCGCCGTTCAGGGTCTGCTTGCCCTTCTTGAGGTCGGCGCCGGACTTGGTGTCCTTGATGTCCTGCGGGATGTCCATCTCGACGCCGCCGACCGCGTCCACGATGTTGGCGAAGCCGGCGAAGCCGATCTCGACGTAGTGGTCGATGTGCAGCCCGGTGTTGTGCTCGACGGTGCGGACCAGCAGCTCGGGCCCGTCCTCCGCGTAGGCGGCGTTCAGCTTCACCTGCCGGCCGGTGCCCGGGTACTTCTTACCGGACTCGGAGCCGACGAAGCTCGGGATCTCCACGTTGGAGTCGCGGGGCAGCGAGACCAGCGTCGACCCGTTGTCCCCGGTGTGCAGGATCATCATCGAGTCGGTGCGCTTGCCCTCGGCGGAGCCGGTGTGCAGGTCCTTCTTCTGCTCGTCGGTCATGCCCTCGCGGCTGTCGGAGCCGACGATCAGGTAGTTCGTGCCCTCGCCCGCCTCCGGCCGCTCGATGACCTTGGACAGGTCGACCTCGCGGTTGAGCTTGGAGTCGGCCCAGAAGTAGGTGCCGACGGTGGTCACGACCAGCGCGGTCACCACCGTGATCGCGGTCCACTTGATGCGGCGCCGCCAGTCCGGCGCGGGCCGCCCCGGACGCGGGCCCTGGCCCGGGCCCGCGGGGCCACGGCCGCCGGGGGTGCCGTAGACCTGGCCGGTGTTGTAGCCGCTGTCGTATCCGTCCTGACCGCCGTGGCCCTGGCCGTCGACGTAGGACGGCTGCTGCGGCACCCCGCTGCTGTACGGCGGGGCCGACGGGCCCGGGCCGGGCGGCGGCGTCGCGCCGCGGCGGACCTGCCGCATCACGCGTGCGCTCTCGGGCCGTGCGCTCGAGCTGCCGCGTCCGTATCCGCCGCCGCGGTTGTCGCCGGACCATCCCTCGGGCCAATCATTCATGCGCACCAGTGTGCAGGTCCGCACTGCGGGCCATACAAGGGTCGTCGGAAAATAGGGTCGGCGCTGTTGCGAAGCTGACACAAAAATACTCGTACGTCGCCCCGGCATAAGGTAGAGGCCATGACAGACCAGGCAGAACAGGCCTCGGCCGCACACTCGGCGACACCGGAGATCCCGGGCAAGCCGACCTCGGCCTCCCGCACCACCCTCAGCCACATCATGACCCACAGCGACACCAACCTGCTGGGCACGGTGCACGGCGGCGTGATCATGAAGCTCGTCGACGACGCCGCGGGCGCCGTGGCCGGACGGCACTCCGGCGGCCCCGCCGTCACCGCGTCCATGGACGAGATGGCGTTCCTCGAACCGGTCCGCGTCGGCGACCTCGTCCATGTGAAGGCCCAGGTCAACTGGACCGGCCGCAGCTCCATGGAGGTCGGCGTAAGAGTCATGGCCGAGCGCTGGAACGAGTCCACGCCCGCCACCCAGGTCGGTTCGGCCTACCTGGTCTTCGCCGCGGTGGACGCGGACGGCAAGCCACGCACGGTCCCGCCGGTCCTCCCGGAGACCGAGAAGGACAAACGCCGCTACCAGGAGGCCCAGATCCGCCGCACCCACCGCCTGGCCCGCCGCCGCGCGATCATGGACCTGCGGGAGCGACGGGCGGCGGAGGGGTACGAGGACTGAGCCCTCCCGGACTCCCCCGGCGCGCGGGTGCCGGTTACGGCAGGTTGCGCGCCATGACGATGCGCTGGACCTGGTTGGTGCCCTCGTAGATCTGCGTGATCTTCGCGTCGCGCATCATGCGCTCCACCGGGTAGTCCCGGGTGTAGCCGTAGCCGCCGAGGAGCTGGACCGCGTCCGTGGTGACCTCCATCGCGACGTCCGAGGCGAAGCACTTGGCGGCGGCGCCCTGGAAGGTGAGGTCGCTGTCGCCGCGCTCGGACTTGGCGGCGGCGGCGTACGTCAGCTGGCGGGCGGCCTCGATCTTCATGGCCATGTCGGCGAGCATGAACTGGATGCCCTGGAAGTCGGCGATCGGCTTGCCGAACTGCTTGCGCTCCCTGACGTAGCCCTTGGCGTAGTCGAGGGCGCCCTGGGCGATGCCGAGGGCCTGGGCGGCGATGGTGATGCGGGTGTGGTCCAGCGTCTTCATCGCGGTGGCGAAGCCGGTGCCCTCCTCGCCGATCATGCGGTCGGCGGGGATGCGGACGTTGTCCAGGTAGACCTCGCGGGTGGGCGAGCCCTTGATGCCGAGCTTCTTCTCCGGGGCGCCGAAGGAGACGCCCTCGTCGGACTTCTCGACGACGAAGGCGGAGATGCCCTTGGAGCGCTTGGTCGGGTCGGTGACGGCCATCACCGTGTAGTACTCCGACTCGCCGGCGTTGGTGATCCAGCGCTTCACGCCGTTGAGGATCCAGAAGTCGCCGTCGCGGACGGCCTTGGTCTTCATGCCGGCCGCGTCGGAGCCCGCGTCGGGCTCGGAGAGGCAGTAGGAGAACATGCCGTCGCCCTTGGCGAGCGGGGTCATGTACTTCTTCTTCAGCTCCTCGGAGCCGGAGAGGATCACCGGGAGCGAGCCGAGCTTGTTCACGGCGGGAATGAGGGAGGAGCTGGCGCAGACGCGGGCGACCTCCTCGATGACGATCACCGTGGCGAGCGCGTCGGCGCCCGCGCCGCCGTACTCCTCGGGGACGTGCACCGCGTGCAGGTCGTTCGCGGTCAGGGCGTCGAGGGCCTCCTGCGGGAAGCGGGCCTCCTCGTCCACCGCGGCGGCGTACGGCGCGATCTTCGCCTCGGCCAGGGAGCGGACGGCGTCCCGGAGCATGTCGTGCTCCTCGGACGGGCGGTACAGGTCGAAGTCAGCCGATCCGGCCAAGGTCTCTCACGCTCCAAAACGCTGTGATGCTGGGCACGCTAACTACCGTTAAGTAACCCAAATTTTAGAGCCCCTCCGGGTTCGTGGGTAGGTGAGCTTGGCGACAGCCGCCCGCGGGCCGTCCCGACCGGCCGCGGCACCGCCCCCGATATGCTCGGGCGCGCACCTCCGCCGTACATCTCTGGAGTACCCATGGCCCTCAAGATCACCGTGATCGGCACCGGCTACCTCGGCGCGACCCATGCGGCGGCCATGGCCGAGCTCGGTTTCGAGGTGCTGGGTCTGGACGTCGTCCCCGAGAAGATCGAGATGCTCCAGCGGGGCGAGGTCCCCATGTACGAGCCGGGGCTGGAGGAGCTGCTGCGCCGGCACGTCGCCGGGATCGAGGGCGCCAGCGGGCGGCTGCGCTTCACCACCGACTTCGCCGAGGTCGCGGCCTTCGGCGACGTGCACTTCCTGTGCGTGAACACACCGCAGAAGCACGGCGAGTACGCCTGTGACATGTCGTACGTCGACTCCGCGCTGGCCTCGCTGGCGCCGCACCTGACGGGGCCCGCGCTCGTCGTCGGCAAGTCGACCGTGCCCGTGGGCTCCGCCGACCGGCTCGCCGCCTACCTCGCCGCGCACGCGCCGGCCGGCGAGGACGCGGAGCTGGCCTGGAACCCGGAGTTCCTGCGCGAGGGCTTCGCCGTCCAGGACACGCTGCACCCCGACCGGATCGTGGTCGGCGTGCGCAGTGAGCGGGCCGAGAAGCTGCTGCGCGAGGTGTACGCGACGCCGGTGGAGGAGGGCTCGCCGTTCGTCGTCACGGACTTCCCGACGGCCGAGCTGGTGAAGACCGCCGCGAACTCCTTCCTCGCCACCAAGATCTCCTTCATCAACGCGATGGCGGAGGTCTGCGAGGCCGCGGGCGGCGACGTCGCCAAGCTGGCCGAGGCGATCGGGTACGACGACCGGATCGGGAAGAAGTTCCTGCGGGCCGGGATCGGGTTCGGCGGCGGCTGTCTGCCGAAGGACATCCGGGCGTTCATGGCGCGCGCCGGTGAGCTGGGCGCCGACCAGGCGCTGACCTTCCTGCGCGAGATCGACTCGATCAACATGCGCCAGCGGGGTCAGATGGTGGAGCTGACCCGGCAGGCGCTGGGCGGCGGCCCCTTCCTGGGCAAGCGGGTCGCGGTGCTCGGCGCCACGTTCAAGCCCGACTCGGACGACGTACGGGACTCGCCCGCGCTGAACGTCGCCGGGCAGGTCCACCTCCAGGGCGCGCAGGTGACGGTGTACGACCCCAAGGGCATGGACAACGCCCGCCGCCTGTTCCCGACCCTCGGCTACGCCGACTCCGCGCTGGAGGCGGTGCGGGGCGCCGACGTCGTCCTGCACCTGACGGAGTGGCGGGAGTTCCGCGAGCTGGACCCGCAGGCGCTGGGCGAGGTCGTGTCGGCCAAGGTCGTCCTGGACGGCCGCAACGCCCTGGACCCCGAGGTGTGGCGGAAGGCCGGCTGGACGTACCGGGCGATGGGGCGCCCGACGGCATAGCCGTAGGGGGACGAACGGGTGACGCCGGTTCGGCCGAGGCTCAGTCGGCCGAACCGGCGTCCGTCGCATTGTGCACCACGGGGCGGCCCGCCGGCCGGTGAATCCCCCTGTGGATCACACGTCTGACCACACGTCCGATCACACACCTTTGGCCCGGTACCGGCGCATCTTGGCGCGGGCCCCGCACACCTGCATGGAGCACCAGCGGCCGCGTCCGGCCGGGCTGCGGTCGTAGTACGCCCAGTGGCAGTCGGCGGCCTCGCAGGCCTTCAGCCGGGTCCAGGTGCCCGCGAGCAGCGCCTCGGCGACGGCGGCGGCGACGCGGGCGGCCAGGGAGCCCTCCCCCGCCGGGGCGAGGGCGGCTGAGCCGTCGGCCCGGTCGACGGTGACCACCAGCGGGGCCTCGGCCAGCAGCTCGCCCAGCGGGGTGACCGCGCGGTGCGGCGGGTGGCCGGCGTGGGCGAGCAGGGTCGCGCGCAGGGACTCGCGCAGTGCACGCGCCCCGGGTACGCCGTCCTCCGTCAGGCCGAAACACGCCCGGTTCTCCGGCGTGTCCAGCGAGTCGGCGCCCGTCTCGATGTCCAACGTGTTCACCAGGGTCCGGATCAGCTCCAGACCATCCGGCGCCGGCCATCTCTCACTCATGCTTGCGACGTTACCGCCAATGGGGGAGCATGGAGTAACCGTTACCAGTTACCCGCATATTGCCGGTAACCGATGCAGGCAACCGCAGTGGGTAACACAGACCGCGGACTTCAAGGAGGAAGTCATGGCTGTCGCCGAACTGGGCGTCGTCGTCCTGGACTGTCCCGACCCTCACGCGCTGGCGCGTTTCTACGCCGACGTGCTCGGCGGCACCGTCGAGGACAAGAGCGACGACCAGTACGAGTGGGTCGACCTGAAGCTGCCCGGCGGGCAGACGCTGGCCTTCCAGGGCTCCCCTGGCTACGTACCCCCGAAGTGGCCCGGACCCGACGGGGCGCAGCAGTTCCACCTCGACCTCGACGTGAAGGACCTGGACGCGGCGGAGAAGGCCGTACTGGAACTGGGTGCGAAGCCGCTGGACACGGAGGACCGCGCCCGCTCCTTCCGGGTTTACGCCGACCCGGCCGGGCACCCGTTCTGCCTCTGCGCCTGCTGAGCGCCGAGCCGCCGACACCGCCGACACCGCCGACACCGCCGACAGCAGGAGGAGCCTTCATGGCACCCGCGGTACGTTTCCGTTCCGTCGTCGTCGACTGCCCCGAGCCCCGCGAGCTGGCGCGTTTCTACGCGCAGGTCGGGGGCGGCACGCCCGAGGAGCAGGACCCCGACTGGGTGGTGCTCCAGGTGCCCGGCGGGCCGCGGCTCGCCTTCCAGCGGGCGCCGGGGCTCACCCCGCCGGAGTGGCCGCGCTCCGACCGCAACGCGCAGCAGTTCCACCTGGACTTCGACGGCGGGTCGACCTGGGCTGAGATGGACGCGGCGCACGAGAAGGTGCTCGCGCTGGGCGCCCGCCCCCTGGACCTGGAGGACCGGGAGAAGAAGGACTTCATGGTGTACGCCGATCCGGCAGGGCATCCGTTCTGCCTCTGCCGGATCGAGCACACCTGACGAGGAGACGGCTCAGCCGTCCAGGTCCGCCAAGCTCGCGTGGGACGGCCCCCGCGTCGCCTGGAGCCCGCGGGCCACGTCCTCGGCGGCGCCCAGGACCCGGACCGCGTTCTTCCAGGTCAGCTTGGCGAGGTCGGCCTGGGACCAGCCGCGGTCGAGCAGCTCGGCGATCAGGTGCGGATAGCCGGAGACGTCGCCGAGGCCGTCGGGCGTGAAGGCCGTGCCGTCGTAGTCGCCGCCGATGCCGAGGTGGTCGATGCCGGCGACCTCGCGCATGTGGTCGAGGTGGTCGGCGACCGTGGACACCGTGGCGACGGGGCGCGGGGTGCGCTCCTCGAAGGCGCGGTGGACCTTCATCGCCTCGGGGCTGGTGTCCAGGTGGTGGAAGCCGTGCGCGCGCATGTTCTCATCGGCCTCGGCCGTCCAGTCCACGGCGGCCTGGAGCACGAACTTCGGCACGAACGTCACCATCGCCATGCCGCCGTTGGCGGGCAGCCGCTCCAGTACGTCGTCCGGGATGTTGCGCGGGTGGTCGCAGACGGCCCGGGAGGAGGAGTGCGAGAAGATCACCGGCGCGGTGGAGGTGTCCAGCGCGTCACGCATCGTCGTCGCCGCCACGTGCGAGAGGTCGACCAGCATGCCCTCCCGGTTCATCTCCCGCACGACCTCGCGGCCGAACGCCGACAGACCGCCGACGGCCGGCTCGTCGGTCGCCGAGTCCGCCCACGCCACGTTGTCGTTGTGGGTGAGCGTCAGGTAGCGCACGCCGAGCGCGTACAGCGCGCGGAGGGTGGCGAGGGAGTTGTCGATGGAGTGGCCGCCCTCGGCGCCCATCAGCGACGCGATCCGCCCCTCGGCGCGCGCGACCTCCATGTCGGCGGCGGTCAGCGCGGCCCGCAGGTCCCCGGGGTGGCGGTCGATCAGCCGCCGCACGCAGTCGATCTGCTCCAGCGTCGCCGTCACCGCGCCGGGCAGGTCCGAGCGGACGTACACCGACCAGTACTGCGCGCCGACCCCACCCGAGCGCAGCCGGGCGAGGTCGGTGTGCAGGTGGGCGGACTGGTCGGCGGCGATGTCCCGGGCGTCGAGGTCGTAGCGGACCTGCTCGCGCAGCGCCCAGGGCAGGTCGTTGTGGCCGTCGACGACGGGGAACTCGCGCAGCAGCTCCCGGGCCCGCTCCAGGGACGTCATCCGGCTCACTTCCCGAAGCCGAAGCCGGCCGCCGAGCCCGCGACCTTGTTGCGCAGCCGCTTGCCCTTCTCGGTGGCCTGGTCGTTCAGCTCCTGCTGGAACTCGCGCATCCGTCCCTGCAGCTCCTCGTCGTGCGCGGCGAGCATCCGGGCGGCCAGCAGACCGGCGTTGCGCGCTCCGCCGACCGAGACGGTGGCGACCGGCACGCCGGCCGGCATCTGCACGATGGACAGGAGGCTGTCCATGCCGTCCAGGTACTTCAGCGGCACCGGCACACCGATGACCGGCAGCGGGGTGACGGAGGCGAGCATGCCGGGCAGGTGGGCGGCGCCCCCCGCTCCGGCGACGATCGCCTTCAGTCCACGTCCGGCGGCCTGCTCGCCGTACGCGATCATCTCGTGCGGCATGCGGTGCGCGGAGACGACGTCGACCTCGTAGGGGATCTCGAACTCGTCGAGTGCCTTGGCGGCGGCCTCCATGACGGGCCAGTCGGAGTCCGACCCCATGACGATGCCTACGACCGGGCTCTCCGGGCTGGCCTGGCTCATTCGGTGATCGTCCCTCTCAGGTAGCCGGCAGCGTGACGGGCGCGCTCCAGCACGTCGTCCAGGTCGTCGCCGTAGGTGTTGACGTGGCCGACCTTGCGGCCGGGCTTCACGTCCTTGCCGTACATGTGGATCTTCAGCTGCGGGTCGCGGGCCATGCAGTGCAGGTACGCGGAGTACATGTCCGGGTAGTCGCCGCCGAGGACGTTGACCATGACCGTCCACTCGGCGCGCGGGCGCGGGTCGCCGAGGGGGAGGTCGAGGACCGCGCGGACGTGGTTGGCGAACTGCGAGGTGATCGCGCCGTCCATCGTCCAGTGGCCGGAGTTGTGCGGGCGCATCGCCAGTTCGTTGACGAGGATGCGGCCGTCGCGGGTCTGGAACAGCTCGACGGCGAGGTGGCCCACGACGTCCAGTTCCTTGGCGATGCTGAGCGCCATCTCCTCGGCCTGGAGCGCCAGCGCCCGGTCGAGGTCGGGGGCGGGTGCGATCACCGTGTCGCAGACGCCCTTCACCTGCTGCGACTCGACGACGGGGTACGCCACCGCCTGGCCGTGCGGGGAGCGGACGACGTTGGCGGCGAGCTCGCGGACGAAGTCGACCTTCTCCTCCGCGAGCACGGGCACACCGGCGCGGAACGGCTCGGCGGCCTCCTCGACGGAGTCCACCACCCACACGCCCTTGCCGTCGTAGCCCCCGCGGACCGTCTTGAGCACGACGGGGAAACCGTCGCCCTCGGTGGCGCCCTCCGCGGCGAACGCGGCCACGTCGGCCGGATCGCTCACGATCCGGTGGCGCGGGCAGGGCACGCCGATCGAGTCGAGCTTCGCGCGCATCACGCCCTTGTCCTGGGCGTGCACGAGCGCGTCGGGCCCCGGGCGCACGGGGATACCGTCCGCCTCCAGGGCACGAAGGTGCTCGGTGGGTACATGTTCGTGATCGAAAGTGATCACATCGCAGCCCCTCGCGAACGCGCGCAGCGTGTCCAGGTCGCGGTAGTCGCCGATGACGACATCGCTGACGACCTGCGCCGCGGAATCCTGAGGGGTGTCACTGAGGAGCTTGAACCTGATGCCCAGCGGGATGCCCGACTCGTGTGTCATACGAGCGAGCTGGCCACCGCCGACCATGCCGACTACCGGGAACGTCACACCCCTAGCGTATCGGCCGCGCGGCGCCCACCTGTTTACCGGCCGTTTCCCCGGCCGCCCCGCCGCCCGTTCCCGCCGCCCTTCCCGTCGTCCGGCAACCGTCCGCAGGAAGATCGCGCGTCCGGGTGGTTAGCATGAACGGATTGACGCCAACCGATGGACGGGGGCCTGTACGACCATGGGACATGGTTCCTCGGGTGCTCATACGGCTCCCCCGACGCCCCCTGCGCGCCCTGCGCCCCGTGGCACGGTGCGGGAGCGGATCGACCGGCTGGTCCGTGAGGTCGTGAAGTTCGGCGCGGTGGGCGGCGCGGGGGTTCTGGTCAACCTCCTCGTGTTCAACCTGGTGCGGCACACGACCGACCTCCAGGTGGTGCGGGCCAGCATCGTCGCGACCGTCGTCGCGATCGTCTTCAACTACCTGGGCTTCCGGTACTTCACCTACCGCGACCGCGACAAGAGCCGCCGGACGCGTGAGATGTCGCTGTTCCTGCTGTTCAGCGCGGTCGGGCTGGTGATCGAGAACGGCGTGCTGTACACGGCGACGTACGGTTTCGGCTGGGACAGCCCGCTGCAGAGCAACATCTTCAAGTTCCTCGGCATCGGCATCGGCACGCTGTTCCGCTTCTGGTCGTACCGCTCCTGGGTCTTCCGCACCCTGCCGGCCCGCGAGCCGGTGACACGGGCGGAGAACCTCCCGGAGCGCGAACCGGAGCCCGAGCAGCCGACCGAGCAGCCGACGGCGGTACGCACCAGGGACGGCGCCCCCGCGGGCCACCGCTGAACCGGCGCGCACGCCCGGCCGAACCGGTACGCACGCCCGTCGAGGGCGGCTAGCGCACCGTCTCCCCCGAGTCCCCGGACGACTTCTTCGGCGGCTGCGTACGGGACAGGAACAGGCCGAACACCGGGGGGCGGCCCTGGAGGAGCTCCAGCCGGCCGCCGTCCGCCTCGGCCAGGTCGCGGGCGACGGCGAGGCCGATGCCCGTCGAGTTCCGTCCGCTGATCGCCCGCTCGAAGATCCGCGCCCCCAGGTCGCCCGGGACGCCGGGGCCCTCGTCGGTGACCTCGACCACAGCCTGGTTGCCGGTCACCCGGGTCCGCAGGGCCACCGTGCCGCCGCCGTGCATCAGGGAGTTCTCGATCAGCGCGGCCAGCACCTGGGCCACCGCCCCCGGGGTGCCCACGGCCGTCAGATGCCGCTTGCCGGAGCTGACGATCGCCCGGCCCTCGCTGCGGTAGGCGGGGCGCCACTCGTCGATCTGCTGCTGGATGACGTCGTCCAGCTCGAAGGTGACGGCGGAGCCGTTGCGGGGGTCGCGGGAGTTGGTCAGCAGCCGGTCCACGACGTCCGTCAGCCGCTCCACCTGCGACAGCGCGATCGTCGCCTCCTCCTTCACCGTCTCCGGGTCGTCGGTGAGGGTGATCTCCTCCAGCCGCATGGACAGCGCGGTCAGCGGCGTACGCAGCTGGTGGGAGGCGTCGGCGGCCAGACGGCGCTCGGCGGTGAGCATCCGGGCGATGCGCTCGGCCGAGGAGTCCAGCACGTCCGCGACGCGGTCCAGCTCGGGGACGCCGTACCGCTTGTGGCGGGGGCGCGGGTCGCCGGAGCCGAGGCGTTCGGCGGTCTCGGCGAGGTCGGTGAGCGGGGAGGCGAGGCGGTTGGCCTGCCGGATCGCCAGCAGCACCGCGGCGATCACCGCGAGCAGCGCGACCAGGCCGATGATCAGCAGGGTCCGGCCGACCTCGCGGGTCACCGAGGAGCTGGGCTCCTCGACGAGGACCGTCTCGCCCTCCTCGCCGGTGGCCCTGCCCCGGATGACCTCGCCGGACGGCCTGCTGCCGACCTCGATGACCGGCTGACCGGGGATGCGGATCACGGCGTACCGGGCGTCCCGGACCTGCTCCCGCAGGAACCTCGCGTCGACGGACCCGGCACCGAGCAGCCGGCTGTCCACGATGCTGGCCAGGCGCACCGCCTCCAGGTCGACGCGCTCCTGGGCGGTGCTGCTGATCGTGCGGGTCTCGACGATCACGAGGGAGACGCCGAAGACGGCGATCACGACGAGCACCACGGCGAGCGTGGACTGGATCAGTCGACGGCGCATGTCCTCTTACCGCTCTTGCCCGGGCAGGCCCTGCGGGCGCTCAGTTCTTCTCGGAGCTCAGATTCTTCTCGGAGCTCAGTTCTCTCGGAGCTCAGTTCTCTCGGAGCTCAGTTCTTTTCGAAGCGGAAGCCCACGCCGCGCACGGTGGCGATGTAGCGGGGGTTCGCCGCGTCGTCCCCCAGCTTCTTGCGCAGCCAGGAGATGTGCATGTCGAGGGTCTTGGTCGAGGACCACCAGGTGGTGTCCCAGACCTCGCGCATCAGCTGGTCCCGGGTGACGACCCGCCCGGCGTCGCGCACCAGCACCCGCAGCAGGTCGAACTCCTTGGCGGTGAGCTGGAGCTCCTCGTCGCCCATCCAGGCGCGGTGCGACTCGACGTCGATGCGCACGCCGTGCGTGGCGGGCGGCTGCTGGGGCTCGGCGGCACCGCGCCGCAGCAGGGCCCGGACCCTGGCGAGCAGCTCGGCGAGGCGGAAGGGCTTGGTGACGTAGTCGTCGGCACCCGCGTCCAGACCGACGACGGTGTCCACCTCGTCGGCGCGCGCGGTCAGGATGAGGATCGGCACGGCGTGGCCCTCGGACCGCAGCCTGCGGGCGACCTCCAGCCCGTCCATGCCGGGCAGCCCGAGGTCCAGGACGACCAGGTCCATACTGCCCTGCAGCCCGGCGTCAAGTGCCGTGGGTCCGTCCTCACGCACCTCGACCTCGTACCCTTCCCGGCGCAGGGCGCGGGCCAGCGGCTCCGAGATGGACGCGTCGTCCTCGGCGAGCAGTACACGGGTCATGAGCTGATGGTAGTCCGCTTGGAGCAGCGCCCGGGGTGAGATCACCCCGAGGACCTCTTACCCTCGGACAAGCCGGACACCCGCGCATGAGCCGCCCTGTCGACCCCCGGTGCGGGCCTGCGGCTGTGGGGTGCCATCCTGTAATGGACCTTCGAAAGATCGTTCGCGGTTCCATTATTACCTGTGATCCGTGTCTCAAGTCCTTCCATACCGGGCGGTGTCCTGCCGTATGGTGAATCAGCGCCTGTAGCACCCCGGGGACCTTTGGCGACAGTTCGACGCTGAAGGTCTCTTTTGTGTGCGGGTCGGCCCCTGGCCGGCCTTGAAAGGAATGACCTGTGGCCGGGCCTCACCGCGTGCCGTGGCGCGCGGAGGCGTGGATCCCGGTGGCCGCCGCCCACCGCTTCGTGATCCGGAGCGGATTCCCTCAGGCGTGGGACGGGCGGGGAAGGCCGCCGGTGCCGGCCGCCCCCCACCGGGCGCGCATCGCCTCATGAGCGCGTCCCGACCAGCAAGGATCGACCATGGCGTCCAGCCTGACGAAGGACTCGGTCACTCCGGGCACCCCCGGATCCGAGAAGACCTTCTTCGGCCACCCCCGCGGACTGGCCACTCTCTTCATGACCGAGATGTGGGAGCGGTTCTCCTACTACGGCATGAGGGCTCTGCTCCCGCTGTACCTGGTGGCCCCCGGTGGCCTCGGCATGAACGCCGGCACCGCGACCGCGATCTACTCGGTGTACCTCTCCCTGGTGTACCTGCTCACGATGCCGGGCGGCTGGTTCGGCGACCGCGTCTGGGGCCCCCGCAAGACCGTCGCCGTCGCCGGCGGTGTGATCATGCTCGGCCACCTGACGCTGGCGCTGCCGTCCTCCGGCACGTTCTTCGCGGGACTCGGCCTGGTCGCCATCGGCTCGGGTCTGCTGAAGGCCAACATCTCGACGATGGTCGGCCAGCTGTACAACGGTCCCGACGACCCGCGCCGCGACGGTGGCTTCACCGTCTTCTACATGGGCATCAACCTCGGTGCCTTCGCGGCGCCGCTGATCATCGGCACCATCGGTGAGAACGTCAACTGGCACCTGGGCTTCGCGCTCGCCGCGGTCGGCATGGGTCTGGGCGTGATCCAGTTCCTGATCGGCAGCCGCCACCTGGCTCCGCACTCCAGTGTCGTCCCGAAGCCGCTGTCGGTGGAGGAGAAGACCTCCACGCTGCGCAAGGCCGCGTTCTGGGCCGCGCTCGCCGTCGTCTTCTACGCGATCGTCGGCTTCTCCGGCGTCTACACCCTGAACTGGATCCTGGTCCCGCTGACGCTGCTCGGCGTGATCATCCCGGTGCTGGTGCTGACCCGCATCAAGCGCGACAAGTCGCTGGACCGCGCCGAGCAGTCCAAGATGTCGGCGTACATCTGGTTCTTCGTCGCCGCGGCCGTCTTCTGGATGATCTACGACCAGGGCGGCTCGACCCTGGCGATCTTCGCGGACTCCTCGACCAACACCAGCGTCCTGGGCTGGGACTTCCCGGTCTCCTGGTTCCAGTCGGTGAACCCGGTCATCATCATGGCCCTGGCCCCGGTCTTCGCCACGGTGTGGCTGGCGCTCGCCCGCCGCGGCAAGGAGCCGAGCACGATCGTGAAGTTCTCGTTCGGCCTGGTGCTGGTCGGCGCGTCCTTCTTCCTCTTCCTGGCCCCGCTGGCCATCGCGGACGGCGGTCACAAGGCGGCCGCACTGTGGCTGGTGGCGATCTACTTCGTGCAGACCTGCGGTGAGCTGATGCTCTCCCCGGTCGGCCTGTCGGTCACCACGAAGATGGCGCCCGTGAAGTACGCCTCGCAGATGATGGGCGTCTGGTTCCTGGCCGTCACCGCCGGTGACGCCACGACCGGCCTGCTCTCCATCGCCGGCGTCGACCTCAACAAGACGGGCATCGTGGCCGCGGAGGCCGCGCTCGCCGTCCTCGCCGGTGTCGCGATCTGGATGTACCGCAAGCGCGTCAAGGAACTCATGGGCGACGTCCGCTGAGGCCTACCGGCCGGGCCTTGCCTGGGAAGGGCCACCGCATCCGCGTGGATGGGGTGGCCCTTCGGGCGTTTCCGGGCCGCTGAGAGCGCGGACGGGCGTGGGCGGGAGCGCACGGCAGGCGTGGGGGCGAGGGGTCACGAGGCGCGGCTGGGGGCCAGGGCCACAGGACGCCGTGAGGGCGAGGGACACACAGGACGCCGCCGGGGGCGAGGAGACAGGGTGCCGCTGGGAGGGCACAGGACGCGACCGGGGCCAGGGAAGCAGGACACCGCCGGGGGCCACGGGGCCACAGGACTCGACCGGGGCCAGGGTCGCAGGACACCGCCGGGGGCGAGGAGACAGGACGCGCGGCCTGGATGCAGAGGGCGCGGAGGAGAGACGCGCCGCAGGCCTACGCCTACGCCGGTGCTCCCAGCTCCGCCCACACCCTCTTGCCCGCGACCCCGGGCGTACGGACCACGCCCCAGTCCAGGCACAGCCGCTGCACGATGAACATGCCGTGGCCGCCGGGACGCCCCGCGCGATGCGGGGTGCGCGGCGCCGGCTGCCCCGTGCCGCGGTCGGAGACCTCCAGCCGGATCACCTTCTTCTCACAGGTGATCCGCAGCTCGTCCGGCCCCTCGGCATGCAGACACGCGTTGGTGACCAGCTCGGACACGACGAGCAGGACGTCCTCGGCGGCGGCGCGCTGGTCCGCGGTGGCGGAGGGCAGCCAGCCCCAGGCGTACAGCGCCTGACGGGTGAAGTCGCGCGCGAGCGGCACGACGCCGCTCTGGTCGTCGAAGCTCAGCCTGCGAACCTGCCGCCCACCGCCACCCCCGGGCACGGGCATGGACACGGAAGAGGACGGGGACGCGGGCGCACCGATCACGGCGGCCTGCCCCGCGGACACGTCCTCCTCGGACTCCCCGGTCCCGGGCACGCCCCCCTCGGACACCCCGGAAGCGCCACTGGGCTCCGGACCGCGGTCGCCCGGCGGGTAGGGCCGGGTGGTGCTCATCAGCGCTTCACCTCACCGATTCACCAGTTCACGTTTCAAAGTCGTACACAGTCAGTTCAGGCACAGTAAGTCCAGGGTGTCTCCTGCCCGACCGGGCCGTCCGAACACCCCTGTATTCGCCACGAAACTCAGATCGGGGCGAACACCCCAGCCCCGGAGGACGCACGAGACCCGCCGACGGCCGGAAAGGAACAGCTCAGTCGGACGCGTCGGACAGGGCGGCCGCAAGCGTGTCATGGAGGGTGAAGACCGCTTCGGCCCCCGTGATCTCGAACACGCGGGCCACCACGGGCTGCATGGCCACCAGGTGTACACCGCCCCCCGCGGCCTCCGCCTTCAACCGCGCGCCGAGCAGGACGTTGAGTCCCGTGGAGTCGCAGAACTCCAGACGCGAGCAGTCGACGACGAGCCGGTTGAATCCCTTGGCGAGACAGTCCTCCAGCGGCTCGCGCAACAGATCGGCGGTGTGGTGATCCAACTCACCCGCCGGTGTCACGACGGCACTGGGGCCCTCTTCCCGTACTTCCACCAGAAGCCGGCCCGACTGGGCACTGCCGACCGTCCCGCGGTCCATGCCGTTTCTCTCTCCCGAGGTCGTGACTGCCTGCTGACGCCCTCGAACACTACGCCTTCCCACCTCAGTCCGACAGCCGAACAACCGCACACAAACGGACATACCAACACACAACACACTTGCGGTGGCCTCGGTAAACCCGGTAGGGCTAGTAGGAACACGTAACCGACACGGCCGGCTTTGGAGGCGCCGCACACCGCAGTGCACGTAATTGGCTTCGGCAGCCGTATGCCGAGAACGATGGAGGACATCATGTCACCCCGGCTCGACGGATCGCGTACCCAAGAAGCGACGTCGACACTCCCTCCGGAACATCTGGATCCCATCGAGCATCACGACGCGGTCGTCGACCACGACGACGCACTCGCCGGGCTTCCGGACATCCCCGCGTACGACGAGGTTGCTCCGGCGGACGCCAGGGCCCTGTCCAAGACCCTCTTCGAGCGGCTGGAGTCGCTGGAGGAAGGCACGCACGAGTACGCGTACGTACGCAACACGCTCGTCGAGCTCAACCTCGCGCTGGTCAAGTTCGCCGCCTCCCGCTTCCGCTCGCGCAGCGAGCCGATGGAGGACATCATCCAGGTCGGCACGATCGGCCTGATCAAGGCGATCGACCGCTTCGAGCTGTCGCGCGGTGTGGAATTCCCCACGTTCGCGATGCCGACCATCATCGGCGAGATCAAGCGCTTCTTCCGCGACACCTCGTGGTCCGTGCGCGTCCCGCGCCGCCTCCAGGAGCTGCGGCTCGACCTGGCCAAGGCCGGCGACGAGCTGGCCCAGCGGCTGGACCGCGCCCCGACGGTGAGCGAACTGGCCGAGCACCTCGGTCTGTCCCGGGACGAGGTCGTCGAGGGCATGGCGGCGTCCAACGCCTACACCGCCTCCTCGCTGGACGCCCAGCCGGAGGAGGACGACGCCGAGGGCGCGCTCGCCGACCGCATCGGCTACGAGGACCACGGGCTCGAGGGCATCGAGTACGTCGAGTCGCTGAAGCCGCTGATCGCCGAACTGCCCGCCCGGGACCGGAAGATCCTCTCCCTGCGTTTCGTCGCCGGCATGACCCAGTCGGAGATCGGCGAGGAGCTGGGGATCTCCCAGATGCACGTCTCACGTCTGCTGTCGCGGACCCTCGTACGGCTGCGCAAGGGGCTCACGGTCGAGGAGTAGTCCTCAGGCCCTGACCGGGTGTCGCTTGCCCTCCAGGGGGGCGGTCCGAAGCCGGGCCGCCCCCCTTCGGGCTGCCGCCGCCCCTCAGACGGAGTTGGCGAACAGCGCGGCCGTCGGCAGGAACGGCACCAGGACGCACAGCAGCCAGAACGAGCGCGGGGCGAGGGCGGTCCTGCGCCGCAGGGGTTCATTGGCCAGCCACCAGATGAGCCCGAACAACGCGACCACCGGTACGACGATCACCAGCCAGAGCGCCATGCCGTCGTTCTCCGTCGGGTTGCGCATGGTCCAACCGAGCTCGGCCAGCGGCCAGTTCACCAGCAGGTACCACACGAGCCAGATCGGCACCACGGCCGGAACGCCGAGCAGCAGGTTCACCAGGAACGGCGCGCCCCATGCCCACCAGTGCCTCGCCATCCGCCCCGTCCCCCGTTCCCACCGATGCTCGTTCGCTCACACCTTACGCACGCCCCGCCGCCACACCCCCGCGACCAGCGGCACCCCCGGCCGGTAGGCCAGGTGGACATGGCTCGGGGCGTCGAGCAGCGTCAGGTCGGCGTACGCGCCCGGAGTCAGGCGTCCGACGTCGTCGCGGCGCAGGGCCGCGGCGCCGCCCGCGGTGGCCGACCAGACCGCCTCGTCCGGCGTCATCCCCATGTCCCGTACGGCGAGGGCGATGCAGAAGGGCACGGAGGACGTGAAGGACGAGCCGGGGTTGCAGTCGGTGGACAGGGCGACCGTGGCACCGGCGTCGATCAGGCGCCGGGCGTCGGGCCACTGGGCGCGGGTGGAGAACTCGGCGCCGGGAAGCAGGGTGGCGACCGTGCGGCTGTGCGCGAGGGCGTCCACGTCGGCGTCGGTGAGGTGGGTGCAGTGGTCGGCGCTGGCGGCGTCGAGTTCGACGGCGAGCTGGACGCCGGGGCCGTGGGAGAGCTGGTTGGCGTGGATGCGGGGGTGCAGGCCCCTGGCCTTGCCCGCCGTGAGGATGGCGCGGGCCTGGTCGCCGTCGAAGGCGCCCTTCTCGCAGAACACGTCGATCCAGCGGGCGTGCGGGGCGCAGGCGTCGAGCATCTCGCCGGTGACGAGGGCGACGTAGGCGGCGGGGTCGTCGGCGAGTTCGGGGGCGACGATGTGGGCGCCGAGGAAGGTGACCTCGTCGGTGTGGCGGGCGGCGACGCGCAGGGCGCGGGACTCGTCGGCGACGGTCAGGCCGTAGCCGGACTTGGTCTCGAAGGTGGTGGTGCCCTGGCGCAGGGCCTCTTCGAGGTAGCGGGTGAGGCCCGCCTCCAGTTCCGCGTCGCTCGCGGCGCGGGTGGCGGCGACGGTGGTGCGGATGCCGCCGGCGCTGTAGGGGCGGCCGGACATGCGGGCGTTGAACTCCTCGGTGCGGTCGCCCGCGAAGAGGAGGTGGGAGTGGGAGTCGACGAAGCCGGGGAGGACCGCACGGCCACCGGCGTCGACGCGATTGTCAGTGGCGGGTGCTTTGCTTGATTCACCGGTCCACGCGATGCGGTCGCCGTCGATGACGACGGCCGCGTCCCGGACCAGTCCGAGGGGGGAGTTGTCGCCGAGGGAGGGGTCGTTGGTGACGAGTGCGGCGATGTTGGTGATGACGGTGCTGCTGCTCATGGGGTCCGTGACGTCCTCGTGGGGGTGGGGGCGGGCGGTGGTCGTCGCTAGGAGCGCAGGGCTTCGACGGCCCGCGCGAGGGCCTGCGGCACATCGGGTACGAGGGTGTGGGCGCCGTCGCGTACGACGTGCCGTCCACCCACGATCGTGTGCCGTACGTCCGCTGCCGTCGCGGCGAATACGGCCGTCTCGGCGCCGAGCCTGGGCAGCGGCCCCGCTGTTCTGACCGAGTCCAGGGCGACCGTGGTGAGGTCGGCGCGGGTCCCGGCCTCGAGGGTGCCGACGTCGTCCCAGCCGAGGGCGGCGTGGCCGTCGGCGGTGGCGGCGCGCAGCAGGGCGGCGGCGGTCCAGTGGCCGCGGGTGCGGGTGCGCAGGCGCTCGTTGAGCTCCATGGCGCGCGCCTCTTCCAGCAGGTCGACGACGGCGTGGCTGTCGGAGCCGAGGGAGAGCGGGGAGCCCGCCTGCTGAAGGGCTGCTGCCGGGCCGATGCCGTCGGCGAGGTCCCGTTCCGTGGTCGGGCACATGCAGGTGCCGGTGCGACTGCCGCCGAGCAGGGCGATGTCCTCGTCGGTGAGGTGGGTGTTGTGGACGCCTGTGGTGCGGGGTCCGAGCACGCCGTGGTCGGCGAGGAGCCGGGTGGGGGTGCACCCGTGGGCGTCGCGGCAGGCGTCGTTCTCGGCGGTCTGCTCGGACAGGTGCACATGCAGCGGGGCCCGCCGTTCCTCAGCCCAGCGCGCCACGGTCGCCAACTGGTCGGCGGGCACGGCCCGTACGGAGTGGATCGCCGCGCCGATCCGTGCGTGATCCCGTTCCTTGAGAACTGAACAGCGTTCCGCCCAGGCGTCCGCCGTGCCGTCGGAGAAGCGGCGCTGGTGGGTGTTGGGGGGCTGCCCGAAGCCGGAGGACAGGTAGCAGGTGTCGAGGAGGGTGATGCGGATGCCGGCGTCGGCGGCGGCCTCGATCAGGGCCTCGCCCATCGCGTTGGGGTCGGCGTAGGGGGTGCCGCCGGGGGCGTGGTGGACGTAGTGGAACTCGCCGACGGTGGTGATGCCGGCGAGGGCCATCTCGGCGTACACGGCGCGGGCGAGGTCGCGGTAGGTCTCCGGGGTGAGCCGGTCGGCGACGGAGTACATGACCTCGCGCCAGGTCCAGAACGTGCCGGAGCCGACCTGGACGGTGCCGCGCAGGGCGCGGTGGAACGCGTGCGAGTGGGCGTTCGCCAGCCCCGGCAGCGTCAGACCGCGCAGGATCTCGGCGCCGGGGGGCGGGGTGGGGGTGCCCGTGCGGAGCTCGGTGATGCGGCCGTCACGCACATCGACGGTGACGCCCGGCTCGACATGGGTGCCGAACCACGCGTGCTCCAGCCAGTACGTCCGGGTCCGCTCGGTGGGGGTCACGTGCAGGCCAGTCCTTCCAGTGCGTCGGCGAGTGCGCTCACCCCGGCCACGCAGTCGTCCTCGGCGGCGTACTCGGCCGGGGAGTGCGAGACGCCGGTGGGGTTGCGCACGAACAGCATGGCGGTCGGGATGCGTCCGGAGAGGATTCCGGCGTCGTGTCCCGCACCGGTGCCGAGGACGGGCACCTTCAGCTCCGCGCCGCTGCCTCCTGCGTCGTTGCCTTCCGTGTCGCTGCCCAGGATGCGGGCGAGTTCGTCGCGCAGGGCGTGGTCGAACTCGACGACGGGCGTGAAGGACTCGCGTACGACGTCGAGGTCGACGCCATGGGCGGTGGCGTACTCGCGGGCGGCCTTCTCCACCCCGCCGACCACCGTGTCCAGGCTCTCCTGGTCGGCGGCGCGGGAGTCGAGCCAGCCGCGCACGAGGGACGGGATGGCGTTGACGCCGTTCGGCTCGACGCTGATCTTGCCGAAGGTGGCGACGGCGCCGGCGAGTTCGGCCTCGCGGCGGGCGGCCAGGACGGTCTCGGCGTAGCTCAGCATCGGGTCGCGCCGGTCGGCGAGCCGGGTGGTGCCGGCGTGGTTGGCCTCGCCGCGGAAGTCGAAGCGCCATCGTCCGTGCGGCCAGATGGCGCTCGCGATGCCGATGCGGTCGCCGGACAGGTCGAGGGCGCGGCCCTGTTCGACGTGGAGTTCGACGAAGGCGCCGATGCGGGCGAGCCGTTCGGGGTCGGGGCCGATGGCGTCCGGGTCGTATCCGGCGTTCTCCATGGCCTGCGGGAGCGTGATGCCGTCGCCGTCGGTGAGGCGGTGGGCCTGCTCGACGGTGAGCGCGCCGGCGGTGAGCCGGGAGCCGACGCAGGCGAGGCCGAAGCGGGCGCCCTCCTCGTCGCCGAAGTTGACGATGCCGACCGGTCGGGTGAGCCGGGCTCCTCGCGCGCGCAGCTCGTCCAGGGCCGCGAAGGCGGAGACGACGCCGAGGGGGCCGTCGAAGGCGCCGCCGTCGGGTACGGAGTCCAGGTGGGAGCCGGTGACGACGGCGTTCCCGGCGGCCGGGTCACCGAGCCAGGCCCACTGGTTGCCGTTGCGGTCGAGCTCGTAGGTCAGCCCGCGCGCCTCGGCCTGCTCCCGGAACCAGGCCCGGCAGTCGGCATCGGCGCCGGTCCAGGCGTAGCGGCGGTAGCCGCCGGAGGCGGAGCTGCGGCCGACCGGCAGCAGCTCCGCCCACATGCGGTGGAAGCTCACGCCGTGCCGCCTTCACGCATGGGCACGCGCACGCCCTTGTCCTCGGCGACGGACTCCGCGATGTCGTACCCGGCGTCGACGTGCCGGATGACGCCCATGCCGGGGTCGTTGGTGAGGACCCGGCGGATCTTCTCGCCGGCGAGGGCGGTGCCGTCGGCGACCGTCACCTGCCCGGCGTGGATGGAGCGGCCCATGCCGACGCCGCCGCCGTGGTGGAGGGAGACCCAGGAGGCGCCGGAGGCCACGTTGACCATGGCGTTGAGCAGCGGCCAGTCGGCGATGGCGTCGGAGCCGTCGAGCATGGCCTCGGTCTCGCGGTACGGGGAGGCGACGGAGCCGCAGTCGAGGTGGTCGCGGCCGATGACGATCGGCGCGGCCAGCTCGCCGCTCGCGACCATGTCGTTGAACCGCTCGCCGGCCTTGTCGCGCTCGCCGTAGCCGAGCCAGCAGATGCGGGCGGGCAGGCCCTGGAAGTGGACGCGCTCGCCGGCCATCTTGATCCAGCGGGCCAGGGACTCGTTCTCCGGGAAGAGGTCGAGGATCGCCTTGTCGGTCTTGGCGATGTCGGCGGGGTCGCCGGACAGGGCGGCCCAGCGGAAGGGGCCCTTGCCCTCGCAGAAGAGGGGGCGGATGTAGGCGGGAACGAAGCCGGGGAAGGCGAAGGCCCGGTCGTAGCCGGCGAGCTGGGCCTCGCCGCGGATGGAGTTGCCGTAGTCGAAGACCTCGGCGCCGGCGTCCTGGAAGCCGACCATGGCCTCGACGTGCCGGGCCATGGACTCGCGGGCCCGGGTGGTGAAGCCGGCCGGGTCCTTGGCGGCGGCGTCGGCCATGTCGTCGAAGGCGATGCCGACGGGGAGGTACGCCAGCGGGTCGTGGGCCGAGGTCTGGTCGGTCACGATGTCGATCGGGGCGCCCATGGCGAGCAGCTGCGGCACCAGCTCGGCGGCGTTGCCGAGGACGCCGATGGAGAGCGGCCTGCGCTGGTCGCGGGCCTCGGTGGCCAGGTGGAGGGCGTGGTCGAGGGAGTCGGCCCTGACGTCGAGGTAGCGGTGCTCGATGCGGCGGTCGATGGCGCGCGGGTCGCAGTCGATGCAGATCGCGACGCCGTCGTTCATGGTGACGGCCAGTGGCTGGGCGCCGCCCATGCCGCCGAGGCCGGCGGTGAGGGTGATGGTTCCGGCGAGGGTGCCGCCGAACTTCTTGGCGGCGACGGCGGCGAAGGTCTCGTAGGTGCCCTGGAGGATGCCCTGGGTGCCGATGTAGATCCAGGAGCCGGCGGTCATCTGCCCGTACATGGTCAGGCCGAGGGCCTCCAGGCGGCGGAACTCCTCCCAGTTGGCCCAGTCGCCGACGAGGTTGGAGTTGGCGATGAGGACGCGCGGGGCCCACTCGTGGGTCTGCATGACGCCGACCGGGCGGCCCGACTGGACGAGCATCGTCTCGTCCTGCTTGAGGGTCTGCAGGGTGCGGACCATGGCGTCGAAGGACCGCCAGTCGCGGGCCGCCTTGCCGGTGCCGCCGTAGACGACGAGCTTGTCGGGGTGCTCGGCGACCTCGGGGTCGAGGTTGTTCTGGAGCATCCGCAGGGCGGCCTCCTGCTGCCAGCCCAGTGCGCTCGGCTCGGTGCCGCGCGGCGCGCGGACGGGGCGGGGTCCGGACATGGTCTGCCTCCTGGTGGCTTGCTCCCGGCGGATTGTTACTGGAGATATTCACATCCTCGCCTCATGAATAGAACTAGTCAATACGTCCGTGTCCCGGCGCGGACGTGTCGCGGGTGTTTGGCTGTATGCGCTGGACGGATGTGTCCGGGCGGATGTGCTGGACGGACGACGAGGGGACGGAGGATCGCGTGAGCGACGGCACGGACATGGGCGGGGACCTCGGCGGCACCGGAGCGGAGCGGGCCGCGCGGCGGGATGCGGCGGTGCGGGCGGCCGTGGAACAGGGGCTGCTGGGGCCCGACGCCCCGATCGTCGGACTGCTGGACGTCGCGGGCATCCGGGAGTCGGCGGCGGAGCTGCGGGCGGCCTTCGAGGCGGTGACGGCACCCGGGACACCCGTGCTGCACGCCTTCGCGGTGAAGGCGACCCCGCTGGTCGCGGTGGTGCGGCTGCTGCACGAGGAGGGCATCGGCGCGGAGGTCGCGAGCCCGGGTGAGCTGGCGCTGGCGCGGGCGGCGGGGGTGCCGGCGGAGCGGACGGTGCTGGACTCGCCCGCCAAGACGCCGGACGAGCTGCGGGAGGCGCTGGCGCTGGGCATCGCCCTCAACGCGGACAATCCGCAGGAGCTGGAGCGGCTCGACCGCCTGATGGCCGGGGCGGCGAGCCGGTCGCCGCTCGGCATCCGGGTGAACCCGCAGGTCGGCGGGGGCTCCATCGAGGCGCTGTCGACGGCGACGGCGACCTCGAAGTTCGGGGTGGCGCTGCGCGACGAGGGGGCGCGCGAGTGGGTGGTGCGGGCGTACCTGGACCGGCCGTGGCTGACCCGGCTGCACGCGCACACCGGGTCACAGGGCATCCCGCTGGCCCTGATGGCCGAGGGAGTGGCCGAGACGTACGCGCTCGCCGAGGAGATCAACGGGCGGGCCGGGCGCCGGCAGATCGACACGCTGGACATCGGCGGCGGGCTGCCGGTGAACTTCGCCTCGGACGAGACGACACCGACGTACGCCGAGTACGCGCGGGTGCTGCGCGAGGCGGTGCCGGGGCTGCTCGACGGGCGGTACGGGCTGGTCACCGAGTTCGGGCGGTCACTGCTGGCCAAGCACGGCACGGTGGTGGCGCGCGTGGAGTACGCCAAGAGCGCCGGGGGGCGGCCGGTCGCGGTGACGCACGCTGGCGTGCAAGTCGCGACGCGGACGGTGTACGCGCCGGGGGCGTGGCCGCTGCGGATCGCCGCGTACGACGGCAAGGGGGTGCCGAAGGAGGGGCCCGCGGTGGTGCAGGACGTGGCCGGGCCGGCCTGCTTCGCGGGGGACCTGCTGGCGGCGGGACGTGCCTTGCCGATGCTGGAGCAGGGGGACTACGCGGCGGCGCTGGACACGGGGGCGTACTACTTCGCGCATCACTACGCGTACAACTCGCTGGCACGTCCCGGGGTGTACGGGTTCGGGGCGGACGGCTTGGGGGGTGTCGCCTTCGCGACCGTGCGGGAGGCCCAGTCGGTGGCGGAGATCGTGTCGGAGGCGGGCGGGGCGCACGCGGACGCGCTGACGTCCCCGTTCCGGTCGTCCTGACGCGGCTCGGACGACGCCGTCAGGGGCGCGGGGCGGTGGCACGTGCGGCCACCGCCGCGAGGGCGCGACCGGCCACGCGGCACCCGCACCCGCACCCGCACCCGACGCGGCCCCCGCACCCGGCGCGGAACCGACATCCGCCCGGCATCACACCAGTGCCGCCGCCTTCCGCCGCGCCCCGCCCGGGGCCGCGTCGCCCGCCGCGATGCCCGTGCTGCGGTAGGCCTTGACCGCCTTGCCCGCCGGGCGGCCGGCGTTGCGGGCGAGCCAGTCGACGCGGACCCACAGGAGGGCTCCCTCGGCCTGTTCGCGGCGGCCGATCCAGGCGGACTTCAGCCACAGGCCGGTGCCGCAGCCGGCCATCAGCAGTCCGGCGGCGGCGGGCACGGCGAAGGCGCTGCCGAGGGCGGCGAGGAAGGCGAGGAACAGCCACCAGCGGTGGCCGCGGCGCCAGTTGCGTACGGTCACCGCGCGGTCCTGGAGCACGTCGTGCTTGCCGGCGCGGGCGGCCGAGCCGGCCAGGACGGTGTACCGCTTCCGGCGGACGGTCGCCACGACGGCGGTCGCGACGAGGAACAGCGCGGCGCCGGCCAGGACGCCGATCCGCCGCCCGGTCAGTCCCGGCACCAGCACCCCGATGCCCGCCGCCACCACGCCCAGCCACCACAGCGGTGCCGCCCCCGCCCTTACGACGACGGCGACCCGAGCCAGCCCCTGTCCTCCGCGCGCCACGTCCGGCCTCCTGTCCCAGTCCTGCTGCTGCGCCCTGTTGCTGCGCGCTGCTGCTGCGTTGCGTCTGAAGGGTGTGAGGCGAGGCAGGTTAACGGGAGAACGTGAGACGAGTCTGAGAACACGGCCGCGGACGGGCCCGCGCTCCGCGTCAGTCCACGAAGAGCCCCCGCGCCGCGGCCTTCGCGTCGAACTCCTCCAGCCGGGCCTGGGCGTCCGGCAGGTCGTCGCACATGGCTTCCAGCAGGACCCGGCCGAGCAGCATCGGCGCACAGGCGGTGTCGAAGGCGAGGCCGGTCCCGACGGCGGCTGGCAGCAGCAGGTCGGACACCTTGGCGACCGGCGCGAAGGCGGAGTCGGCGACGGTCACCACCGTGAGCCCCGCCTCCTTCGCGTGGGCGAGCGTGTCGACGACCTCGCGCGGATGCCGGGGCAGGGCGAAGCAGAGCAGGGACGTCGCCCCGGCCCGTACGGCGGCGTCGATGCGGTCGTGGATCATCGTGCCGCCCTCGCCCAGCAGCCGGACGTCCGGGTGGACCTTGGCGGCGAAGTAGGCGAAGCCGTGCGCCTGGGCCGCCGCCGCGCGCAGCCCGAGCACCGGCAGCGGCCGGCTCCGGGCGAGCAGGCGGCCCGCCTCCGCCACCGGCCCCGGGTCGGCCAGCGCCTCCGCCAGGTGCCGCAGGTTCTCGATCTCGGCCGCCACGGCCTGCTGGTACTCGTTGCCGGACCCGGTGTCCGCGGCCGGTTCCGCGGGCGCGACCTCGCGCAGATGGCGGCGCAGCGCCGGGTAGCCGTCGAAGCCGAGGGCGACGGCGAAACGCGTCACGGACGGCTGGCTGACCCCGGCCAGCTCGGCCAGCTCCACACTCGACAGGAAGGGCACGTCGGCGGCGCGCCGCACCATACTGTGCGCGATGCGCCGCTGGGTCGGCGTCAGCCGGTGCCCCTCGAAGAGCGTCTGCAACCGCGCGGCCGGGCTGTCGGTCCCGCTCATGCCGTGCTCCCCCTCGACCTATTCACGTATCCGGGATTCTGCATACCGTTATACAGCGAGGCCGCGCGCCGCACGATGCCGAGCATCCTCCGCGGACCGCCCGCCGCGACCGCTCCGCCGCGACCGGCCCGCTCCGGCCGTCCCCCGCCGAAGACGGGGGCTAGCCCCCGTGCCGACGCCGGTCCGGATGCCTACCGTGGACGGCATGACCGGAATGGACGAGCGGGATCTCAAGAAGGAACTCGACGCCACGCTGCAGACCCGCAGGGAACTCGGCGAGGAGTACGAGTCCGCACTGGTCGACTCGTTCCTGGAGAAGGTCGACCGGCGCATCGACGGTGCGGTCGAGCGGCGCGTGCGCCGGCAGCTCGCCGAGCAGCAGATGACGGCGGCCCGGGACAGCCGGTCGCCGACGCCGACGGACTCCTTCGGCGAGCGCTTCGGCTTCGGCATCGTCTCGCTGGTCCTCGCGGTCCCGCTGTCCGCGATCGGCGGCGGCGTCGCGCACCTCCCCGGGCTGCTGGTCACCTGGGCGGGCATCGTCGGCGTCAACGTCGTCCAGGCCGCCCGCACCAACCCGGGCCTCTTCGGCCGCCGCCGGCCCGCCGAGAAGGACGACGCCTGGGAAGACTGAGGCTCCTGGGAAGTCAGACGCCTGGGCGGAGGCTGAGACGCCTGGGCGAAGGCTGAACCGAAGACTGCGCGGGGACCGCCGCACCCCCATCGCTGGGGGGCGGGACGACGGCGGTCCCCGCGGGGGACGCGGCGCCGGGACCGAGAGGCCGGGCGGCGCGTCCGTGGCGTCCATGGAGGTCCGGGAGCCGCTCCGGAAGGTCCGTGACGCCGTTCGGTGCCGGCCGGGACGGGGAGCCGCTCCCGCCCTGCCGACAACCCCTACTCTGCCGGGCCAGTGTTAAGCGTGTGCTGCGCGAACGTGACGCCCGCGTACCACTTCCGCGAAGTCCACGAAGATCACCTGGCCCCTCAAGTGCGGCCCCGGAACCGACGGTTCACCCCGCGTTCACCACCGCTTCCCGTGACGGGACGTCACTTGCCGCTGTTGGCGAGGAAGGACAGCAGGTCCTGACGGCTCACCACACCGGTCGGCTTGCCCTCGACGAGGACGATCGCCGCGTCGGCGGAGCCCAGCACCGACATCAGGTCCGCCACCGGCTCGCCGGAGCCCACCTGCGGCAGCGGGGCCGACATGTGCTTCTCCAGCGGGTCCTCCAGCGAGGCGCGCTTGGCGAACAGGGCGTCCAGCAGCTCGCGCTCCACGACCGAGCCGACGACCTCGGCGGCCATCACGTCCGGGTGACCGGCGCCGGGCTTGACGATCGGCATCTGTGAGACGCCGTACTCGCGCAGCACCTCGATGGCCTGGCCGACGGTCTCGTCCGGGTGCATGTGGACGAGGGAGGGGATGGAGCCGCCCTCCTTGTGGTTCAGGACCTCGGCGACGCGGGCGCTGGGGCCGGCGTCCTCCAGGAAGCCGTAGTCGGCCATCCACTCGTCGTTGAAGATCTTGCTGAGGTAGCCGCGCCCGCTGTCCGGCAGCAGGACGACCACCACGTCGTCCTCGCCGAGCCGCTCGGCCACCTCCAGCGCCGCGACGACCGCCATGCCGCAGGAGCCGCCCACCAGCAGGCCCTCCTCCTTGGCGAGGCGGCGGGTCATCTGGAAGGAGTCCTTGTCGGAGACGGCGACGATCTCGTCGGCGACGTCCCGGTCGTAGGCGCTCGGCCAGAAGTCCTCACCGACGCCCTCGACCAGGTACGGCCGCCCGGAGCCGCCCGAGTAGACGGACCCCTCGGGATCGGCGCCGATCACCTTCACCGCACCGTCGCTGGCCTCCTTGAGGTAGCGGCCGGTGCCGGAGATGGTGCCGCCGGTGCCGACGCCGGCGACGAAGTGGGTGATCTTCCCCGCCGTCTGCTCCCACAGCTCGGGGCCGGTCGAGTGGTAGTGGGAGAGCGGGTTGTGCGGGTTGGAGTACTGGTCCGGCTTCCAGGCGCCCGGCGTCTCGCGGACCAGCCGGTCGGAGACGTTGTAGTAGGAGTCCGGGTGCTCGGGGGCGACCGCGGTCGGGCAGACGACGACCTCGGCGCCGTAGGCGCGCAGTACGTTGATCTTGTCGGTGGACACCTTGTCCGGGCAGACGAAGATGCACTTGTAGCCCTTCTGCTGGGCCACGATCGCGAGCCCCACGCCCGTGTTGCCGCTGGTCGGCTCCACGATCGTGCCGCCGGGCTGCAGCTCTCCGCTCTTCTCTGCGGCCTCGATCATGCGCAGGGCGATGCGGTCCTTCACGGAACCGCCCGGGTTGAAGTACTCCACCTTGGCCAGGACGGTCGCCCTGATGCCCTTGGTCACGCTGTTGAGCCTCACCAGCGGGGTGTTGCCGACGAGGCTGATCATCGAGTCGTGGAATTGCACCGTGGTCTCCGGATGCTGCAAAAGATGCGGTCGTAGTGGTTCCGTCAGCCTATGGCCTGCCGCCCCGCCGGTGCCCCGTGCCGGTCGTTCACTCCCTGTTGAGATTGGGCGACCGTCCGTACGGGGCAAGCACTGGTTGTACGGCTTCGAGGAGGTGGCGGCGACGTATGACGAGCATGTCGAGGGCGCGGGTGGCCCGGCGGATCGCGGCCGGCGCGGCCTACGGCGGTGGCGGGATCGGGCTGGCCGGCGCGGCCACCTTCGGTCTGCTGCTGGCGGAGGTGGCGCTGGCCAGGCGCCGGGTGGGCATCGGCACACCCAACCGGGTGCCCAACGCGCAGGGACTGTACGGCGACATTCTGCCGGTGGCCGGCGATCCGCCGCTGCGGTTGATGATGCTGGGCGACTCCACGGCGGCCGGGCAGGGCGTGCACCGGGCCGGGCAGACGCCGGGCGCGCTGCTGGCGTCGGGGCTCGCGGCCGTGGCGGAGCGGCCGGTGGAGCTGAGGTCGGTCGCGGCGCCGGGGGCGTGCTCGGACGACCTGGACCGGCAGGTGGCCCTGGTGCTCGGGGATCCGGACCGGGTCCCCGACATCTGCGTGATCATGATCGGCGCGAACGACGTCACCCACCGAATGCCCGCGACCCGCTCGGTCCGGCACCTGTCGGGGGCGGTACGACGGCTGCGGACGGCCGGCGCGGAGGTGGTCGTCGGCACCTGCCCGGACCTGGGCACGATCGAACCGGTACGGCAGCCGCTGCGCTGGCTGGCCCGGCGGACCTCGCGGCAGCTGGCGGCGGCGCAGACGATCGGCGTCGTGGAGCAGGGCGGGCGCACGGTGTCGCTGGGCGACCTCCTGGGCCCGGAGTTCGCGCAGAACCCGCGGGAGCTGTTCGGGCCGGACAACTACCACCCCTCCGCGGAGGGCTACGCCACGGCCGCGATGGCGGTCCTGCCGTCGGTCTGCGCCGCCCTCGGCCTGTGGCCGGCCGAGGAGGAGCGCCCCGACGCGATGCGCCGCGAGGGCTTCCTGCCCGTGGCCCGGGCGGCGGCCGAGGCCGCGTCCGAGGCGGGCACGGAGGTGGCGGCGGCGATGCCGACGGGGCCGCGGGGGCCCTGGGCGCTGCTGAAGCGCCGGCGGCGGCGTCGGGTATCGGAGGCGGAACCCACCAGCCCGTCCGGCGTTTGAGGGCGAGGTCGTCCAGGCCGATGGGGGTCTGGGGGTGCAGCCCCCAGGGCATCCGCCACAGGACCGCGGGACAAAGTCCGCTCGACCGCCGGAGGCCAAAGCAAGCGCTTAGAAAGTTGCGGTCCATGTCACATGGCCAGACCCGTGACCCAGGCCATACGTCGGGGTAACTTCCCAACCAGCCCTGCCTGCCCCTTACCGACTCGCCTCTGGAGCCGTGATGCCCGAAGCCGTGATCGTCTCAGCCGCCCGCTCCCCCATCGGTCGTGCTTTCAAGGGCTCGCTGAAGGACCTGCGCCCCGACGACCTGGCCGCCACGATCATCCAGGCCGCCCTCGCCAAGGTCCCCGAGCTGGACCCGCGGGACATCGACGACCTGATGCTCGGCTGCGGCCTGCCCGGCGGCGAGCAGGGCAACAACCTCGGCCGCATCGTCGCCGTCGAGATGGGCATGGACCACCTGCCCGGCTGCACCATCACCCGGTACTGCTCCTCGTCGCTGCAGACCTCCCGCATGGCCCTGCACGCCATCAAGGCCGGCGAGGGCGACGTCTTCATCTCGGCCGGTGTCGAGATGGTCTCCCGGTTCGCCAAGGGCAACTCCGACAGCCTGCCGGACACCCGCAACCCGCTGTTCGCCGAGGCGGAGGCCCGTACCGCCGAGGTGGCCCAGCAGGAGGGCACCACCTGGCACGACCCGCGCGAGGACGGCCTGGTCCCCGACCCGTACATCGCGATGGGCCAGACCGCCGAGAACCTCGCCCGCGCCAAGGGCGTCACCCGGCAGGACATGGACGAGTTCGGCGTCCGCTCGCAGAACCTCGCCGAGGAAGCCATCAAGAACGGCTTCTGGGAGCGCGAGATCACCCCGGTGACGCTGCCGGACGGCACGGTGGTCTCCAAGGACGACGGGCCCCGCGCCGGCGTCACCCTGGAGGGCGTCCAGGGCCTGAAGCCCGTCTTCCGCCCCGACGGCCTGGTCACCGCCGGCAACTGCTGCCCGCTCAACGACGGTGCCGCCGCCCTCGTGATCATGAGCGACACCAAGGCCCGCGAGCTGGGCCTGACCCCGCTCGCCCGCATCGTCTCCACCGGTGTCTCCGGCCTCTCCCCCGAGATCATGGGCCTCGGCCCGGTCGAGGCGAGCAAGCAGGCGCTGTCCCGCGCCGGGCTGACCATCGACGACATCGACCTGGTCGAGATCAACGAGGCGTTCGCCGCCCAGGTGATCCCCTCCTACCGCGACCTCGGCATCCCGCTGGAGAAGCTGAACGTCAACGGTGGCGCCATCGCCGTCGGCCACCCCTTCGGCATGACCGGCGCCCGCATCACCGGCACGCTCATCAACTCCCTGCAGTGGCACGACAAGCAGTTCGGCCTGGAGACCATGTGCGTCGGCGGCGGCCAGGGCATGGCCATGGTCATCGAGCGCCTGAGCTGACCGGCACACCCCGGCACACCGCCGCGCGCGACCGCCCCCTGAAGGACGGTCAGTAGCACCCGCGCGACCCAGCGTGACACCACGGCCCGGAACCCCGACGACCCAGGGTTCTGGGCCGTTTTGTGACCCAATCTCCCCCAGGATGTGACCTACCTCTCCCGTCACCTCGATTTACGCAGGTCAGACCAGCAACACCCCCACCTTCCGGACCCAAAGTCCTGTCCGTTTCGTGACGTTACGCACTGACAGACGGATAGTCCTCCCTTCAAGCTGATGTAGGAAGTCGGGGGTCGACTTTGAACCGGGAGTACGTCAGTGAGCGCCATGCCGATCGCCCTGCTGCTCACCACGGCCGCCACCGGCGCCGTGGGCGTCGCCGTCCTGCGCAGCGTTCTGGTGCTGCGCCGGCAGGTGGCGGCCCTGCGCACGGAGCTGGCCGAGAGCCGCGCCGCCGCCACGCGGGGCCGGGTGCCCGCCGCCCGCACCACCGCCGACGCCGACGAGATACGCGCCGCCGTCACGGAGGCGCTCGCCGAGGAGCGGGAGCGGGAGCTCGCCGAGGCGCGGGCCTTCTGGGCCGCCCAGGAGTCGCGGGACGCCTCCGAGGCGCCGCTGCTGCTCGGCCTGTCCGACAGTGAGCTGTTCCTGCCCCGCCAGGCGGATTTCGTGGGCCTGGAGCCCGTCGTCGAGCCGGGTGCGGACACCGACGAGCCGACCGCGAAGGACGCGGGCAGCAGGGAGTCCGCCGAACTGGCCGCCGCCCGCCGCCGGCACCCCTCGCACCCGGACTTCGTACCGAACCCGTCACCGGCCGTGAACGACCACGAGCGCACCGTCGCCACCCTCGAGGAGCTGGCCGAGTCGAATGTCGCGCTCGCCGACGTCCGCCCGGGCCCGCTGGGCACGCTCGACGTGTACGTCTTCGCCGACGGGACCACGCTGTGCATGACGCCGGGCCACCGCGAGACCGCGGAGCGCCTGGCCGCCGCGCTGGGCGCGGGCAAGACGCCGTACCTCCTCGGCGGCTCGGGGATCTCCGGCGCCTACACGCTGACCTTCGCCTGCGGCGAGGAGAACGTCTACATCCTGGCGGACCGCGTCATCGCGTCCCTCTAGACCCCGGCCCGCTTGCGCGCCTCCTCCACCAGCGCCACCGCTTCCTCCACCTGGCCCTCGTCGCTCAGCACGAGGGCCAAGTCGTGTGCGGCGACGGCGATCTGGTCGGCGGCGGCGAACATCCCGGCGTCCGGCATCTCCCGGGGCTCCGCGTCCGGGTCCTCCGCGAGCTGGGCGCGCCGCGCCAACTCCCTGGCCAGCCCCAGCGCCTCGGCGGCGGCCCCGCGTTGCAGCCTGCTCTGCGGCGCGGCGCGCAGGCGGTCGGCGAAGTCGTCCACGGCACGGGTCAAAGGCGTCGTATCAACCACGGCGCGAGCGTACGCGGCGGTGCGAGACTGTTGCCAACGGGCGAACGCTCAGGCACGGTGACCTGAAGGACCGGCTTACATCCCCTTTCGTCCGGAGGCGCCGATGTCCCAAGTCTTCTCCGAGGAGACCCATCGCAATATGCTCGCCCGCATCCCCCATTGCACCGGTCGTGAGATCTCCGACTGGCTGCGCACCGTCGAGGACGGCCCCTCCCTCTTCCGCTTCGAGGAGAAGGTCAGCTGGCTCCGCAGTGAACACGACCTCGCGTACGGCCACGCGAAGGCGATCATCCACGAGTACGACCTGAGAAGGGCCGCGCGCAAGCTGCTCTGAGTGTGCGCCGTCCCCACGACACGACGAAGGGCCCCGGGCTTGCCCGGGGCCCTTCGTCACTGGTCGTCGCTGCTGGTCGCTACTAGTCGCTGCTGTTCAGGATCGCGATCAGCCGCAGGAACTCCAGGTACAGCCACACCAGCGTCAGCGTGAGGCCGAAGGCGGCGAGCCAGGCCTCCTCGCGCGGGGCGCCGTAGGCCAGGCCGTCCTCGACCTGCTTGAAGTCCATGGCCAGGAAGCAGGCGCCGAGGATGATGCCGACGATGCCGAAGACGACACCGAGCGCGCCGCTGCGGAAGCCGAGGCCGTCTCCGCCGCCGAAGACGGCGAACAGCAGGTTCACCATCATCAGGAAGACGAAGCCGAGCGCGGCCGCCATCACGAAGCCGTAGAAGCGGCGGTTGACGCGGATCCAGCCGGCCTTGTACGCGATCAGCACACCGGCGAAGACCGCCATCGTGCCGATCACGGCCTGCATGGCCGCGCCGTCGGCGATGCGGTTGTCGACGACGCTGGAGACGACGCCGAGGAAGACACCCTCGAACGCCGCGTACGACAGGATCAGCGCGGGCGAGGCCTTGCGCTTGAAGGACTGGACGAGCGCCAGGACCATGCCGATCAGCGCGGCGCCGATGCCGATGCCGTAGGACCGGCCGATGTTGGCGTCGTCCACGGGCAGCAGCGCCCACGCGAGCGCGGCCGTCACGATGAGCGTGCCGAGCGTGCTCGCCGTGCGGATGACGACGTCGTCCATCGTCATCCGGCCGGTGGTGGCCGGCGCCTGCGGCGGCGCGCCGTGCTGCAGGTCCTGCTGGGCGTACGGGTTCTGCGCGTACGGGTTCTGGGCGTACGGGTTACCGGCGGGCTGGGCGTACGGGGTGCCCTGCGCGCCCTGCGCGTACGGGTTGCCCTGCGTGGCGACGGCGGGGCCCCCGGCCTGCGGCGCGGCGTTGAAGCCCGCGTAGCCGTTGTCGCGGCTGAACCCCCGTCGCGAGAAGACCGGGTTTCTGCTCCTCATTTCACTCCTCCATGGCCACACTGCGCAGCCTTGGCTCAAGAGTAATAGAACGGCAAAGGAATGACCCTACTGCTTGGGGAGGATCTTTCCCTGGCACTGACGGACAACACGCTACGCGGAACAGTGATTCCCCTCACTGCCGGGGCGTTCACCCGATCGGGAAGCCGGTGTAGGCCTCGGCGAGGTCGGTCTCGGCGGCGCGGGAGCCGGCGATCCGGTCCAGCCGCGCCACCTGGAGGCGGTCGTCGAAGGGCGTGGCGTCGGGTGCGCGGTGCAGCAGCGTCGTCATGTCGTACGAGAAGCGCTCGGCCTGCCAGACGCGGCGCAGGCAGGTCGCGGAGTAGGCGTCGAGGAGCTCGTCGGAGCCGGTCCGCGTGCGGTGGGCCAGCGCCCGCGCGAAGGTGACGACGTCCCCGACGGCGAGGTTGAGGCCCTTGGCGCCGGTCGGCGGCACGATGTGCGCGGCGTCGCCGGCCAGGAAGAGGCGGCCGTGCCGCATGGGCTCGTGGACGTAGGAGCGCATCGGCGTGACCGACTTCTGGGTGATCGGGCCGCGGGCCAGCGTCCAGTCGTCGGCGGTCTCGAAGCGGCGTTCCAGTTCGTCCCAGATCTGCTCGTCGCTCCACGTCTCGGCGTCGGTGTCCGCGGGGACCTGGAGGTAGAGGCGGGAGACGGACGGGGAGCGCATGGAGAGCAGGGCGAAGCCGCGGTCGTGGCGGGCGTAGACCAGCTCGTCGTGGGAGGGGGCGACGTCGGCGAGGATGCCGAGCCAGCCGAAGGGGTACGTCCGCTCGAAGGTGCGCCCGTCCGGGACCGCCGCGCGGGCCACGCCCCAGAAGCCGTCGCAGCCGACGACGTAGTCGCACTCCAGGACGTCCTCCGCGCCGTCCGGACCGCCGTGGCGGAAGCGGACGCGCGGGTGGTCGGTCTCGGCGCCCTCCACGGCCAGCGCCTCGGTCTCGAACAGCAGCGGGCCGCCCTCCTTGAGCTGGAGGGCGATGAGGTCCTTGCAGACCTCGGTCTGGGCGTAGACCATGACGGACTTGCCGCCGGTGAGCGCGGGGAAGTCGACGCGGTGGCGGCGCCGGTCGAACCGCAGCTCGATGCCGTCGTGGCGCAGCCCCTCGCGGTCCATCCGCTCCCCGGCCCCGGCCTCGCGCAGGACGTCCACCGTGCCCTGCTCCAGGATTCCGGCGCGCTGCCGCCGCTCGACGTAGGCGCGGTCGCGGCTCTCCAGGACGACCGAGTCGATCCCGGCGTTGTGGAGCAGCCGGGCCAGCAGGAGTCCGGCGGGGCCGGCCCCGATGATGCCGACGGTGGTGCGCATCGGTCGTTCCCTTCGATCGGCGTCGTTGCCATGAACACGTTGTTCGCGTAGTGAAATTTCCTTCACTTCTGCTCAGCTGAGTTTCTGCGCCTGGGGTGCCGCTGTCAACGGTTTCCGGCGGACTCGGGCCATCACGTACCAGGGCGCCCTCGGTGTCGACGGCGAGTCCGGTGGACCCGGAGGCCTCGATCCGGCGGATCCCGGGCAGGCCCGCCACCCGGGTGGGACGCGCGGAGCTGTGCTCCGACCGGTCCCCGTCGCCCAGCGCACCGCTCACGCCCCGGCCCCAGGCCCGGACCGCGCCGTCCTCGTCGAGGGCGTGGGCGAGGTATCGCCCCCGCCGCGCACATCCCGGAGCACGGTGAGCCGCGTGCCGTCGGTGTCCGTCGGAGCGCAGGGCGAAGGAGTTAAGCCCGGCCCCGTGCGAGGGAATCCGGGGGACATGTGGAGGGGGCGAACGCCGGCACAGCGGTGGTGCCCGGAGCCGGACTTGAACCGGCACGCCCGCGAAGGGGCAGCGAGGTTTAAGCTCGCCGTGTCTGCATTCCACCATCCGGGCAGGCCATGGGCTCCGCGTCGATCGTCTTGAGCCTATCGGGACGCACCCCGCGAACAGTGGGCGGGCGGACCGATGTTGTCTTATTTTATTGGCGCCTGAGGGGGCATCAGCTCCCGGGTCGGGCCATCCCTACTTGCCAACAGCCTGGCGGGCGGCGGTCGGCCACGCATACGGAATGACGTAATTTCACCGCCTCGACCAGGACGCCCGCCCCGTTCTCACGCCCCCGCGCGCGGCGTGCTCGCCAGGTACCTGTCAGGGGCGGACGTCAGGGGCGCACGTCATCCTCAGGTAGTACACCGGGCCGGGGCGTCCGACCGAAGTCGCCCCCCGGAACCGGAACAGCGGCTGACTCCACGGCGCCCGACGGCCGGAAGGATGGAGAACGTCCCCGAGCACACGCCGTACCGACAGGAGCGCCCTTCCGTGACCACCGCACCCATCGCCGACCGGTCCACCGCCGTGGCCGCACGCGCCACGGAGCTTTCCAAGATCTACGGCCAGGGCGAGACCCAGGTGGTCGCCCTGGACCGCGTCTCCGTCGAGTTCCGGCAGGCCGAGTTCACCGCGATCATGGGCCCGTCCGGCTCCGGCAAGTCCACGCTGATGCACTGCGTCGCCGGGCTGGACACCTTCTCCTCCGGCTCCGTGCGCATCGGCGACACCGAACTGGGCTCCCTGAAGGACAAGCAGCTCACGAAGTTGCGCCGGGACAAGATCGGCTTCATCTTCCAGGCGTTCAACCTGCTGCCGACGCTCACCGCGCTGGAGAACATCACGCTCCCGATGGACATCGCGGGCCGCAAGCCGGACAAGCAGTGGCTGGACTCCGTGATCCAGATGGTCGGCCTCTCCGGCCGCCTCGGTCACCGTCCCTCCCAGCTCTCCGGCGGGCAGCAGCAGCGCGTGGCCGTGGCCCGGGCGCTGGCCTCCCGGCCGGAGATCATCTTCGGTGACGAGCCGACCGGAAACCTCGACTCGCGCTCCGGCGCCGAGGTGCTGGGCTTCCTGCGCAACTCCGTGCGGGAGCTGGGGCAGACGGTCGTCATGGTCACCCACGACCCGGTGGCCGCGGCCTACGCGGACCGGGTGGTCTTCCTCGCGGACGGCCGCATCGTCGACGAGGTGTACGGGCCGACGGCCGACTCGGTGCTGGACCGCATGAAGCGGTTCGACGCCAAGGGCCGCACCAGCTGACGCGCCCCGTCCGCTCCCCCACCCCGTACCTCCGGACAGAGAAGACCCATGTTCCGTACCGCCTTGCGCAACGTTCTCGCGCACAAGGCCAGGCTGTTGATGACCGTGCTCGCCGTGATGCTCGGCGTGGCGTTCGTGTCGGGCACCCTGGTCTTCACCAACACCATCTCCGACGCCCTGCAGAACAGCTCCGCCAAGGGCTTCGACCAGGTCGACGTGGCCGTGACCGCCGAGTACCAGGACTCCGAGGGCGACAAGGTCGGTGAGCTTCCCGAGCTGACCGAGGCCCTCCTCGACGACAGCGCGAAGGTGCCCGGCGCGGCCTCCGCCATCGGCGTCGTGTCCGGCTTCACCGCCGTCGCCGACAAGGACGGCGACCTGATCGGCGACGGCTGGAGCACCAAGGGCGGCAACTACTGGGGGCAGAAGGACCCCCGGTACCCGCTGACCGACGGTCGCGCGCCGAAGGGCGAGGGCGAGATCCTCATCGGCTCCAAGACCGCCGAGCGCACCGGTTACGGGGTCGGCGACACCGTGCGGATGTCCGTCGACGGCCCGGTCATCACCCCGAAGGTCGTCGGCGTCTTCACCACCGATGACGGCGGCGTCGCGGCCGGCGGCAGCCTCACTCTCTTCGACACGGCGACCGCGCAGAAGGTCTTGGGCAAGCCGGGCACGTACGACGAGATCGACGTCAAGGCGAAGGACGGGATCTCGCAGGCCGCGCTGAAGGCGCAGCTGGACCAGGCGCTGCCGAAGGACCTCGTCGAGACCACCACCGGCGAGAAGCTCGCCGACGACCAGGCGGAGATGATCGCCTCGTCGATGAGCGGCATGAAGCAGGGGCTGCTGGTCTTCGCCGGCATCGCGCTCTTCGTCGGCACGTTCATCATCGCCAACACCTTCACGATGCTGGTCGCCCAGCGCACCAAGGAACTGGCCCTGATGCGCGCGGTCGGCGCCTCCCGCCGGCAGGTGACGCGGTCGGTGCTGATCGAGGCGTTCGTGGTCGGCGTGGTCGCCGCGGTGACCGGTCTGCTCGCGGGCATCGGCATCGGGGCCGGGATGCGTTCCCTGATGGGCTCGATGGGCGAGGTCGTGCCCGACGGGCCGCTGGTGGTCTCGACCGACACGATCGTCGCAGCCCTCGCGGTCGGCGTCCTGGTGACCATGCTGGCGGCGTGGCTGCCGGGCCGTCGCGCGGCGAAGATCCCGCCGGTCGCGGCGATGAGCAGCGTGCACGCCAAGGCGACCACCAAGTCGCTGGTCCTGCGCAACACGCTGGGCGCGCTGGTCTCGGCCGCCGGCGTCGCGGTCGTCCTCGCGGCGACGACGATGAGCGGCTCGGACGGGCAGGCCCCGATGGGCCTGGGCGCGGTGCTGCTGATCATCGGCGTGTTCATCCTGACGCCGCTGCTGTCCCGCCCGCTGATCGCCGCCGCGGCGCCGGTGCTGCGCGTGTTCGGCGTCTCCGGCAAGCTCGCCCGGCAGAACTCGGTGCGCAATCCGCGCCGCACCGCCGCCACCGCCTCCGCGCTGATGATCGGCCTCACCCTGATCACCGGCATGACGGTGATGGCGGGCAGCCTGCAGAAGTCGATCGACAAGATGGCGTCGGCGGCGATCGAGGCCGACTACGTGGTCTCCATGGCCAACAGCACCCCTCTCTCCCCGGACGTCGCCGAGAAGCTCGCCGAGGCCGACGGGGTCACCGCCCTCAGCCCGCTGCGCAACGCGGAGTCCCGCATCGACGGGCAGACCGAGTACCTCACCGGCGTCACCGGCTCCGCCATCGGCAGGCTCACCGACCTGAAGGTCGAGCAGGGCGCCTTCCAGGTGGGCGGCACCGACGTCGTCGTGGACGCCGACACGGCCAAGGACCACGGCTGGAAGGCCGGCTCCGCCTTCACCGTCGCCTACGAGGACGGCAAGAAGCAGCAGTTGAAGGTCGCCGGTGTCTACGAGGGCAACGAGATGATCCGCGGCATCATGGTCGACCTGCCCACCGTCGCCCCGCACCAGTCGGACCCGGTCGACATGCAGGTGATGGTGAAGATGTCCGACGGGACCTCGTCGGCCGCGAAGGACAGCCTGGTGAAGGCGCTGGAGACCAACCCGGCGATCAAGATCCAGGACAAGCAGGACATCTCCAACGAGATCGCGAAGATGTTCACGCTGATGCTGAACATGCTCTACGGCCTGCTGGCCATGGCCGTGATCGTGGCCGTCCTCGGCGTCATCAACACCCTGGCCATGTCGGTCTTCGAGCGCTCCCAGGAGATCGGGATGCTCCGGGCGATCGGCCTGGACCGCAAGGGCATCAAGCGGATGGTCCGCCTGGAGTCCCTGGTGATCTCCCTCTTCGGCGGGGTGCTCGGCATCGGCCTGGGCGTGTTCTTCGGCTGGGCCGCCGGCGAGCTGATGGGCACGACGATCGCGACGTACGAACTGGTCCTGCCCTGGGGCCGGATCGGCGTCTTCCTGCTGCTGGCCGCCGTGGTCGGTGTCCTGGCGGCGCTGTGGCCGGCCCGCCGGGCGGCACGGCTGAACATGCTCCAGGCCATCAAGGCGGAGTAACGGGAGCAGGCGGTACGGACGAGTCCGGTACGGACGAGAAGGGCCCCGTTCCCGGGTGGGAGCGGGGCCCTCGCGCGTCGGCCAGGGGTGGGACCGGGACTCAGTTCCAGGTGCGGGCGCGCAGCGGCATCCCGGAGCCGCCCGCTTCCGGGGTCTTCACGGCGAGGACCTGGTTGACGCCGATGCGGTTGCGCTCGAAGGCGACGGCGGAGGCGGCCATGTACAGCCGCCACACGCGGGCGCGGCCGGGGCTGACGAGCCGGACGGCCGCCGCCCATTCGGACTCCAGGTTGGCGACCCAGCGGCGCAGGGTGAGCGCGTAGTGCTCGCGGATCGACTCCACGTCGCGCACCTCGAAGCCGGCGCGCTCCAACTGGGTGACGGTGGTGCCGACGGGGGCGAGTTCGCCGTCGGGGAAGACATAGGCGTCGATGAACTCGTCGACGCGGTAGGTGGATTCGTCCCGCTGGGGGCGGCGGGCGATCTGGTGGTTCAGCAGCCGTCCGCCGGGCTTGAGGAGCGCGAACAGGTCGGTGGCGTACTCCAGATAGCGCTCGGCGCCGACGTGCTCGGCCATGCCGATGGAGGAGATGGCGTCGTAGGGCCCGTCGGCGACGTCCCGGTAGTCCTGGACGCGGATCTCGACCCGGTCGGTGAGTCCCTCGTCGGCGACGCGCTTGCGGGCGTACGCGGCCTGCTCGTGGGAGAGGGTGACACCGACGACGCTCACGCCGTGCTCACGGGCCGCGTGGATCGCCATGGAGCCCCAGCCGCAGCCGACGTCCAGCAGCCGCTGACCGGGCCTCAGCCCCAGCTTCCGGCTGACCAGTTCGAGCTTGTCGCGCTGCGCGTCCTCCAGGGTGCCGCCCTCGGACTCGGGGGCCGGCCAGTAGGCGCAGGAGTACACCATGGACGGGCCGAGGACGAGTTCGTAGAAGTCGTTGCCGACGTCGTAGTGGTGGCTGATGGCTCGCCTGTCGCTGCGCTTGGTGTGCAGGTGGGCGCGGGAGCGGCGGACCTCCTCCGGCGGCGGGGCGGGCGGCAGCGGCGGGCCGGCGAGCCTGACCAGGCCGCGTACGGCGGCCCGGACCTCCGGGTCGCGGAGCGCCTCGGCGAGGCCGCGGGCGTCCTCACCGCGCTCCCAGACGAGGCCGGCCATCAGGCCGAGGGTGGTGAAGAGGTCGCCGTCCACGTCGACGTCGCCGGCCACCCAGGCGCGGGCCAGTCCGAGTTCGCCCGGCTTGAACAGCAGGCGGCGCAGGGCCCTGCGGTTGCGGACGACGAGAGTGGGCGCGCCCGGCGGACCCGCCTGCGAACCGTCCCAGGCACGGATGCGCACCGGGAGGGGCGCCCCCAGCAACTGTTCGAAGAGGTTCTGCAGCCGCAGCGCGGCGTCAGCCATGGCGTACCTCCAAGACGAGCGATCCCGGACATGTCCAACACCACGTAAACACCTGGGAGCCCGCCGTACAGTCCCCGGCGCGCGTTACGAGACAGCAAAATACTTGTACACACCACGAGTACTGCCGCGGATGTGCGCGGGGCAACGCGAAGGGGCCGCCCGCACCACGGATGGCGGGCGGCCCCTTCGGGGACTGCTACGGCTGGGAGTGACCGGAGGTCAGGAGGCCTTGGCCTCGGTCTTCGCCGCCGGCTTGTCGCTCTTGTCGGCCTTCGGCGCGGCCGGTGCCGGCTTGGCGGCCTCGTAGAACTCCTCGCGCGGGCTCTCCATCGCACCGAGGGAGACGACCTCGCGCTTGAGGAACATGCCGAGCGTCCAGTCCGCGAAGACGCGGATCTTGCGGTTCCAGGTCGGCATCGCGAGACCGTGGTAGCCGCGGTGCATGTACCAGGCGAGACGTCCCTTGAGCTTGATCTTCATCTTGCCCATGACGATCATCGCGACGCCCTTGTGGAGGCCGAGGCCCGCCACCGCGCCCTTGTTGGCGTGGCTGTACTCCTTCTGCGGGAAGCCCCGCATGCCGGAGACCACGTTGTCGCCGAGGACCTTGGCCTGGCGCAGCGCGTGCTGGGCGTTCGGCGGGCACCAGGCGTTCTCGTTGCCCGCCTTGCGACCGACGAGGTCGGGCACCTGGGCGTTGTCGCCCGCGGCCCAGATGTAGTCGGTGCCCTGGACCTGGAGGGTGGGCGCGCAGTCGACGTGACCGCGGGGGCCCAGCGGAAGGCCGAAGCGGGACAGGGCCGGGTTCGGCTTGACGCCGGCCGTCCACACGATGGTGTTGGAGTCGACCTCCAGGCCGTTCTTCAGCACCACGTGGCCGTCGACGCAGGAGTCCATGGAGGTGGACAGGTAGACCTCGACGCCGCGGCCCTCGAGGTGCTCCTTGCCGTACTGGCCGAGCTTGGGACCGACCTCGGGGAGGATCTTGTCGGCGGCGTCCACGAGGATGAAGCGCATGTCCTCGCGGGAGACGTTCTTGTAGTACTTGGCCGCGTCGCGGGCCATGTCCTCGACCTCACCGATGGTCTCCGCGCCGGCGAAACCGCCGCCGATGAAGACGAAGGTGAGCGCCTTGCGGCGGATCTCCTCGTCGGTGGTGGAGTCGGCCTTGTCCAGCTGCTCCAGCACGTGGTTGCGCAGGCCGATGGACTCCTCGATCCCCTTCATGCCGATGCCCTGCTCGGCGAGGCCGGGGATCGGGAAGGTGCGGGAGACCGCGCCCATGGCGATGACCAGGTAGTCGAAGGGCAGCTCGTACGCCTCGCCGACCAGCGGGGCGATCGTGGCGACCTTGCGGTCCTGGTCGATGGTGGTGACCCGGCCGGTGAGGACCTCCGCCTTGGGAAGCACGCGCCTGAGGGGGACGACGACGTGCCGCGGGGAGATGTTGCCGGCGGCGGCTTCGGGGAGGAAGGGCTGGTAGGTCATGTACGACCGCGGGTCGACGACGGTGACGGTCGCCTCGCCGTAACGCATCTTCTTCTGGATGCGTCGAGCTGCGTACAGGCCTACGTACCCACCGCCTACTACGAGGATCCTGGGACGCTCCGTGGTGCTCATGCCATCGAGTATCCACCCGTCCCAGGGGGGTGGTTCGTGCGCCCCTTCACAAGCTCATGTAAGGGCTGTGTTACCATTCGCCGCCCACGTGACCTAGGTCATGGTGAGGAAGGGAACCAGCCCGCTCCCCACCCCGTTGTCAATGCCGCGTGAGCTGCCCGTCCGCAGCGCCGGGGGCGGTGGACCACCCTCCCCGACCCTCGCTCCGGGACCCCCTCCGGACACCGCCCTGAACACGTTCAAAGGGCAGTCGAACCCCCAAAAGGGTCAACCGGCGCACTTTCGTCGTCCGACAGGGCCAAATTCCTTGTGAAGAACTTCACGAAGTTTCCCGACGGGATGTCATCAGGGGGCCCTCACGGGCCCCCCGAAGGCGCTCAAACGGTGTCCGGCCTGCTCAGACCACGAGCTCTCAGGCCGCCGGCCCAGGGCCTAGGCGACCGACCACGCGATGCCGTCCAGGATGTCGTGCTCGCTCACGACGACCTCCTCCGCACCCGTGCGCTCCATGATCGTGAGCAGTACGAGGGCCCCGGCGGCGATCACGTCGACACGGCCCGGGTGCATCGAGGGCACCGCCGCACGCTCGGCGTGGGTGGAGTGCAGCAGCCAGTCGGTGATCTCGCGGACCCGGTCGCGGGAGATCCGCGAGTGGTGGATGGCGGCCGAGTCGTACTCGGGCAGCTCCTGCGCGATCGCGGACACCGTCGTCACCGAGCCGGCCAGCCCCACCATCGTGCGCGCCTCGCGCAGCGGCACGGTCCGCTCGGCCAGGTCCAGGGCGGCCACGATGTCGGCCCGCATCGCCGCGACCTGCTCCGACTCCGGCGGGTCGGTGACCTTCCCGTCGCGCACCAGGTGCCGCTCGGTCATCCGCACACAGCCGACGTCCACCGAGCGGGCCGCGCGCACATGGTCGTCGCCGACGACGAACTCGGTCGAGCCGCCGCCGATGTCCACGACCAGGTAGGGCTTGTCCAGGTGGTCCCGCCCCGCCAGCTCCCTGGTGGCGCCGGTGAAGGAGAACTCGGCCTCCTGGTCCCCGGAGATGACCTCCGGCTCCACACCGAGGATGTCGAGCACCCCGCGCACGAAGTCGTCCCGGTTCTCCGCGTCCCGGGAGGCGGACGTCGCCACGAAGCGCAGCCGCTCCACGCCGTACTCCTTGACGACCTCGGCGTACTCGCGGCAGGCGGCGAAGGTCCGCTCCAGCGCCTCGGGCGCCAGCCGCCCGGTGCGGTCGACGCCCTGGCCGAGCCGCACGATGGTCATGCGGCGGTCCAGGTCGGTCAGCTCGCCCGTGGCCGGGTCCGCGTCGGCGACGAGCAGCCGGATGGAGTTCGTACCGCAGTCGATGGCGGCGACACGGGTCACTGGGCGTCCTCCTCGGCCGTCTCGTTGACCGTCACGCACGGCCCCTTGCGCCACCACTCGGGCAGCATCGCGATCGCCTCGTCGCCCAGCGGGTTGACCCCCGGCCCGGCCGCCAGCGAGTGGGCGACCAGCACGTGCAGGCACTTCACGCGGTCCGGCATGCCGCCGGCGCTCGGGAAGCCGGTCAGCTCCTCGATCTCGTCGCGGCGCCGGATGTAGTCCTCGTGCGCGGCGCGGTAGGCGGCGGCGAGCACCGGGTCGGTGGCGAGGCGCTCGGTCATCTCCTTCATCACGCCGTTCGCCTCCAGCGTGCCGATCGCGGAGGCCGCCTTCGGGCACGTCAGGTAGTACAGCGTGGGGAACGGCGTGCCGTCGGGCAGCCGCGGCGCCGTCTCCACGACGTCCGGCTGTCCGCAGGGGCAGCGGTGCGCGATGGCGCGCAGGCCGCGCGGGGGCCGCCCGAGCTGCTGCTTGAACGCCTCGACGTCCGCGTCGGTGGGCTCGGTGCGCTCGGTGGTCGGCGGGGGAGTCTGCATGACTGTCTTCTGCTGGTCTTCCTGTTGAGTCACTGCCGGCGGGCGGCGTCGGCCTTGTCGACCGCGGCCCAGACGTTGCGGTACCAGGGGCGGTCGGCGGCGCCGACATCGGTGCGCGTCTGCTCGGCCGCGTCCGGGTCGACGACGACGAATCCAGTCTCCCCCGGCATCACGTAGTGCAGCCGCAGCCGGATCTGCTGCTCGGCGAAGGCGTCGTCCTGCCAGCGTGCCTTGAGGTCGCGCAGGTCCTCGACCCGCTGCCGGGTCGCCTCCTGCTCCTGCCGGAGGTCGGCGATCTCGGCGCGCTGGGCGACGTACTGCCGTATCGGGTAGGCGAGCGCCACGACGAGCGAGCAGAGCACCATCGCGAGCAGCGCGGCCCGGCCGGTCAGCCGGGAGCGACGGGCCTGGCGCTTGGTCTGCGAGCGGTAGACCCGGGCCGCGGTCTGCTCCCCGATGATCCGGATCCTGGTCGCGGTGGAGAAACGGTCCCGGTCCTTCACGGCCATCTGGTCTCCGCCTCCCGTGCACGCGCGTACGTCCCCGCACACGGTACGGGACCGAGTACGGGGACGTACGTACGACGCTGCCTACTTACGGGGTTCAGCCCTTGCTGTGCCTACTGGTCCGCGGAGCGCTGTGCCTACTGGTCCGCGGAGCGGAACCGCGGGAACGCGCTGCGGCCGGCGTACACCGCCGCGTCGTCGAGGATCTCCTCGATGCGCAGCAGCTGGTTGTACTTGGCGACACGCTCGGAGCGGGCCGGGGCGCCGGTCTTGATCTGGCCGCAGTTGGTGGCGACGGCCAGGTCGGCGATGGTGACGTCCTCGGTCTCACCCGAGCGGTGGGACATCATGCACTTGAAGCCGTTGCGCTGGGCCAGCTCCACGGCGTCCAGGGTCTCGGTCAGCGAGCCGATCTGGTTGACCTTGACGAGGAGCGCGTTGGCGGCGCCGTCCTCGATGCCGCGAGCGAGGCGCTCCGGGTTGGTCACGAACAGGTCGTCGCCGACGAGCTGGACCTTGTCACCGAGCTTGTCGGTGATGGTCTTCCAGCCCTCCCAGTCGTCCTCGAACAGCGGGTCCTCGATGGAGACCAGCGGGTACGCCTCGACCAGCTCGGCGTAGTACTCGGTCATCTCGGCGGCCGTGCGCTGCTTGCCCTCGAAGGTGTAGGCGCCGTCCTTGTAGAACTCGGACGCGGCGACGTCGAGCGCGAGGGCGATCTGCTCGCCGGGGGTGTAGCCGGCCTCCTTGATGGCCTCGAGGATGAGGTCGAGGGCCTCGCGGTTAGAGCCGAGGTTCGGGGCGAAGCCGCCCTCGTCGCCGAGGCCGGTGGCCAGGCCCTTGCTCTTCAGGACCTTCTTGAGGGTGTGGTAGACCTCGGTGCCCCAGCGCAGCGCCTCGGAGAAGGACTCGGCGCCGATCGGCGCGATCATGAACTCCTGGATGTCCACGTTGGAGTCGGCGTGCGAGCCGCCGTTCAGGATGTTCATCATCGGCACCGGCAGCAGGTGCGCGTTCGGACCGCCCAGGTAGCGGAAGAGCGGCAGGTCGGACGCCTCGGATGCGGCGTGGGCGACGGCGAGCGAGACGCCGAGGATGGCGTTGGCGCCGAGCGAGCCCTTGTTGTCGGTGGCGTCCAGGTCGAACATCGCCTGGTCGATCAGGCGCTGCTCGGTGGCGTCGTAGCCGACCAGCTCCGGGCCGATCTGCTCGATGACGGCGAGGACGGCCTTCTCGACGCCCTTGCCCAGGTAACGGCCCGGGTCGCCGTCACGGAGTTCGATGGCCTCGAAGGCGCCGGTGGAGGCACCGGACGGCACGGCGGCACGACCCGTGCTGCCGTCGTCGAGGCCGACCTCGACCTCGACCGTGGGGTTGCCTCGGGAGTCCAGGATTTCCCGGGCTACGACGACGTCGATGGACGGCACGAGCATCTCCTTCTTCAATGTGACGCTTCGGTGTGACGCGGGTCCGCAGGACCACAGGGGCTCTGCGGGACGAGCCTAACCGGCTCCGGGCGATCGGCCAGCCGGTCGCCCACCCCATGGACAGAACCGAGAGTAAATTGTTTCCGAACGGAACAAAGACGTTCCCGGAAACCGGGACGGAAACAGGGGCGGCAACAGGGGCGGTAGCAGGGCATAGAAATCCCGCCCCGGTGCGTACGGGGGAACACGCACCGGGGCGGGAGCAAGGGGGCCGCTGCCTACTTCAGGTGCAGCTGCTGACCCGGGTAGATCAGGTCGGCGTCGTCGACGATGTCGTCGTTCAGCTTGAACAGCTTCGCCCAGCCGCCGGCGACGTCGTGCTCCGCCGCGATCGAGCTGAGGGTGTCACCCTCGACGACCTTGTACTCGCCGTCGCCCTTCTCGACCTTCTCGCCGGTCGGGGTGGTGACGGTCTTCTTCTCGGCCTGCTTCTCGGCGGCCGGACGCTCGGAGGAGCGGGAGGCCTTCTGCTCGGTGGAGCGCTCGGCGGTGGAGCCGCTGTCCTGGCTCTGCGCGCTCTCGGAGCTGCCGGAACCCTGCGAGGAGCCGCCACCGGTGTACGCGGCGTTCGACAGGCCGGTGCCGCAGACCGGCCAGGCACCCTTGCCCTGGCCCGCGAGCACCTTCTCGGCGATCTGGATCTGCTGCGCCTTGGTCGCCCGGTCGGCGGTCGCGGCGTACTGCGTACCGCCGAAGGCGGCCCAGGTGGAGCTGGCGAACTGCAGACCGCCGTAGTAGCCGTTGCCGGTGTTGATGGCCCAGTTGCCGCCGGACTCGCACTGGGCGACGGCGTCCCACTCGGCCTCGGTGGCGGCGGAGGCGTTGCCGGCCGCCATCAGCGGAGCGGCGACGGCGGCACCGGTGACACCGGCGACGGCGATGACTCGGGTGGCCTTGGACGGACGACGGTGCTTGCCCTTGCCGGAAAACAGCATGGATCGATCCCCTCACCGACGCCTGCGAGGTGAGCTGTCGGGTTCGGGCCGGTTGAGTTGCCCGGCCGGGTTCCTCACGGAACTCGGCTCCACCCCTAGCCGCTCCGGCTCAACTGCCCGGTGCGGCACTTACCTTGGGTCCCCCGCTCCTGCCTGCGGCGCTTGACGCGACGACTGTTCCCGGGCTGCCGCTGGCAGGATTCGGCGTTGCGGCAACCGGGGCCCGCGATGACGAGCGGTCATGACCGTAGACACGCGCTCCGCGGATTTTCAAAGACGATCACGGCTTCTGAGACCTATATCTCACTAGATCCAAAACGGACATAGGACCTCTAACCGTGACGCGAACTCCCCCTACTTTTCGCCCGATTCGCCCGTGACCGTGAGCGTCTGACCGGGCAGGATGTGGTCCGGGTCGACCCCGACGACCTCCTTGTTGCCGGCGTAGAGCGAACGCCACCCGCCGTCGAGCTCGAGCGAGTCGGCGATGCCCCACAGGCTGTCGCCGGAACGGACGGTGTACGCGCCGCCCACGACCTCTCGCGCCTCACCCTCGTCACGCGAGGCGTGCCGGCCCGACGACTCGGCCGTACGGCCGTCCACTGCGCCCTCGTCGGCGCTGTCGCCGCGATGACGGCCCGAACCCGACTCCTCCTCGGTGCCGGTGAGGTTCGAAGAACCGTCACCTCGCTCCACCTTGTCCGTTTCATCACCCTTGGTGGTGGCTTCGGCCGAGCTGACGGACTGCTGCGGGTCGGCGCTCCCCGAGGGGTCGGATTCGGTGGACGCGCCTGACTTGGCCGATTCGTCCTCGGTGCTCGACGAAGGACCGGAAGTGGCCGAGGAGGAGGGCGAGGGCGACGTTCCGGCCGTCGGCTCCGACGTCCCGGCCGAACCGGAGGATCCGGATGAGTCGGCCGAACCGGACGAGTCGGTCGATCCGGTCGACTCAGGGGCGGTCGACGTCCCCGGCGCCTCCGACCCCCCCGTCCCCTCCGACGCACCGTCACCCGTGCCGCTGCCCGTGGACGCCGAGTCGTTGCCCAGACCCGCGAGCAGGCCGCAGGTCGGCCAGGCGGCGATGCCCTGGTCCGCGTGCAGGTTCTCGGCGACCCGTATCTGCTGCGAGCGGCTGGCCTGGTCGGCGCTCGGCGCGTACTCCAGACCGCCGTACTGCTCCCACACCTCCTGGGACAGCTGCAGGCCGCCGTAGTACCCGTTGCCACTGTTCTGGCTCCAGGAACCGCCGGTCTCGCACTCGGCGACCCGGTCCCAGTTCGCCCCGTCGGCCGCGTGGGCGCCGGTGGCGCCGAGGAGGGGGATCGCGATGGCGGAGCCGGTCACTCCGGCGGCGACGACCAGGGCGGGAGCCTGGCGGGGGCGGCGGTGACGACCGTTCCCGGAGAGCATGCGACGACCTTTCACGAGACAACGGGGACCGCGCGGCGGTGGTACTCGGGCCACGCTGATTCGTGAACGTATAGGCAGATGATCGCTTGTCACAAGTTCATGCCGCGCAGATCACGTGAAGATCACAGAGTTGAGCGCGTGTCACCTTTGTGTCGGCGGTGTGCCGTTGTCGGCCGATGACGCGACCGGCGTGAAGGAGACGGGCAGGGTGCGCAGACCGCGCATGATGAGCCCGCCGCGCCAGCGCAGCTCGGCCGGGTCCGCGGCCAGGCGCAGGTCCGGCAGGCGGGTGAGGAGCGTGGCGAGCGCCGTCTGCCCCTCCAGCCGGGCGAGCGGGGCACCGAGGCAGTAGTGGATGCCGTGTCCGTACCCGAGGTGCTGGCTGTCCCGGCGGGTGAGGTCCAGGGTGTCCGGGTCGTTGAACCGCTCCGGGTCCCGGTCGGCGGCGGCGAGGACGACCAGGACGGGGTCGCCGGCGGCGATGTCCTGTCCGCCGATGGTGAGCGGCCGGGTGGCGAAGCGCCAGGTGGCCAGCTCCACCGGGCCGTCGTAGCGCAGGAGTTCCTCGACTCCGGTCTCCAGCAGGTCGCGCTCGCCGGCGGCGAGGGACCGTTGCAGGAGGGCCCGCTGCCCGGGGTGGGTGAGCAGGGCGTACACCCCGTTTCCCACCAGGTTCACAGTGGTTTCGAACCCTGCGAACAGGAGGATGAAGGCCATGGCCGCGGCCTCGTTCTCGGTGAGGTGCTCGCCGTGGTCGGAGGCGCGGATGAGTCCGGAGATGAGGTCCTCACCGGGGCCGGGCTCGGGCGGCAGCGCCGCGCGCTTGCGGTGGATGAGGTCGGCGAGATAGCCCCGCATCTTCTTGACCGACCGCGCGACCCCGCCCCGCGGCCCGCCCCCGTGGCGGATCATCATGCCCGCCCAGTCCCGGAAGTCGTCCTGGTCCTCCCGGGGGACGCCGAGCAGGTCGCAGATGGCGTAGATGGGCAGCGGGAACGCGAACTCGTGGATCAGGTCGGCGGACCCCGTGGCGGCGAACCGGTCGATGAGGCCGTCGGCGAGCTCCTGCACCCGGGGCGCGAACTCGGCGACCCGGCGGGGCGTGAACGCCTTGCTGACCAGTCGCCGCAGCCGGGTGTGGTCCGGCGGGTCGATGTTCAGCAGGTGGGTCATCAGCTCGGCCTTGCGCTCCCCCGGAATGCCGGTCTTGCCCTTGGCGTGCGCGGGCTCGTCGTGGTGCGCCGGGTTCTTGGACAGCCGCGGGTCGGCCAGGGCCTGCCTGGCGTCGGCGTACCGGGTGACCAGCCAGGCCTCCACGCCGCTGGGCAGCCGCGTCCGGTGCACGGGCGAGTGCTCGCGCAGCCAGGCGTAGGCGGGGTACGGGTCGCTCGCGAACTCCCAGGTGAACAGCTCGGGGGCGGGGCTGTCGGGCGTGGAGTGGTCGGGCGTGGGGGTGTCGGGCGCGGGGTGGTCGGTCACCCCTTGACGGTATCCGGGGCACCCGGCGTGGCCGGGACGCCGGTGTCCCTTCCTCCGTCGGCCCCGGACGGCACCGGTCTCAGTCCCCGGCGCCCTCCGCCTCCCTGATCGCGTCCCGGTACGCACGGGCCGCCGCTCTCAGGGCCGCCTCCGGGTCGGTGCCCTCGGACTCGGCGCGGGCCGCCAGGGCCAGGAGCTCGTAGCCGATGCCCTCGCCGGAGGGGAGGGGGACGGGGAGGCCGGCCGTGCGGACGCGGGAGGCGAGCTTGGCCGCGAGGGCGAGGCCGGGCTGGCCGAGGGGGACGCCCTCGGTGACCGAGGTGCGCTGCTTCTCGACGGCCTTGGTGCGCAGCCAGTGCTCCCGGACCTCCTCCGGGGTCGACGCCGTCTCGTCGCCGAAGACGTGCGGGTGGCGGTGGATCAGCTTGGCGACGATGGTGCCGGCCACGTCGTCGATGGAGAACGGCGCGTCGAGGTCGTCCTCCGCGATGCGGGCGTGGAAGACGACCTGGAGCAGGACGTCGCCCAGTTCCTCGCGCAGCTCGTCGCGGTCGCCGTCCTCGATCGCCTCGACGAGTTCGTACGCCTCCTCGATGGCGTACTTGGCCAGGCCCTTGTGGGTGCGCTGGGAGGACCACGGGCATTCGAGGCGGATGCGGTCCATGACCTGGACGAGGTCGAGCAGGCGGGCGCCGGGGAGGTCGTAGGAGGCGGGGAGCAGTTCGAGGTCCGGCATGGCGACGCGGCCGGAGCCGGCGAGGCGCGCCAGTCCGTCGGTGAGCGCGGGGTCGCCCTCGCCGGTGGCGACGACGACCACCGTGTGCCCGCCGGCGCAGGAGGTGACCAGCTCCTCGGCGGCCGGGGCGGCCTCGTCGACCCGTATGCCGGCCTCGCGCAGGTACGGCAGCTGGGGGTGCGCGCCGTCGGCGCACAGCACGCGGTCGGCGGTGCGCAGGGCCTGCCAGGCGGGCCAGGAGAGCAGGCCGGGGGCGACGCGGTGGCTGGTGGTGAGCAGGACGATGCGGCCGGGGTCGGGGGTGGTGCCGGGGGCGGCGCTGGTTGCGTTCACTCTCCGAACGTAACGCACGCCGCCGACGGCCCCGTGAGTTGTCCACAGGCGTCGGCGGCGTCGGCGGAGGGCCCCCGCAGGACCGTTACGCCGACTGCTGCACCTGCGCCGCCGTGATCTCCCGGACCCACGGGGTCTTGGTGTCGACGCGGCTGCTCTTCTGGACGTCCCAGTCGCCGTAGCGCGGGTTCAGGTCGATGTCGAGCCGGTCGGACGCCTTGGAGAGGGCCTGCCAGAACTCGGGGCGGCTGGTGTCGGTGCCGAGGCTGTCGGCGAGCTTCTGGGCCTCCAGCTGGATGCGGAGGTTGTCCTCGAGACGCTCGGGGGCGACGCCGTACTGCTGGAGCCAGACGGTCTCCAGCTCCTTGGCGCCGCCGGCCTGCTCCTCCAGGCCGGCGCGCATCTCCCGGACCTCCTTGCGACTGACGGTCACGCCCGCGTCGTCGGCGGCGCGGTGCAGCACCTGGTCGAGGACCATGCCGTGCAGGGTGTCGCGGGTGAGGCTGCCGGTCCTGGCGACGACCTGCTGGTACTGCTCCTCGTCCGGGACGGCGGCCCGCTGTGCCTCGCGCACCTCGTCGACGCGGTGCTCCAGCTGGGCGACGGTGATCCGCTGGTCGCCCACGACGGCCGCGGCGCCCGGATGCGCGTCGTTGCCGCAGGCGGTGAGCAGGGGTGCCGCGGCGGCGATCGCGGCGGTGAGGAGGAGCGCGGAGCGACGGCGGCGGTGCAAGGAAACCTCCCGTTGGAGATTGTGCGACGGTGCACAAAGTCTTGCGGTGATCGATGGTAGGCAGTGACCAGGCTCTGGCCAACCCATTCGACCAACGATTCACCGGGACTTCGGGCACCGCCTCGCCCGCGCCGGGGTGGCGGTCGTCAGCCGCGCACCTGGCCGAGCCACTGGAGCGTGCGCCGGATCTCGGCCGCGAGCGGGTGTCCGGGGCCGTGGACGCGCTCCACGTCGTGCAGCAGCCGGGCCAGCGTCTCGTGGGCGGCGGCGCGGTCGCCGACGGCGAGGAGCAGGTGGCCGATGCGGCGGCGGACGTCGTGGGCGAGGTCCGGGTCGCCGGCGACGTACCGGTTCTCGTAGTACGGCAGCAGCGCGCGGTACTCGGCGAGGGCGGCGGCCGGTTCGCCGAGCTGTTCCAGGCACTGGGCGGCGTCGTAGCGGTGGCGCAGGGACTGGGGGTCGGCCTGGCCGGCCTCGGCGGCGCGTTCGTCGGCGAGGCGGCGCAGTTCGGGCAGGGCGCGGCGGTACTGGCCGTCGTCCATGAGGGTGGCCGCGTACTGGCGACGCAGGGTGCGCACCACCGGGGAGCGTTCGCCGTGCTGTTCGGCGGCGGCGGGCAGGATCGCGCCGAGGACGTCGACGGCCTGGGTGATGCGGCCCTCGCCGAGGAGGCGTTTGACGTCGTCGACGGCGCGGGCGACGTCCGGCTTCCCGGCTTCGGCGACGGGGGCGGCCGGCGCGGGCTGGGGTGCGGGGGTGCGGGCGCGGTCGGGCCAGGGGGCGTGCGGGCGCACGAAGGGGCGGGTGGGGTCGAGGGGGCCGCCGGTGGGCATGCCGCGGGCGGGCAGGAGCAGCGCCAGGTGTTCGTAGACCTCCTGGGCGGAGGCGGGGCGGTGCTGCGGGTCCTTGGCGAGCAGGCGCAGGACGAGCGCCTCGAGCGCCTCGGGGACCTCGGGGCGGAGGCGGCGCACGGGCACCGGCGGCTCGTACAGGTGCCGGTGCAGCACGCCGAGCGCGGTGGAGCCCGCGAACGGGACGTCGCCGCTGAGCAGTTCGTGCAGCAGCACGCCGAGCGCGTACAGGTCGGTGTACGGGCCGACCGCGCCGCCCATCGCCTGCTCCGGGGCCATGTAGGCGGGCGAACCGATGGGGGTGCCGGTGTGGGTGAGGCGGGTGGTGTCGGCGTCCATGACGGAGGCGACGCCGAGGTCGAGGACGGTGACGGTGCCGTCCTGCTTCACCATCACGTTGCGCGGCTTGAGGTCGCGGTGGACGATCGGCACGGCGTGCACGGCGCTCAGTACGGCGCACAGCTGCGCGGCGACCGCGACGGCCCACTGCCAGGGGTACGGGTCGTGCTCGGCGAGGTGGTCGGAGAGGTCGGCGCCGTCGACGTACTGCATGACGAGGAACAGCTCCTCGCCCTCGCTGCCCGCGTCGTGCACGGTGACGAGGCCGGGGTGGTCGACCTGGGCGGTGATCCGGCACTCGCGCACGAACCTGCGGCGCAGTTCGTCGGCCTCCTGGCCGGCCACCTTGTCGGGGCGCAGCAGCTTCACGGCGACGCGCCGGTCGAGCCGCCGGTCGTACGCCGTCCAGACCTGGCCCATGCCGCCCTGTCCGATGAGCGTGGACAGCTCGTACCGGTCGGCGACGATGCGTCCGGTCGCCACGGTCACCGTCCGCCCTGGTGGTTGCCGTTGCCGTTGCCGTCGTGGTGGCGCAGATAGTCGCTGAGCTCGTCGAGTTCGGCGCGGACCTGGTCGATGCGGGCGGGGTGCGGGGGCGGTGGGGCCTGCGGGACGGGTGTGTGCGGGGGCGCGGCCTGGTACGGCGGGGCCGGGGGCTGCGCGGGCGCGGGGGCGGGGGCGGGCGCGGGCGCGGCGGCGTAGGGGTACGGGGGCTGCGGGTGGCCGTACGCCGTGGTCGCGAACGGGGCCGGCACCGGGCCGGGGTGTCCGGGGTGCCCGGGGTGCAGCCGCTGCTGGTGGTGCCGGATGTCCGCGTACAGGAAGTAACCGGCGCAGGCGCAGGCGTTGAGCAGCAGGATGATCATTCCGACGGTGCCCGCCGGGGTGCTGAAGTCGTCGGTGTGGTCGGTGGCCAGGAGGCAGAAGCTGACCACGAGGACGGCGGCCGACGCCGCGAAGGCCCACCAGTCACGCGGCCTGCGGGTGACGATGGCCGCGTACAGGGTCGATATCCAGGCGAGGAACCCGAGGCTCAGCAGGGGCAGGGCCACGAAGAAGACGCGCAGCAGGACCAGCACCGCGGTTCTGGGGCGGCGCGGCGGCGGTGGCGGCGCATGGCCGTGGCCGTGCATGGCTTCTCCTGGAGACCTGATGAGACGGGCGTGCACCGGACGAGGACGACCGGTGCGGAGTCGAGCGTATAGGCCGACACGGACATACGGCCCCGGGTTGTACCGAACCGTTGTCGTGCTGGTCACTTCCCGTGCCCGGCCCGCCCGCCGGACCGTCAGTCGGGGGCCACCGAGCCGTCCGTGAGTCCGTCGGGTGGCACAGGACGGCGTCCGAGCGCAGCTCGGGGGAGGCGTCGGCGCGCAGGGTGTCGTCGACGGCGGCACGGATACCGGCCCGGGTGTGCAGGGAGAGCTGGAGTCCGATGAGCGCAGCGAGGTCGGCCATGAGGGCGGCGAGGTCGGCCCGGGTTTGGGAACTGCTGGCGGTTGACTGCGTAAGAGTGTCCTCTGGCCCGAATGAGTGAGTACGGGGTGAAATGGGAGCGCTTTGCGTCCGAAGAGGGAACGGGAGTCTGTCTGTCGAATGCGTGACCTTGCGCGAGGGTGTTCGTTGAGTGGGGTGGGCGGGTCGTCGCAACTGATCGGGGGTGCGAGGTGGGTGGTCTGCGCAAGCTTGCGGCGCCGTTCGTCGCGCTGGGCCCGTCGGGGGTGGCGGTGCGTACCCGGCTCAAGCAGCTCACCGCCACCGATGTGGAGGTACTGCGGCAGGTCGGCGCGCATCTGGGCGCACTGGCCTCCCGTGATCTGAAAGCGCGTTGCCGTGACGGGCTGGGGCATGATGCCGCATCGTGGGCGGCGCGTAAGCGGGAGTTGACACCGGTGTCGTCGGCCCGGTGGGCGGGTGCGATCACCAAGGCCACACATGACCAGTGGGCACTGGCCCGCAGTAGTGCCCACGCGCACCTCCAGACCCTGGAGGCGGGGGTGCGGACGCTGCGCCACCGGCTGTCGCTGCCGGTCGGCGAGAAGGGGTCGAAGAAGGTGCCGGGTGGATATCGCAGCCGACGGGAGTGGCATGCCAAGGCCCGGCGCCTGCACGTCCTGGAGGACCGCCTGCGGCGTGCACGCGCGGACTGGGAGGCGGGCAAGGTGCACGTCGTCCGAGGTGGCAGGCGTCTGGCCCGCACCCGGCATCACCTGCCCGCCGCCGGGCTCGCCGAGGCCCGGTGGCGTGAGCGCTGGGAGGCGGCACGGTGGTTTGTGCAAGCGGACGGGGAGTCCGGGAAGCGGTTCGGGAACGAGACGATCCGCATCGCGCCGGACGGCGAGCTCAGCATCCGGCTCCCCGCCCCGCTCATCCATCTGGCCAATGCCCCGCACGGCCGGTACGTCCTCACCGGCCGCATTCGGTTCGCGCACCGGGTGCAGGAATGGGCCGACCGCGTCGCGGCGAACCGCGCCGTCGCCTACCGCATCCACCACGACGTAGCCCGTGACCGCTGGTATGTGACCGCGTCCTGGCAGAAACCCGTCACCCGCACCATCCCCCTGGAAGCGGCGCTGGCCGAGGGGGTGATCGGGGTCGACATGAACGCCGACCACCTCGCCGCCTGGCGCCTGGACACTCACGGCAACCCGGTCGGGAACCCGCGCCGGTTCACGTACGACCTCACCGGCCCCGCCGCCCATCGTGACGCGCAGGTCCGCCACGCGCTGGCCCGGCTGCTGCACTGGGCCACGGCCTGCGGCGTGAAGGCCATCGCGGTCGAGGACCTGGACTTCACCGCGGAGAAGACCCGCGAGAAGCACGGTGGAAGGAAACGGTTCCGGCGGCTGATCTCCGGCATGCCCACCGCACGGCTCCGCGGCCGCCTCGTGTCGATGGCCGACCAGACCGGCATCACGGTCATCGCCGTGGATCCGGCCTACACCAGCAAGTGGGGTGCCCAGCACTGGCAGAAGCCCCTGACCAGCAGTACTCGTAGGACGACCCGGCACGATGCGGCGAGCATCGCGATCGGGCGACGCGCCCAGGGCTACCCGGTCCGGCGTCGGACGGCACCGCCCCGCACCCACCAGAGCGATGGATGCGGGCATCGGACCGTCCAGGCCGCCCCGGACAGCGCTGGGCGTGAGGGACCCCGCCCTCGTATTCCCGGACCACGGACACGATCCGTGCCACCGGACACAGAGCGAACGCGGGCGACCAGGACACCCAACACCGTTCGGGATGTCCGCAGCGAACAGGAATGGGTCCAAGACTCACTCCTGCTCACTGAATAGGAACGGTGAGCGTGTACTGGCGGAGTTACCGGCCGGCACTCGAGGGTCTGCCGCAGGTGGTCGCACGCAAGGAGGGAGAGCAGCAGCCGGGCGGTACGCCCAGGTCGTTCACCCTCCTCAAGAAGTTCATGCGGAGCCGCACTGGCGCAGCATCGTCTGCTTGTCCGGTGCGGTGACCGGTAGTTCGTACTTGGCGGCGACCTGGGCGAACCGGACGGCGTAGGCGCACCGGATCCCCTTGTTCGGCGGCAGCCAGGAGGCGGGGCCGGAGTCGCTCTTGGCCGAGTTGGCCCGCCCCTGGACGGGGATCAGATTCAGCGTGTCGTTCGCCAGTTGCTCGCGCTTGCTCTCCGGCCAGCGCGAGGAGCCCATCTGCCAGCTGTACGACAGCGGCACCACGTGGTCGATCTGGACCTCGCTCGCGTCCTGCTTGCGCCACTCGATGGTGGTGCCGGTGTACGGGTCGTCGAGCGTCATGGCGATGACCACGCAGTCCGAGCCGGAACGAAAGCGCAGGCCCTGGCCATCGCGTTTCAGCACGTCGTTCCGCGTGTCACACCCGTTCCTCGCGAGCGGTACTCCGTCCGCGGTGTCCATCCACGCGTAGCCGAACCTGTCGCGGTCGTAGCCCGTCCTCGGCCCCCGCCCCTTGGTGGGCAGTTCCTCGATGAGCTTTCGGCCCGCCGCCCGGTCCGCGTCCGTCGCCACGGGTGCGAGTCCCGGCTTCGTACCGTCCGGGTTCTCGAGCGGGCCGACGGCTCGGCCGTCCGGCGCCGCCGGGGCGCCGCTGCCCTCGGCCGAGGGGCCGTCGTCCAGGCCCTCGCAGCCGGCGACCAGGGCGAGCGCGAGGGTCGCGCCCGCGGCCCATCCCGTACGGAACCTGCTGTGCCGCTTCATGCGCGCCCTCCCCTTGCCTCACGTTCGCCGTACAACCGTAGCGACGGAGAGGTTCAGACCATAGAGGCCCATATTGGGCATGCTGGGCATATCTGCCGTACCGTCGACAGTGAGTCACGTCTCGGAAGGAGCTCTGCATGGGCATCCTCGACAAGATGAAGAGCATGGCCGGCAAGGACAAGGACAGGTCAAGGAAGATGTCCGACGCCGCCGAGCGCCAGGTCAACGAGAGGACCGGCGGCAAGTACGAGAAGCAGGTCGACACCGCGCAGCAGCAGGCCGAGGGCAAGCTCGGCTTCGGACGCGAGCGGGGCGGCGATCGGCCGGACCAGCGGTAGCTCGCTTCCGTATCTCGGACGGAGGAAGCCGTCCACGGGCAGGTTCCGTGGACGGCTTCCTCATGGGCTCTCAGGTGGCCGGCTAGGACCCGAGGATCGAGGTCAGGAACTCCCCCACCCAGCCGAGCAGTTCCCGCCCGACCAGCGGCTTGCCGCCCACCTTCGCGGTCTTGGGGCGGGGTACGAGGACCTGGTGGGTGCCCGGCTTGATGACGCTGCCGGGGTAGAGCCGCTTGAGCCGCAGCTCCTGCGACTCGCGCAACTCCACCGGCGCGAAGCGGATGTTGTTGCCCTGGAGGACGATCTCGCCGACGCCGCACGCGCGGGCCAGCATGCGCAGGCCCGCCACCAGGAGGAGGTTCTCGACGGGCTCGGGCAACTTGCCGTAGCGGTCGACGAGTTCCTCCCGTACGGCCTTGACGTCCTCCTCGCTGTTGGCGGAGGCGATGGACCGGTACGCCTGGAGCCGCAGCCGCTCGCCGGGGGCGTAGTCGTGCGGGACGTGGGCGTCGACGGGGAGCTCGATCTTGACCTCGAGCGGCGGCTCCTCCTCGACCCCGCCCTCCAGAGAGGCCCGGTAGTCGGCGACCGCCTCGCCCACCATGCGTACGTACAGGTCGAAGCCGACGCCCGCGATGTGGCCGGACTGCTCGCCGCCGAGCAGGTTGCCGGCGCCGCGGATCTCCAGGTCTTTCATCGCCACGTACATGCCGGCGCCCATCTCGGTGTGCTGGGCGATGGTGGCCAGGCGCTCGTGGGCCGTCTCCGTCAGGGGTTTCTCCGGCGGGTACAGGAAGTACGCGTAACCGCGCTCGCGGCCTCGCCCGACCCGGCCGCGCAGCTGGTGGAGCTGGCTGAGGCCGAAGTTGTCGCCGCGCTCGACGATGAGGGTGTTGGCGTTGGAGATGTCGATGCCGGACTCGACGATGGTCGTGGAGACCAGTACGTCGAACTTCTTCTCCCAGAAGTCGACGACGACCTGCTCCAGGGCCTGCTCCGACATCTGGCCGTGAGCGGTGGCGATGCGCGCCTCGGGGACGATCTCGCGCAGCTTGGCCGCCGCGCGGTCGATGGACTCGACGCGGTTGTGGATGTAGAAGACCTGGCCCTCGCGCAGCAGCTCGCGGCGGATCGCGGCGCCGATCTGCTTGTGCTCGTAGGGGCCGACGAAGGTCAGCACCGGGTGGCGCTCCTCCGGCGGGGTGGTGATCGTCGACATCTCGCGGATGCCGGTGACCGCCATCTCCAGGGTGCGCGGGATGGGGGTGGCGGACATGGTCAGCACGTCGACGTTGGCGCGGAGCTTCTTCAGCTGCTCCTTGTGCTCGACGCCGAAGCGCTGCTCCTCGTCGACGATGACCAGGCCGAGGTCCTTGAACTTCGTCTCGGAGGAGAACAGGCGGTGGGTGCCGATGACGATGTCCACCGAGCCCTCGCGCAGGCCCTCCAGGGTCGCCTTCGACTCGGTGTCGCTCTGGAAGCGGGACAGCGCCTTCACGTTCACCGGGAACTGGGCGTACCGCTCGCTGAACGTGCCGAAGTGCTGCTGCACCAGCAGCGTGGTGGGGACGAGCACGGCGACCTGCTTGCCGTCCTGGACGGCCTTGAAGGCGGCGCGGACGGCGATCTCCGTCTTGCCGTAGCCGACGTCGCCGCAGATCAGGCGGTCCATGGGGACCGTCTTCTCCATGTCCTCCTTGACCTCGGCGATGGTGGTGAGCTGGTCCGGGGTCTCGGCGTAGGGGAAGGCGTCCTCCAGCTCCCGCTGCCAGGGCGTGTCCGCCCCGAAGGCGTGACCGGGCGCCGCCATCCGCGCGCTGTAGAGCTTGATCAGGTCGGCGGCGATCTCCTTGACCGCCTTCTTCGCGCGGGCCTTGGTCTTGGTCCAGTCGGCGCCGCCGAGGCGGTGCAGGGTGGGGGCCTCGCCGCCGACGTACTTGGTGATCTGCTCCAGCTGGTCGGTGGGGATGTAGAGCCGGTCGCCGGGCTGGCCGCGCTTGGCGGGGGCGTACTCCACGACCAGGTACTCGCGGGTGGCGCCCTGCACGGTGCGCTGGACCATCTCGATGTAGCGGCCCACGCCGTGCTGCTCGTGGACGATGTAGTCGCCCGCCTCGAGGGTGAGCGGGTCGATGGTCTTGCGGCGCCGGGCCGGCATCCGGGCGCCCTCGCGGCCGGCGGCCTTCTGGCCGGTCAGGTCGGTCTCGGTGAGCACGGCGAGCTTGAGGGCCTGGTCGACGAAGCCGTAGTCGATCGAGCCGCAGGAGACGTGCACGACGGAGGGGCTGAGCACGTCCAGGTCGCCGTCCAGGCGGGCGGCGATGCCCTCGCCGCCGAGGACCTCGACGGTGCGGGCGGCCGGGCCGTGGCCCTCGGTGACGTAGACCGCGCGCCAGCCGTCGGCGAGCCAGCCCTTGGTGTCGGCGAGCGCCTTGGCGGTGTCGCCGCGGTAGGTCTCGGGGGCGTGCATGCCGAGCTTGAGGGTGTCGGCGTCCTCGAGCGCGTCGTCGGCGGCGAACGGCGACACCGACCACCACATCATGTCCAGCTCGCGGGCCCGCTCGCGGACGTCCGCGATGGACCACAGGGAGGCCGCGTCGACGTCGATGGGCGCCTCTCCGCCGCCCGCGGTGGCGGCCCAGGACGCCTGGAGGAACTCCTGCGACGTGGCCACCAGGTCGGCGGCGCGGGTCCGCACCCGCTCCGGGTCGCAGACGACGGCCATGGCGCCCTTGGGCAGCACGTCCAGCAGCAGTTCCATGTCGTCGACGAGGACCGGGGCCAGGGACTCCATGCCCTCGACGGCGATGCCCTCGGCGATCTTGCCGAGCAGTTCGCCCAGCTCGGGGTGGTCCTCGGCGAGGGCGCGGGCGCGCTCGCGCACGTCGTCGGTGAGCAGCAGCTCGCGGCAGGGCGGGGCCCACAGGCCGTGTTCGGCGATCTCCAGGGAGCGCTGGTCGGCGACCTTGAAGTAGCGGATCTCCTCGACGTCGTCGCCCCAGAACTCGACGCGCAGGGGGTGTTCCTCGGTGGGCGGGAAGACGTCCAGGATGCCGCCGCGTACGGCGAACTCGCCGCGCTTCTCGACCAGCTCCACGCGCGCGTACGCGGCGGCCGCGAGGGCCTCGACGACCTCGTTCAGATCGGCGGTCTGTCCCGTGCGCAGGGCGACCGGCTCCAGGTCGCCGAGGCCCTTGACCTGCGGCTGGAGCACGGAGCGTACGGGCGCGACGACGACGGAGACCGGGCCGGTCTCGGGGTCGTCGGGGCGCGGGTGGGCCAGGCGGCGCAGGACGGCGAGGCGGCGGCCGACGGTGTCGCTGCGAGGGCTGAGCCGCTCGTGCGGGAGGGTCTCCCAGGAGGGGTACTCCACGACACCCTCGGGCGGCAGCAGCGAACGCAGGGCCGCGGCCAGGTCCTCGGCCTCGCGTCCCGTCGCCGTCACCGCCAGCACGGGGCGGCCCGTCTCGCGGGCCAGCGCGGCGACCGAGAAGGCGCGGGCGGCGGGCGGGCCGACCAGGTCGACGTGCATGCGGTTGCCGTCTGCGGCCGCCGAGATCGCTTCCGCGAGGGCGGTGTCCTTGACGACGGCGTCGAGCAGACCGTGCAGGCTCATGGAGGGGGCGCTTCCGTCCTGGATGCTGGGGTGGACAACACGAGTAACCCGGCGGTGCGAGGGCCGGGGGTGTCCAGCGTACGACGCTGCGCTCGCGTGCGCTGGGGGCTGTGGACGACGCCGGGTGCGTGGTGGCCGGCGCCGCGGTGGCCGTACCAGAGGGCTCCACCCCCCCTGGACCCCCGGCCTGTGCCCAGCCACCGCCCGACTCGGTGGGCCAAGAAGCGGGCCAAAGACATGCGCCCGGCGCCGGAGTCCTGTGGACTTCCGGCGCCGGGCGCTCCCCCGCAACCCCCGTGTGCGGTGGCTGACGGGTCGGGTACTACTCCGTCGCGATGGCGTTCAGGACGTTCATGCGGCCCGCCCGGAACGCCGGGACCAGCGCGGCGAACAGGCCCACGAAGGCCGAGCCGATGAAGACGCCGATGATCGTCGGCCAGGGGATGTCGAGGACGTTCAGGCCCTCCAGGGCGAGCAGCTTCTGCGCCGTGGCGCCCCAGCCCATGCCCAGGCCCAGGCCCAGCAGGGCTCCGAAGAGGGCGATGACGACGGACTCCATGCGGATCATCCGGCGCAGCTGGCGGCGGGAGAGGCCGATCGCCCGCATCAGGCCGATCTCGCGGGTCCGCTCGACCACCGACAGGGCCAGGGTGTTCACCACACCGAGGATCGCGACGATGATCGCCAGGGCGAGCAGGCCGTAGACCATGTTCAGCAGCTGGCCGACCTGGTCCTTCAGCTCCTGCTTGTAGTCGGTCTGGTCGCGCACCTGGTACTGCGGGTACGCGTCCAGCGCCTTCTTCAGCGCCGCGTACGCCTGCTCGCTCTGGCCGTCCGCGGCCTTGGCGAACATGATCATGTTCGGCGGGATGCTGTCGGCCGGGAGGTACTTCCGCATCGTCTCGATGCTGATGTACCGGGCGCCCTGGTCGATGGCCACGTCGTCGCTGGTGATCGCGGCGACCTTCAGCTTCGCGGTCTCGCCGCCCTTGAAGGCGACGGAGATCGTGTCGCCGACCCGCACGCCGTGCTTCGTCGCGTAGTCCGAGCCGACCGACATGGCGTCCGTGGCGTAGGCGGCGGTGAGCTTGCCCGCCGTCGTCGCGCGGTTCACGTCCTCGGCGTACGTCGGGTCGGCGGCCGTGATGCCGTCGTCGTCCGTCCTGCCGTCGGGCGAGGTGAGCGTGGCGTCGAGCATCTTGTAGCGGGTGACGTGCTCCAGGCCGGGTGTGTCCTGCATGGCCTTCTCGGCCTGCGGCACGATCCGCTGGTTGCCCTGGACGATGAAGTCCGCGCCGACCGTCTTGTCGAGCTCGCTGGTGGCCGAGGCGACCATCGAGGAGCCGACGACGGAGAGGCAGGCGACCAGCGCCAGGCCGATCATCAGGGCGGCGCCCGTGGCGCCGGTGCGGCGCGGGTTGCGCAGGGCGTTGCGCTCGGCCAGGCGGCCCACCGGACCGAAGGCCCGCAGCAGCACCGCGCTGATCACCCGGACCACGAAGCCGGCCAGCAGCGGGCCGATGACGACGAAGCCGATGAGGGAGAGCACGATGCCCGCGCCGAGCATCATCGAACCCTCGCTCGCCTTGTCGGCGCCCGCCGCCGTGAGCAGGGCCGCGACACCGGCGCCGGTGAGGACCAGGCCGATCAGGCCGCGTATCCAGCCGGCCTTGCCGTCGGCCGGCGTACCGGCGTCGCGCAGGGCGGCCATCGGGGAGACCTTGCCGGCGCGGCGGGCGGGCAGGTAGGCGGCGAGGACGGTGACGACGATGCCGAGGACCAGGCCGACCACGGGTGTCGCCGTCTTGATGGTCAGGTCGTCGGTGGACAGGTTCATGCCCGCGGCCGACATCAGCTTCATCAGGCCGACGGCGATGCCGACACCGGCGGCGACGCCGAGGACGGAGCCGACGATGCCGAGGAGCAGCGCCTCGACCAGCACGGAGCGGTTGACCTGGCGGCGGGAGGAGCCGATGGCCCGCATCAGGCCGATCTCGCGGGTGCGCTGGGCGACCAGCATGGAGAAGGTGTTGATGATCAGGAAGATGCCGACCAGGAACGCGATGCCGGCGAAACCGAGCATGGCGTACTTGATGACGTTCATGAACTCGCCGACGTCCTTGCGGCCCTCGTCGGACGTCTCCTTGGCCGTCTGGATCTTGAACGTGTCGCCCAGCGCGCCGGAGACGCTCTGCTTGAGCTGCGCGTCGGTGACACCGGCGGCTGCGGTGACGTTGAACTGGCTGAACCGGTCCGGGCCGCCGAGCAGTTGGCGCTGGGCGGTGGCGGTGTCGAAGTAGACGACCGCGGCACCGGGGTTGGTGACGGTGAAGGAGGCGATACCGACGATCCTCGCCTTGAAGTCACCGGTCTGCGCGATGGTGCGCAGTTCGTCGCCGATCTTCAGGTCGTGCTTGTCGGCGGTGTCGGAGTCGACCATCGTCTCGGTCGGGCCGCGCGGGGCGTGGCCCGAGGTGATCTCCATGGACCGCAGGTCGTTCTTGGTCCAGTTCCCCGCGAGGGTGGGGGCGCCGCTGGTGGCCCCCACGTTGTCGTTGTCGGCGTTGACGACGGTCACGTTCATCGAGACGACCGCGCCCTCGACGGACTCCACGCCGTCGACCGAGCGGATCTTCTCCAGCGTGGACGCCGGCAGCGACTCGGGCACCCCGTTCTGCGGGTCGTCCTCGGCCTCGGCGTCCTTCGGGGAGACCGTCACGTCGGACGAGGTGACCGCGAAGAGCTTGTCGAAGGTGGTGTTCATCGTGTCCGTGAACACCAGGGTGCCGCAGACGAACGCGACCGACAGCAGCACCGCCACCGCCGAGAGCGCCATGCGGCCCTTGTGCGCGAAGAAGTTGCGCATCGAGGTCTTGACGACGGTCATGACGTGCGCCCCCGGGCGTCGAAGTCCTTCATGCGGTCGAGGACGGCGTCCGCGGTCGGCTTGTGCATCTCGTCCACGATCCGGCCGTCGGCGAGGTACAGCACCCGGTCCGCGTAGCTGGCGGCCACCGGGTCGTGGGTGACCATGACGATGGTCTGGCCCAGGTCGGTGACCGACTGGCGCAGGAAGCCCAGTACTTCGGCGCCGGCGCGCGAGTCGAGGTTTCCGGTCGGCTCGTCACCGAAGATGATTTCGGGCCGGGCGGCCAGGGCCCGCGCCACCGCGACCCGCTGCTGCTGGCCGCCGGAGAGCTGGGTCGGCCGGTGCTTGAGCCGCCCGGCGAGCCCCACGGTCTCCACGACCCGGTCCAGCCACGCGCGGTCGTACTTGCGACCGGCGATGTCCATGGGCAGCGTGATGTTCTCGAGCGCGTTCAGCGTCGGGAGCAGGTTGAACGCCTGGAAGATGAAGCCGATCCGGTCCCGGCGCAGCTGCGTGAGCTTCTTGTCCTTCAGGCCGGTGATCTCGGTCTCGTCCAGGTAGATGTTGCCGCTGGTCACCGTGTCCAGGCCGGCCAGGCAGTGCATCAGCGTGGACTTGCCGGACCCCGACGGACCCATGATCGCGGTGAACTGGCCACGGGCGATGTCCACGTCGACGTGGTCGAGGGCGACGACCCGGGTCTCGCCCGTTCCGTACGCCTTCACGACCTGCCGCGCTCGCGCGGCAACGGCCGTACGTCCTCCAGTGCTCCCGTGCCGGGGAATGGTTACGGCCGATGTCATGGCAAGTCTCCTATGTCGGTCATCGAGTGAGCCGTGGGTGCCGTCGGTGCCCGCCGAGCGGTACCGGTGAACATGTCGCTGCTACGTCTGAGGGTGTCGCTTGCTACGTCGAAGAGTCTGGCCGGAAGCGGGGGTCGGCCGCGCTGGTGCTCAGCGCAGTCTTCTGCTGGGGAAAACCCCACCCCCGCGGGTCCGGTTCGCCGCCCCTAGGGCCTGTCTGACCATTCCCGTCGTCCGCCCGGAGGGCGGGCCCCGCGGCGTCTGGTGCGTGCGATCGCAAGGCGCCGGAGCGCCCTCGTGGCGGAGCCACGTGGGCGGTTCGGCAACGCGGCGAGCGTGCGTGCCAGACGCCGCGGGGCAGGCGGGAATTGTCAGACAGGCCCTAACGGCGTAAAGCCAGATTAAGGACCCCGCCGGGCCCTCTCGTCCTCCGTCGGTACGAACCCTCCCCGACCCGTAGTACGGAGGTACCCCTAGGGGCAGTCCACCCAACGGCGGAGCCGGTCTCGGGGTTGGCTCCTCCCTGCGACGCATCGAGCGTCCACCCTCCCGCGACGTCAGGTTCAAGTGGGAAGCTGACCCCGGCAGATGGATGCAAGGGGAACACAAAAGAGGAGGGACCCGGGTGGGCGGCATCAGTCCCGCGGTGCACGAGGCCGCACCCGGCGCGGGCCCGGACCGGCGGGGCGCCGTCGTCGCCGCCCTGATGCTGGCGATGGCGCTGTCCGCGCTCGACTCCACCATCGTCTCCACCGCCGTTCCGCAGATCGTCGGCGACCTCGGCGGCTTCTCCCTCTTCTCCTGGCTCTTCTCCGGCTACCTGCTGGCCGTCACCGTCACGCTGCCCGTCTACGGCAAGCTCTCCGACACCTTCGGCCGCAAGCCGGTCCTGGTGGTGGGGGCGTCGCTGTTCCTCCTCGGCTCCCTGCTGTGCGCGCTCGCCTGGAACATGGGCGCGCTGATCGCCTTCCGCATCCTCCAGGGCCTGGGCGGCGGCGCCCTCCAGGGCACGGTGCAGACGCTCGCCGCCGACCTGTACCCGCTCGAGGAGCGGCCCAGGATCCAGGCGCGGCTGTCCACGGTATGGGCGGTGTCCGCGATCGCGGGCCCCGGACTCGGCGGCGTGCTGGCCGCGTACGCCGACTGGCGCTGGATCTTCCTCATCAACCTGCCGGTCGGCGCGCTCGCCCTGTGGCTGATCGTCCGTCACCTGCACGAGCCCGCGCGGGAGTCGCCGTCCGGTATGCGCGCGCGTGTCGACTGGGCGGGCGCGCTGGCCGTGTTCGCGTGCGGCGGCGTCCTGCTGACCGCGCTGGTGCAGGGCGGGGTGGCGTGGCCGTGGCTGTCGGCGCCCTCGCTCGGCCTGTTCGGGGCGGGCCTCGCGCTACTGGCGGCCGTGGTGGTGATCGAGCGCCGGGCGGCGGAGCCGATCATCCCCGGCTGGGTGTGGCGCCGCCGGGTGATCGCCGCGGTGAACCTGGCGCTGGGCGCGCTGGGCGTGCTGATGGTGGCGCCGACCGTCTTCCTGCCCACCTACGCCCAGTCGGTGCTGAGCCTGGCCCCCGTGGCCGCCGGTTTCGTGCTGTCCGTGTGGACGCTGAGCTGGCCGGTGTCGGCGGCCCTGAGCCAGCACGTGTACCGCAGGATCGGCTTCCGCAACACGGCGATGCTCGGCATCGGCGCCGCGTCCATGATCCTGTTCGCCTTCCCCTTCCTGCCCTATCCCGGCGAGGCCTGGCAGCCGACCCTGCTGATGCTGCTGCTCGGCGCCGCGCTCGGCCTCTTCCAGCTGCCGCTCATTGTCGGCGTGCAGTCCACGGTCGGCTGGTCGGAGCGGGGCACGGCGACCGCCTCCGTCCTCTTCTGCAGGCAGACCGGACAGACGATCGGCGCGGCCGCCTTCGGCGCGATCGCCAACGGGGTGCTGGCCGCACGGCTCGGCGGGACGGGCGACCCGGCCACCGGCGACCTCGACTCCGTGACCCGGGCGCTGGACGCGGGCACCGCCGGCGAGTCCGTGCGGCGGGCGATCGCCGACGCCGTGCACGCCGTCTACCTGGGTGCGGCGGCCGCGGCGGCGCTGGCGTTCCTGGTGCTGCTGGTGGTGGCGCCACGGAAGTTCCCGGTCCGCGCGGACTGACCGCACACCGCGACGCGTTGTGCCGGGGCAACGCCGCGGCCCGCGACGGCTGGGCACGATCAACGGCGTCAGCGCATCCCGTCCGTACCGACCACTCAGTTCGGCGAAAACCTCTCGCGGCCCAGTACCGGCGAGTAGCGTGCGTGGCCCGCACCGCACCCCCCACTCCCTGCGGTCCGCCGCACCGGACCCGAGCCACGCAAGGAGCAACGGGATGTCCCACGACCCGTACCCGCACCGGCCCCCACCCCCCTACTCCCCCCACCCGTCGCCGTACGCCACCCACCCCTGGCAGCCCCCGACCGGGCACCGCGCCGACCACCGCGGGCACCACAGCGACGTGCGGACGCTGCGCACCGCCTACCGACGGCAACGCCGCACCGCCACGTTCACCGCACTCGGCTACTTCCTCGCCTTCCTCTGCCTGTCGGCGTTCGCCCCGTCGTCCCTGACCCACGACGTCACCGACGGGCTGCCCCTCGGCCTCCTCCTCGCGCTGCTGCAACTGCCCGTCACCTGGCTCGCGATCGCCGTGTACGAGCACACCGCACGCCGGGGCGTCGACCCGCTCGCGGACCGCATCCGCAAGGAGAGCGAAGCGGCCGCGCGACGGGAGGCGACCCGATGACGGGCTTCAGCGACAACACCCAGTCGATGGCCCTGGTCGCCTTCACGGCCGTCGCGACGATCACCCTGCTGCTGTGCGTGATGACCGGCCCCGACCGGGACGACCTGGACGAGTTCTACACCGGCTACAGCTCCCTGTCCCCGATGCGCAACGGCCTGGCGATCGCGGGCGACTACATCTCCGCGGCGACCGTCCTCGGCACCTGCGGCGTGATCGCGCTGTTCGGCTACGACGGGGTGGTCCTCGCCCTGAGCACCGCGCTGTCCCTGCTGCTGCTCATGTTCCTGATGGCCGAACCGCTGCGCAACGCGGGCCGGTTCACCATGGGCGACGTACTGGCCCGGCGCACGCCGAGCCGGAGCGTACGGATCACCGCCTGCGTGGTCACCATCGCCGCGCTGCTGCCGATAATGCTGGTCCAGCTGGCCGGCACCGGCCAACTGCTGTCGTTCCTCCTCGGGTTCACCAGCGAGACCGTGCAGACGGGCTGCATCATCGGTCTGGGCGCGCTGATGATCAGCTACGCGGCGATCGGCGGGATGAAGGGCACCGCCCTCATCCAGATCCTGAAGATCGTGATGCTGCTGGGCTCGGGCGCCCTGATCACCGTACTGATCCTGAACCGGTTCGACTGGAACCCCGGCGCCCTCTTCGACGCCGCCGCCCGGGGCAGCGGCGCGGGGCAGGCCTTCCTGCACCCCGGCCTGGAGTACGCCGCCGGGCCCCTGCCGGGCCTGGACATGGTCTCCTCGCAGCTGGCGGTGGTACTCGGCGGGGCCTGTCTGCCGCACGTCACCATGCGCATGTACACCGCCTCCAGCGCCCGCCAGGTACGCCGGTCGATGTCCTGGGCGGTGTCCCTGGTGGCGCTGTTCGTGCTCGTCGTCACGGTGGTCGGGTTCGGGGCGACCGCGCTGGTCGGACGGGACACGATCGCCGGGCTCGACCCCGCGGGCAACACCGCCTTCCTGCTGGGCTCCCGGGCGGCCTTCGGGGCCGAGGTGACGACGGTGGAGACGTTCTTGTTCACCACGGTCAGCGCGGCCCTGTTCCTCACGCTGCTCGCCTCGGTGGCCGGCATGATCCTCGCCTGCGCCAACTCCCTGGCGCACGATGTCTTCGCGACCCGGGTGCGCGAGCTGTCACCGCGCCGGGAGATGACCCTCGCCCGGCTGTCGGCGCTGGCCGTCGGCGTCCCCGCCATCGCCCTGGCGACGCTGGTGCAGCACCGCAGCCTGCAGCCGCTGGCCACCCTCTCCTTCTGCCTGGGCGCCTCGGCCCTGTGCCCCGCGCTGGTCTACAGCCTCTTCTGGCGCCGCTTCACCCGCAGGGGCCTGTTGTGGACGCTGATCGGCGGCTCCGTCACGGTGTTCGCCCTGATGCCGGGCACCAGCCTGGTCTCCGGCACCCCGGTGGCCGCCTTCCCCGACGCCGACTTCAACTGGTTCCCGTTCACCACCACCGGCCTGGTCTCCATCCCGGCCGGCTTCCTCTGCGGCTGGCTGGGCACGGTGACCTCCGGCCGCGAACGCACGCGGGAACAGCGCCGACGCTACGAGGCTCTGGAGGCGGGGCTCCTGGCGGGAGCGGTGCGCAGGGGCGAGTGACGACGACGGCGGCGGGGGGCGCGGTGCGGGGCCGGGGTCACTCCGCCGCGCGCGCCGTCAGCGACCTGATGCTGTAGCGCGCGGAGGCCATGTGGGCGTGCACGTCGTCCCAGCGGTCCCCGTGTTCGCGCAGCACCCGCTCCGTCTCCTGGGCGATCCGCTCCGCGCGCAGCCGGGCCTCGGCGACCACCTCGGCCGCCCGGGCCCGGGCCGCTTCCTGCCACCGCCCGTCCGCCACCTCGGCGTCCGCCAGGGCCCGCTCCGCCGCGCGCACCCCCTCCTCGGCGCGCGCCACCAGTTCCGCGTGGTGCGTGTCCTGCGCCGTCACCCGTTCGGCCTCCGCCCGCTCGGCCGCGGCCCACCGTTCGGCGTACTCCCTGTTCTGCTCGTCGAACACGGTGGTGCGCCTGCGCACCTCACGCACCGCGGCCAGGGCCTCCGCCCGCCCCTCCCTCACCTCGCGCCGCGCCGCGATCCGCACCTCGTCGGCCTCCGCACGCGCCGCGAGCAGCCGCTGCCGGGCCCACTCGTCGGCCTCGGCGCGTACGGCGTCGGCGTGCGCCTGCGCGCTCTCGTGCACGCCGGTCGCGTAGGCCCGCGCCTCCTCCACCAGGTCCTCCGCCGCACGCCGCGCGCGCTCCCGTACCGCCGCGGCCTCCTCCTCCCCGAGCCGGAAGAGGCGCCGGGCGCCCTCCCCGAGCGTCTCGTACCGCTGCGGGGCGAGCCCCGCCACCACCTCCCGCAGCCGCTCCAGCTCCGCACCCATCTCACGGGCGAGCACGGTGAGCCGGGCGGCCCTCTCCCACCCGGCGTCGCGCTCCCGGGAGAGGGCCTCGGCACACGCCTCCACCTGTTCGGGACGGTAGCCGCGCTCGCGTCCGCGTACGGGCACGAAGCCGTGAGGAGGCGCCGATGCGCTGCTCATGCTCATCACCCCTGTGGTGAACCTGCCACACTAATTGGACTTAACAGACTTTATGGATTTTCCGTAAGCCCTCATAATGCGACACACCGCAGGGAAACGGGCGGGGCCCGGTCGCCTCACAGGTCGACCGGGCCCCGCCCGTCGGGTACGTCAGCGGCGGCGCCGCCTCACAGCAGCCCGTCCCACATCTGCTCCAGCAGCACCGACCACCAGCTCTCCGGCGAACCGAGCGCCGCCGGGTCCAGCGAGGCCAGCTGGGCCTGGAAATCCACCGTCCAGCGCCCCGCCTGCTCCTGGTTCAGACCGAACCGCAGCCGCCACATCCGGCCCAGCAGCGCCAGGCAGCGCGCGAACTCCGGCAGCCCCGTGTTGACGAACTGCGGCGGCACGGGCGCACCGCCCGGCCCCGCCTCCACCGGCACCGCCACGATGGCCGCCGTGCCGTACTGCACACAGATCGCCCGGCCGAAGTCACTGCCCACGACGAGGTACGAGCCCGCGTCCGAGGACGGCTGCACGCCTCGCTCGGCCGCCAGCTCCGCCAGCGTCGGCACCGGCCGGCCCGGCTGGGCCTGCGCCCAGAAGAACGGCCCCATGTCCATCGGCAGACCCGCCGCCACCAGCGTGTGCGCCACGACCGGCGGCACACCCTGCCGGGACACCGCGGCCTGCTCGAACCGGAAGACACCCGGCCCGAACGCGCCCGCCAGCTCCTGCCCGATCGCCTCCGGCGGGATCGGCGGCACCGGCTGCACCTGCGGCAGCGGCGCACGCACCGGCGCCGGACGCGCCGGCCCGTCGGCCACCTGGTGCAGCTCGCCCTGGTGCGCCAGCAACTGCTGCATGCCCTGCTGCCGGCTGGCGTGGTCCGTGCCGTACGGCGCGATCGAGGTGATCCGCGCCTGCGGCCACTGCTCCCGGATCATCCGCGCGCAGTACGCACCGGGGAGCTCGCACGACTCCAGCTCGGTGTGCAGCTCCAGCACCTGGTCCGGCGGCACGTTCATGGAGCGCAGCTCGTGGAAGATCTGCCACTCCGGGTGCGGCGTGCCCGGCGCCGAACGCCGGATCAGCTGCTGCTCGGACCCGTCGTGCGCGCGGTAGCGCAGAACGGCCTGGTAGCCCGGACCGACGGTCGGCAGACCGGTGGACTGCTGCGGGTAGCCGTACGCCGGCGGCTGCCCCGGCCCGCCCGGCTGACCGGGCGGCGGCATCGCGCCGGGCGGCATGGGCTGGGGGACACCCGGAGCGCCCGGAACACCCGGGGCGCCCGGAGGAACGCCGGGCGCGGCCGGGGGCGGCAGAGGCATGCCGGGGCCGCCCACCGACGGCGAGGCCAGCATGGTCTGCGCGTGGTGCACGGCACCGCCCGCGCCGCCTGCGGAGCCCTGCCCCGCACCGGGCGCACCGGGAGCGGAGGGGGGCGGCGGCGTACCCGGACCGGCCGGCGCACCCGGGGCCCCCGGGGCACCGGGAGGGCCGGGTGGCGCGGGCGGGCCGGGCTGCGGAGGCGTCCCGCCGCCCGTCCGGCCCGGGTCGGCCAGCATCGTGGCGGCATGGTGCATCCCACCCGGCGGCGTCCCACCGGGGACGCTGGGCGGCGGCGGTGTGCCCGGCCCCGCGGGGGGCTGCGGAGCGCTCGGCGGAGGCGGCGTACCCGGACCGCCGGGGCCCTCCGGACCGAGCGAAGACACCAACTGCGTCGGCACGTAACCGCCCGCCGAGGGCGGAGGCGTACTCCCCGGCCGCGCGCCCGGCGTCCCCGGGGCACTCGGCGGAGGAGGCGTGGTCGAACCACCGCCCCGGCGCGGCGGGGGCGCCGCCTTGCTGGTCGCGGCGTCGGCGATGTCCCCGGCGTTCGCCGCGAGCGGCCGGGCGGGCGTCGCGGAGGCGCCCGGGCCGGCGGGCGGCACACCCGGACCGGCCGGCGTCGGCGACGCGGACGGCGGCACACCCGGACCGGCCGGGGGCACGGACGGCGGCGTACCCGGACCGGCCGGGGGCGCGAACGGCGGAACACCCGGACCGGCCGGCGTCGGCGACGCGGACGGCGGCGTACTCGCCCCCGTGGACGCGGCCGACGCGTTCGGGTCGTCGAGGGCCGGCGTGAGCGCCGTCGGCGGAAGCTGGCTGCCGCCCGACATCAGCGCCGTCTTGGCGTCCGGCGTCGCCGAGGGCGGAGGCGTACCGTCCACCCCGCTGAGCGGCGGCGCGAACACGGTCTCGGGCAGCGGTACGGAACGGTCCTCACCGGCGTCCGCGTTGGTGTCCGTCCCCGCCCAGGGCGTCGCCCCGGCAGGCGCACCCGGCACGGCACCCGCACCGGCCCCACTGCCCCCGGCGGCCGGCCAGGCCGCACCACTGTTCTGCGCCTCCGCCGAAGCGGCAGGCGCGGCGGGCGCCGCAGGCGCACCGGCAGCCGGCCACGCGGCACCACTTCCCTGCCCCTGCCCCTGCCCCTGCCCCTCCGCCGAAGCCGCGGCAGGCGCGCCAGGCGCCGCAGACCCCGTCGGCACCCCCGCCTGCGTCTCGGGAAGCGCACCCGCGCCACCCGCACCACCGGTGTCCCCACCGGCGCTGTCGTGCTCCCCCCGCCGCCGGTCCGGAATCCCCAGCTTGTCCGCCGCCTCCTGCAACCACTCCGGCGGAGTCAACAGGAACGACGTCTGGTTCAGGTCCACCCGCGCCGCAGGAGCCGGCGCCGGCTCCCCGGCCGCGTCGGGACGGCCGTACTCCTCCTCGTACCGGCGGATCACCTCGCCCACCGGCAGCGCCGGCCACAGCGTCGCCTCACCGCTGTCCCGCGCGAGCACCAGCCGCTGCGCACCGCCGTCCGAACGCGGCCCGTCCGCACGGTCCTCGGCCCACACCACGAATCCGAGGTCGAACTCCCGCACCCGCACCTCACGGTGCTGGTATGCCGGCAGCTCGCCGTTGACCCACTCCTCCGCGCGCTCCTGCGCCTGCGCGTACGTCACCATCGCCAGCTCACTCCCCTACCGACGCCGACGCCACGGGCACCGCACGCGCGAACCCGCCGTCCACCATCAGGTTCGCCACCGTCTCCAGCTCCGGCGGAGAACCCGCCAGCCGCGACAGGAACGCGTCGAAGTCCTCACCGCACGGCAGCAGCAACCGCTCCACCCGCTCCGCCGGCGGCAACGACGGATCCACGTCCCGCGCGTCGTCGTACGCGCAGAACCACACCGAACCGATCCGCTCGCCCTTCACCTTCACCGCGAGCAGACCCCCCTGGACGAACGCGACGCCCAGATAGTCCTTCGTCAGATGGTCCCGCAGACACTTGTTGACGTACACCAGGTCATTGACCGCCGCTTCCTCACGCACCGTGAAGAACGGCTGGTCCACCAGCAGCCCCAGCTCCGCATCGAGCGCCGTGCCCACCGGCGCGCAACCACCCGCCGCCTTCAGGAACGACCGGTACGCGCCGGGCAGCCGGTATCCGAGGTCCTCCTCGACCCCCTGCACCTGCTGCTCCGACACCGCCAGGCCCGACTTCGGCAGCCCGAAGTGCGCCGGACGCGTCTCCTGCAACGGCCGCGTGCCGCGCTTGCCCTGGTCCACCGCCGCCGTGGCGATCCCGCCGTGATGCCGCAGCAGCGCCTTCACCTCGACCGGGACCAGCTCCATCCGCCGCGACCCGGCCACGTGGTGCCACGTCCAGCCGTGCGGCGTCGCCACCGCGGGCACCGTGTCCCACAGCTCGTGCCCCGACGCCGACAGCGCCGCGTTCGCCGACACGTAGTCCGTCAGCCGCAGTTCGTCGACCCCGAACCCCTCCGGCGGCTCCGCGATCTCCGCGACCGCACGGGCGTACGGCGCGAAGACGGGGTAACCGCCTTCGTCCACCCGTACCCCTCTCGGGTGACGGGCCGCCCGCACCGGATCCGGGAAATGCACGACCTGCCCGGCATAGGCCGCGTTCGGCGGCGCGGCTTGCTGCCCGAGCCGACCTGTCGTCATGGCGGTTGCCCCCTGCGGCGTCTGTCTGATCTGTCTGCACTGTCTGAACTGCCTGATTCACCGCACGCGATCGCGGTGCCGACAGCCTATGCGGTACGACGAACCCGGTCACCGGCACCGGACACCACACCTGACACCCGCCCCTCCGCTTCCGTGACCAGCCGTCACCCTCTCGTGACACACCGCCCATACCCGGGCGTGTCGCCACGCCCCAGCTTCCGCAGCAGCCACGCCATTTGGCACCCTGTGACCTCCGGGGGGATGCTCAGGAGGGGAAAATGATCATGAGTGCGACACAGACGGGACCGCACACCGGCCGGTCCGACGACGCCGGCAGCGGCGACCCCCGCATCGGCTGGAGCGCCACCGCGGCCCCCCACGCCCCCACCCTCCACCACCGCCGCGACGGCATCCTCCCCACCGTCGCCGCCGCACTCTCCGTCCGGGGCACCACCCTCACCGGCACCGCCACCCGCGCCGACACACCCCCCGCCCTGCACCACCTGGTCCAGGACTTCCTCGACACCCTCACCAGCGGCCAACGCGACCGTTACACCGGCCGCTGCGCCGAAGCCATCCTCATCTCACGCCACCTCACCGCCGCCGACGCCGCCCGCAGCAAACGCGCCTCCCGAAAACCCATGACCAACGGCGAAGCGCGCAAAGCCCTCAAACACGCCAAACTCACCACCCGCCGCATCCGCGAGGACGGCGACCCCCTCCACGGCAGCTTCGCCCCACCCTGCCGCGCCTGCACCGCCCTCAGCGCCCACTTCGGCGTCCGCGTCGTCGACCCGACCGCACACGAGGACTGACCCCGCCCGACACCGAGCAACGACGACCGAAACGAACCAAGGGCAGATGCACGCCGACCGCACCTCCACCACCCGCTTTTCCGTCCCCGTCGACGCCGCCCTGCGCGACGCCGGCTGGCAACCCGGACGCTGGGACATCAAACAGGCCGAGATCTGGGCCGACACCCTGCGCGACCACACCTCGCCCGCCGGACACCGGCACACCGTCTTCCCCGCCGCCGTCGAGGCCTGGGCCGAATTCGGCGGCCTCCACATCGCCCCCACCGGACCCGGCCGCCAGATCGCCCCCGCCACCCTGCACCTGGACCCCCTGCACGGCCTCCACATGGCCCGCACCCTCGGCGACCTCGGCCGCGCCCTCGACACCCAGACCTGCCCGCTCGGCACCGAGACCGACAGCCAGGCCCTCCTCGCCATCGACACCGACGGCCGCGTCTACGCCCTCGACCACACCGGCGACTGGTACCTCGGCCCCGACATCGACCAGGCCCTCGCCGCCCTCGTCGCCGGCACCCAGCCGGCCCGCCTCACCACGGGCTGACCCGGCGCGGGCACCGCACGCCTACGACGCCGGAATCACCGCCGACACCCGGAAACCCCCCGCATCCGTCGGCCCCGACACGAACACACCCCCCAGAGCGGACACCCGCTCCTTCATCCCCACCAGCCCATTGCCACCCGACGGCAACCGCGCCGCCGACGCCTCCGACGACGCCTCCGGCGGCGGCTCGTTCTCCACCTGCATCGCGATCTCCGACACCCGATGCGCGAGCCGCACATACGTCTTCGCACCCGCCGCATGCTTGTGCACGTTCGTCAACGCCTCCTGGACCACCCGGAACGCCGTCGACTCCACGACCCCCGCATACGACCGCACCTCCCCCTCCACGGACAGATCCACGACCATCCCGGCCGCCTCCGACTGCCCGATCAACTCGTCCAGCTCGGACAGACACGGCCCGTCGGCCGACCGCTCGCCGTCGTCCACCGCCCGTGAGGCAGCCGCGGCGGCGGCGACCCCGACCGCGGCCAACGGCACCGACGGCCGCTCCCCGCGCCCGCCGTCCCCACCACTGCGCAGCACCCCGAGCATCTCCCGCAGCTCCGTCAGCGCCTGGCGCCCCATGTCGCCCACGAGGGCCGCGTTCTTCACCGCCTTCTCCGGGTCCTTGCGGGCCACGGCCTGAAGCGCGGCGGCATGCACCACCATCAGACTCACCCGGTGCGCGACCACGTCGTGCATCTCCCGGGCGATCCGCGTCCGCTCCTCGTTGCGCGCCCACTCGGCACGCTCCTCCGCCCGCTCCGCGAGCAACTGGAGCTCCCGCTCCAGGCTGTCCGCCCGCTCCCGCAGGCTCTCCATCAACCGCCGCCGCGCCCCCACGTACAGGCCCAGCAGCAACGGCGGCGCGGTCAGCCCCAGCGAGGTCGTGATCGACGCGAAGGGCAGGAACCAGTCCCCGATCCCCATGTCCCCCCGCGCCATGTCCTGCTGTACGCGCACGTACGTCACGATCAACGTGCCCAGCAACGACATGCCGGCCAGCGCGCCGATGATCCGCCGCGGCAGCTCCGACGCCGCCAGCGTGTACAGGCCGACGATGCCCATCAGGAAGCCCATCTCGGCCGGCGTGATGGCGATCGCCACCAGCACCACCGCGATCGGCCACTTGCGCCGCATCACCAGCACCGAACCGGCCAGCAACCCGAAGACGACCCCCGCCGCCACCGGGATCCCGGCGTCCCGCGCGAACGGAACCCCCTCCGCCGCGCACTCCAACGCGGACACGGCACCGAGGCTCACATCGAGCACCGCACCGCGCCGCCTGTCCCACCACCAAGGCCCACCCCGGGCCGGTACGTGGTCTTCCCCCGTCGTGGTCATGCCCTCCAGCCTACGGGCGCCGGGCGGCACATTTCCGGTGACTTTCGACAAGCGATACGACGCGATATCCCTCGAACTGATGAACCCTTCGCCGTTCGGCTCCGGAGGCGAGCATTCCGGCCGGACGGTATGCGTATGGCACATCCACATGGCAAGTACGCGGACTTCGAAGGGTTGCGGGAGCGGGCGGTGGCCCTGCGGCGCGAGGGACTCAGCCGACGCCAGATCCGCGACCGCCTGCACGTCGACAACAACGACATCCTCAACCGGCTTCTGGAGGGCGAGCCGCCTCCTGCCTGGACCAAGCGCCCGAACGCGAAGGACGACGTACGGGAGCAGGCGCGGGAGCTGCGGCTTCAGGGATGGACGTACGACCAGATCCAGGTGGAGTTGGGATGCAGCAAGAGCTCGGTCTCGCTTTGGGTACGGGACCTGCCGAAGCCGGAGCGGCGAGCACCGTCGGAGCAAGCTACGTTGGCCGCGCGGAAACGCTGGGAGCACGAGCTGGCGATCCGCGATGAGGAGCGACAGCAAACAAAGGAGGCCGCTGCCCGGGGTATCGGCACCATGACCGATCGCGACCTGTTCATGGCTGGAGTCGCCCTGTACTGGGCCGAAGGCACCAAGGACAAGCCGTATGACCGGCGAGAGAACGTCATCTTCGTCAACAGCGATGCTGGCGTGATCAAGCTCTACCTCGCTTGGCTGCGCCTCCTGGGAGTGGATCCAGATCGACTGAAGTACCGAGTCATGATCCACGTGACCGCAGACGTCGAGGGAGCGAAACGCTACTGGGCCGATCTCGTCGGCGTGGACGTCTCCGTGTTCCAGAAGACGACAATCAAGAAGCACAACCCGAAGACCGTTCGCAAGAATGTGGGCGATAGCTATCGTGGATGCTTGGTCGTCCGCGTCTCGCAAGGCGCCGACCTGTATCGGCGCATCGAGGGCTGGTGGGCGGGCATGGTCTCCGGGATCACGACGCCGTCCTCCTCGGGTATGGTCTGACGCAGCCATCCGCCATGGGGTAACTGGTAGCCCGCGGGCCTTTGAAGCCCTGTAGTGCTGGTTCGAATCCAGCTGGCGGAGCTGCAAGGTTCGGGCCCTGACCCCTCGGTCAGGGCCCGCACTCATGCCCCCCACAAACCACCCCGGTATCCTGCGGATGTCCACCCCCACCCCCTCAAAGCCGAAGGGCATCCCGTGAGCGCCATTCGCCCGGCAGCCGTCGTCGTTCTCGCAGCGGGTGAGGGCACCCGTATGAAGTCGGCCACACCCAAGGTCCTGCACACACTGTGCGGCCGTTCGCTCGTCGGCCATGTGCTCGCCGCCGCCGGTGAGCTGGACCCCGAGAACCTGGTCGTCGTCGTCGGGCATGCCCGCGAGAAGGTCACCGCGCACCTCGCCGAGGTCGCCCCCGACGTCCGTACCGCCGTGCAGGAGCAGCAGAACGGCACCGGGCACGCCGTGCGGATGGGCCTGGAGGCGCTGGGCGGTGCCGTCGACGGGACCGTGGTCGTGGTCTGCGGTGACACCCCGCTGCTCACCGGTGGGACGCTCCGGGCGCTCGCCGCCACCCACTCCGCCGACGGCAACGCCGTGACCGTGCTGACGGCCGAGGTGCCGGACGCGACGGGGTACGGCCGGATCGTGCGGGACGGGGCTTCGGGTGCCGTCACGGCGATCGTGGAGCACAAGGACGCCTCCGAGTCGCAGCGGGCGATCCGTGAGATCAACTCCGGGGTCTTCGCCTTCGACGGGCAGCTGCTCGCCGATGCGCTCGGCAAGGTTCGTACGGACAACAGCCAGGGCGAGGAGTACCTCACCGACGTCCTCGGGATCCTGCGCGAGGCCGGTCACCGGGTCGGTGCCTCGGTGGCCGGTGACCACCGGGAGATCGCCGGGATCAACAACCGGGTGCAGCTCGCCGAGGCCCGTCGGATCCTCAACGACCGGCTGCTGACCGACGCGATGCTGGCCGGCGTGACCGTCGTCGACCCGGCCACCACGTGGGTCGACGTGACGGTGACGTTCGAGCAGGACGTCGTCGTCCACCCGGGGACGCAGCTGCACGGCTCCACGCACCTGGCGGAGGGGTCCGAGGTGGGGCCGAACTCGCGGCTCACCGACACCCGTGTGGGTGCGGGAGCCCGCGTCGACAACACCGTCTCCCTCGGCGCCGACATCGGTCCCGAGGCGACGGTGGGGCCGTACGCGTATCTGCGTCCCGGTACCCGGCTCGGACTGAAGTCCAAGGTGGGTACGTACGTCGAGACGAAGAACGCGTCGATCGGCGAGGGGACCAAGGTCCCGCACCTCTCCTACGTGGGTGACGCGACGATCGGTGAGTACTCGAACATCGGTGCCGCGAGCGTGTTCGTGAACTATGACGGACAGGACAAGCACCACACCACCATCGGCTCGCACTGCCGTACGGGTTCGGACAACATGTTTGTGGCTCCTGTCACGGTCGGGGACGGCGCGTACACCGCCGCCGGCTCGGTGATCACGAAGGATGTGCCGCCCGGTTCGCTGGCCGTGGCCCGTGGCCAGCAGCGGAATATCGAGGGTTGGGTGGCTCGGAAGCGTCCGGGGAGCGCGGCGGCGAAGGCGGCCGAGGCGGTGTCTCCGGAGCCGGGCGGCGAAGGCTGACCGGAAACCGGTGCGTCGAACACGGCGTACCGTGATAAGTGCACATCCGCACCCCACCAGCTGAGACGCCCCGCAGCCAGCCGGGAGAGCGTCGTGACGCTCAGCTGCGAAACCTCTGAGGAGAAAGTGCTGTGACCGGGATCAAGACGACCGGCGAGAAGAAGATGATGTTCTTCTCCGGCCGCGCCCACCCCGAGCTTGCCGAGGAGGTCGCCCAGCAGCTGGGTGTCGGGGTCGTCCCGACGAAGGCCTTCGACTTCGCGAACGGCGAGATCTATGTGCGGTATCAGGAGTCGGCGCGTGGTGCGGACTGCTTCCTGATCCAGAGCCACACGGCCCCGATCAACAAGTGGGTCATGGAGCAGCTGATCATGATCGACGCGCTGAAGCGCGCGTCGGCCCGCTCCATCACCGTCATCGTGCCGTTCTACGGTTACGCGCGGCAGGACAAGAAGCACCGGGGACGTGAACCGATCTCGGCGCGTCTGATCGCGGACCTGATGAAGACGGCGGGTGCGGACCGGATCCTGGCCGTGGATCTGCACACGGACCAGATCCAGGGCTTCTTCGACGGCCCGGTGGACCACCTGTTCGCGCTGCCGCTGCTGGCGGACTACGTGGGTGCGAAGGTGGACCGTTCGAAGCTGACGGTGGTGTCTCCGGACGCCGGCCGGGTGCGGGTGGCGGACCGTTGGTGCGACCGTCTGGGTGCGCCGCTGGCGATCGTGCACAAGCGGCGCGACAAGGACGTGGCGAACCAGGTCACGGTGCACGAGGTCGTCGGTGATGTGAAGGGCCGGATCTGTGTCCTGGTCGACGACATGATCGACACCGGTGGCACGATCTGCGCGGCGGCGGACGCGCTGTTCGCGCACGGCGCGGAGGACGTCATCGTGACGGCGACGCACGGTGTGCTGTCGGGTCCGGCGGCGGACCGGCTGAAGAACTCCAAGGTGAGCGAGTTCGTGTTCACGAACACGCTGCCGACGCCGAACGAGCTGGAGCTGGACAAGATCACGGTGCTGTCGATCGCGCCGACGATCGCGCGTGCGGTGCGTGAGGTGTTCGAGGACGGTTCGGTGACGAGCCTGTTCGACGAGCAGTAAGGGTTCTGCAGTAACCGTTCTGCAGGGTCCCCGGGGCCTGGCCCCTGATCGTTTTGGGTACGGCCTTCCTCTCCGAGTAGACTGCTGAAGTTGCTCGGCGAGGGAGGCCGTACTCGTCTTTTCGAAGGCGTGGGTATGGCTGTCCGTTATCGACGCGCTCTTCGTAGCAGGCCGTTCGTGGCCGGGTGACCACGTCCGTATCTACCTCTACGAGGAGTGATCATGTCCGAGGTGAAGCTCACCGCCGAGACGCGCACCGAGTTCGGCAAGGGTGCCGCGCGTCGTATCCGTCGTGACAACAAGGTCCCCGGTGTGCTGTACGGCCACGGTTCGGACCCGATCCACCTGACCCTGCCGGGCCACGAGCTGCTGCTCGCGCTGCGTACCTCCAACGTGCTGATCGCGCTGGACATCGACGGCAAGACCAACGAGCTGGCGATCCCGAAGTCGGTCCAGCGTGACCCGATCAAGGGCTTCCTGGAGCACGTCGACCTGCAGCTGGTCACGCGCGGCGAGACCGTGTCGGTCGAGGTCCCGGTGCAGGCCGAGGGCGAGCTGGCCCCGGGCGGCTACCTGCTGGAGTACGTCCTGGACGCGCTGCCGGTCGAGGCCGAGGCCACGCACATCCCGGAGCAGGTCACCGTTTCGGTGGCGGGTCTGGAGGCCGGTGCCTCGATCCACGCCAAGGACATCAAGCTGCCGAACGGCGTGAAGCTGACCGTCGAGGACGAGACCGTCGTGCTGCAGGTCCTGGCGGCGCAGGCCGAGGAGCCCGCGGCCGAGGGTGCGGGCGAGGGCGAAGCGGCCGCCGAGGCCTGATCCTCCCCCTACGGTCAACGTTTGGTCGGCCGCTGTTCCCGTGCGGGTGTTCCCGCGCGGGGCAGCGGCCGTCGCGTATGTATGGACGGGTATGACGGACGGGAAGGAGACACGGACGTGACGACGGACGCGGGTGCTCCCTGGCTGGTGGCCGGTCTCGGAAATCCGGGCGGCGAGTACGCCTCGAACCGGCACAACGTCGGTTTCATGGTGGTGGATCTGCTGGCGGAGCGGATCGGGGCGCGGTTCAAGCGGCACGGCAAGGCGCAGGCGCAGGTGGTCGAGGGGCGGATCGGGCCGCCGGGGCCGGGCAACCGGCGGGTGATCCTGGCGAAGCCGATGTCGTTCATGAACGTGTCGGGCGGTCCGGTGACGGTGTTGCGGGACTTCTACAAGGTGCCGGTCGGCAACATCGTGGCGGTCCACGACGAGCTGGACATCGACTACGGCGTGCTGCGGTTGAAGCTGGGCGGTGGGGACAACGGGCACAACGGCCTGAAGTCGATCACGAAGTCCCTGGGTTCGGACTACCACCGGGTGCGGTTCGGGATCGGCCGGCCGCCGGGGCGGATGCCGGTGGCGGACTTCGTGCTGCGGGACTTCTCGTCGTCGGAGCGCAAGGAGCTGGACTACTTCGTGGACCGGGCGGCGGACGCGGTGGAGGCCCTGGTGATCGAGGGGCTGGAGCGCGCGCAGAGCGCGTACAACTCCTGATGAGCAACTCCTGACGAGTTGACCGAAGGCGCAGGTATGGCCAATGATCCCGGCCATGCCTGCCTCAGCCGCCGCCGCTGCCCGTCCCCGTCAGGCCTCCCGTGCCGTGCTGTGGTTCGGTCGACTCGCGGCGATGGGCACGGTCACGGCGCTGATCCTGATCGCCGGTGTCTGGGCGTCCTGGGGTACGGCGCAGCACGTGCTGCTGACCAAGGGACGTGAGCAGGGCACGGTCGAGGTGACGCGGTGCGGTGGGGGCACGTGCAGTGGGCCCTACGCGCCGGTGTCCGCGGGGTCGCAGGCGCGGGAGCGGGTGGTTCTGGAGGACTCGGTCGCGGTGGCCGCGGGGCGGACGTACTCCGTGGTGATGAAGCCCGGCAGCGACGACGCGGTGCGGTCCGGTCCAGCCGGGGTGCTGTATGCGTGGGTGCCGTTGGGTGGGGCGTTGTTGCTGGCGTCGGTGGTGGTGGCGGGTGGGCTGCGGCGGACGCGGGTGGCGTGGGTGATGGCGGGGTCTGGTGTGGCTCTGCTGACGGGGGCGTTCTTGGTGGTGTGAGGCTGGTGCGTACGACGACGTGACGTGACGGTGCCCCCGTGCTCTGGGTCGAGCGCGGGGGCACTGTCGTGTGCTGCGGCGTGCGTCAGCCGGTGTTGCGGAGGCCTGCTGCTACGCCGTTGACCGTGAGGAGGAGGGCTCGGGCGAGCAGGGGGTCGGGGTCCTGGCCCGCGGCGGCGGCCTCGCGCTGGCGGCCGAGGAGGGCGACCTGGAGGTAGGAGATCGGGTCCAGGTAGGCGTCGCGGATGGTGAAGGTCTGCTTGAGGACGGGGTCGGCGTCGAGCAGTTCCTTCTCGCCGGTGACCTTCAGGACCTCGGCGACGGTGAGCTCGTGTTCGGCCTTGATGGCGTCGAAGACGTGCTTGAGCTCGTCGGGGACGAGGGTGTCGACGTAGTGCTGGGCGATGCGCAGGTCGGTCTTGGCGAGGGTCATCTCGACGTTGGAGATGAAGTTCCGGAAGAAGTGCCACTGCTGGTGCATCTCGTCCAGGACGGTGTCCAGACCGGCCTCGCGCAGCGCCTTGAGGCCGGAGCCGACGCCGTACCAGCCGGGGACGATCTGCCGGGACTGCGTCCAGCCGAACACCCACGGGATGGCGCGCAGTCCGTCGAGCGAGACGCCCGAGCCGGGGCGGCGGGAGGGCCGCGAGCCCAGGTGCAGGTCGGCGAGCTGGTCGACGGGCGTGGAGGCGAGGAAGTAGGACGGCAGGGCCGGGTCCTCGACGAGCCCCCGGTACGCGGTGTGGGCGGCGTCGGAGACGACGTCCATGGCGGCGTCCCAGCGGGCGAGCGCCTCGTCCGACTGGCGGGGTGCGGTGTGCAGGGCGGAGGCCTGGAGGGTGGCCGCGACGGTCAGCTCCAGGTTCTCCCTGGCCAGGGCCGGGATGAGGTACTTGTCGGAGATGACCTCGCCCTGCTCTGTGACCTTGATCTCGCCCTCGAGGGTGCCCCAGGGCTGGGCGAGGATCGCGTCGTGGGTGGGGCCGCCGCCGCGGCCGACGGTGCCGCCGCGGCCGTGGAAGAGGCGCAGCCGTACGCCGTAGCGGTGGGCGACGTCGCGCAGGCGCCGCTGCGCCCGGTGGATCTCCCACTGACTGGTGGTGATGCCGCCGAACTTGGAGGAGTCCGAGTAGCCGAGCATGACCTCCTGGACGTCGCCGCGCAGGGCGACCAGGCGCCGGTAGGAGGGGTCGGCGAGGAGGTCCTCCAGGATGGTGTCGGCGGCCTTGAGCTCGTCGGTGGTCTCCAGGAGCGGCACGATGCCGATCTTCGCCCAGCCGGCGTGCAGGTCGATGAGGCCGGCCTCGCGGGCGAGGACCGCTGCCGCGAAGACGTCGTCGGCGCCCTGGCACATGGAGATGATGTAGGACTCGATGACCTCGGGCCCGAAGACCTCCAGGGCGCGCTTGACGGTCTGGAAGACGCCGAGGGTCTTCTCGCCGGCGGCGTCGACGGGGGCCGGGGTGGGGGCCAGCGGGCGCCGGGACCTGAGCTCCTTGGCGAGGAGCTTGGTGCGGTACTCGCGGGGCATGTCGGCGTAGCGCCAGGACTCCTCGCCGAGCCGGTCGAAGAGCTGACCGAGGGCGTGGTGGTGGGCGTCGGCGTGTTCGCGGACGTCCATGGTGGCGAGTTGGAGGCCGAAGGCGGCCAGGGTGCGGATGGTGCGGGCGAGGCGGCCGTCGGCGAAGAGGCTGCCGCGGTGTTCCCTGAGCGAGTCCTGGACGATGCGCAGGTCGCTGATGAGCTCGGCGGTGCCGAGGTAGTCGCGGCCGTCCTCGTGGGGGGTGCCCTTGGCGAGGCGCTGCTTGGTGTTCTCCAGCTTCTGCCGGATGCAGGTGGCCTTGAGCCGGTAGGGCTCTTCGGCGTTGAGGCGCTTGTAGCGGGGGCTGATCTCGGGGAGCCGGTCGAGGTCGGCCTGGAGGGAGGCGAGCAGTTCCTCGGTCGCTCCGGTGTAGCGGATGGAGTTGGAGAGGAAGCCGCGCAGCTCGTCGATCATCTCCAGGGCGTCGTTGATGCCGTGTTCGTGCTGGAGGATGAGGACGTCCCAGGTGACCTGGGGGGTGACGTTGGGGTTGCCGTCGCGGTCGCCGCCGATCCAGGTGCCGAAGGTGAGGGGGCGGGTGTCGTCGGGCAGCTTGACGCCGGCGCGCTCGAGTTCGGCGGTGAGGTCCTCGAGGACGTCGCCGACGGCGCCGGCGTGCAGCTCGTCGAGGTAGTAGATGGCGTTGCGGGCCTCGTCGGCGGGCTCGGGGCGCACCACGCGCAGCTCGTCGGTCTGCCAGACGAGGTCGATGTTCTCGGCGAGGCGGGTGTCGAGGCGGCGCCGGTCGGACTCGATGACCGGGGTGTCCAGGAGGGCCGCGATGCGGCGCAGCTTGTTGAGGACGGAGCGGCGGGCGGCCTCGGTGGGGTGGGCGGTGAAGACGGGCCGGACGTTGAGGTTGCGGACGGTGTCGCGCAGGTGCTCGGGGTCGGCGTCCTTGAGGCGGTCGGCGGTGCGGGCGAGCAGTCCGCCCTCGGTGGCGCGCCGGGCGCCCAGTTCGCGGGCTCGGTGGACCTGCTCGGTGACGTTGGCGAGGTGGAAGTAGGTGGAGAAGGCGCGGACCAGCTTGGCGGCGGTCTGCAGTTCGGTGCCGCGCAGCAGTTCCGCCGCGGCCTCGCCGTCCTCTCGGGTGAGTCGGCGTACCTTCTCGACGAGCTCCAGCAGCTCGGGGCCCTCCTGCCGGACGAGGGTCTCCCCGAGGAGATCACCCAGCCGGCGGATGTCGGCGCGCAGCTCGCTGCTGGTCGTCGTGGTCTGGTCGTCGGCACTGCTCACAGGTGCGGCTCCTTGCAGTGTTGAAGCTCGTCTGGGAGGGAACCCGGACGGCGTCTCGCGCGGCGGGCGCCGCTTACGGGGCCGGACGTCCGGGAAGTATTCAGAGCGGACCGCGCTGTCCGACCGACTCCCAGGATAGGTGTCGGTCAGGACGCGCAGGCTCTCGGGCTCTTGCCGCGGGGTGACGCGCTGCCATACTTACGTCGCCGTAGGTTACGGAACCGTAGGGAAACCGTGCGTGTTCCCGCCGCCCGGCACAGCCACCACCCTCGACCCACCAGGGAACGCGCATGACCACGAGTTCCGATGTGATCCCGGACGCTCCGAAGGGCCCTGACGACGGTGCCGGGCCCTCCGCCACGCCGAGCGGCGCGCCCTCCGCCACGCTGGGCGGCGAACAGAAACGCTCGATCGAGCAGATCACCCTGCTGCTGTTCATCACCGTCCCGTTCCTCGCGCTGGTGGCGGCGGTGCCGCTGGCGTGGGGGTGGGGCGTGAGCTGGCTGGACCTGGGGCTGCTGGTCTTCTTCTACTTCCTGGGCTGCCACGGCATCACCATCGGCTTCCACCGTCACTTCACGCACGGTTCCTTCAAGGCGAAGCGGCCGCTGAAGATCGCGCTGGCGATCGCGGGGTCGATGGCGGTCGAGGGGCCGCTGGTCCGCTGGGTCGCCGACCACCGCAAGCACCACAAGTTCTCCGACGCCGAGGGCGATCCCCACTCGCCGTGGCGGTACGGCGAGACGGTGCCGGCCCTGGTCAAGGGTCTGTGGTGGGCCCACATCGCATGGATGTTCGACGAGGAGCAGACGCCGCAGGACAAGTACGCCCCGGACCTGATCAAGGACCCCGCCCTGCGCGCGATCTCCCGCCAGTTCGTGCTGTGGACGGTGGTGTCGCTGGCCCTTCCGGGGCTGATCGGCGGGCTGGTGACGATGTCCTGGTGGGGCGCGTTCACCGGGTTCTTCTGGGGGTCACTCGTCCGGGTGGCGCTGCTCCACCACGTGACGTGGTCGATCAACTCGATCTGCCACGCCGTCGGCAGGCGTCCGTTCAAGTCGCGGGACCGTTCGGGCAACGTGTGGTGGCTGGCGATCCTGTCCTGCGGTGAGTCCTGGCACAACCTGCACCACGCCGACCCGACGTCGGCGCGGCACGGTGTGATGCGCGGCCAGCTCGACTCGTCGGCGCGCCTGATCCGCTGGTTCGAGCAGCTCGGATGGGCGTACGACGTGCGGTGGCCGTCACGCTCGCGTATCGATTCCCGGCGCAACACGGACCAAGGCGGCGCCCGCCGCCGGAAGGAAACCGTCGAGGCGGCATGATGGTCGCTGTGGCGACCGACTCCAGCAGCACCCCGAACCATGAGAAGCCCCGGCGCGCGCGTCGCACCCGGATGACCGGTGCCGAGCGTCGCCAGCAGCTGCTGGAGATCGGCCGCACCCTCTTCGCGGCGAAGGGTTTCGAGGGCACGTCGGTGGAGGAGATCGCGGCGAAGGCCGGGGTGTCCAAGCCGGTGGTGTACGAGCACTTCGGCGGTAAGGAGGGGCTGTACGCGGTCGTCGTCGACCGCGAGATGCGGCGGCTGCTGGACATGGTGACCAGCTCCCTGACCGCCGGCCATCCGCGGGAGCTGTGCGAGCAGGCCGCCTTCGCCCTCCTGGACTACATCGAGGAGTACACGGACGGCTTCCGCATCCTGGTCCGCGACTCCCCCATCCCGCAGTCGACGGGCTCCTTCGCCTCCCTCATCTCGGACATCGCCACCCAGGTGGAGGACATCCTGGGCCGCGAGTTCAAGAACCGCGGCTTCGACGCCAAGCTGGCCCCGCTGTACGCGCAGGCGCTGGTCGGGATGGTGGCGCTGACCGGCCAGTGGTGGCTGGACGTGCGCCGCCCGAAGAAGGCGGAGGTGGCGGCGCACCTGGTGAACCTGGCGTGGCACGGCCTGGACGGCCTGGAGCAGAAGCCACGGCTGATCGGGCACCGGAAGTCGTAGCGCCGCCCGGTCGGCGGGGTGTCAGCCGACCGGCTCCAGGAACTCGAGGCGGTTGCCCACCGGGTCCTCGGAGTAGAAGCGCTTGTGCCCCGGCAGGGCGTCGTCCCAGGTGACCGGCGCGCCGCGCGCGGCCAGCCGGGCGGCGTACGCCTCGATGCCGGTCGTCCTGAGCCCCGGGTGGGCCTTCTTCGCCGGCCGGAAGTCCCCCTCGATGCCCAGGTGGAGCTGGACGGTGCCGGCCTGGAACCAGCACCCGCCGCGCGCCGCGAGGGCCGGCGGCTTGGGGATCTCGGTCATGCCGAGGACGTCCACGTAGTACGCCCTCAGGGCGCCCTCGGAGCCGGGCGGGGCGGCGAGCTGGACGTGGTCGACCGCTACGAGCACGGCTCACGCCTCCTTGACGGCGACGGCGAAGACCCGGCGGAAGGGGAACGGGGTGCCGTGGGGGCCGGGCGGGTAGGCGGCGCGCAGGGCGTCCCGGTACTCGGCGACGAACGCGTCCCGGGCCTCCGGATCGCCGTCGAGGGCGGTGAGTACGGGCCGGAGCCCCGTCCCCTTCACCCAGTCGAGGACGGGATCCTCCCCGGTCAGCAGGTGGACGTACGTCGTCTCCCAGACGTCCGCCGTGCAGCCGAGGCCGGTCAGGTGGGCGAGGTACGCCTCGGGGGTGAGGACGGCGTCGTCGTGGCGCAGGGTGCCGGCGAGGCGGTGCCGCCAGCGCGGGGAGGCGGCGAGTTCCCGCATCAGGCGGTGGCTGGGGGCGGCGAAGTTGCCGGGCACCTGGAAGGCGAGGGTGCCGCCGGGGGCGAGCCCGTCGATCCAGTCGGCGAAGCGCTCGACGTGGCCGGGGACCCACTGGAGGGTGGCGTTGCTGACGATCAGGTCGTACGGCTCGGCGGGGGCCCAGGTGCGGGCGTCGGCGGGGGCGAAGTCGATGCGGCCGCCACCGGGGGTGGGACCGGCGTGCTCCTGGGCCCGCTCCAGCATCTCGGGTGAGTTGTCGAGGCCGGTGATGCGGGCGGTGGGCCAGCGGCCGGCGAGCAGGGCGGTGACGTTGCCGGGGCCGCAGCCGAGGTCGGCGATGCGGGGCGGCCGGGCGGGGATTTCGGGGACCTGGGCGAGGAGGTCGGTGAAGGGCCGGGCACGGTGGCCGGCGTGGCGCAGGTACTGAGCAGGATCCCAGGTGGGGGCGGTGGCGGACATGGAGCCTCCAGGATGGCCGTACGGCGGGACGCGTACCCAGCGTGACCCGGAAACTCTCTCGACGTCAAGATAGTCGACACCAAGAGACTTCATGTCGACACAACCACTACACTGATCGTCATGGAGGACGAGGTCGATCGGCTGGTCGCAGCATGGCGCCGGGAGCGCCCGGACCTCGACGTGGAACCGCTCGAGGTCCTGAGCCGGGTCAGCAGACTCGCCCGGCACCTGGACCGCGCGCGCCGCCTCGCCTTCTCCGAACACAATCTGGAGCCCTGGGAGTTCGACGTCCTGACGGCCCTGCGCCGCGCGGGCACCCCGTACCAGCTCTCGCCGGGGCAGCTGCTCACCCAGACCCTGGTCACCTCGGGCACGATGACCAACCGTATCGACCGCCTGGCCAAGAAGGGCCTGGTGGAGCGCCTGCCCGACCCCAGCGACCGGCGCGGCGTGCTGGTCCGGCTCACGGACGAGGGCCGGGACCGCGCCGACCAGTCGCTGGCGGGCCTGCTGGAGCAGGAGCGCGCGATCCTGGCCGAACTCTCCCGGGCCCAGCGCAGCGAACTGGCGGCACTCCTACGCCAGCTGACCGCCCCGTTCGACAACATCCCCGGTTAGGTCCACCGGCCCGACCCCGGCCCGCCGGGCCAGCGCCACCGCGGCGAGGGTGGAGTGGACGCCCAGCTTGCCCAGGACGTTCTGCATGTGGGTGCGCACGGTGTGCGGGGACAGGTACAGCCGCTCGGCGACGGCCTTGCGCCCCAGCCCGGCGACCATGCAGCGCAGCACCTCCCGCTCCCGCGGGGTCAGCGACTCGACCAGCCGCTCGCTCTCGGTGCGGTGCTTGCGGGCGGCGGTCAGCTCGCGCAGGACGCCGGTGAGCAGGGCGGGCGGCAGATGCGTCTCGTCGCGCAGGACCCCCCGGATCACGCTGAGCAGCCGCGACAGGGAGCAGTCCTTCGCCACCCACCCCGAGGCCCCGGCCCCCAGCGCGAGGGCCGCCCGCCGGGGGTCGTCCTTCTCGGCGAGGACGACGATCCGCACCCCGGGCTGTGCCGTCCGTACCCCGGCGACCAGGGAGATCCCGTCCACCAGCCCGTCCTCGTTGCCCTCGCGCACGGGCACGGCCGGCCGCACGCCGGGCACATGACCGCCCAGGTCCGCGTCGACGAGCAGCACGTCGAACCGCCGCCCCTCGGACGCGGCCCGCTCCAGGCAGCGCAGCGCGGCCGGACCACTGCCGGCCGCGGACACGTCGACGTCGGGCTCGGCGGCCAGCGCCGCGGCGAGCGACTCGGCGAAGATGCGATGGTCGTCGACGACCAGGACTCGGATGCGAACCACGAAACCCCCTCCCCCGAGCTCCGCGAGGAGCAGGGGATACCCAGCGTCTGTCCGTCCTCGGATGACGAAACCGGCACGGGTACGACGCCCGAAGCCCCGTATCCAGCTGTGCGCTCGGTACTCCGGGGACGGGTCGCCGCAGCCGCACGGCCGCCGCCGTGCAGTCACCGCCACCCCCGCCCCGGGCGCCGTACCCGGCTGTCTCGCCCCCTGAACGACACCGGCCCCCACCGGTGCTGCCCCTCAGAGTACGGGCGGGCGCCGGGAGCGGAAGGCTATTTGCAGAACTGACCGCCCGGCCCGTTTATGGTGAGCCGCATGTTTCGTCTTGTGACAGAAGTCGACAAAGCACGACGCGATCTGCTGCGCACTCGCCTGCGAGAGACGAACAACGCGGCTTCCTCGGTTCTGCGTTCCCTGCGCGGAACCCCTCACGAACGCGAATTCCCCCTGCACGTATGGCTCCTGGACGAGGCCGGCGCACTGGCGGGCGGCCTCGTCGGCCACACCTGGGCGACCTGGCTGCACGTGACGTACCTGTGGGTCGACGACGGGCACCGCTCCTCGGGCCTCGGCTCCGCCCTCCTCGACGAGGCGGAACGCACGGCCCGCACCGAACGCGGCTGCACCGCCGCCCGCGTGGAGACCTGGGACTTCCAGGCCCCGGGCTTCTACACCAAGCGCGGCTACGACGTGATGTGCGTGATCCCCGACTATCCGCCGGGGGTCACGGAGTACACGCTGGTGAAGCGGTGGGACTGAGACGACCGGGCGAGGCAGGCCGGAGGTGGCCGAAAGGCGGAACGGCAGAGGCCCTGGGCCGTGGCGGGGGAAGCCACGGCCCAGGGCCGGTATGGGGGGGGTGCTACCGGGCCGTCGATGCGGATCTTCCTCGATCCCGTGAAGGAGGCTCCCCCGGACGCTGCGGCGAGCGTGTCCTCGGTGTCGGAGTCGGCCGTGGCGTACTCCTCGTCGAGGACCAGTCCCGCACCGGCCACGGTGCAGACGACGGCGATGGCAGCGGTCGCTTTGGCGAGGGTGCGGAACATGGAGGGGCCTCCAACAGGCAGGGGCGGGCCACGGGTACGAGTTCTCGGGGATCTCTCTCGGCCGGCCGGTCGGTCGTTCCCGGCGACTGATGAGGACTCTAGGGACGCAGCAGCCCCGTATCTTCACCCTGTGGTGGTCACCTGCGTGTAGCTCGCTGGGGGGACAAGTCGGCGCCGTGGTCGCCGCTCTCCGTCGGGAGAGGCGGGACGCACGTTCGACTGCCGGTACAACGGCTGACCCGTCACCCCACCCGCCGCGCCCCCGCCGACGGCACCGCCTCGAACACCCGCGGCGTCGTGAAGCCCGCCGCCGCGAAGGCCTCCTCCACCGCCTTGGTGACGGCGTCGACGTCGGCCTCCTCCACCAGGACGATCGCCGAGCCGCCGAAGCCGCCGCCCGTCATGCGGGCGCCCAGGGCGCCGGAGGCGAGGGCCGTGTCGACGACCAGGTCCAGCTCCGGGCAGGAGATGCGGAAGTCGTCGCGCAGGGAGGCGTGGCCCTCGGCCAGGACGGGGCCGATGGCGCGGGTGTCGCCGGACTCCAGCAAGGACACCACCCGCTCCACGCGCTCGTCCTCCGTGACGACGTGCCGGACCAGGCGGCGGACCTCCTCGTCGTCGGCCAGTCGCTCCAGCGCCGCGTCCAGTTCGTCGTACGCCACGTCCCGCAGCGCGTCCACGCCCAGCAGCGCGGCGCCCTTCTCGCAGCCCGCGCGGCGCTTGCCGTACTCGCCCTCGCTGTGGGAGTGCTTGACCTGGGTGTCGACGACGAGCAGGCGCATGCCCTCGGCGGCGAGGTCGAAGGGGATCTGCCGCTGGGAGAGGTCGCGGGTGTCGAGGAAGAGGGCGTGGCCGGCCTCGCAGCAGGCGGAGGCGGTCTGGTCCATGATGCCGACGGGGGCGCCGACGTAGACGTTCTCCGCGCGCTGGCACAGGCGGGCCAGCTGCCAGCCGCGCAGGCCGAGGGAGTACAGGTCGTTCAAGGCCAGGGCCAGCACGACCTCCAGGGCGGCCGAAGAGGACAGGCCCGCGCCCGAGGGGACCGTCGAGGCCAGGTGGACGTCGGCGCCGGTGATCTCGTGGCCGGCCTCGCGCAGCGCCCAGACCACGCCGGACGGATACGCCGTCCAGGACTTGTCCGACTCGGGGGTCAGGTCCGCGACGCGCAACTCGACGGGGCCGGTGCCGATGTCCGCCGAGTGCAGGCGCAGCACGCCGTCCTCGCGCCGGGAGACGGCCGCGACCGCGGTGTGCGGCAGGGCGAACGGCATGACGAAGCCGTCGTTGTAGTCGGTGTGCTCGCCGATGAGGTTGACCCGGCCCGGCGCCGCCCACACCCCCTGGGGCTCCGCCCCGTACAGCTCCCGGAACCGCTCGCCGACGGCCTCTGCGACAGCCTCGCCCATGCCCTGACCCCTCACCCTTCCGTAAGTCCTAGTTCGCGCGGCGCTGCGCGAACTCCCACGCGTCCGCGACGATCCCCGCGAGGTCCGCGCGGGACGGGTTCCAGCCCAGTTTCTCCCGGGCCGCGTCGGCCGACGCCACCAGGACCGCCGGGTCGCCGCCCCGGCGCGGGGCCACGACCTCGGGGATCGGGTGGCCCGTCACCCGGCGGACGGTCTCGACGACCTCGCGGACGGAGAAGCCGTTGCCGTTGCCCAGGTTGCAGATGAGGTGCTCGCCGGGGACGGCCGCGTCCAGGGCCAGCAGATGGGCCTCGGCCAGGTCGGCGACGTGGATGTAGTCGCGCACGCAGGTGCCGTCCGGCGTCGGGTAGTCGTCGCCGAAGACGGAGATGGCCTCGCGCCTGCCCTGCGCGACCTGGAGCACCAGCGGGATCAGGTGCGACTCGGGGTCGTGGCGCTCGCCGTACTCCCCGTACGCGCCCGCGACGTTGAAGTAGCGCAGCGAGACCGCGCCCAGCCCGTGGGCCGCCGCCTCACCGCTGATCATGTGGTCGACGGCGAGCTTGGAGGCGCCGTAGGGGTTGGTCGGCGCGGTCGGCGCCGACTCGACGATCGGGACCTGCTGCGGCTCCCCGTACGTCGCCGCCGTGGAGGAGAAGACGAGCCGGCGCACGCCCGCCGTACGCATGGCGTCCAGCAGGGCCATGGTCCCGCCGACGTTGTTGTCCCAGTACTTCTCCGGCTTCACGACCGACTCGCCGACCTGGGAGAAGGCGGCGAAGTGCAGGACGCCGTCGAACGAGGAGTCCAGCCATTTGGCGGCATCACGGATGTCGCCCTCGATGAACGAGGCGCCCGCGGGCACGCCCTCGCGGAAGCCCGTGGAGAGGTTGTCGAGGACGACGACCTCGTGGCCGGCTTCCAGCAGATGCCGGGCCACCACGCTGCCGACGTAACCGGCCCCGCCCGTCACCAGGTACTTCCCGCTCATGAACTCGCTACCTCTCGCAGTCGCTCGGCCGCGCGCTCCGGCGGCACGTCGTTGATGAACACGTTCATGCCGGACTCGGAACCCGCGAGGAACTTCAGCTTGCCGGACGTACGGCGGATGGTGAAAAGCTCGAGGTGCAGCGCGAAGTCGTCCCGCGTCACGCCCTCGAAGTCCTCCAGCTGTCCGAACGGGGCCTGGTGCCAGGCCGCGATGTACGGCGTCGGAGGCTCACCCTCCCCGAAGATCCGGTCGAAGCGCCTCAACAGTTCCAGATAGACCTGGGGGAACTCTGTGCGCGCCGCCTCGTCGAGCCCGAGCAGGTCGGGCACGCGCCGCTTGGGGTAGAGGTGCACCTCGTACGGCCAGTGCGCGGCGTACGGCACGAAGGCGACCCAGTGCTCACCCTCCAGGACGACCCGCTCGCCGGCCAGCTCCTCCTCCACCACCGCGTCGAACAGGTTCTCCCCGCCCGTCGCCTCCTTGTGCGCGGCGAGTGAACGGAGCATCAGGGCGGTGCGGGGCGTGGTGAAGGGGTAGGCGTAGATCTGCCCGTGCGGGTGACCCAGCGTCACACCGATCTCGGCGCCGCGGTTCTCGAAGCAGAACACCTGTTCAACGGAGGGCAGATGGGAGAGCTCCGACGTGCGGTCCGTCCAGGCGTCGAGCACGAGCCGGGCCTGCTCCTCGCTCAGGTCGGCGAAGGAGGCCCGGTGGTCGGAGGTGAAGCAGACGACCTCGCAGCGGCCGGAGTCGCCGGCCAGCGAGGGGAAACGGTTCTCGAAGACCACCACGTCGTACGACGCGTCGGGGATCTCGCTCAGCCGCTCGCCCTGCGAGGGGCACAGCGGGCACTCGTCGGCGGGCGGGTGGTAGGTGCGGCCCTGACGGTGCGAGGCGATGGCGACCGAGTCGCCGAGGAGCGGGTCGCGGCGGACCTCGGAGGTGGTGACGGTCCGCTCCAGCGGACGCCGGTCCACGGCGTCGCGCACCGCGTCGTCGCGCAGGTCGTAGTAGACGAGCTCGCGACCGTCGGCCAGCCGGGTCGAGGTCTTCTTCACAGCCGCACTCCTCTACACCCACACCCAATCACTCAACACAATCAAACATAACACATCACAACCGACCAGGACATCGATCATCACAATCAAACAAAGAACATCACCAGAAGTGTTCAGTTTCTGAACGCGGAGGCGTAGGTTCCGCTCGGATCAGTTCGCGCAACGAAGCGAGTTCGTATGCATACCCCCACATATCTAGCCGCGGAGCTTCGACTCCCGACCAACTGGCTCGACTACTCGATCCTCGGGATCTACTTCGTCGTCGTCCTCGGCATCGGCTTCGCCGCCCGCCGCTCGGTCAAGACCAGCCTGGACTTCTTCCTGTCCGGCCGCTCGCTGCCCGCCTGGGTCACCGGTCTCGCCTTCGTCGCGGCCAACCTGGGCGCCACCGAGATCCTCGGCATGGCCGCCAACAGCGCCCAGTACGGCGTCTACACGACCCACTGGTACTGGATCGGCGCCATCCCGGCGATGGTCTTCCTGGGCCTGGTGATGATGCCGTTCTACTACGGCTCGAAGGTCCGCTCGGTCCCCGAGTTCCTCCTGCTCCGCTTCGACAAAGCGGCACACCTGCTCAGTTCGATCCTGTTCGCCTTCGCCGCCATCCTGATCGCCGGCGTGAACCTCTACGCCCTCGCGATCGTCGTCGAGGCCCTCCTCGGCTGGCCGGAGTGGGTGGCCATCGTGGTCGCGGGCTTCTTCGTACTCGCCTACATCACCCTCGGCGGCCTCTCCTCGGCCATCTACAACGAGGTCCTCCAGTTCTTCGTGATCCTGGCCGGCCTCATCCCGATCACCGTCCTGGGCCTCAAGAAGGTCGGCGGCTGGGACGGCCTGTCCGACTCCCTCTCCCAGACCCACGGCGCCGACTTCATGACGTCATGGGGAGGCACGGGCATCGGCAGCGACAACCCGCTCGGCGCCAACTGGCTGACCATCGTCCTGGGCCTCGGCTTCGTCCTGTCCTTCGGCTACTGGACGACGAACTTCGCCGAGGTGCAGCGCGCCCTGTCCGCGAAGAACCTCTCGGCGGCCCAGCGCACCCCCCTCATCGCCGCCTTCCCGAAGATCTTCATCGTCTTCGTCGTCATGATCCCGGGCCTGGTCGCCGCGGTCCTCGTCCCGAAGATCGGCACCCCGGGCTCGGACCTCCAGTACAACGACGCGATCCCGTACCTGATGCAGCAGCTGCTGCCCAACGGTGTCCTCGGCATCGCGGTGACCGGTCTGCTGGCCGCGTTCATGGCGGGCATGGCGGCGAACGTGTCGTCCTTCAACACGGTCTTCACCACCGACATCTGGGCGAAGTACGTCGTGAAGGGCCGGGAGGACGCCTACTACGTGCGCTTCGGCCGGCTGATCACCGTGATCGGCGTCCTGGCCTCGATCGGCACGGCGTTCCTCGCCTCCTCCTTCTCCAACATCATGAGCTACCTCCAGACGCTCTTCTCCTTCTTCAACGTGCCGATGTTCGTGGTCTTCATCATCGGCATGTTCTGGAAGCGGGCGTCCATGAAGTCCGGCTTCTGGGGCCTGATCGCGGGCACGACGGCCGCGATGGTGAACTACTTCGTCATCTACAAGCAGGGCATCATCGACATCCCCTCCGACCAGGGCGCCAACTTCGTCTCGGCGATCGCGGGCTTCGTGGCCGGCGCGGTCGTCATGGTCGCCGTGACCCTGTTCACCGCGCCGAAGCCGGCCGAGGAACTCGAGGGCCTGGTCTACGGCACCCGCTCCCCCGGCATGGCCGAGCCGCCCGCCGAGGGCGACGACGCGTGGTACCGCAGGCCGGCGCTGCTGGGCTGGGGCGCGGTCGTCCTGGCCGCCGCCTGCTACATCCCGTTCTCGTTCTGATCGCGAGAGGATTGAGAGAGCATGTCTGATTCCTACTCCGACAAGGACGTCCAGGCCGAGGTCTCCGAGCTGGAGACCAAGTCCGTCACGGCCGCGCGGCTGTTCGACATCCGGCGGATCATCGGCGGGCTGTTCGTGGTCTACGGCGTCATCGTGACGATCGCGGGCTTCTTGGCGTCCGACGACGAGATCGACAAGGCGCAGGGGGTGAACATCAACCTGTGGACCGGGCTCGGGATGCTGGTGCTGGGGTTGTTCTTCCTGGCGTGGCTGAAGCTGCGGCCCACGGCTCCTCCGCCGCCGCCCTCTGCCGAGGAGGGGGCGAGGGAGTGACGCCGGTGCGGTGACGGCCCTCTCCAGGTCACCCGGCGCGGGTGTGGGCCGGGGGTGGGTGACGCGGCCCGGCGTAGCGGGGTGCCGCTGCGCCCACCCGTGCCGCCCCAGCGGCACGACTGCCCGCAGCTAAGCGGGAGGCGGCCCGCAGCTGCGGCGGGTGGACGGAAAGCCGCGTACGGCGAGAAGGGGACGTGTCGGGGGGTGTCCGCCCGCAGTGGTTGGCGCGTCCGCGCCGGTCCATCTGTGGCCGACCGATTCCGCGCCGTTCCGAGGACGGACACCCCCCGGCGCGGCCCCGACCCACAGGACCACGCACCGCGCAGCACGCACCCCCACCGAAGCAGCCACAGGCCGCCGCAGGCACCCCCGCTCAACCGCCGGAGGCCCCCGCACCTGCCCGCTCCAGCAGCCCCGTCCGAGCCGCCAGCGCCGCCGCCTCCAGCCGCGACCCCACGCCCAGCTTCATCAGCACCCGCTGCACATGCGTACGGGCGGTGGACGGCGCGATCCCCATCCCGGCCGCGATCAGCCGGGTGTCCTCCCCGTCGGCGACCCGCACCAGGACCTCGACCTCCCGCGGGGTCAGCATCTGCAACAGCCGCTGCCCCTCGTCGTCGGGCTGCGCGGCCGGGTTCAGCAGCTCACCGAACGCCCCCTGCAACAGCCCCGGCGCCACCGCCGCCTCGCCGGCCCGCGCCTTCATGATCGCCCGCTCGACGCCCTCTATCCGCTCGTCGTGCCGAACGTACCCCGAGGCCCCCGCCGCGAACGCCGCGGCGATACCGCGTGGACTCGGCACCGGGCCGAGCACCAGCACCGCCACCTGCGGACGCTCCCGCTTGATCCGCACCACCGGATCGAAGATCCCCGCCTCGGCCGGCGTGGCCGTCCCCAGCAGGCACACCTCCGGCGCCCGGCTGATCACCAGCTCCGCCGCCCCCGCGGCCGGTGCCGCCGCGGCGAGCACCCGATGCCCCCGCAGTTTCAGTGCCGAGGCCAACGCCTCGGCCAGCAATCGGTGGTCGTCGACCACCATGAGCCGTACTCCCATCGAGCAACCCCCCAGTCACCCTCCCCAGTCCCCCGGAAGCTACACGCTGGCGCGGCCTCGCGCTGCCCCTACCGGCGAGAACTGCCCCGGATCGCCGAAATCGACGCACCACGGCCCCGCCCCTGAGAAGGGACGGGGCCGTCAGCCACGGCAGGAAGGGCAGCCTCAGCCGCTGGTACCGAACGCGATCACCAGGTACTCCTTGTCGTCCGCGCTGGTCGGCTCGCTGGCGTACACCTGCGACATGTACAGGCGCCCCTGCGAGTAGAGAAGCTCGGAGTACTCCGGCGACATGCTGGACTCCACGTCCCGCACCGCCTCGGTCGCCGGGTTCTCCAGCAGCGTGGTCTGCTTGAACGACCCGCCGTCGATGGAGACGATCTGGCCGCCCTTGTCGTACGGCGGGCGCTTGTACGCGAGCACGTTGCCGCCGTCCATGCGCAGCGGCGTGATCGTGTAGTCCTCACCGGCGTCCGCGCGCTGCCCGGTCTGCTTGCCGGTCGCCAGGTCGAAGGCGACGACCTCGTTGGTCCGGCTGTAGCCCTCGCCGCTGCCCTCGTGCTCCTCGGTCGGGAGGTAGAGCCGGTTGTCGCCGACCGCGATGCCCGTGCACTGCTCGACCTTGGTGATGCCGTCGCACTCGGCCGCGAACTGGTCGCCCGGCGCCGAGATGCGGGTGAGCAGCTTGCCGGTCTTGTTGTCGATGGAGAAGAAGTCCGAGATGCCGCTGCCGTCACCGGCGGAGTCGGCGACGTCGGCGGCGACGAGCAGCGGGTTCGTCGACACGACGCTGGCGTACTCGATGCCCTTGGCCATCTTGTACTCGGAGATCACCTTCCCGGTCTTCGGGTCGATGGTCTGGATGTGCAGCTCCCGGGCGTCGTACGTACCGCACCTGCGCACCGCGACCAGCTTCTCGCCGCCGCCGTAGCCCGCGTCGGTGCAGGTGTCGGTGGTCTTCGGGGACCACCGCACGTTGCCCGTGGCCACCTCGAAGGCGAAACCGCCGTCGTTGCTGCCGGCCGCGACGGTGTCGCCGCTGATCGTGACGTTGTTGAACGAGACCGCCCGGTCGCTGATCTTGCCGTTCTTCGTCCACAGGGCCTTGCCCGCGTCGAGGTCGATCAGCGCGATCTCGGTGCAGCCGTGGAAGGGCTCGGCCTTGGTCGGCATGCCGGACTGGTGGATGACGACCGTCTTGTTGTCGGCGGTGACGTGCCGGCTGGCCGCGCAGACGGGCCCGGCCAGCTTGACCGTCCACAGCTTGCTGCCCTTGGCGGGGTCGTAGCCGACGACCTCGGCGATGCCGCTCTTGGCGTACACCTTGTCGGTGAGCCACGAGCCGTTGACGGCGACGCTGTTGTCGTCCTTGCTCACGGCGGGCGCGGGCACCTGGAAGAGCACCTTGGCGGCGGGGTCCGCGGGCGCCTTCTCCTTGGCTTCGCCGGAGGTGCCGCCGGTGCCGCCCTTCTCGTCCGTGCCGCCCTTGCCCCCGGTGCCGCCGCTGGAGCTCGCGGTGTCGTCCTTGCCGCCGTCGTCACCGGTGGAGCCGGCGTACCAGACACCGCCGCCGATGATCAGCGCGATCGCGACGACGGCCGCCACGATGATCGCCACCTGGGCGTTGATCTTCCGCCCGCCACCGGACCCGCCCGCCTGGGCCTGCATCGGCACGGTCGCCTGCGGATACCCGTACCCGGGTTGTCCGGGCTGGCCCGGCTGACCGTACGGCGGCGTCGGCTGACCGTAGGGCCCCGGCTGCTGACCGGGGTAGCCGTAACCGGGCTGCGGCTGCGGCGGGGTCTGCGGGTACCCGTACCCGGGCTGCGGCGCACCCGTCGGCGCGGCGGGCGGAGCCCCGGGCGCCGGGGGCGGCGGCGTCTGCGGGTACCCGTACCCCGGTTCGGAAGCCGGTGGAGTCGGCGGACCCTGCGGCGGGCCGAAGCCCCCCTGCTGCGGAGGCTGGTTGGGTGGCGGGGGCGGCGGCTGTGTCATGGCGTGAGCACCTCGAAGAGCGGAGAGGACGGGGACGGGAACGGCAACGGAAACGAGAACGAGCAGCCGGAGAAGGTCACTTGCCGAAGGCGAGCATCAACTTCTCCTTCGTGTCGTCGTTGCCGTTCAGGCGCGTGGTGGAGATGTAGAAGCGCCCGTCGACCCAGTCGATGTCCTTGGAGTAGAAGCTGTTCTCGATCTCCGCGACACCCTGCGGGTTCTGCAACAGCTTGGCCGGCTTGTGGTCGCTGCCACCGGTCGCGATCGACACGACCTGGCCGCCCGCGTCGTAGGACGGCTGCACGTACGCGATGAGGTTGCCGCCCTCGATCTTCAGCGGCGTCATCGACTCGTCCGCGGGAGACTTGACGCGCCACTTCTCCTTGCCGGTGGTGAGGTCGATCGCGACGATCTCGTTGGCGCCGGTGGTCGCCTCGGTCGGCAGGTAGAGGGTGCCCGCGGCGACGACGGCACCCGCGCAGCCCTGGAGGTCGCGGTCGAGGATGGCCCAGCCGCACTCGGGGGCGAAGTCCTCCTCGACGCCGACCTGTTCGAGGACCTTGCCGGCGGCGGTGAAGGTGGAGATGTTCCAGACCTTCTTGTCCTCGTTGGTGGCGTAGACGACGAGCGGGTCGACGGAGTAGGTGCGCTCGACGCGCCAGCCCTTCTCGTACTTGTAGGTCCACAGGACCTTGCCGGTCTTCGGGTCGAGCCCCTGGACCTCGTCGTGCTCGTTGTTGCCGCCGGCGCCGCAGGAGGCGACCTGGACCATCTTCGTCGGTCCGGTCGCGAACCCGGCGGGGAAGCAGGCGTCGCCGTACCGCTTCTTGTCGTACAGCTTCTTGCCGGTGGTGACGTCGTAGGCGGTGCCGGACTGGGAGCGGCCGACCATGAGGACGTTGCCGCTGACGTTCAGCTCGACGGAGAGGGTGGAGTCGAAGAGTTCACCGTCCTCGACCTCCTGCTTCCAGCCCTTCGCGCCGGTGGCGAGGTCGATCTCCTGCATCTGGTTGCACTCGGCACGGTCGCTGGAGCCGCTCATGTAGGCGACGACGATCTTGTCGGCGGCCGTCTTCTCCGGGGTGACCGCGCAGATCTTCTCCGGGAAGGCGATCGGCTCCCAGGTGGGCTTGCCGTCGCCGACGTTGTAGGCGAAGAGCTGCTTGTACGCCGCCTTCACCGCGGTCCTGTCGGTGATCCACATGCCGGGGGCGTCGGCTCCGGAACCGGGCGCGTCGGGCGCCTCCTTGTACCAGAGCACCCGGGACTCACCGGCCTGGCGGCCCTCGTTGAGGTCCTCCGGGTCCTCGCCGCCGTCGCCGCTGCCGTCTCCGGGGTCGACGGGGTCGACGGGGGCACCACCGGAGCCGGAGGGCTTGGGGTCGTCGCTCTTGCCGGCGACGGGCTTCTTGTCCTTGTCGTCACCGCTGTTCGCGGTGACCGCCCACACGCTGCCGCCGATGACGAGCAGGGCCGCGACCGCGGCGCCGACGACGAGGGCGGGCTTGCCCTTGAAGGGGTTGCGCGAGCCGGAGCCGCCGGGCGGCGGGGTGCCGGGCGCTCCCGGGAACTGCGGCTGCGGATAGCCGTAGCCGGGCTGCTGGCCGTACGGACCCGGCTGCTGGGGCTGGGCGGCGTAGGGGCCGGAGTTGTACGGACCCGGCTGCGCGGGCGGCTGTTGCTGCGGATGTCCGTATCCCGGCTGCGCGGGCGGCTGCTGCGGATATCCGTACCCCGGCTGCGGCGCCGGACCGGACGGCGGGCCCTGCGGGGGCGGCGGGGTCGGGGCCCCGAAACCTCCCGGCGGTGGGTCCTGCGGTGCTCCGAAGCCACCCTGCTGCGGCGGCTGGTTGGGCGGCTGGCTCATCAGCGCGTTCCCCCTTATTACTACTGATTTCTAGCCACGCCCCGAGGTACGCGCTGGCCTCGGAGTCGTCTGAAGGCAATCTTTCGGACCGTCCCGGACAGTCCTTGGACAGTCCTCGGACGGTCTTTCTATCACCCGCGGCCAACCGCCCACCGGGCCGCGTCCACCCCTGTTCCCAAGGGAGAACCGGCCCGTGATGCCTCTGTTACGCGCCTTCACGCACCCTTCACGCCACGCGCGCCCCCCGCGCGCAGGGCTCAGGCGTCCTCGGCCAGTTCCAGCCAGCGCGTCTCCAGCTCCTCGCGCTGCCCCGCCAGTTCCCGCAGCTCGGCGTCGAGTTCGGCCACCTTCGCGAAGTCCGTGGCGTTCTCGGCGATCCGTCCGTGCAGCTTGGCCTCCTTCTCGGAGACCTTGTCGAGCTGCCGCTCGATCTTCTGGAGCTCCTTCTTGGCGGCGCGCACGTCGGCGGCGCTCTTCTCCGGCGCCTCGGCGGCCGGCTTCGCCACCGCCGCCGGAACATTGGCCGCGGCGGCCTCCTCCATGCGCCGGCGCCGCTCCAGGTACTCGTCGATGCCGCGCGGCAGCATCCGGAGCGCGCCGTCGCCGAGCAGGGCGAACACGCGGTCGGTGGTGCGCTCGACGAAGAACCGGTCGTGGGAGATGACGACCATCGATCCCGGCCAGCCGTCGAGCACGTCCTCCAGCTGGGTCAGGGTCTCGATGTCGAGGTCGTTGGTGGGCTCGTCGAGGAAGAGGACGTTGGGCTCGTCCATCAGCAGGCGGAGCAGCTGGAGCCGCCGCCGCTCACCGCCGGAGAGGTCGCCGACCGGCGTCCACTGCTTCTCCTTGCCGAAGCCGAACGTCTCGCAGAGCTGACCGGCGGTCATCTCCCGGCCCTTGCCGAGGTCGACGCGCTCGCGCACCCGCTGCACGGCCTCCAGCACCCGCCAGTTCGGGTCGAGCTCGGCGACCTCCTGCGACAGGTACGCCAGCTTGACCGTCTTGCCGACGCGCACGTGCCCGCCCACGGGCTGGTGCTCGCCCTCGCTGCGGGCGGCCTCGGCGAGCGTCCGCAGCAAGGAGGTCTTGCCGGCACCGTTGACACCGACCAGGCCGATGCGGTCGCCGGGGCCGAGCTGCCAGGTGATGTGCTTGAGGAGCACCTTGGGACCGGCCTGGACGGTCACGTCCTCCAGGTCGAACACGGTCTTGCCGAGCCGGGACGAGGCGAACTTCATCAGCTCGCTGCTGTCCCGGGGCGGCGGCACGTCGGCGATCAGCTCGTTGGCGGCCTCGACGCGGAAGCGGGGCTTGGACGTCCGCGCGGGCGCCCCGCGCCGCAGCCAGGCCAGCTCCTTGCGGACGAGGTTCTGCCGCTTGGTCTCCTCGGTGGCGGCGATGCGCTCGCGTTCGGCGCGGGCGAAGACGTAGTCGGAGTAGCCGCCCTCGTACTCGTGGACGTCGCCGCGCTGCACGTCCCACATGCGGGTGCAGACCTGGTCGAGGAACCAGCGGTCGTGGGTGACGCAGACGAGGGCGGAGCGGCGCTCGCGCAGGTGCTGGGCGAGCCAGGCGATGCCCTCGACGTCGAGGTGGTTGGTGGGCTCGTCGAGGACGATCAGGTCCTGCTCCTCGATGAGGAGCTTGGCCAGCGCGATCCGGCGCCGCTCACCACCGGAGAGCGGCCCGATGACGGTGTCCAGGCCCTGCGGGAACCCGGGCAGGTCGAGCCCGCCGAACAGCCCCGTCAGGACGTCCCTGATCTTGGCGTTGCCCGCCCACTCGTGGTCGGCCAGGTCGCGGATGACCTCGTGGCGGACGGTGGCCTCGGGGTCGAGGGAGTCGTGCTGGGTGAGCACGCCGAGCCGCAGCCCACCGGAGTGGGTGACGCGGCCGGTGTCGGGCTCCTCCAGCCTGGCCAGCATCCGGATCATGGTCGTCTTGCCGTCGCCGTTGCGCCCGACGACACCGATGCGGTCCCCTTCGGAGACGCCGAGGGACACGCCGTCGAGCAGGGCACGGGTGCCGTACACCTTGCTGACGTTCTCGACATTGACCAGGTTGACGGCCATTTCTCTCCTGCCTGGGGGACGATCGACCCTCCAGGGTAGTCCCGGCCGCCGGGTGCCCGGGTCAGACCACCGTCGCCCCGGGCGCCGCCCCCACCGCCGTACGCACGTCCCGGCAGGTCCCCGACGCCCGCAGCACCCCGGCGATGCCGGACGCCGACTTGGCGTCCGGGGCCAGGAAGGCCGTCGTCGGACCCGAGCCCGAGACCAGGGCCGCCATCGCGCCCGCCGCACGCCCTGCCGCGAGGGTGTCGCCCAGTGCGGGGAAGAGGGAGAGCGCGGCCGGCTGGAGGTCGTTGGACAGCGCGACCGCGAGCGCGGCGGCGTCGCCCTTGGCGAGGGCGTCCAGGACGGCCTGGTCGGCGACCGGCTCGGGAACGTCCCGGCCCTCCGCCAGCCGGTCGAACTCCCGGTAGACCGCCGGGGTGGACAGTCCCCGCCCGGCCGTGGCGAACACCCAGTGGAAGTCGCCGCCGACCTCCAGCTCCGTCAGCTTCTCGCCCCGCCCGGTGCCCAGCGCCGCCCCGCCGACCAGGCTGAACGGCACGTCACTGCCCAGCTCGGCGCAGATCGCGAGCAGCTCGTCGCGGGAGGCGCCCGTACCCCACAGCGCGTCGCAGGCCACCAGCGCGCCCGCGCCGTCCGCGCTGCCGCCCGCCATGCCGCCGGCGACCGGGATGTCCTTGACGATGTGGAGGTGGACGTCGGGCTCGCAGCCGTGGCGCTCGGCGAGGGCCAGGGCGGCGCGGGCCGCCAGGTTGGTGCGGTCCAGCGGGACCCGGTCGGCGTCCGGGCCGTCGCAGGTGATGCGCAGGCCGCCGGGTGAAGGAGTCGCGGTGATCTCGTCGTACAGGCCGACGGCGAGGAAGACGTTGGCCAGGTCGTGGAAGCCGTCCGGGCGGGCGGCGCCCACGGCGAGCTGGACGTTGACCTTGGCGGGGACGCGGACCGTCACGCTCACTTGCTCGTCACTCCTTGTGTTCGGCGGCGCGCGCCTTGTGTTCGGCGATACGCGCGAACTCTTCCACGGTGAGCGCCTCGCCACGCGCCTGCGGCGACACGCCCGCGGCGACGAGGGCCTCCTCGGCCGCCGCGGCAGACCCGGCCCACCCGGCGAGGGCCGCCCGCAGGGTCTTGCGGCGCTGGGCGAAGGCGGCGTCGACGACGGCGAAGACCTCGCGCTTGGACGCGGTGGTCTTCAGCGGCTCGGTGCGCCGGACCAGGGACACGAGGCCGCTGTCGACGTTGGGCGCGGGCCAGAAGACGTTGCGGCCGATGGCGCCGGCCCGCTTGACCTCGGCGTACCAGTTCGCCTTCACGGAGGGCACGCCGTACACCTTCGAGCCGGGTCCGGCGGCAAGGCGGTCGGCGACCTCGGCCTGGACCATGACGAGGGTGCGCTCGATGCTCGGGAAGGTGTCGAGCATGTGGAGGAGGACGGGCACCGCGACGTTGTACGGCAGGTTGGCGACCAGCGCGGTCGGGGCCGGGCCCGGCAGCTCCGTCACGTGCATCGCGTCGGAGTGGACCAGCGCGAAGCGGTCGGCACGCTCGGGCATCCGGGCGGCGACCGTGGCGGGCAGGGCGGCGGCGAGGACGTCGTCGATCTCGACGGCGGTGACCCGGTCGGCGGCCTCCAGCAGGGCCAGGGTGAGCGAGCCGAGACCCGGTCCCACCTCGACCACCACGTCGTCGGGGCGTACCTCGGCGGTGCGGACGATACGGCGGACCGTGTTCGCGTCGATCACGAAGTTCTGGCCGCGCTGTTTGGTGGGGCGTACGCCGAGGGCTGCCGCGAGTTCACGGACGTCGGCGGGGCCCAGAAGGGCGTCTGGGGTGGGGCTGCTCACCCCGCAAGGGTAGCCGGGGGCGCGTGCGGGGCGGCCGGGGTCGCCGCCCCGTTGCTCAGTAGCCGAAGGCGCGCGCGGTGTTCGCGGCCAGGGCCGTCGCCAGCGCGTCCTCGTCGATGCCCCGCACCCCGGCCATGGCGCGCACCGTGACCGGCACCAGATAGGGGGCGTTCGGCCGCCCCCGGTAGGGCACCGGTGTCAGGAACGGCGCGTCGGTCTCCACCAGGACCAGCTCCAGCGGGGCCACGGCGAGGGCGTCGCGCAGGTTCTGGGCGTTCTTGAAGGTGACGTTGCCGGCGAAGGACATGTAGTACCCGGCGCGGGCACAGATCTCGGCCATCTCCGCGTCGCCGGAGTAGCAGTGGAAGACGGTGCGCTCGGGGGCGCCCTCCTCCTTGAGGACGCGCAGGACGTCGGCGTGGGCGTCGCGGTCGTGGATGACCAGGGTCTTGCCGTGCCGCTTGGCGATCTCGATGTGGGCGCGGAAGGACCGCTCCTGGGCCTCCTTGCCCTCCTCACCGGTGCGGAAGTGGTCGAGGCCGGTCTCGCCGACGCCCTTGACCTGCGGGAGGGCCGCCAGCCGGTCGATCTCGGCGAGGGCCTCGTCGAGCGCCGCGTCCCCGCCGGGCTGCCTGGCCCCCTGCCGCGACCAGCCGTCGGGGTCACCGTGGACGATGCGCGGCGCCTCGTTGGGGTGCAGGGCGACCGTGGCGTGGACGGCGTCGTACGCCGCCGCCGTCTCGGCCGCCCAGCGGGAGCCCGCGAGGTCGCAGCCGACCTGCACGACCGTGGTGACACCGACCGACGCGGCCTTGGCGAGGCCCTCCTCCACCGTGCCCGACTGCATGTCGAGGTGGGTGTGCGAGTCGGCGACCGGCACCCGGAGGGGTTCGGGGAGCGGCGGCGCGTCGTTCTTGTCGGACCGGCCCGAGGCGTTCGAAGGCATGCCCCGATCCTACGAAAGGTCCCGCGGGCCCCGGCGGGGTCAGTGGGTCAGCCCGCCCTGCGGTGGAGGTGGAGGGCGTGCAGGAGGTCGGTGAGGTGATGCCGCCGGGGCTGCTGCCGGGGGACCGGCGCGGAAGGCAGCTCCCGCTGCTGCGCCGGCACCGTGCCGCGCGCCGAGGCGACCCGCCCCGGCCGCATGATCCGCACCACGTGGTTGTCGCAGTTGGCGCACGTGGGGCGGCTGAGCGGGGAGGGCACGATCCGGCCGTCCGCGACGTAGCGCACGTGCTCGTGGCCGCCGGCGTCCCGGTGGTGCTGTATCTCGTACGACTGCTCCCAGCCGTGCCCGCAGCGCATGCAGGCGAAGGAGTACGACTCGTGGACGACGGCGGTGGTCTTGGTGGTCTCAGCCATGCCGGCTCCTGACATCAGCTGTTCCGCTGGAGGGGACGGTTCGTGTCCCTGGAACCAATGAACTCCTCGGCGGCCCCGGACGCACGCGGCCTGTCGAGAGTTGGAGCCGATTTGGACTGTCCTTGGTCCGAGGGCCCGGACCGGGGCCCTGGGTCAAGGAACGGTCATGCGCCGGCGTTCTTCGCGGCCACCACCGCGTCGAACACCTCCCGCTTGGGCACGCCCACCTGGGCGGCGACCGCGGCGATCGCCTCCTTGCGCCGCTCCCCGGCCTCCTCGCGCACCCGCACCAGGCGCACCAGCTCCTCGGCGCCGACCTCCTCGGGTCCCTTGTCCGGCGCGCCCTCGACGACGACGGTGATCTCGCCGCGCACGCCCTCGGCGGCCCACGCGGCCAGCTCGCCCAGCCCGCCGCGCCTGACCTCCTCGTACGTCTTGGTCAGCTCCCGGCAGACGGCGGCCCGCCGGTCGGTGCCGAAGACCTCGGCCATCGCGGCGAGGGTGTCGTCGAGGCGGTGCGGGGCCTCGAAGTAGACGAGGGTCCGGCGCTCCTCGGCCACCTCGCGCAGCCGGCTCAGCCGCTCGCCGGCCTTGCGCGGCAGGAAGCCCTCGAAGCAGAACCGGTCGACCGGCAGCCCGGACAGGGCGAGCGCGGTGAGTACGGCGGACGGACCGGGTACGGCGGTGACGCGGACGTCCCGCTCGACGGCGGCGGCGACCAGCCGGTAGCCCGGGTCGGACACCGACGGCATCCCGGCGTCGGTCACCAGCAGCACGCGCGCGCCGCCCACCAGCTCCTCGACCAGCTCCGGCGTGCGGGCGGACTCGTTGCCCTCGAAGTACGACACGACGCGCCCCTTGGGCGTGACGCCGAGCGCCTGGGTGAGCCGGCGCAGCCGCCGGGTGTCCTCGGCGGCGACGACGTCGGCGCCGGCCAGTTCCTCGGCGAGCCGGGGCGGGGCGTCCTGGACGTCGCCGATGGGGGTGCCCGCCAGTACAAGGGTTCCAGTCACGCCCCCATCCTCCCAGGCTCGGGTCCTCCCGGGCGCAGGCGGACATCCTGCCGGGGGCGACGCGTCCGGACCACCGGTGGGGCCCATGCACGGGACGTGCACAGCGCGGTTCCCTACGATGGCGCGGTGACCAGTACCGCGTCCTCCACGGACCTCCGGCAGGACCAGGCCCCCCAGGACCGGCGGCCGGCCTGGCAGCAGCGGCTGCGCCGCTTCGGCCACACGGCACCGCCCGCGGCCGACGACGTCCGCGACCGGCTGGTGCCGCCGTACATGCGTCCCGGTCCGCGGCTGTGGGTCTTCCTCGGCCTGTCGAAGCCGCTCGCCGACCGGATCGTGCGCTGGTCGTCCTGGGGCGGCCCGCTGCTGGTGGCGCTGCTGGCGGGGGTGCTGCGGTTCTGGAACCTGGGCAGCCCGAAGGCGGTGATATTCGACGAGACGTACTACGCCAAGGACGCCTGGGCGCTGATCCACCGCGGTTTCGAGGTCAACTGGGACAAGGACGCCAACGACCTGATCCTGAACTCGGGCGGCGACGTCCCGATCCCGACGGACGCGGCGTACGTCGTGCATCCGCCGGTCGGCAAGTACGTCATCGGGCTGGGCGAACTGCTGTTCGGGTTCGACCCGTTCGGCTGGCGGTTCATGACGGCGCTGCTGGGCACGCTGTCGGTGCTGCTGCTCTGCCGGATCGGGCGCCGACTGTTCCGCTCCACGTTCCTGGGCTGCCTGGCGGGCGCGCTGATGGCGGTGGACGGGCTGCACTTCGTGATGAGCCGCACCGCGCTGCTGGACAGCGTGCTGATGTTCTTCGTGCTGGCCGCGTTCGGCTGCCTGGTCGTCGACCGCGACCGGGCCCGCGGGAGACTCGCCGCCGCGCTGCCGGTGGACGAGGACGGCCGGGTCCGGCCGGACGCGCACGTCGCCGAGACCCTGCGCATGGGCCGGCGGCCGTGGCGCTGGGCGGCGGGGCTGATGATGGGGCTCGCCCTCGCCACCAAGTGGAACGCCCTGTACATCATGGCGGCCTTCTGCGTGATGGCCGTGCTGTGGGACGTCGGCTCCCGACGGGTGGCGGGCGCCCGCCGGCCGCATCTGGCGGTGCTGAAGTACGACCTGGGCTGGGCGTTCCTGTCGACGGTCCCCGTCGCGCTCATCACCTACCTGTGGTCCTGGGCCGGATGGATCTTCTCGGCCACCGACGGCACCGGCGGCTACTACCGCGACTGGGCGGCCACCGACGGCAAGGACAGCTCCTGGTCCTGGCTCTTCCCCGACTGGTGGCGCAGCCTGTGGCACTACGAGACACAGGTGCTGGAGTTCCACACCCACCTGACCTCGCCGCACACCTACCAGTCCAACCCCTGGAGCTGGATCGTCCTGGGCCGCCCGGTCTCCTACTTCTACGAGTCGCCGGCGCCCGGCTCGGACGGCTGCCCGGCCGACGCGGGCGAGAAGTGCGCCCGCGAGGTCCTGGCGCTGGGCACGCCGCTGCTGTGGTGGGTGGGCTGCTTCGCGCTGCTGTACGTCCTGTGGCGCTGGGTCTTCCGCCGCGACTGGCGCGCGGGTGCCATCGCCTGTGGCCTGGCGGCCGGCTATCTGCCCTGGTTCCTGTACCAGGAGCGCACGATCTTCCTCTTCTACGCCGTCGTCTTCCTGCCGTTCCTGTGCCTGGCGGTGGCGATGCTGCTGGGGGCGATCGTGGGCCGGCCGGGCTGCGGCGACACCCGGCGGGTCGCGGGGGCGACGGCCGCGGGCGTCCTGGTGCTGCTGATCGCCTGGAACTTCATCTACTTCTGGCCCTTGTACACCGGCACCGCGATCCCGATGGAGGACTGGCGGTCGCGGATGTGGCTGGACACGTGGGTTTAGCCGGGCACATGGAGTGTGCCGGGGCCTGTCTCCGCAGGCCCCGGACATCCGACGCGGGGCTCCGTTACATGCCCTACTCCTCCTCGACGCAGGTCCTGTCGTAGTTCCGCTCGTACGCGGCGGTGTAGGCCGCGACGTACCTCGAGTTCGTCTGCTTCGGCGCAAAGGAATCGCGGTGGAGGCAGTCCACGCCGTCATTCCTCCCTGCCACTCGTCCGTCCCGATCGCCCTGCTGTTGCGGTGTGAGTGTCCTCGTCGGCGTCGGGGTGGGAGAGGGCGGCTGTTCGGGGCGCCGATCTGTGGGACTGGGCTGGTTCGGGGCCTGCTGGGCGGACGCCACCGAGGTGTCCGAGCTCTGCGACATGGCCGTGGCCGGGATCGCCAGGGCCGCGGCCGCAACGAGGGGGCTCACCACTAGCGCGATGGTTCGCTTCGGGCGCATGGCATTCTTCTTCCTCGAGACTGGTACGTGCAGACGGTGACATGCCCCGGTCGGAGCGTCCGTTGCGAGGGTGCGGACCGGGGCCGGTACCTACACTGCAGCGCGATGCGCTGGGTACCGTTCGGGCCGGTGAATCCCGGCCTCCGGCGCCGACTTCACTGCTCGCCGATCACAGCTGCAGCGGTAGCGCCTGCATTTCGACCGTATCGAGCCGGGCGAGATATGTCCATTTATGGCCAAACAGGACATCCGCGGCAACGCAACGGTCTCGATGCGTGACGACGTTCCGGGTGGCGCGAGGGTGACCCGGCGTCAGACGGACCCTCCGGCGGCGCTTGCTCCAACTCGAACACGGCTGCACCGCCGCATGAAGATGACGCGCCGTCACAAGGCGGCCAGGAACGCCTCCATGGGGTACTGCCGCGACAGGCCGACCACCGGTCAGACACTCTGACAGGGAACGCCCCGGTCTGTCCGTCGGTCCGAGTCAGCGGGCTGATCTCCGTTCGGCCAACAAACGGACACACCCGTGCCGCGTGTCGTTCCGTGCGCTTAGAGTGAGCCGCACGATCGGCCTTTCTGAACACGTTCAGAAGACGTGCGGGGAGGCCCCACGGGGAGGGGACGCCCAATGGGCAAGGGGGTGAAGGCCGCCGTCATAGGCGGTGTGTTCGCCGTGATGGTGGGCGGGGCCGGGTACGGCGCCTACAACGTCGTGTCGGCGCTGGACGGGGACGGCGGCTCGGGGAGCGCCGGTACGGCGAAGAAGAGCGGGCCGCCCAGCGGCGACGAGGTCGCGGAGACCACGGAGAAGTTCTTCGCGGCCTGGGAGAAGGGCGACGCGACGACCGCGGCGTCGCTCACGAACAACGCCGCGACCGCCGGGACGCTGCTGACCGCCTACGGCGAGGACGCGCACATCACCGGCGTCGAGATCACACCGGGCACGGCGGCCGGTACCGCCGTGCCGTTCACGGTGAAGGCGAAGGTGTCGTACGAGGGGACGACCAAGCCGCTCAGTTACCGGAGCACGCTGACCGTGGTGCGCGGGGAGACCACCGGGCGCGCGCTGGTGGACTGGGAGCCGTCCGTCGTCCACCCGGACCTGAAGGACGGGGACACCCTGGTCACCACGGAGTCGGCGACTCCGCAGATCCAGGCCGTCGACCGCGACGGCACCGTGCTGACGAAGGAGAAGTACCCCTCGCTCGGCCCGATCCTCGCCAAACTCCGGGAGAAGTACGGCGACGAGGCCGGCGGCACCCCCGGCGTCGAGCTGGCGGTCCGGCACACGGCGGCGAACGCGCCGGACACCCCGCTGCTGACGCTGACCGAGGGGAAGCCCGGGAAGCTCACGACGACGCTCAGCGCGAGCGTGCAGGCGGCGGCCGAGAAGGCGGTGAAGCGGTACGGCGAGTCCTCCGTGGTCGCCGTGAAGCCGAGCACCGGTGAAGTCCTGGCCGTGGCGAACAACCGCGCGGACGGGTTCAACGCGGCCTTCCAGGGCAAGGTCGCCCCCGGTTCCACCATGAAGATCATCACCGCCGCCATGCTCATCGACAACGACGTGACCTCGATGGACGGCCCGGCGCCCTGTCCCGACTCCGCGGTGTGGCAGGGCCAGACCTTCAAGAACCTCACCGGCATGAAGCCCAACGAGGGCGCCACGCTCGCCAACACCTTCATGCGCTCGTGCAACACCGGCTTCATCAAGCTCATCGACGATGTCACCGACGCCTCACTGACGACGGAGGCCCAGGAGCGCTTCGGGCTCGGCCAGGACAACTGGCAGACCGGCATCGTCTCCTTCGACGGCAGCGTCCCCGCCTCGCCGGGGCCGGACCGCGCGGCCAACGCGATCGGGCAGGGCCAGGTCCAGATGAACCCGCTGAACATGGCGTCGGTCACCGCAACCGCCATCACCGGCGAGTTCCGCCAGCCGTACCTGGTCCCGTTCGACCTGGACGACCGGAAGCCGGCCACCGCCAAGGGGCTGCCGCAGAGCACCGCATCCCAGCTCAAGCAGATGATGCGGCTCACCGCCACCCAGGGCACCGCCATGGAGGCCATGTCCGGGCTGAGCGGCGACATCGGCGCCAAGACCGGGTCGGCCGAGGTCGACGGTCAGGCCACGTCCAACAGCTGGTTCACCGGCTTCCGCGACGACATCGCGGCGGCGGCGATGACCGAGGAGGGCGGCCACGGCGGCGACGCGGCCGGCCCGATCGTGGCGGACGTCCTGCGGGCGGGTGGCTGATTCCGGTCTGCCGGGCACAGCGACAGACCCTAGTGTGGTCGCCGTCGTGGGAAGTGTGCAGCAGCTAGGGCGCTGCCGGTCCCGGAAGCAAGTGACGGGCAGCGCGGAGGAACGGGACACAGTGGGCAGCAGAAGGGCCGCCGACGAGCGGCGGAGGACGAGCCCCGCCGTGGTCGGCGGGGTGGCCGCCGTGGTCGTGGCCGGCGCCGGGTTCGGTGCCTACGCGCTGTACGGCGGTGGGGCCGCCGCCGAGGAGAACGCGCGGACGAGGGCCGCGGCGGCCGAGGAGAAGGTGAAGTCGGGCCCCCTGTCGGCGGCCGAGGTCACCTCGACGGCCCAGCGGTTCCTCACCGCCTGGCAGCAGGGCGACGTCGCCGCGGCCGCCGCCGCCACCGACGACGCCAAGGCCGCCGAGGCCCTGCTCACCGGCTACGCCAAGGACGCCCGGGTCACGGACGTCACGCTCACCGCGGGCACCCCGGCCGGTGACAAGGTCCCGTTCTCCGTGAAGGCGACCGTCACCCACGAGGAGACGAGCAAACCGCTGGCGTACGACAGCGCGCTGACCGTCGTCCGCGGGCCCGGCGACGGCGAGCCCCGGGTCGACTGGCACGCCGCCGTCGTCCACCCGGAGCTGAAGGACGGCGACAAGCTGGTCACCGGGGAGGCCGGGGACCCGCCGGTCGAGGCGCTGGACCGGGACGGCGGGAAGCTCACCGCCGCGACGTACCCCTCCCTCGGCACCGTCCTGGACGGCCTGCGCGAGAAATACGGCGAAAAGGCCGGCGGCACCCCGGGCATCGAGCTGCGCGTGGTCCGCGGCAAGGAGTCCAAGGCGGCCAAGGCCTCGGACAAGACGCTGCTGGAGCTGAGCGAGGGAACGCCCGGCACCGTGAAGACCACCCTGGACCCGGCCCTCCAGGCCGCCGCCGAGAAGCAGGTGGCCGGCAAGGAGCGGGCGTCGGTCGTCATGCTGCGCGCCTCCACGGGCGAGATCCTCGCGGTCGCCAACGGCGGCCACGGCTTCAACACCGCCTTCCAGGGCTCGCTGGCCCCGGGCTCCACGATGAAGGTCATCACCGGCTCGCTGCTGATCGAGAAGAAACTGGCGTCGATCGACGCGAAGCACCCGTGCCCGAAGTACTTCAGCTACGGCGGCTGGAAGTTCCAGAACGACGACGAGTTCGAGATCAAGGACGGCACCTTCCGGGCCGCCTTCGCCCGCTCCTGCAACACCGCCTTCATCAGCCAGGCCCCCGAGCTGGAGAACGACGACCTGACGAAGCAGGCGAAGGAGGTGTTCGGCCTGTCGATGAACAACTGGTCGGTCGGCGTGCCCACCTTCGACGGCGCCGTGCCGGTGCAGAGCGCCGCCTCGATGGCCGCCTCCCTCATCGGACAGGGCGGGGTGCGGATGAACCCGCTGAACATGGCGTCCGTGGCGGCGACCGTGAAGTCGGGCAGCTTCCACCAGCCGTACCTGGTCGCCCCCTCGGTCGACGGCCGGGGGCTCGCCACCGCCTCCCGCACGATGTCCGACGCCACGCTGGCGCAGTTGCGCGAGCTGATGTCCTACACGGCGGCGCACGGCACCGCGGCGGAGGCGATGGCCGGAGTGGGCGGTGACGCCGGCGCGAAGACCGGCTCGGCGGAGGTCGACGGCCAGGAGAAGCCCAACGGCTGGTTCACCGCCTACCGGGGCGACCTGGCCGCGGCGGGCGTGGTGCAGCAGGGCGGCCACGGCGCCGACACCGCGGGCCCGATCGTGGCGGCACTGCTGAAGGCGGCCGGCTGACCGCCCGCCCGCCCCGCCGCGGGACGCCCGGTCAGTGCGGCACCGGCTCGGCCGCCGCCGTGTAGGTCCGGCGCAGGAACCGGATGAGCGCCCTGGTCTCGAACTGGACCACCGAGCAGCCGTGCGGGGAGTGGAACTCGACGACGGCCTGCACCCGCCCGCACGGCCACACCCGCACCTCGCCGGCCTCGGCCGGCACCCGGAGCCCCTGCTCCAGCAGGGCCCGGGGGAAGGTCCATTCGCGGGAGCCGTGCAGTCGGCCCCGCGCCGGGAGGCCCACGGTCACCGACCGCGGATCGCCGTCGGGGTCGTAGCGCAGCACGACGGGGATGGCTCCGCCGTCGTCCCAGTCCGAGAGATCCGTGTCGGTCAAAATGTGGGCTCGTGCGTACTGTTCGACTACAGACATCGGATCGCCCCTTGCGCTGGGTCACCTTTGCGAGCGTTGTGCGTCCGGGTGTGCGGCCACCTCACTCCAATGTCCCATATTTCCTGCATTACGCCTTTCCTGGCCGACATCGGCGCGATCGGGCCGGATATCACATGTGAGATCAGCCTTTACCTTGCTCTTGCAAAAGAGTTGCAACTGGTCTCTATCATCGAACCGTGCATGTACCTGATGGATTCATCGACGCCCCGACCTCCGCCGTCACCGGCGTCGTCGCCGCGGGCGCCATCGCGGTCAGCCTGCGCGGCGCGCGCCGGGAGCTGGACGAGCGGACGGCGCCCTTGGCGGGGCTGGTCGCGGCGTTCATCTTCGCGGTGCAGATGCTGAACTTCCCCGTCGCCGCGGGCACCAGCGGGCACCTGCTCGGCGGTGCCCTCGCGGCGATACTCGTGGGCCCCTTCACAGGGGTCCTGTGCGTCTCCGTCGTCCTGCTCATGCAGGGCATCCTCTTCGCGGACGGCGGCCTGACCGCGCTCGGCGTGAACATCACCGACATGGCCATCGTCACGACCGTCGTCGCCTACGCCCTCTTCCGGGGTCTGGTGAAGGTCCTGCCGCGCACACGCCGGTCGGTCACCGTCGCCTCCTTCGTCGCCGCGCTCGTCTCCGTCCCGGCCGCCGCCCTCGCCTTCACGCTCCTGTACTGGATCGGCGGCACCACCGACGTCGCGATCGGCAAGGTCGCCACCGCCATGGTCGGCGTGCACCTCCTGATCGGCATCGGCGAGGCCGCGATCACCGCGCTGACCGTCGGCGCCGTCATCGCCGTACGCCCGGACCTGGTGTACGGCGCCCGGGGCCTGACGCAGAAGCTGAAGCTGCGCGTGGGCGGCGAGCTGGTCGACGTACCCGACGCGGAGCCCGCCCCCGCGCCCGCCGCGGCCCGCTCCCACCGCAAGGTGTGGATCACCGGCCTGGTCGCCTCCCTGGTCCTCGCCGGCTTCGTCAGCTTCTACGCCTCCGCCGACCCGGACGGCCTGGAGAAGGTGGCCGCCGACAAGGGCATCGACAAGAAGACCGAGGAGCACGCCGCCGCCGACTCGCCGCTCGCCGACTACGGCGTCGAGGACGTCACCGACGCCCGCCTGTCCGGCGGCCTCGCGGGCGTGATCGGCGTTGGCGTCACGGTCGTCGCGGGCAGCGCGGTGTTCTGGGCGGTGCGCAGGCGGCGGGCCGACGACACGTCTCCCTCCAGTACGTCCAGCAACAGCACGAGCGTCTGACATGGGCGCAGGGCACGCGCACAGGCTCTACCGGCACGGGCACTCCCCCGTGCACGCCCTGCCGCCGCACACCAAGCTCGCCGCCACGTTCGCCTTCGTCGTCGTCGTGGTGTCGACGCCGCGCGAGGCGATGTGGGCCTTCGGCCTGTACGCCGTACTGCTCGGGGCGGTGGCGGGTGCGGCCCGCGTCCCGGCCGGCTTCCTGCTCAAGCGCCTGCTGATCGAGGTCCCGTTCGTCGCCTTCGCGGTGCTCATGCCGTTCGTGGCGGAGGGCGAACGGGTCGAGGTGCTCGGCATGTCGCTGAGTGTGAACGGCCTGTGGGGCGCCTGGAACGTCCTCGCGAAGGGCACCCTGGGCGTCGCCGCCTCCGTCCTGCTGGCCTCCACCACCGAGCTGCGCGAGCTGCTGCTCGGCCTCCAGCGGCTGCGGCTCCCGCCGCTGCTGGTGCAGATCGCCTCGTTCATGATCCGGTACGGGGACGTGATCACGGACGAGATGCGGCGGATGCGGATCGCGCGGGAGTCGCGCGGCTTCGAGGCGAAGGGCGTACGGCACTGGGGCGTGCTCGCCAAGTCCGCGGGCGCCCTCTTCATCCGCTCCTACGAACGCGGCGAACGCGTGCACCTGGCCATGGTCAGCCGCGGCTACGCCGGCTCCATGCCGGTGATCGACGAGGTGACCGCGTCCCGGGCGCAGTGGTCGTACGCGCTGGCCCTCCCCGTCGCCGCCCTCGTCGTCTGTCTGCTGGGATGGACGCTGTGACTGACCCTGTGACGGACTCTGTGACTGCTTCCCTGGAGGTCTCGGGCCTCGCCTTCGCCTACCCCGACGGGCACCAGGCCCTCTTCGGCGTCGACTTCTCGATCGCGCGCGGCGAGCGGGTCGCCCTGCTCGGTCCGAACGGCGCCGGCAAGACCACTCTCGTCCTGCACCTCAACGGCATCCTGACCGGCGGTACGGGCACCGTGACGGTCGCCGGGCTGCCGGTCGGCAAGCAGCACATGGCGGAGATCCGGCGCCGGGTCGGCATCGTCTTCCAGGACCCCGACGACCAGCTCTTCATGCCGACCGTGCGCGAGGACGTGGCGTTCGGGCCGGCGGCGGCCGGGCTGAAGGGCGCGGAGCTGGAGGAGCGGGTGGACCGGGCCCTCGGCCTCGTCGGCATGGGCGAGTTCAAGGACCGGCCCCCGCACCATCTCTCCTTCGGGCAGCGGCGCCGGGTGGCGGTGGCGACCGTGCTCGCCATGGAGCCGGAGATCCTGGTCCTGGACGAGCCCTCCTCCAACCTCGACCCCGCCTCCCGCCGCGAGCTCGCCGACATCCTGCGCTCCCTGGACGTCACGGTCCTGATGGTCACCCACGACCTGCCCTACGCCCTGGAGCTGTGCCCCCGCTCGCTGATCCTCAGCGAGGGAGTGATCACGGCGGACGGCCGGACCGCCGACCTCCTCTCCGACGACGAGCTGATGCGCACCCACCGGCTGGAGCTGCCGTTCGGCTTCGACCCGCGCTCCGTGCGAACAGGCGCGTGACGTTCCGCCCGCCCGAGATCATGGCTTCCCGGAGCCTGAGCCACGCGGGCGTCACGTCCGCGTCACGCCCGCGAGGTGACGCTGGGAGGGTTGCAACGAAAGGAGCGACCCATGCGTCCCAAGCGCTACCTCGCACTGCTCGGTGTGCCGCTCGGTGCCTCGTTCATGCTGTACCCGGTCGGCTCGGCCCAGGCGGCGGAGACCTCGCCGTCGGTTACGCCCAGCCAGGTATGTAGGGCGCAATCCACTGCGCCCCCCAACCCCTTCGGCAACGTCGTGGGCAGCGGATTCGAAGGCGCCGAGCAAGTTCGGGTCACTGCGGACGGGCAAGTGATCGCGACTCCGACCGCCGTCGCCGGTGTAGTCGCCGTCAATGGCATCAACTTGTCGGCTCGGAGCTACACCCTGGAAGGCCTGACCTCCGGAAGGGCTGCTAATTGCGCTGGTCTGGCAGCGCCCACGCCCACGCCCACCGACCCGGGAACCGGAACGGGCACCACCCCCACTGCCACACGGGATGAGGGCCGCAGGGACGGATTGGCAGACGGTCTGGCCGGCTGCCGTCTGAACCGCGTGGTGACCGACGCGCAGGAAGACGAGGAAGGCCCCAGGAACGCGGACTACTTCGCCGGTTACGCGGCCGGCAAGGCTGAGGCCCTGAACCGCACTGCCTGCCTCAACAGGCCGCAGACCCCGCAGACCCCGCAGACCGGCCAGGGCGACGGGGATCAGCAGAACGGTCAGGGCCAGGGCCAGGGCCAGGGCCAGCGCGACCGCGACCGCGACCGCGACCAGCAGAACCGTGGTGGAGGCAACCGCTGAGAGCACGGCGAGCAAGCCCGGTCACGCGGCTCACATCCGTGGCGGGGGCGGTGGGACGACCACCGCCCCCGCCCACGCGTGCGGCAACATCGACGTAACGATCCTGCTCGTCCGGCCCGGCACAGGAATCGCAGGCGAAAGGCAGGCGTTGCAGCCACTGTCGCAGGCGAGTCGGAGGAGAGTACGGACGTGGACGTGCACGGCACAGTGGCCGAGGGCTTCGAGCCGGTCAGGGACGCGTTCGCACGGAACTTCGCGGCGCTCGGGGAGCGGGGCGCGGCGGTCGCCGTGTACCGGGACGGCCGCAAGGTCGTCGACCTGTGGGGCGGCACCAAGAACGTCGACGGCACGGACGGCGCCGAACCGTGGCGCCGGGGCACCGCCCAGGTCGTGCGCTCGGCGACCAAGGGCGTCGCCGCCGCCGTACCGCTGCTGCTGCACCAGCGCGGGGAGCTGGACCTGGACGCGCCGGTGGGCGAGTACTGGCCCGAGTTCAAGGCGCACGGCAAGGAGCGGGTGCTGGTCCGGCACGTGCTGAACCACCGTGCGGGGCTGCCGGTCCTGGACCGTCCGCTCACGCCCGAGGAGGCCCTCGACCCGCTGCGTGGCCTTGAGGCCGTCGCAGCCCAGGCACCCGTCTGGGAGCCGGGCACCGACCACGGCTACCACGCGCTGACGTACGGCTGGCTGCTCGACGGACTGGTCCGCAGGGTCACGGGCGGGCGGAGCACGGGCGAGTGGATCGCCGAGGAAATCGCCGGGCCGCTGGGGCTGGACCTGTGGCTGGGGCTGCCGGCCGCCGAGGAGGCGGCGGGCCGGACCGGCCGGGCCGGGCGCGTGGAGGACCCCGAGCCGTCGGGGAGCGGCCCGCGCCTGCGGCCCAAGCGCTCCGTCACCGAGGCCTACCAGGACCCGGACTCCCTCACCCGCCGCGCCTTCGCCGCGATCACGCCGTTCCCGGACCAGAACGACCCGGCGTACCGCGCATCCGCCCTGCCCGCCACCAACGGCATCGCGACGGCGGACGGACTGGCGCGCTTCTACGCCGGGCTGATCGGTGAGGTCGACGGCGTGACCGGGCGCGTACGGCTGTTCGGTCCGGACACGGTGCGACGGGCCCGGGCCGAGGAGTCGGCGGGCGCCGACCGCGTTCTCGTCGTCAACACCCGCTTCGGCCTCGGTTACATGCTGCACGGCACCGCGTCGCCGCTCCTGTCCCCCGGTTCCTTCGGTCACCCGGGCCGCGGCGGCTCCCTCGGCTTCGCCGACCCGGAGGCCGGCGTCGCCTTCGGCTACGTCACCAACGGGTTCCGCAGGACCGTGACGGCGGACCCGCGGGCGCAGGCCCTGGTGCGGGCGGTGCGGGCGTCACTGGACCAGGACCTGCCCGCTCGGACCTGAATCGGACCTGACTCAGACGTGGATCGGGTGGGAGATCCTCCCCGACGCCATGTCGATCTCGTCGTGTGCTTTGGTGAGCAGCTGCATCGCCAGCTCGTTCAACGCCCGGGCGCCGGCGACCTCCTCACCGACCCTTGGCTGCTGTGCGTCGATGCGGTGGCGGGTGGCGTGGCCGTGGCCGCGGACCTCCGCGCCGTCGGGGAGCCGCACCATCGCGACCGCCCGCGTGTGCTGGTCGTCCTCCATGAACTCCAGCTCGACGTGCCATCCCACTGCGGTGTGCATCATGAGGATCACCTCCGGAATACCTGCTTCCAGAGTGCCCCTCCCCGCCGCCGTACGCACTATCCCGGCTGCCCCGTGTGCAGCATCAGCCCGATCCCGGCGACGAGGAGGCCGGCCGCCGCGATCCGGGGCGCGCCGAACCGCTCCTTGAAGAAGAGGGCCCCGATCGCCGCGCCGACCAGGATCGAGGACTCGCGCAGCGCGGCGATCGGGGCGAGTTCGGCGCGGGTCTGGGCCCACAGGACCAGCGCGTACGCGGCGACGGACAGGGCCGCGCCGAGCAGCCCCAGCCCGGCCTGCGGCCGCAGCAGCGCCCAGGCGCCGGCTCGGTGGCGGTACAGGAAGTAGGCCGGGAGGACCGTCCCCTGCACCGCCATCAGCCAGGCGATGTACCCGAGGGAGGACCCGGAGGCGCGTACGCCCAGTCCGTCGACGACGGTGTACGCCGCGATGGTCGCCCCGGTCGCGAGGGCCGCGCCGATCGCCGCCCAGTCGGGACGCCGGCCGCGCAGCCCCCACAGGGCGACGCCGGTCAGCCCCGCGCAGGACACCAGGATGCCGGCGGTCGCCCAGCCGTCCGGCACCTCGTGCGCGAAGACGGCGGCGAGGCCGGTGACCAGAAGAGGCGCGCTGCCGCGGGCGATCGGGTAGGCCTGACCGAAGTCGCCCAGCCGGAAGGACCGCATCAGAAGCGCGTAGTAGGCGATGTGGATCGCGGCGGAGGCGAGGAGGTACGGCCATGCCCCGGCCGCCGGGAACGCCGTGAACGGCAGCAGCGCGAGCCCGATGAGCATTCCGCCGCCCGAGATCAGCGCGAAGCCGGTCAGCTTGTCCGTGATCCGGTGGGCGATGGCGTTCCAACTGGCGTGCGTGACCGCGGCGAGCAGGACGGCGCCGGCGACCAGAGGGGTCACGCGGAGCGCTCGCGCACGTCCACCAGGGTGGCGCCGGCGGTGGCGACGAGGTCCTTGGGCTCCATCGGGAAGACGGCGTAGGGGGTGCCGGCGGCGGCCCACACGACCTCGTGGGCGAGGAGGGACCGGTCGGCGAGCACCCGCGTCCTGGTCCGGTGGCCGAAGGGCGGTACGCCGCCGATGGCGTACCCGGTCGTCTCCCGTACGACGTCGGCCTTGGCCCGGGTGACCTTCCCGGCGCCGAGTTCCTCGCGGACCCGCTCCAGGTCGACGCGGGAGGCGCCGTCCATGAGGACCAGCACGGGGACGCCGTCGGCGGCGAAGATGAGCGACTTGCAGATCTGGCTCAGTTCGCACCCGATGGCGGCGGCGGCCTCGGTGGCGGTGCGGGTGGCCTCCGGGAAGCGCCGGGCCTGTCCCGCCAGGTCACCGAGGCCGAGTTCGCGCAGGGCGGCGGCGAAACGGGGGTGGGCGGCGGAGGCGTCGGGGGCGTCGTCGGTCGTCGTCATGGTCGGCACCGTAGCGGTACGTGCAGCCGGCATGCGACCCGGTTGCCGGGGCCCCGCACGGCCCGTACGCCCCCGGCCGGCCCTGGGCAACAGGAAGCCGGTGAGGGCAGCCCCGTCCCCACGGAACCCTCACCGGCTGGTCTGTTGTGCTCTCAGGCGCCGCGCGTCAGGTGCGCACCAGCGCCCGGTCCTCGTCGGGGTCGGCCGTGCGCAGGCCCTCGCCCTCGACGTCCACGTTGGGCAGCGCGCGGTCCAGCCACTTCGGCAGCCACCAGGCCTTCTTGCCGAGCAGGGCGAGCACCGCCGGGACGATGGCCATGCGGACCACGAACGCGTCGAAGAAGACGGCGATCGCCAGGCCGAAGCCGATCATCTTGACCATCGACTCGCTGGAGCCGATGAAGCCCGCGAAGACCGCCATCATGATGACCGCCGCGGCCGTGACGACCCTGGCGCCGTGCTTGAAGCCGGTGACGACCGCCTGGTTCGGCTGCTCGCCGTGGACGAAGGCCTCCCGCATGCGGGTGACCAGGAAGACCTCGTAGTCCATGGCCAGGCCGAAGACCACGCCGACCATGAAGATCGGCATCATCGACATGACCGGGCCGGTCTCCTCGACGCCCATCAGCCCGGACAGCCAGCCCCACTGGAAGACCGCGACGACCGCGCCGAGCGCCGCCATGACGGAGAGCAGGAAGCCGAGGGCCGCCTTCAGCGGGACCAGGATCGAGCGGAAGACCACGATCAGCAGGAGGAACGCCAGGCCGACGACCAGGACCAGGTACGGCACCAGCGCGTCGTTCAGCTTCTCGCTGACGTCGATGTTCATCGCCGTCGAGCCGGTGACCAAGGTCTCCGCGCCGGTGTCCGCCTGGATGTCGCCGCCCGCGTCACGGATGGCGTGCACCAGGTCCTCGGTCTGGACGGAGGACGGCTTGGAGTCCGGGATGACGGTGATCGTCGCGGTGTCGCCGCTCTTGTTGGGCGCGGGCGGGGTCACCGCCACGACGCCGTTGAGGCCCTTGATCTCGTTCGAGACGTCGGTGAACGCCTCCTTGGGGGCGTCGCTGCCCTTCGCGTCCACGACGACCATCAGCGGGCCGTTGAAGCCCGGCCCGAAGCCCTCCGACAGGAGGTCGTAGGCCCGGCGCTGGGTGGTGGACGTCGGCTGGGAGCCGTCGTCGGGCAGGCCCAGTTCCAGGGAGGCCGCGGGGATCGCGGCGGCGCCGAGGCCGATGACGCTCAGGAGGAGGACGGCGAGGGGACGGCGGACGACGAAGCTCGCCCAGCGGGTGCCCAGGTTGGCCTTGGGCTTCTGCCCCGCCTGCTCTGACTGCTCTCCCTGCTCCGCACCCTTGCGGAGGCGCTTGCCCTTCGTGCCGGTCGGCTTGACCCGGCGACCGGCGTAGCCGAGCAGCGCGGGAACCATCGTCAGGGCGATCAGGACGGCGATGGCGACCGTGCCGGCCGCCGCGACGCCCATCTTGGTGAGCATCGGGATGTTGACGACCGCGAGGCCCACCAGGGCGATGACGACCGTGAGGCCGGCGAAGACCACCGCGGAGCCGGCGGTGCCGACCGCCCGGCCCGCGGCCTCCTCGCGCTCGCGGCCCTCGGCGAGTTCGGCGCGGTAGCGGGAGACGATGAACAGGGCGTAGTCGATGCCGACCGCGAGGCCGATCATCATCGCCAGGATGGAGGTGGTGGAGCCCAGCTCCAGCACGCCGGCCAGCGCGGTGATCGAGGAGACGCCGATGCCGACGCCTATCAGGGCCGTGAGCAGGGGCAGCCCGGCCGCGACCAGCGAGCCGAAGGTGATGACGAGGACGACGGCGGCGACCGCGATGCCGATGATCTCGGTGGCGCCGGTGTGCGGGACGGCCTGCAGCGCGTCACCGCCGATCTCGACGGTCAGCCCGGCGTCGCGCGCCTGCTGGGCGGCGTCCTCCAGGGCGTCCTTGGTGGACTCCTCCAGCTCCATGCCGGAGACGTCGTACCGCACCGACGCGTAGGCGATCGTGCCGTCCTTGCTGACGGCGTTGCCCGTGTACGGGTCGGCGACGGAGGCGACCTCGGAGCCGTCGGCCAGTTCGTCGACGGTCTTCTCGACGGCCGCCTTGTTGTCGGCGTCCGTCATCGTCTCGCCGGACGGTGCCTTGAAGACGACGCGGGCGGTCGCTCCGTCGGCGCTCTGGCCCGGGAAGCGCTGTTCCAGCAGGTCGAAGGCCTTCTGGGCCTCGGTGCCGGGGATGGAGAAGGAGGTGGCGCCGGCGGGCGGGGCGCTGGCCGCGCCGACGCCGGCGAGCGTCAGCAGGGCCACCCAGATCAGGGCGACGAAATGCCGTCGCCGGAAGGCGAGCCGGCCGAGTTTGTAGAGGAACGTGGCCACGGGGGCGTACTCCCGGTCAGGTCGTGGGGTCTTCAGGGCAGGGGTGATCAGCCCGACGACGACGTGAGCGGTGACGTCAGGTGGGGCTCGGGGTGGGGCTCAGACGGGGAATCGGGTCAGGACGTGGTGCCGGCGCCGAGGGCGGGGAGGATCACGGCGTCGATGTACGAGATGAGGAAGGCCCGGGTCGGCGGCTGGTCGTCCAGCAGCGTGCGCGTGGCGAACCCGCCGACCATCATGTGCACGAGGAAGTCCAGCGCCGGGCAGTCCGGTCTGATCTCCCCGCGGTCGACGGCGCGTTGCAGCACCCGCCGGAACTCCGCCATCTCGGGTTCGATGAGCTGTTCGCGGAACGCCTGGCGCAGGTCCGGGTTCTGATGGAGCGCCATGGCCACGCCGCGCATCAGCGCGGAGTTCTGTTCCATGGTGCAGTCGTCCTCGCGGGCCAGCAGGGCGTGCAGGTCCCCGCGGAGCGAGCCGGTGTCGACGTCGCTGATCTCACCCGGCTTGTTGTGCCGGATGGCCTTGACGACCAGCTCGGGCTTGCCACCCCACTGGCGGTAGAGCGTCGCCTTGCTGGACCGGGTGCGGGCGGCCACGGCGTCCATGGTCAGGGCGTCGTAGCCGACTTCCCGGAGCAGGTCGAGCACGGCCTCGTACAGCTCGGCCTCGCGCTCGGGAGTGATCCGGCTGCGGCGCGCGGTGGCGACCTCGGTCATCACGCTCACTCCTCTCTGTTCCGTCCCGGCCGTCCCGTTGACCCGGACCGACCCGGAGAACGACACCGTTTCGTACATGACGAAGGTACCTCACCCTCTAGCGAAACGAAACGGTTTCGTTCGTGTCCTGGGTCACGGTTGTCAGCTCCCCATAAGTTGCCGGTACCCCGCGCCCGGAAAAGCATGGGAGAGGTGACTTACCTGCACCTTCCGCACCTCAGTGGCGACCAGCTGTGCTTCGTGGCCGAGGACGACCTCTGGCTCGCGGACCTCGACGGCCCGGGCCGCGCCTGGCGGCTCACCGTCGACCGCACCAAGGCCGGCCACCCCCGCTTCTCGCCCGACGGCCGCCACATCGCGTACACCAGCTGGCGCACCCTGGTGCCGGAGGTCCACCTCGTGCCGGTGGACGGCGGCCCCGGACGGCAGCTCACCCACTGGGGCGGCTCCGACACCCGGGTCTGCGGGTGGTCGCCCCCCGATCCCGACGGCACCACCGCCGTCCTCGCCGTCGCCTCGCACGGCGAGCCCTTCTCCCATCTGACCTGGGCCTACAAGGTCACCCCCGACGGCGATCCCGGCCGCAAGCTGCCCTGGGGGCCGGTCACCGACATCCAGGCCCTCGACGTCGACGGGGAGCGCCGCACCCTGCTCCTCACCGGCACCCCGCCGCACGAGCCCGCCGCCTGGAAGCGCTACCGGGGCGGGGCCACGGGCCGGCTCTGGCTGCACGGACAGCGGCTCCTGCCCGACCTCGGCGGGCATCTGGCCGCCCCGATGTTCGTCGGCGGCCGGATCGCCTTCCTCTCCGACCACGAGGGCGTCGGCAACCTCTACTCGTGCGCCCACGACGGCTCCGACCTGCGCCGCCACACCGACCACGACGCCTTCTACGCCCGGCACGCCGCGAGCGACGGCACGCGGGTGGTGTACCAGTGCGCGGGTGACCTGTGGATCGTCGACGACCTCTCGTCCGGCTCGGAGCCGCGCCGGCTCGACGTCCGGCTGAGCGGCCCGCGCGCGGGACGGCGTACGTACCAGGTGCCGGCCGCCCAGAACGTCGGCGGCCTCTCCGTCGACGAGACGGGCCGGGCGAGCGCCGTCGTCGTACGCGGCAGCCTGTACTGGCTCACCCACCGCGACGGCCCGGCCCGCACCCTCTCCGACACCCCGGGCGTACGGGTGCGGCTGCCGGAGATGCTCGGGGCGAGCGGGCGGGTCGCGTACGTGACGGACGCGGAGGGCGAGGACGCCGTCGAGATCTCCCACCTGCCCCGGGCGACCGGGGGCCGCGCACCCCGCCGACTGGCTTCCGGAGGGCTCGGCCGGGTACTCGAGCTGGTCTCGGACCCGGCGGGCGAGCGGCTCGCCGTCGCCTCGCACGACGGGCGGCTGCTGCTGCTCGACGTCGCGGAGGAGGACGCGGAGGTCGCCCGCGCGCTGGACGCGGTGGACACGGGGGACACAGAGGACACGGGGGACACCTCCGGCACCGGCACCGCCGGAGGCGACGTCACCGAGCTGATCCGTTCCTTGAACGGCCCCGTGCGCGACCTCGCCTTCTCCCCGGACGGGGCCTGGCTGACCTGGTCCCACCCGGGCATCGGACGCTCGCTGCGGCAGATCAAGATGGCCCGGATCAGCGGGCAGAACGGCAAGAACGGGCAGAACGGACAGCAGGGCCCGCTCGTCGTCGACGTCACCGACGGCCGCTTCGAGGACGAGAACCCGGTGTTCACCCGGGACGGCCGCTACCTCGCCTTCCTGTCCTGGCGCGGCTTCGACCCGGTGTACGACGTGCACACCGGCGACCTGTCCTTCCCGCTGGGCTGCCGCCCCTACCTCGTACCGCTGTCCTCCGCGACCCCCTCCCCCTTCGCGCTGAACCCCGAGGGCCGCCCCGCCGCCGGGGGCCTGGACCCGCTGGAGGACGAGCCCGGCGAGGGCGGCGCGGTGACCGTCGAGGTCGAGGGCCTGGAGAACCGGGTGACGCCGTTCCCGGTCACCGCGTCCAAGTACTCGGCGCTGCACCCGGTCGCGGGCGGCGGCCTGGTCTGGCTGCGCTGGCCGATCTCCGGCGCGCTCGGCGAGACCTTCGCCAACCCGGCGGACCCGAGCGAGCGGCCGACGCTGGAGCACTTCAACCTCGCCAAGGCGAAGAAGTCCGAACTCGTCGACCACCTCGACTGGTTCCAGGTCAGCGGCGACGGCACCCGCCTGGTCGTGCTCGACGAGGGCGACCTGCGCGCCGTACCGGCGACCGAGGCGGGCGACAGCGACTCGACCACCTGGATCGATCTGCGCCGCATCCTGCACGAGGTCGACCCGGCCGCCGAGTGGCGCCAGGCCTACGACGAGGCCGGCCGGCTGATCCGCGCCTACTTCTGGGACCCCGGCATGTGCGGCATCGACTGGGACGCCGTGCTGGACCAGTACCGGCCGCTGGTCGAACGGGTCGACTCACCGGACGAGTTCGCCGACCTGCTCCGCGAGGTGCTGGGCGAGCTCGGCACCTCGCACGCCTACGTCGCCGCCGCCCGGCGCAACGAGGGCCCGGCGCACTACCAGCGCTGGCAGGGCCTGCTCGGCGCCAACTTCGTCTGCCGGGACGGGCGGTGGCTGGTCAAGCGCATCCTGCCGGGCGACTCCTCCGACTCCAGGGCCCGTTCGCCGCTGGCGGGCACGGGCATCCGCGAAGGGGCCGTACTGACCCACGTGGACGGCCGCCCGGTCGACCCGGTGCTGGGCCCGTACCCCCTGCTGGCGGGCGCGGGCGGTACGACGGTGGAGCTGACCTTCGAGCCGGCCGAGGGCGGCCCCGGGCCCTCCCGCCGGGTCGCCGTCGTGCCGCTGGTCGACGAGCGCCCCCTGCGCTACCAGGACTGGGTGACCAAACGCCGGGAGGTGGTACGGCAGTTGAGCGGCGGACGGTGCGGCTACCTGCACATCCCCGACATGGGCGGCTCCGGCTGGGCGCAGTTCAACCGCGACCTGCGCATGGAGGTGTCCCGGCCCGCACTGATCGTGGACGTGCGCGGCAACGCGGGCGGCCACATCAGCGAACTCGTCGTCGAGAAGCTGACCCGCACCATCCTGGGCTGGGACCTCACGCGCGACGCCCAGCCGGTGTCGTACGCCTCCAACGCCCCGCGCGGGCCGGTCGTCGCGGTCGCCGACGAGGCGACGTCCTCCGACGGCGACATGATCACGGCGGCGTTCAAGCTGCTGCGGCTCGGCCCGGTGGTCGGGCAGCGCACCTGGGGCGGCGTGGTCGGCATGACCGGCCGGCACCGCCTGGGCGACGGCACGGTGATCACGGTGCCGATGAACGCGGCCTGGTTCGACGCCTACGGCTGGTCCGTGGAGAACTACGGCGTCGCCCCCGACGTCGAGGCGCTGCGCACCCCGCTGGACTGGGCCGAGGGCCGCTACCCGGTGCTGGACGAGGCGGTCCGGCTGGCACTCGAGCTGCTGGAGACCAACCCGCCCGCCACGCCGCCCGGTTACGAGGACGTACCGGACCGGTCGCGTCCACCACTGCCGCCCAGACCATGAGAATCCGGGCATGAAGAAGGGGCGCCCTCCCTGTGGGGGGCGCCCCTTCGACTCAGCGGCGGCGCGTCAGGCGTCGTAGCTCTCCTCGTAGCGCTCGTCCGCGTCCCGGCGGCGCGACGGGTCCATGTCGTCGTCGTCACGACGGCGGTCGCGGTTCTGGTGCTGGCCCTTGGCCTGCTCGGCGCGCTGCTTGCCCTGCTGCTGCATGCGCTCGGCCTTGTCCTGGAACTGGTCCTTGATACCCATGTGGGTTCACTCCTGTGATGTTCGGGCCCGGCCGGGTCGGCCTGGCTCGATCAGATTCACATGGGCCGTGACCGTGCGCATGTCGATCACTTACGGACCGTAGCCGGGGCCGTTCGCTGCTGTTCGTCGGCGGCTCCGCCCGCCCCGACCAGGCCCGGGCGCACGCTGTTCAGCCGGTCCCCGAAGCGCCGCATCTCGCGCTGTCCGACCGTGCCGATGAGCGCCGGCAGGTAACCGCGCACGCCCTGCATGCCGCGCAACCACCACTGCGCGTACACGTGGCTCGACCGGCGCTCGATGCCCTCCACGAGCCGGTCGACCGCCGGGCCCAGCGGATAGGTCTTGTTCGACGGCCAGGGCAGCCGCTGCCTGAGCTCGCGCATGACGTCGTTCTCGTCGGCGCCGCGCACCATGTCGGTGTCGGTCCACGACAGATAGCCGACGCCGACCTTCACACCCCGGTGGCCGACCTCGGCGCGCAGGCTGTGCGCATACGCCTCCACACCGGACTTGGAGGCGCAGTAGGCGGACATCATCGGCGCGGGCGTGATGGCGGCGAGCGAGGCGATCTGGAGCAGGTAGCCGCGGCTCTCCAACAGCGCCGGCAGGAAGGCGCGGGCCGTCACCGCCGAGCCGATCAGATTGACCTCGATCACCCGCCGCCAGGACTCCGGGTCGGAGTCGACGAAGGGTCCGCCGGTGGCGACACCCGCGTTGGCGACGACGATGTCGACCCTGCCGAACCGTTCTTCGACCTCCCCGGCGACCCGGGCCATCGCCTCGTGGTCGGTGACGTCGGCGTGCCAGACCTCGCTCTCGGTGTGCAGCCGTGCCGACACCTGCTTGAGCGCGTCCGGTTCCAGTCCGACCAGGGCCACCTTCACCCCGCGCGCGGACAGTTTGCGGGCCAGCAGCTCCCCGACGCCCCGCGCGGCTCCGGTGACGACGGCGACCCGCCCTTCCAGGCTCACCCTGCTCATGCGCTCTCCTCGGCGTGTACGGCGTGTGTGTCTGCGGACTTTGCGGACAGATAGGTGGCGGCGAGGGCACGTATTTTCCCGGTGATCAGCTCCGGCGCCTCCACCGGCGTCATGTGGCCGAGGCCCAGAAGCTCCGTCAGGCCGACGCAGTGGGGCAGCGCGGCGGCCAGCGAGCGGGCGTGCACGGGCGGGGTCAGCCGGTCGGCGGTGCCGACGACGACCTCGACCGGCATCGTCAACTCCCGTACGCCGTGGTCCAGGTCGAGCAGGTCGAGCACCTGCGACCAGGCGTGGCGCACCCGGCGCGGACAGGCGTGCACGATGCGGGCGCAGGCCTCGACCATGTACGGCGCCGAACCGGGGCCCATCGTCCCGTACTTGAGGACCCGGCGCGCGAGGGGCGTGACCGGCCCGAGCGGAGCGCGGGAGCCGAGGACGCGGCGGGTCAGCCAGGTCCGCACGCGGCCCTCCCGCAGCGGCACCACGGTCGAGGACGCCACCAGCCGCGAACTGCCTGTGCTGCACAGCAGGACCGCCGCCGCGTGTTCCCGCACCGCGGGCCGGGTCGCCGCGGCCATCACCGTCATGCCGCCCATGGAGTGCCCGGCGATGACGGCTCGTTCGCCCGGCGCGAGCGTGGCCCGCAGGACGGCTTCGAGGTCGTCGGCGAGGGGCTCGGTGCCGCACGCCGGGTTGGCGGGGCTGCGGCCGTGGCCGCGCTGGTCGTAGGCGACGACCCGGTGGTCGGCGGACAGGGCGCGGATCTGCGCCGCCCAGAAGGCGGTCGAACAGGTCCAGCCGTGCGCGAGGACGACCGCGGGCGCCCGCTCCGGGCCGTGCACCTCGACGTGGATGCGGGCGCCGTCGGCGGCGGTGACGGTCAGTTCGTGGGCGGGGACGGGCGGGGCGTACGGCCCGTCGGCCACGTGCAGGAGCCGGCTCACGCGCCCACCTCGGCGGCCGCGTCGGCGTTCGCGTCCGCAGCACCGGCATCGGCCACGGCGGCCGGCTCGGCCGCGGCCGGGCGCAGCACCTGGTACTCCGCCAGGTTCACGCGCCGTGTCGCGCGCCGGAACTCGGCGGTCGTGCCCGGCCAGATGGTGGTGTTGCGGCCGCTCGGGTCCAGGTACCAGCTGGTGCAGCCGCCGGTGTTCCAGACCGTGCGCTTCATGCGCTCCTGCACCCGGTGGTTCCAGTTCCGCACGGCGGTGGGGCGGGCGTCGAGGGCGGCCCGTCCTCCGAGGACGCGCAGCTGGCGCAGGTAGTCGGCCATGTAGTTCAGCTGGGACTCGATCATCAGGATCATGGACGAGTTCCCGAGGCCGGTGTTGGGCCCGATGATCGTCATCCAGTTGGGGAAGCCGGCCGCCGAGGCGCCGCGCAGCGCCTCCATGCCGCCCTTCCAGGTCTCGGCGAGGGTCCGCCCGTCCGCGCCCACGACGCGCTCGGAGATGGGCATGTCGGTGACGTGGAAGCCGGTGCCGAAGATGATCACGTCGGCCTCGGCCTCGGTGCCGTCGGCGGCGACGAGGGTGCTGCCGCGGACCTCGCTGAGTCCGCCCGTGACGACGTCGACGTTGGGCCGCGCGAGCGCCGGGTAGTACTCGCTCGACAGCAGGATGCGCTTGCAGCCGATGCGGTAGTCGGGGGTGAGCTTGGCGCGCAGGGCCGGGTCCTTGATGGCGGATGCCATGTTGCGCTTGGCGATCTGCTCGACGAAGCCCAGCTCGTTCGGGTGCTTGGTGAAGGCCTGGACCTGGAGCTCCCGGATGCCCCAGAGCAGCCCGCGGCGCAGCTTGGTGGTGACGGGCAGCGCCCGGTGCAGGGCGCGCTCGGCGCCGCTGATCGCCCGGTCCATGCGGGGCATGACCCAGGCCGGAGTGCGCTGGAAGAGGGTGAGGCGGCCGACCTTCGGCTGGATGGCGGGCACGATCTGGATGGCGGAGGCGCCGGTGCCGATCATGGCGACCCGCTTGCCGGTGAGGTCGTGGTCGTGGTCCCAGCGGGCGGAGTGGAAGACCTTGCCGGGGAAGGAGTCCAGCCCCGGGATGTCCGGCACCTTGGGGTCGGACAGCGGCCCGGTGGCGGACACGACGACGTCGGCGGTCAGCGTGCCGCTCACGGTCTCGATCTCCCACCGCAGTTGCTCGGCATCCCACGCCATCCGCTTCACCTCCGAGTCGAAGCGGATGTGGGGGCGCAGCCCGAAGGTGTCGGTCACGTGCTCCAGGTAGGCGCGGATGTGCTCCTGCCCGGAGAAGGTGCGCGGCCACTCGGGGTTGGGTGCGAAGGAGAAGGAGTACAGGTGGGAGGGCACGTCACAGGCACACCCGGGGTAGCTGTTGTCCCGCCAGGTGCCGCCGACGCTGTCGGACCTCTCCAGGACGACGAAGTCGGTGATCCCCTCGCGCCGCAGCCGCACGGCGGCCCCCAGCCCGCCGAAGCCGGACCCGACCACCGCCACCCGTACATGTTCGTGAACCTGCTCGTGCTCGGCCATCCCGGAGCCTCCACGCTTAGCCTGGACCGTCTGGAACCTTGCCAGTGAACACTGGCGCAATGGGAGCGTAGAGCAGCTCCGTACTGATGGGTAGGGGGCACGGCAAGGAAAGTTACCCGCGGTACGACTTAAGGTCGGAGGCGTGACCGAGAAGCGTGAATACCGCATGGAGGAACTGGCCCGGCTGGCCGGCATCACGGTGCGCACCCTGCGCTTCTACCGCGAACGCAAGCTGATCCCGCCGCCCCGCCGCGAGGGCCGCATCGCCTGGTACGACGACCACCACCTGGCCCGCCTGCGCACCATCGCGGCGCTGCTGGAGCGCGGCCACACCCTGAACGGCATAGCGGAACTCGCCGACGCCTTCGACCACGGCCGCGACGTCGGCGACCTGCTGGGCCTCGGCGAACCCACCGAGGAGACCCCGGTCCGCCTCACCCCCGAGGAACTCGCCGCCCGCTTCGAGGGCGAGGTCACCCCGGAGAACCTGGCCGCCGCGATGGACCTCGGCTACCTCGGCACCGACGGCGACGAACTCGTCCACATCAGCCACCGCCTGCTGGAGGTCTCCTCGGCCCTGGTCCGCGAGGGCATCCCGCTCGCCGAGGTCCTCGACGCCGGCAAACGCGTCCGCGACCACGCCGACGCCCTCGCCGAACTCTTCGCCGACCTGATCCTGCGCCACGCCCCCGCCCAGGAACTCCACCGCCTGCGCCCCCTGGCCCGCAGCGTGGTGGAGGCGGAACTGTCTCTGGCACTGGACCGGCGCATACAGAAGCGGTCCGGCTAGGGCCTGTCCGGCGCGAGGGTCAGCGGTCGTAGACCACCGTGACAGGCGCGTGGTCGGACCAGCGCTCGGCGTGCGTGGCAGCCCGCTCGACGTACCCCTTGACAGCCTTGGCGGCCAGCCCGGCCGTGGAGAGGTGGTAGTCGATGCGCCATCCTGAATCGTTGTCGAAAGCCCGCCCCCGGTACGACCACCACGAGTACGGCCCCTCCACGTCGGGGTGCAGGGCGCGCACCACATCGACGTAACCGCCCTCGGCCGGGTCGAGGACGCGGCTCAGCCACTCCCGTTCCTCCGGCAGGAACCCGGAGTTCTTCTTGTTGGCGCGCCAGTTCTTCAGGTCGGCCTCGCGGTGGGCGATGTTCCAGTCGCCGCAGACGACGACCTCGCGGCCGTCGGCGGCGGCACGCTCGCGCAGCTCCTTCAGGTAACCGAGGAACTCGCCCATGAAGCGGACCTTCTCGTCCTGGCGCTCGGTACCGACCTCGCCGGACGGGAGGTAGAGGGAGGCGACCGTCACACCGGGCAGGTCGGCCTCGACGTAGCGGCCACTGCCGTCGAACTCGGACGAGCCGAAGCCGACGCGGACGGCGTCGGGCTCGCGGCGGGTGTAGAGGGAGACGCCGGCGCGCCCCTTGGCTGCGGCGGGGGCGTGCGTGACGTGCCAGCCGTCGGGGTCGCGGACCTGCTCGGGCAGCTGCTGGGGCTCGGCCCGCACCTCCTGGAGGCACAGCACGTCGGCGGAGGTGGCCGCGAGCCATTCCACGAAGCCCTTCTTCGCGGCGGCCCGCAGACCATTGACGTTGACGGAGGTCACGGTGAGCATCCCGGCACCCTACCGGCACACTGGACGATGTCCCGCACAGGTGCGCATCAATATACGGTAGGAAGCATGAACATACGCCGGGTCCCCTTCGACCACCCCGACGCCGTGAAGCTGAACGACGAGGTCCAGGCCGAGTACGACGTCCGCTACGGCGACGGCGGCGACGCCACCGAGCTGGCCGCGTCGGACTTCGCGCCGCCGAACGGCCTGTACCTGATCGCGTACGACGAGAACGACGTCCCCGTCGCCTCCGGTGGCTGGCGCAGCCAGGACGCCAACGACGAGGGCAACCTCGACGGGGACGCCGAGCTCAAGCGGATGTTCGTGATCGAGCAGGTGCGCGGCCGCGGGCTGGCCCGCCGCATCCTGGCGGCCCTGGAGGAGGACGCCCGCGCGGCGGGCCGGCCCCGCATGGTGCTGGAGACCGGCACCAAGCAGCCGGAGGCCGTGGCCCTGTACACCTCCAGCGGCTACGAACCGTGCGAGAAGTTCGGCTACTACCGCTTCCACGAGGAGAGCCTCTGCTACGCAAAGGCTCTCCAGGTCCCGTAGCGCCTGTTCAGGCCCGTCGTCAGGCCGCGCCGGCCGTCCTGCGGCGGCGCGAGACGGCGAACAGCACGCCGCCCGCGGCGAGCGCCAGCGCGGCACCGGCCGAGGCGAGAAGAGCCGTGGAGCCGGTGGAGGCCAGCAGGCCGCCCTGGTCCGCCCGGCCACCCTGGGGCGACGCACCGCCGGTCGTGCCGCCGGTGGACCCGGCGGTGGTGCCGCCGGCGGCGGAACCCGAGCCACCGGTCGTACCGGTGCCGCCCGTGGCGCCCGAGCCGCCGGTGGTGGCGGAGCCGCCCGTGGCGCCGCCGTCGGCACCGCCCGTGGCCCCGCCGGTGTCGCCCGGCGTCTCCTCGTCGCCCGTGCCGTTCAGCACGATCCAGCCGGCGTCGTTGGACGGGTCGCCCTCCCAGGGGTTGTCCCACTGCGGCAGGGCGATCCTGCCCTTGGCGCCCTCGACGACCTTGTCGATCCGCAGCTCGAAGCCGAAGGTGCGCCGGTCGTCCTCGAGGAACGGGGTGTCCGCCCAGCAGAGGTACAGGGACGTGGTGTCGTCGTTCATGGGACGGCAGGGGCTGTTCACCACGCTGGCGCCCTCCGGGATCTCCACGCTGAAGCTCAGCGGCTCACCACCGGAGCGCAGGGCCCCGATCCAGGCGGGCCCGTGGTTGCTCAGCGCGACGTCGACCTTGACGGTCTCGCCCTGCTCACCGGCGACGCGCGCGCCGGTCAGGTCGAGGTCGTAGGTGTTCTTGGTGGCCAGGTCGACCTCGGCGTACTTCGCGTAGTCGCCGTCGTGACCGCTCTCGACCGGCTTGAGCGTGAGCGTCCTGCCGGAGCCCTGCCGGTAGTCGGCGCCCGCCCGCAGCGCGCCGGCCTCCTCGGCGCCGACCGCGTCGAAGCCGTAGTGGAAGATGTCGCCGAGCGCGAAGTCCGCGGTCTTCACCCGCACCGGCTCGCTCAGCTCGTACGACGTGCCGGGCAGGAACTCGCCCTCGAAGGTGCACAGGGCGACCTTCTGATAGCGGATCAGGTTGTCCTTGTTCTCCTCCGCGTACGAGCAGTTGTCGTACGAGTCGGGGAAGGACAGGCCCCGCGTGCCGCCGAAGCGCAGCACGACGCCGTCGGCGGACATGCTGCCGACGTTGCGGAAGCCGAGCGGGGCGCTGTAGGTGTCACCCGCCCGGAAGCCCGCGGGTTCGGCCGGGAGCGTCTTCTTCAGCAGCTCCGGACCGCCGACCAGGACGTCGACGACGTGCTCGTCGAACGTCAGGCCCTCGCCCGCACCCGTCACCTTGATCGAGCCGAAGTTCCCGGCCTCGGCGCCGTCCTTGAGGTCGACGCGGACGCGCCAGCTCGGGTTGAACGAGTCGCCGGGGTAGAGGCTGCTCTCGTTGCAGACCGCGATCAGTCCCTCCACGTCGCACGACTGCGGCAGGCCGACCTTGGCGAAGTCCTTCAGCGCGGTGGCGTCGATGGTGACCGTGTAGCCGTTGTTCGGGACCGGCTCCGGGTCCGTGTCGCTGTCCGGGTCGTACTCGCCGGGTCCGGTGAGCCCCAGGCGGATCTGCGGCTCCCCGGGCTCGTCCTCGGCCCCGTCCAGCGCCAGGTCCAGCTTGTCCGGTCCGGTGATGGTGACGGGCAGCGGCGCCTGGCCCTCCTCCGCCTGTGCGACACCGGCCAGTCCGGCCGTGGCCAGCCCCGCGGCGGCGGCGCCGGCCACTGCCACGCGCGCCCAAGGCGAGCGCAGGAAGCTACGTCTCATGGATTGTCTTCCGTTCCCCAGACGACAAGATGGCGCCACAGCGGTGGCACCGCGCACAGGTGACCCACTGGTCACGGGGAAGGTTGCGCGCCGTCCGATCACGGATTTATCTCGGCCTTACGAGCAGAGGGCCGAGCCGCAGGCCCGCAGGCCCGTGAGTCGCGAGTCCGCGAGTCCCGGAAACGACGAAGATCCCGTCCGATCGTGATGATCGAACGGGATCCCGTCAATGTGCGTGGACCTGAGGGGATTTGAACCCCTGGCCCCCTCGATGCGAACGAGGTGCGCTACCGGACTGCGCCACAGGCCCTTGCAACGAGTGAAACTTTAGCACCCCGAGCGGCCTGCTCAAAAATCGCTACTCGTTGGCCGCGCGAGGGCGGTCGCCGTCCTCGTACTGGTCGAAGAGCGGCGTCCGGCCGCGCTCCCGGGCGCGGCGGGCGGAAGCGGCGCGGCGGGCGTCGCTGCGGCCGGGGCTCTCGGGCCGCTCCTCGGCGTGGGCGGCGGGGCGGTCCGGCACGGGATCGGCCGCCACCTCCTCCTCGTCCGGGGTGACGGCGCTGGAGCGGGCCGAGCTCCAGGCGTCCGGCGCCGCGAGGTCCACGTCGGGCGTGGCGCGGGGGGCGACCGGCGCGGTCACGTAGGTGGGCAGCGGCACCGGCACCGGGTCCCAGCTGTCGCCCTGGGGCCGCCGCTGCCGTTCGCGCTGCTGGTCGACCCACTCGGCGTGGTCGGTCTGCTCCACCAGCGCCCGCCGGTCCGCGGCCAGCGCCGAGAGGCCGGGGTCGGCTTCCGTCTCGGGCCCCTCGTCCGGCTCCTCGGTGTCGGTGTCGCCGGCCGGGTCGGTGGGCGTACGCCGCCGAGGCCGGGGGTCGCGGTCCCGCAGCCGCTGCGCGGCGGCCTCGGCCTGGCGGCGGTCCATCTGGAAGGCGAACCGGCGGCGTTCCTGGGAGCGCAGGTGGGCGATGTAGGCGCTCAGCAGCACCGCGGGCACCCCGGGCGCCCACAGGAACGCGAGCCCGCCGACCGCCGCGACGACCGAGCCGAGCGTGAAGGCCAGGAACAGCATCACGGTGGTACGCCGACGGCGTGCGAGCACCTTGCTGCGCCGGGCGCGGGCCGCGGCCGCGGGTGAGTCGGACGCGCGCCGGGCCTGCGGCACGCGCTCGCGCGCCGGTGCGGCCCCGGACCCGGCCGCGGATGCGACCCGGGACTGGGATCGGGACTCGGACTCGGACTCGGACTGGGACCGGGACTCGGACTCGGACCGGGATTCGGACTCGGACCGGGATTCGCCTTCGGCCTCGGGCGAGGGCCCGGGTCTGGGGACGCGCGGGCGTCCGTCCGCCTCCGGGTGGGCCGGTCCGGGCCGCTCGGCGGGCTGCTGCGGTACGGCCGCCCGGGTGTGCCGGCGGGTTTTGGACACGGCGAACGCCCGGACGTCCACCGAGTCGGTGACGGCGTCCGGGGCGTCGGTGTCGGGCTCCGCCTCGTCGGCGGGGCGCGACCGCAGGTCCTTGGCGTACCGGCGCTCCATGCCCGCCCGTCCGGACAGCAGCCGGATGGCGGTGCTGAAGCGTTCCGTCGGACGGGCCTCGTTCAGCTCGTCCTGCCTACGGAGCCACATCGGCACCAAGTAGGCGGCCCAGGCCCCGACGATGACTGCGTAGATGAGGCCGCTGCTGCTCACGTCTCACACGGTAGAGGGGTTTGCGTGAGGCCATCCGCCAATTGGGCCGGTGTGTCGCACGATCTGGCTGATATTTCGAACTTTTTTTGCGACCGATGCGATCAGCCGACTGTCAGAGTCGCGAAATTATCCGGTCCGGGACGGTCACACTCTCGAACGTTTATTCAATTCCTGGGCTGGGGCGAGCGGGATTCCCCGGCGCGTTCCGGGTACTTCCGGTGCTTCGCCCCTGGGAGCGGGCGCGGGAGCGGTGCCAGCGGCGCAGCAGTCCCTCCGGGACCTCTTCCGCGGTGAGCGCGAAGACGAGATGGTCGCGCCAGCCTCCGTCGATGTGGAGATAACGCGGCCTGAGCCCCTCCTCCCGGAATCCCAGCTTTTCCACGACCCGGCGACTGGGCCCGTTCTCCGGGCGAATACAGACCTCGATGCGATGCAGTCCGACGGTGCGGAAACAGTGGTCCACCGCCATCGCCACGGCCGTCGGCATCACCCCGCGGCCGGCCACCCCCTCGTCCACCCAGTAGCCGACGTGCCCGGAGCACATCGAACCCCAGGTGATCCCGGCCACCGTCAACTGCCCGACCAGCCGCCCCTGGTACTCGATGACGAACGGCAGCATCCGGCCGGCGTGCGCCTCGGAGCGCAGATGCCGCACCATCTGGCGGTAGGTCGGCCGCTGGGCGAGCGGGCCGCCGGGCGCGGGCGGCGGAATGGTCGCCTCCCAGGGCCGCAGCCAGTCGCGGTTGCGCCGGTTGACCTCGCGCCAGGCCCGCTGGTCGCGCAGCTTTATCGGCCTGAGGACGATGTCGCCGTCCACCAGCTCCACGGGCCAGGATGCGCTGTTCAGCTCGCACCCCCACTGCTGCCTGGTCCGGGGTGGTCACCGCCGCGGAGCTGGTCCACGGCATGCGTCAGCAGCGGCTCCAGGACGGCGAGGCCGTCCTTCACCCCGCCGGTGGAACCGGGCAGGTTGACGATCAGCGTGCCGGCCGCCACTCCGGCCAGGCCCCGGGAGAGCACCGCGGTCGGCACCTTGTCCCGGCCGTACGCCCGGATCGCCTCCGCGATGCCCGGGACCTCGTGGTCGATCACCGCTCGCGTCGCCTCGGGCGTGCGGTCGGTGGGCGAGATGCCGGTGCCGCCGGTGGTGACGATCACGTCGTAGCCCGCTTCGGCGCCCGCGCGCAGGGCCGCCTCGACGGGGTCGCCGTCGGGGACCACCTGCGGGCCGTCGACGGTGAAGCCGAAGCGGCGCAGGCCCTCGGCGACCAACGGGCCGCCCTTGTCCTCGTAGACCCCGGCGGCGGCCCGGTTGGAGGCGGTGACGACCAGCGCGCTGTACGGCGCGAGCAGGGCACCTCCGACCGACGCGTCCAGTGTCATGTCCGGCTCCAGTCGCCGGACTTGCCGCCGGTCTTCTCCTCCACCCGCACGTCCGTGATGACCGCTCCCTTGTCGACCGCCTTGACCATGTCGATCACGGTGAGCGCGGCGACGGAGACCGCGGTGAGCGCCTCCATCTCGACACCCGTGCGATCCGTCGTCTTCACCGTGGCGATGATCTCCACGGCGTCGTCCGCGACCGACAGGTCCAGTTTCACACCGGAGACCGACAACGGGTGGCACAAGGGGATCAGGTCCGGGGTGCGTTTGGCGCCCATGATGCCCGCGATCCGCGCGGTGGCGAGGGCGTCGCCCTTGGGGACCCCCTCGCCGCGCAGCAGCTCGACCACGCGGGGTGCGACGAGGACGCGCCCGCTCGCGCGCGCGGTGCGTGCGGTCACGTCCTTGCCGGACACGTCGACCATCCGGGCGGCGCCGGCCTCGTCGATGTGCGTCAGCCGGTCCTGCGTGTCCTGTCCCTCGTGAGGGCGTCGGTCCTGCGTGCTCATGCTCGTGTGGCGCTCCCGGTCCGGGCCCGGCGCGGTGCGGCGCGTGGGCCTGCTGTGCGCGACACGGTACCGCCAACCGGGCGGGGTCAGCCGAGCAGGACCACCTCGACCTCGGCGCCGGGCTCGACGGACTCGGTGTCCTCGGGGACGACGATCAGCGCGTCGGCGTGCGCGAGGGCGGCCACGAGGTGGGAGCCGGAGCCGCCCACGGGGGCGACCGAGCCGTCGGCGTAGGTCGCGCGCAGGAACTGCCGGCGCCCCTTGGGCGAGCTCAGCGGCTTGCGGGCGGACAGGGTGGCGGTGACCGTCGGGCGGTGGACGTCCGGCAGGCCCATGAGGGTGCGGATCGCGGGGCGCACGAACAGCTCGAAGGAGACGTACGACGACACCGGGTTGCCGGGCAGCGCGAGCAGCGGGGTGTGGTCGGGGCCGATGGCGCCGAAGCCCTGGGGCTTGCCGGGCTGCATGGCGAGCTTGCGGAAGTCCACGCCGCTGCCCGGCTGGTCCTCGTCGCCGACGTGCGCCAGCGCCTCCTTGACCACGTCGTACGCCCCGACGCTGACGCCGCCGGTGGTGACCATGAGGTCGGCGCGGACCAACTGGTCCTCGATGGTGGCCCGCAGGATGTCGGCGTCGTCGGCGACGGCGCCCACGCGGTAGGCGATCGCGCCGGCGTCGCGGGCGGCGGCGGTGAGGGCGAAGCTGTTGGAGTCGTAGATCTGACCGGCGCTCAGTTCCTCGTCGGGCTGGACGAGTTCGCTGCCGGTGGAGAGCACCACCACGCGTGGGCGCGGGCGCACGCGGACCCTGCCCCGGCCGATCGCGGCGAGCAGGGCGATCTGCGGCGGGCCGAGCACCGTGCCGGCCTCCAGGGCGCGGTCGCCGGACCTGACGTCGCTGCCCTTCGCGCGGACGTGCGCGCGTTCCTCCGCCGGGCGGTACACGTGCACCTGGCCCTCGGCACCCTCGGGGGCCAGGCTGCGGGCGCGCATCCCGGCCACCGGGCCCTCGCCGAGCCCGCCGTCGGTCCACTCGACGGGCACGACGGTCTCCGCGCCGGGCGGCAGCGGGGCGCCGGTCATGATGCGGGCGGCCTGGCCGGGACCCACGGACAGCGGGTCGGCCTGGCCGGCCGCGACGTCCCCGACGTCCTCCAGGACGGCGGGGAACTCCTCGCTGGCGCCCGCGACATCGGCGACCCGCACCGCGTACCCGTCCATCGAGCTGTTGTCGAACGGCGGCAGGGAGAGCGGCACCGTGATGTCGTCGACCAGGACGCAGCCCTGGGCGTCGAGCAGGTTCAGCTCGATGGGTTCCAGGGGGCGGACGGCGGCGAGGATGTCGTCCAGGTGGTCCTGCACCGACCACAGCCGGTCCGCACCGAAGTCGGGCGTGGTGTGGTCGTGGCCGGTGTCACGGTGCGCGGCGCTGCTCAACGTCCTTACATCTCCTCGGCTACGTAACTGCGAAGCCAGGTCCGGAAGTCCGGGCCCAGGTCTTCACGTTCGCACGCGAGTCTGACAATGGCACGCAGGTAGTCGCCGCGGTCGCCGGTGTCATAGCGGCGGCCCTTGAAGACGACGCCGTGCACCGGGCCGCCGACCCTGTCGTCCTCGGCGAGCTGCTGCAGGGCGTCGGTCAGCTGGATCTCGCCGCCGCGGCCGGGCTCGGTCTTGCGGAGTATGTCGAAGATGTGCGGGTCGAGGACATAGCGGCCGATGATGGCGTAGTTGGACGGGGCGTCGGCCGCCTCCGGCTTCTCGACCAGTCCGCTGACCTGGACGACGTCGCTGTCCGCGGTGGTCTCCACGGCCGCGCAGCCGTAGAGGTGGATCTGCTCGGGCGCGACCTCCATGAGGGCGATCACACTGCCGCCGTACTGCTCCTGGACGTCGATCATGCGCTGCAGCAGCGGGTCGCGCGGGTCGATCAGGTCGTCGCCGAGCAGGACCGCGAAGGGCTCGTTGCCGACGTGCGGGGCGGCGCACAGCACGGCATGGCCGAGGCCCTTGGGGTCGCCCTGGCGGACATAGTGGATCATGGCGAGGTCACTGGACTCCTGGACCTTGGCCAGCCGGCCCGCGTCGCCCTTCTTCTGGAGGGCGGACTCCAGCTCGTAGTTGCGGTCGAAGTGGTCCTCCAGCGGGCGCTTGTTGCGGCCGGTGACCATGAGGACGTCGCCGAGGCCCGCGGTGACGGCCTCTTCGACCACGTACTGGATCGCCGGCTTGTCGACGACCGGCAGCATCTCCTTGGGAGTGGCTTTGGTGGCCGGCAGGAACCGGGTACCGAGCCCGGCCGCGGGGATGACAGCCTTGCTGATCCTGGGGTGGGACTGAGTCATGCGCGCCACCATATCCGGTGCCTTTAGGGAGAAACTGTGGCTCCGGATCATTGGCGCTCATATGAGCGTAATAGAGCGGTACGGGAGTGAGCATTGAGTCACGACGGACCCACGACCGAGTCTGACAAACGCACGTTGCGGCGGGAGCTCCTCGGGGTGCGGAACAGCTTGACGGCGGACGAGCTGGCGCAAGCGGCGAGTTCGCTGGCCGAGAGGGCGCTCGCGATGCCCGAGCTTGCGCGGGCGCACTCTGTGGCGGCCTACGTCTCCGTGGGCGCCGAACCGGGCACCTTCGCGCTGCTGGACGCGCTGCGCGCGCGGGGCGTGCGGGTCCTGCTGCCGGCGCTGCTGCCCGACAACGACCTGGACTGGGGCGTCTACACCGGGGAGGGCTCCCTCACACGCGTACGGCACGGCGGCGGGCGGATGGCCCTGCTCGAGCCCGCCGGTGAACGCCTGGGGCCGGACGCGGTGACCGGGGCGGACGTCGTGCTGCTGCCGGGCCTGGCGGTGGACGAGCGCGGCATGCGGCTGGGGCGCGGCGGCGGCTCGTACGACCGGGTGCTCGCCCGTCTGGAGCGGGCGGGCGCGCGGCCCGCCCTGCTGGTGCTGCTCTACGACGTGGAGGTCGTCGCGCACGTCCCCGAGGAGCCGCACGACCGGCCGGTGGACGCGGTGGTGACGCCGTCGGGGGTGCGGCGGTTCCGTTGACGCCGGCGCACTGACGAGAACGGCCTCCACGCGTGCGTGGAGGCCGTTCTCGTCAGGGAAGGCTGCTCACGGCTTGAGCACCAGCGTGTCGCTCGTGCTGTCGTCGACCGCCTTCTTCGAGAAGGACCACGGCAGCAGCTCTCCGTCGGCCCACTTGTCCGTCTGGTCGGTGTAGTGGGCGCTGTAGGCGTGCCCGGAGGCGCCGGTGAGGTTGATCCACCGCGACTTGTCGAGGTCGCCGAGGTTGACCACCATCCGCATGGACGGCACCCAGATCACCCCGTAGCCGCCCGCCGCGTTCCAGCCGGCGGCGTTGACCGCGGCCTCGCCGCCGCTGAGCTTCCACGGTCCTCGGTTGAGGGCGTACTTCAGGAAGCCCGGGCCCTCGGTGCCGAGGGTCTGGTTCTTGAGGAACAGGCGGTGCAGCCGGCCCCAGTTCCAGGTGTCGATGTCCTTGCCGAGCTTGGCGGTGAGCTCCCAGCGGGCGTCGATCATGGCGCGCTTGAACAGGTCGTCGCGGTTGTGGTCGGCGCCCTTGCGGGTGCCGGACGCGGGCGTCGTCCACCAGTCGCTCTTCGGCTTGTCCATCAGGGTGCGGACCACCTCGAACCAGCGGTCGCCGCCGTCCGGCTGGGCCTGTTCGGCGTCGCGCTGCCCGCACTCGCGGACCTTGTTCGTCTCGTCCGCGGGGCCGGTGGTGTTGACCGGGTCGACCCACAGGCACTGACCCTCGACCCGCAGCTCCTTGGGCAGCTTGTTGCCGAAGGCGAGCTTGAGGACGTTGCGCCAGACTGCGTTGAAGTAGGCGGCGGCGGCCGAGTCGGCGTCCTGGGTGTAGTCCCAGCCCTCCAGCAGCTTCTGCGCCTCGCGGACGTCCTTGTCACCGACGTCGATCTTCAGCAGCTGGGGCACGAGCAGCTTGGCCATCTCGCTGCTGTTGTCCAGCTGCATCTGGCGCATGTCGTCGGTGGAGATCTTGCCGCCGTCCTTGATCTTCTGCTCGATCAGGGAGGTGATCCGCTGGCTGCGGGTGCCGTAGCCCCAGTCCGTGGTCAGCGTGTACGGGTAGGCGTCCTCGTCGACCACGGCCTGGTTGGCGGTGACGATGTAGCCGCGCTCCGGGTCGTACTCGTAGGGCAGCTCGTCGGGGTCGATGTACTTGCCGGTCCAGCGGTAGTCGGAGCTCCAGCCGGGCGCCGGGACCGAGCCGTCGTGGCCCTTGGCGCGCACCGGGATCTTGCCGGGCAGCGTGTAGCCGATGTGGTTCTCGCTGTCGGCGTAGACCAGGTTCTGCGAGGGCACGTCGAACAGTGCGGCGGCCTCGCGGAAGTCGTCCCAGTTCTTCGCCCGGTCCATCGCGAAGACGGCGTCCATGGTGGTGCCCGCCTCCAGGGCGGTCCAGCGCAGTGCGACGCCGTAGCCGTCGCCGCGGTCGGGGGCGGCGGTGTCGACCGTGGCCTTCCTGCCGACCTTCACGAGCTCGTCGTCGCGGTCGGAGAGCAGGGGGCCGTTGTTGGTCTCCCGGACGACGATCTTCTTCGACTCGCCGCCGGCGACCTCGATGGTCTCCTCGCGGGTCTCGAAGGGGACCACCTTGCCGTCGTACTGGTAGCCCTCGCCGGTGATCTTCTCCAGGTAGAGGTCGGTGACGTCGACGCCGGAGTTGGTCAGGCCCCAGGCGATGTCCTGGTTGTGGCCGATTATCACGCCGGGCATGCCGGCGAAGGTGTAGCCGGCGACGTCGTACTGGCACTTCGCGGAGACGCTGCGGCAGTGCAGGCCCATCTGGTACCAGACGGACGGCAGCGACGGCGACAGGTGCGGGTCGTTGGCCAGCAGGGGCTTGCCGGTGATGGTGTGCTCGCCGGAGACGACCCAGGAGTTGGAGCCGATGCCGTTGCCGTTCACGCCGACGGCGGTGGGCAGGTCGTCCAGGACGTTCTGGAGGCCCGCCAGTTGGCTCTGCAGGGCGTCGCCCGTCCCCGTGCCGGTCCCGGAGCCGGAGGGGTCCGTTCCTGTGCCGGACCCGGAGCCGCCGTCGTCACTGCCGTCACCGCCGTCACTGCCGCCGTCGAACGTCTCGGTGAGCTCGTCGTACTGGCCCTCCTGGACGATCGCCTTGTTCCGGTCGTACGGGTACTCCGGGTACAGGTCGGCGATCTGCTGGGGGCCGAGACGGCTGGTCATCAGGGCGCGGTCGATCTCGTCCTGCATGTTGCCGCGCAGGTCCCAGGCCATCGCCTTCAGCCAGGCGACCGAGTCGACGGGGGTCCACTCCTGGGGCTTGTAGTCGTTGGTGAAGCCGAGGGCGGCGTACTCCAGGGAGATCTCCGCGCCGTCCTTGCCCGCCAGGTAGGCGTTGACCCCCTTGGCGTAGGCCTGGAGGTACTTCTTCGTGGAGTCCGACAGCGTCTCGTCGTACTCCTTCTGCGCCACCCGGTGCCAGCCCAGGGTGCGCAGGAACTCGTCGTTGTCGACCTGGCTCTCGCCGAACATCTCCGACAGGCGCCCGGCGGTCATGTGCCGGCGCACGTCCATCTCGTAGAACCGGTCCTGCGCCTGGACGTAGCCCTGCGCCATGAACAGGTCCTCGTCGGTGGAGGCGTAGATCTGCGGGATGCCGTAGCCGTCGCGCTTGACGTCGACCGGACCCGACAGGCCCTCCAGCGTGATCGACCCCTTGGTCTGCGGGAAGGACGCGCGGACGGTGCTGATGGACCAGTACGCCCCGTAGGCGAGGCCGCCGATGATGGCCAGGACCAGCACGAGAACGAGCAGGCGCGCTTTGCGCCCCTTCTTCCTGCCGGACTTGCCGGGCTGCTGACCCGAAGAGGCGGTGTTGGTGGGGGGCATCGCTGTCCTTGCTGTCCTAACACGAGCGGCAGGGGCGGGCTGTGCTTTGTACTGAACGCTGGAGCAACTGTAGGCGCAGGGCCCGGTCCCCCTTGACGCGGAGTCGGGTACGGGAACGCACGAGCGTTCGATCTTGCCAAGCCGAGCGTCAAGAAAGCGTCAAGAGTTAGGTAAGGTAACGAAGTAGTTGTCCGCATGGGCGCGTGGATTCGTGTGCCATGTATCCGTGTGCCATGTGCGCGCGGGCCATGTGTGCGCGGGCCGTGTGCGCGCCATGTATGCGTGTGCCTCGGAGGCGCGCCGTCGCGTGCCGTGCGGCGCATTCGTCCGCGCTGTCCGTACCGGCGCCAGGGAAGGGAACCGGCCGCTGACTGTCCACCACCTCAACCAGCTCCTGCTCGTCTGCGCGCTCGTCCTGCTCATCGCCGTGGCGGCGGTCCGGATCTCCTCGCGCACCGGGCTCCCCAGCCTGCTCATCTACCTGGCCATCGGCATCGCCATGGGCCAGGACGGCATCGGTGACATCCACTTCGACAACGCCGAACTGGTCCAGGTCATCGGCTACGCGGCCCTGGTCGTGATCCTGGCCGAGGGCGGTCTCGGCACCAAGTGGAAAGAGGCGAAACCGGCCCTTCCGGCCGCCTCCGCGCTCGCCCTGGTCGGCGTCGCGGTGAGCGTCGGCGTGACCGCGGCCGGCGCGCACTACCTGACCGGGCTGGAATGGCGGCAGGCACTGATCGTCGGAGCGGTGGTGTCCTCCACGGACGCGGCGGCCGTGTTCTCGGTGCTGCGCAGGATCCCCCTGCCCAGCCGCATAACGGGCACGCTCGAGGCCGAGTCGGGCTTCAACGACGCCCCCGTGGTCATCCTCGTGGTCGCCTTCTCCGCGGCCGGCCCGATCGAGCACTGGTACGTCCTGCTGGGCGAGATCGCCCTGGAGCTGGCCATCGGCGCCGCCATCGGACTCGCGGTGGGCTGGCTCGGGTCGTGGGGCCTGAGGCACGTCGCACTGCCCGCCTCCGGCCTCTACCCCATCGCCGTCCTGGCCATCGCCGTCGCGGCCTACGCGGCCGGCGCCATGGCCCACGGCAGCGGCTTCCTGGCCGTCTACCTCGCCTCCATGGTCATGGGCAACTCCCGGCTGCCGCACTGGCCCGCCACCCGCGGGTTCGCCGACGGGCTCGGCTGGCTCGCCCAGATCGGCATGTTCGTGCTGCTCGGCCTGCTGGTCACCCCGCACGAGCTGGGCGACGACATCCTGCCCGCCCTGCTCATCGGGCTGGTCCTCACCATGGTGGCGCGCCCGCTGAGCGTCGTGCTGTGCCTGGTGCCCTTCCGGGTGCCGTGGCAGGAGCAGGCCCTGATGTCCTGGGCCGGACTGCGCGGCGCCGTGCCCATCATCCTGGCGACGATTCCCATGGTGGAGGGGGTCGCGGACAGCCGGCGGATCTTCAACATCGTCTTCGTGCTGGTCGTCGTCTACACCCTGGTCCAGGGACCGACGCTGCCCTGGCTGGCCCGCAAGCTGCGCCTGGGCAAGGGCGACGAGGCCGCCGACCTCGGCATCGAGTCGGCGCCCCTGGAGCGGCTGCGCGGGCACCTGCTGTCGGTCTCGATCCCCGAGGGCTCGAAGATGCACGGCGTCGAGATCAGCGAGCTGCGGCTGCCGGCCGGGTCCGCCGTCACCCTCGTCGTCCGCGACGGGACGTCCTTCGTGCCGCTGCCGACGACGGGGCTGCGGCGCGGCGACGAACTGCTCGTGGTCGCCACCGACCCCGTCCGGGACGCCGCCGAGGCGCGGCTGCGGGCCGTCGGCCACGGCGGCAAGCTGGCCGGCTGGCTGGGCACCGCCGACAACGGCGGCAGTCGCAGGTGAGCGCATATCGCAGGTGAACGTGTGGGGGGTGCCCGCTTTCACAGGTCGGGGCCCGCTCGACCCCTGTACGATGAAGGCGGCACCTGATCGAACCAACTCTGCCTGACGCAGAGCTGGCGCGACCGTATGGCGGCCGGCACGCCCCCCTTCCGCACCGGGCTCCGGCATCTACCGCAGTCCGCGCAAGAGGACAGCTCTCGGCGCTCCCGCACGGCGACAGCCACGAGGCGGACCGCGCTACCAGGCGGCAGAAAGGCACGGGCCGTGGCATCCACGGTCACCCCGTCGAAGAAGTCGCCGGAGGACGCGCGGCACACCGCGCCCACCTCCGCCCGCCCGGGATACGGGCAGCTGCTGCGCACCCGCGGCGCCTGGACGTTCCTGCTCCCCGGCTTCGCGGCACGCCAGCCCTTCGCGATGCTGACGATCTCCATCGTGCTGCTCGTGCAGCACACCACCGGCTCCTACGGCGTCGCGGGCGCCGTCGCGGCCGTCACCGGCGTCTCCATGGCCCTGTTCGCCCCCTACAGCGGCCGGCTCGCCGACCGCCACGGGCAGCGGGCCGTCCTGCTCCCCGGCGTACTCGTCCACGCGGCGTCCGGTCTCACCCTGACCGCCCTCGCGCTCGCGGACGCACCCCTGTGGGCGCTGTTCGCGGCGGCCGTGCCCACCGGCGCCTCGGTCCCGCAGGTCGGGCCCATGGTGCGGGCCCGCTGGGGCGTGAAACTCAAGGGCTCCCCCCTGATGACCACGGCCGCCGCCTTCGAGTCCGTCACCGACGAGCTGACCTTCGTCCTCGGCCCGCTGGTGGCGACCGCCCTGTGCACGGCCGTGGACCCGGCCGCGGGCCTGCTCACGGAGGCCGCGCTCACCCTGGTGGGCGGACTGCTCTTCGCCGCCCAGAAGAGCACCCAGCCGGCGGTCGGCGCCGCCGACGGGGACCACGCGCGCGTGGAGCACGTTTCAGCGCTGCGCATCCCCGGGGTGCGTGTCCTGATCGTGGCCTTCCTGGGCATCGGTTCCGTCTTCGGCGGCATGCAGGTCTCGCTGGCCGCGTTCACCGAGTCGATCGGCGAGCCCGGCCTGAACGGCGTCCTGTACGGCGTCTTCGCCGCGGGCAACATGCTCTCCGGCCTCGCCTGCGGCGCCATCGCCTGGAAGGTCGCCCCGCAGCGGCGCCTCCTCGTCGGGTACGCCGCCCTGGCGCTGACCGCGTCCGGCCTGTGGGCCGCGCACTCGGTGCTCGTGCTGGCCGGTCTCGGCCTGCTCGTCGGCATGTGCATCGCCCCCGCCCTCATCACCGGCTACACGCTGGTCGAGGGCCTGGTCCCGGCCGGCGCCCGCACCGAGGCCTTCACCTGGCTGACCGGCGCGGTGGCACTGGGCCAGGCGGCGGCGGTGACCGTCTCCGGACAGCTGGAGGACCGCTTGTGGGACGGCGCGGGCTTCCTGGTCCCCATGGGCGGCACGGTGCTCGCCCTGGCGACCCTGGTGGCGCTGCGCTCGCGGCTGGCGCCACGGCCCCACGGGCGGACGGTCGCACGTGGCGTCGGTCACCGCACGCCCGCCACAGTGGACTGAACCGACGGAATACGTCACTATGGACCGTCGTTAGCACTCATCGAGTGAGAGTGCCAGGAGGAAGACAGTGCCGACGTACCAGTACCAGTGCACCGAGTGCGGCGAGGGCCTCGAGGCGGTGCAGAAGTTCACCGACGACGCCCTCACCGAGTGCCCGAACTGCCAGGGGCGCCTGAAGAAGGTCTTCTCGGCGGTCGGCATCGTCTTCAAGGGCTCCGGCTTCTACCGCAACGACAGCCGCGGCAGCTCTTCCAGCAGCTCGCCGGCGTCGTCGTCGAAGTCCGCCTCGTCCGCCACGACGTCTTCGTCGTCGTCCTCGGACTCGGGTTCGTCGTCTTCGTCGTCGAGCACCGGCAGCTCCGCCGGCACCACCGCCGCGTAAGTCTTCTCCGGGCCGCGCCCGGACTCCTCACGGGACCCTGTCGTCGTCCGACGACGGGGTCCTCGGTGTTTCCGCGGGCGGTTAGGGTGCGGGCATGGCGAACAAGGTGAAGGCCGAGATCGGCGTGATCGGCGGCTCCGGTTTCTACTCGTTCCTCGACGACGTGACCGAGGTGCGGGTCGAGACCCCGTACGGGCCGCCCAGCGACTCCCTCTTCCTCGGCGAGGTCGCCGGCCGGCGGGTCGCCTTCCTCCCCCGGCACGGGCGCGGCCACCATCTGCCGCCGCACCGGATCAACTACCGGGCCAACCTGTGGGCGCTGCGCTCGGTCGGCGTGCGCCAGGTCCTCGGCCCGTGCGCGGTGGGCGGACTGCGCCCCGAGTACGGGCCGGGCACGTTGCTGGTGCCGGACCAGTTCGTCGACCGTACGAAGTCGCGGCCGTCGACGTACTTCGACGGGCTGCCGATGCCCGACGGCACGGTGCCCCACGTGGTGCACGTCTCGCTGGCCGACCCGTACTGCCCCGCCGGGCGGGCCGCTGCGCTGAAGGCGGCGCGGGGGCGGGACTGGGAGCCGGTGGACGGCGGCACCCTGGTCGTGGTCGAGGGGCCGCGCTTCGGAACCCGTGCGGAGTCGCTGTGGCACCGGGCCCAGGGCTGGTCGGTGGTGGGCATGACCGGCCATCCGGAGGCCGCGCTCGCCCGCGAACTGGAGCTCTGCTACACCTCGCTGACCCTCGTCACCGACCTCGACGCAGGCGCGGAGAGCGGGGAGGGGGTCTCGCACGAGGAGGTGCTGCGGGTGTTCGCGGCGAACGTGGACCGGCTGCGGGGCGTCCTGTTCGACGCGGTGGCCGCGCTGCCGGCGGCCGGGGAGCGGGACTGCCGGTGCGGGGAGGCGCTGGGCGGGATGGATCCGGGGATCACGCTGCCGTAGCGGCGGGCGGACGGGCCGCGGGGCGGGGCGGGGCGGGGCGGGCTGGAACGTCCTGTTCGGGTGAGGGAGTTTTCCACAACCGGCCGGTGGTCCACGGGCTCCGACGAGCGGCTGCGAAAAGCCTCATCGTGGACGCGTAAGCCGATCCCTCGTCACAGGCGGTGGTCCCGTGTCCATGTCCCGCTCAGCCGTCCCCTTCCCGCCCCCGCTCGGTACCGACGCACCGCCCACGTGCGAGGTGCCGCACTTCGCCCCGGTGCGGGTGCGCGGCGGGCGTCATCAGCTGCACCGGCTCGTACGGCACCGGCGGCGGGCCATGGCCGCCGGGCTCGCCGTCACCGCCGCGGCACTGATCGCGGCGGGCCCGCACCCGGGAGCCGGCGGGCACGAAACCCAGCGGGCGCGCGGACACCCGGTGACCGAGCCGGTGCGCAAGCGGCACGGTACGGAGCTGGTGGCGGCCCCGGTGCGGATCGCCGACGCGGCCGCGGTGCGGCTGCTCAGGCCGGGCGACCGGGTCGACGTCGTCGCGGCGGGGGACGGCGGCGCGGGCGACGCCGCCGTGGTCGCCCGCGGAGTGCGGGTGACGGACGTGCCGGATCCCGCGGACGGCAGCTCGGCGGACGGTGCGCTGGTCGTGGTCTCGGTGCCGCGCGCCACCGCACACCGGCTGGTCGGCGCGGGTGCCCTGTCGCGGCTGGCGGTGACGCTGTGCTGAGCTCGTCAAGTCCCTCGTTCGAGGGACAGGATTGGACAGAATGGCCTAGCGCTGACGTAGGTTGCGGAGCGTTTTGTTCCCCCACCTGTACGAGCGAGGAGTGCCACCGCGGTGAGCGAGAAGCAGGAACCGAGCGTCTGGCAGGGCTTCAAGGCCTTCCTGATGCGCGGAAACGTCGTCGATCTGGCGGTCGCGGTGGTCATCGGCGCCGCCTTCACCAACATCGTGAACTCGGTGGTGAAGGGGGTCATCAACCCCCTCGTCGGAGCGTTCGGCACCCAGAGCCTGGACAGTTACAGCTCCTGTCTCAAGGGCCCGTGCACCGGTACCGGCGACAGCGCGACCGGCGTGCGCATCCTGTGGGGTTCGGTGCTGGGCGCCACCCTGACGTTCGTGATCACCGCCGCGGTCGTCTACTTCCTGATGGTCCTGCCCATGTCGAAGTACCTGGCCAGACAGGAGGCGCGCCGCAAGGCCAAGGAGGGCGCGGAGGAGGTCATCGAGGTCTCCGAGCTGGAGGTGCTCAAGGAGATCCGCGACGCGCTGGTCGCGCAGCGCGGTTCGGGACACGACCGCACCTAGCGCGACCGCGCACAGCGAGCGACTCGGCAGCGGGCGGGCCGTCGCCCGGCTCAGAGGTGGTGGGGCGGCTTCTCGTCGAGGAAGCGCTTCAGATCGGCCGCGCCGTCGCCGGCGGACTGCTCGCCCCAGCCGCGGTCGGTGTCGTCCGAGGACTGCTGGTCCAGCGGGTCGTCGAAGACCAGCGCGGGCTTGGGCGCGCGGGGCTCGGGCGCGGGCGTCGTACTCATACGTCCAGGGTACGGGGCGCCCCGCGGACGGCGTGCCGCCCGCCCGGGCGATGGGCGTGGGCGACTTCCGGGCCGGGTTCCCTCGGGTCCGGCCCGGCGCCGTACTCCCGGACCGCCCGCTCAGGAGACCTGCGCGGCGCGCCGCTCCATCGCCCGGCGGGCCGCGGCCTCGCTGTCGTAGACCTCGCACATGTGCCGCCCGTCGGGCGTGGCCGTGTGCTCGACCTCCCAGAGGGAGACCTCCACACCGTCACCCAGCAGGAACGCGTGCTCGTAGAGCGAGAAGCCGACCCCGGCGCGGCCCGTGCGGCCGGGACCGCCGAAGGCCTGGGTGATCTCGTGCGCCGACGCCGCCGTCAGCAGGGCGGCCACCTCCGCGCCGGGCCGGTCCGCGTTCTCCGCGCGGCGCAGCAGCCGTCGGGCGTGATCCGCCGAACCGTCGATGACGTAGGTGTGCCGCGGCGCGGGGACCGCGGACAGCTGCACCTGCACCGGCAGTTCGAACTCCGGGGTGTCCGGCGGCAGGGCCAGCCGGGCGGTCGCGGTGCGCACCTCCTCCTCGTCGACGTACACCTCGTGCTGCGGCTCACTGCCCGGCGTGGTGTTGTGGACCAGCTCCCAGAGTGTGAGGGCCGTGCCGTCGGCGAGCAGCCAGGTGTGCCGGTACGTCTCGCGGTGCAGCCCCGCGCTGTGGTGCGCGGAGTGCAGGGAACCGTCGTGCGCCAGCGCACAGTCCAGTTGCCGTATCGTCTCGTCGGGCAGCTCGAACGAGTTCAGGGCGCGACCGAGCAGTCGCAAGAGGTGCTCCTCCGGAGACTCGGGCGACTCGGGTGGTTCGTACGCTGCCGCATCGTACGGAACGCTCAAGGTTTCTCCCGGCGTTGCTGCATGTCACCTTGTGGGTGCATACCGTAGCCCCTCGGTCGGACATCATGTCCGGGAACCGAGAAAACGTCCGTACGAAAAACGGCCGAGCCGCGCGAAAAGTTCCCGCGCCATCCGACGTACCGTCACAATCCGCTGCTCAACGGGGTTGTGGGCCCCCTACGACTCCCCGTACAACTCCCCGTACGACGGCCACGCCCCGCCCGGGCCGTCCACCGGATCGGCGGCCCGTACGGCGCGCACGATGGCGCGCGTCACCATGTCCGCGCCCGCCGCCAGCACCTCGTTCAGCGCGAGCGGCTGCGCCGGGTCGAGCGGGCACCGCCCGGTCGCCAGGGCGAAGACCGTGTCCCCGTCGCTGAGCAGGTGCACCGGCCGTACCGCACGCGCGATGCCGTCGTGCGCCGTGCCGGCCAGTTTCTGCGCCTGTGCCTTGGTCAGGTCCGCGTCGGTGGCGACCACGGCCAGCGTGGTGTTGAGCGGGGGCGGCGCGTTCCTCGCCGCGACCTCGGCGAGGCGCAGCCCCGCGGCCTCGTGGACGCCCGGCTCCGGATACTCCACCCGCCGGCCCCCGAACAACTCCCCGTACAGCACCCCCGTCTCCGGATCCGTCACCGAACCCGCCGCGTTCGCCACCACCAGCGCCGCCACCGTGATGCCCGAGTCCAGCACGGTGCTCGCGGTGCCGATCCCGCCCTTGAGCGAGCCGACCACGGCCCCCGTACCCGCCCCGACACAGCCCTCGGCCACCGGCGCGCCCGGCGTGCTCGCGTGGGCCGCCTCGACCGCCGCCCGTCCGGTGGCCGCGCCCGGCCTGGCCCGGAAGTCGCCCCCGCGTCCCAGGTCGAAGACACAGGCGGCGGGCACCACCGGCACGACGTGCGCGGGGTCCGGCCCGACGCGCACCCCGCGTCCCCGTTCCTCCAGCCAGGCCATCACACCGGACGCCGCGTCGAGCCCGTACGCGCTGCCGCCGGTCAGCACGATCGCCTCGACCTTCTGCACCAGGTTCCGCGGGTCGAGCGCGTCGGTCTCCTTGGTACCGGGGCCGCCACCGCGCACGTCCACGGCGGCGACCGCCCCGCCCTCCGGCGCGAGCACCACCGTCGTGCCTGTGAGCCACCCGCCGCCGGTGCGCGTCGCATGCCCGACCAGCACGCCGGCGACGTCCGTCAATGCGTCAACTGTCATGCCGCCAGTGTCGTCCAACCGGCCTCGCCCGCCGGGACGAGCCGGGAGGACCGAGCCGGGAGGGACGAGCCGGGAGGGACGAGCCGGGAGGGACGAGCCAGGAGGGCGAAACGCCGTCCGCGGGACGAGCCGCTCGACGCTCCGTCCTCGTTTACGCGGCCACCGGCTGCTTCGCGCCCGGCGCCGAGGCCGACGGTCCGGCACCGCCGGGTCCCTGTTCCGCCGCTCCCGGCGTCCGCGTGCGCAGGCCCTTGAGGACGAGTACCAGGGCCGTGGTGACGCAGACGCCCGCCGCGATGGCGACCAGGTAGAGCAGCGGGTTGCCGATCAGCGGGACCACGAAGACGCCGCCGTGCGGGGCGCGCAGCGTGGCGCCGAAGGCCATCGACAGGGCGCCGGTGATCGCGCCGCCCACCATGGAGGACGGGATCACCCGCAGCGGGTCGGCCGCGGCGAACGGGATCGCGCCCTCGGAGATGAAGGAGGCGCCCAGTACCCAGGCGGCCTTGCCGTTCTCGCGCTCGGTGGCGTTGAAGAGCTTGCCGCGCACGGTCGTCGCCAGGGCCATCGCCAGCGGCGGGACCATGCCGGCCGCCATGACCGCCGCCATGATCTTCATCGCCGAGTCGCTGGGGTCGGAGACCGCGATGCCGGCGGTGGCGAAGGCGTAGGCGACCTTGTTGACCGGACCGCCCAGGTCGAAGCACATCATCAGGCCGAGGAGCGCGCCGAGCAGGATCGCGTTGGCGCCGGACAGGTCGCTCAGCCAGTCGGTCATCGCCTTCTGCGCGGACGCGATGGGCTTGCCGATCACGACGAACATCAGGAAGCCGACGATCGCCGAGGAGATCAGCGGGATCACCACCACGGGCATGATGCCGCGCAGGGCCGCCGGGATGCGGATCCGCTGGATCGCCATCACCACGGCGCCGGAGATGAGCCCCGCCGCCAGGCCGCCGAGGAAACCGGCGTTGATGGTCAGGGCGATCGAGCCGCCGACGAAGCCGGGGACCAGGCCGGGCCGGTCGGCCATGCCGTAGGCGATGTAGCCGGCCAGCACGGGGACGAGGAAGGCGAAGGCGACGCCGCCGATCTGGAACAGCAGCGCCGCCCAGCTGTCCGCCTGGGACCACACGAAGTGGTCCATCACCGACGGCGCCTTGTTGATCTCGTAGCCGCCGATCGCGAAGCCGAGGGCGATGAGCAGACCGCCTGCGGCGACGAACGGGACCATGTAACTGACGCCGGACATCAGCCACTTGCGCAGCTTGGTGCCGTAGCCTTCGCCGGCCTCGCCGCCGCGCTCGACCGGCGTCGTGCCGGCGGCACCGGCGGGGCCTGCGGCCGTGACCTCGCCGCGGGCCGCCTTCCCGCGGACCTCGCCGATCAGCTCGCCGGGCCGGTTGATGGCCGCCTTCACGCCGGTGTCGACGGTGGGTTTCCCGGCGAAGCGTTCCTTGTCGCGGACGGGGACGTCGTGGGCGAAGATCACGCCGTCCGCCGCCTCGATCACCGCCGGGTCGAGCCGGGCGAAGCCGGCCGATCCCTGGGTCTCGACGACGACTTCGACGCCCGCCTCGCGGCCGGCGTTCTCCAGTGACTCGGCCGCCATGTAGGTGTGCGCGATGCCGGTGGGGCAGGAGGTGACGGCGACGATACGGAAGGGGTGCGCGGGTCGCCGGGGCTCCGCCGCCGCCTCCTGCGTCTCGTCGGTGCTGCCCGTGGCGGCCTCGGCGGAGGCCGCCGCCGAGACCGCCACGGAGTCCTCGTCGACCGGCGAGGACTCCTGCGCATTGCGCTGTACCTCGCCCTGCGCCTCGCCCGGTACGTCGCCTTCGGTGCCGGTCGGCTCCTCCCCACGGATCAGCGCCGCGGCGGCCGACGCGTCGCCCACCGACCGCAGCGCGGCGGTGAACTCGGCGTTCATCAACTGGCGGGCCAGGGAGGAGAGGATCGTCAGGTGGGCGTCGTCGGCGCCCGCCGGAGCGGCGATGAGGAAGATCAGGTCGGCCGGGCCGTCCGCCGCCCCGAAGTCGATGCCGGCCGGGCTGCGGCCGAACGCGAGCGTCGGCTCGGTGACGTGCTCGCTGCGGCAGTGCGGGATGCCGATGCCACCGTCGAGACCGGTCGGCATCTGCGCCTCACGGGCGGCCACGTCGGCGAGGAAGCCCTCCAGGTCGGTCACCCGGCCCTGGGCCACCATCCGTTCGGCGAGGGCGCGCGCCGCCGCTTCCTTGGTGTCGGCGGACAGGTCGAGGTCGACCAGATTCGCGGTGATCATGTCGCTCATCGCGGGCTCCTTAGCTCGCGTATCGCCCGGAACATGGGGTGAAGGGCGGGGACGGGGACGGGGGTACTGCGGTGAGGGGCGGAGGTACCGCATTCGAGGACGACGGAGGTACGGCGGCCGGGGACGGGAACGGGGACGGAAGTACCGCGACCGGAGCCAGGAGCGGACGTACCGCGCCCGAGGCCCGGGCAGGCCCCGGGTGCAGGACCGGACAGCCGGCCGGACCGACCCCCGCCCACGCACCCGGACCCGCACCTCATGGCGCCGGCTCCCTCAGCACCCGGTCCACCGGCACCTCCGCCGTGACCGTCACCTCCGCCGGCGCCAGGTCGGACGGTGTCGGCATCACACTGCCGGGCAGCTGGACGGCGGCGGCACCGTGGGCGACGGCGGAGGCGAGGGCATCGGGCCCCGCTCCCCCGGCGACGAGGAACCCGGCCAGAGAGGCGTCGCCGGCGCCGACGTTGCTGCGTACGGCGTCCACGGGGGCGCTGCCGTACCAGGTGCCCGCGTCGTCCACGAGCAGCTGGCCGTCGGCGCCCAGGCTGGCGAGCACGGACCGGGCACCCAGCTCGCGCAGTTCCTCGGCGGCCTTGACGGCGTCGCCGACGGTGGCCAGGGGGCGGCCGACGGCCTCCGCGAGCTCCTCGGCGTTCGGCTTGACCACGTCCGGGCGCTCGCGCAGTGCCTGGAGCAGAGCGGGCCCCGAGGTGTCGAGGGCGATGCGGACGCCCGCGGCGTGCGCCCGGGCGACCAGGTCGGCGTACCAGGAGGGCGCGAGTCCGCGGGGCAGGCTGCCGCAGCAGGTGATCCAGTCCGCGCCGCGCGACTGCCGCCGTACGGTTTCCAGGAGCAGCTCCCGCTCGTCCGCCGACAGTTCGGGACCGGGTGCGTTGATCTTGGTCAGGACTCCGTCGGTTTCGGCGAGCGCGATGTTGGAGCGGGTGGCGCCGGCGATCGGCACCTGCGCGACCTCGATGCCCTGCGCGTCCAGCAGGTCGGCGACGAGGGCGCCCGGGGCGCCGCCGAGGGGCAGCACCGCGACGGTGCGCCGTCCGGCCGCCGTCACCGCACGCGAGACGTTCACGCCCTTGCCGCCGGGGTCCACGCGTTCGCCGGTGGCGCGGACGACCTCGCCGCGGTCGAGGCGGGGAACCTCGTAGGTGCGGTCCAGCGACGGGTTGGGGGTGACGGTGAGGATCATGCGCGTACTACTTCCGTGCCGTCGCGCTCGATGGCGTCGGCGTCGTCGGGGCTCAGCCCGCTGTCGGTGATCAGCAGGTCCACGTCGCTCAGGTCGCCGAAGCGGGCGAAGTGCTCCTGGCCGTGCTTGGAGGAGTCGGCGAGCAGCACCACGCGCCGGGCGGCCGCGACGGCGGCCCGCTTGACGGCGGCCTCGGCGAGGTCGGGGGTGGTCAGGCCGTACTCGGCGGAGAAGCCGTTGGCCGCCACCATCAGCACGTCGGCGCGGATCTCGCCGTACGCGCGCAGCGCCCAGGCGTCCACCGCGGCCCGCGTCCGGTGCCGCACGCGTCCGCCGACCAGGTGGAGCTGGATACCGGGGTGGTCGGCGAGGCGGGCCGCGGTGGGCAGGCTGTGGGTGACGACGGTGAGGGACGTCTCCGGCGGGAGGGCGGCGGCCATGCGAGCCACCGTCGAGCCGGCGTCGAGGATCAGTGTGCCCTCGGTCGGCAGTTCCGCCAGGGCCGCCTTGGCGATCCGGTCCTTCTCGTCGGCCGCTGTGGACTCCCGTTCGGCGAGGTCGGGCTCGAAGTCGAGCCGCCCGGCCGGGATCGCGCCGCCGTGCACCCGGCGGAGCAGGCCGGCGCGGTCGAGGGCCTTGAGGTCGCGGCGGATGGTCTCCGCCGTCACCTGGAACTCCTCGGCCAGCGACACCACGTCCACCCGGCCGCCGTCCCGGGCGAGCCGGAGGATCTCCTGCTGCCGCTCCGGTGCGTACATGCCCGTTCGCCTCCGACTGTGCCCGAACCTGTGGTTTCAGTCGGAGGCTACGCGCGGTTTTCTGGAATGTAAACAGAGAAGCAGAAGCAGACGGATACAAACGGGCATGACCGGGCATCAGAGGGGCGCCCGACGGGGCGGGGTGGATTCGGTCCCTAGACCAGCGCCTTCTCCTTCTCCCCCGCCTGCTCCCCCGCCCGGTCCTCCGCCTGGGCCCCTTCCACGTGCTGGGCCGGACGCCTGGGCAGCGCGAACATCAGCAGGAAGATGGCGGCCATCACCGCGGCCACCCAGCCGAGCGCGTTCTGGAAGGCGTCCGCGTAGGCCGGGCCGATGCGGTCGGGGGTCAGGCGGTCGCTCATCGTCCCGAAGAAGACCACCGAGACCAGCCCCAGCCCCAGCGCGTTGCCCATCTGCTGCACGGTGTTGATGAGCCCGGACGCGGCCCCGGCGTGCTCGCGCGGCACCTGGGACAGCACCGCGTCCGTCAGCGGGGCGACGATCAGCCCCATGCCGACGCCCATCACGACGAGCGGCAGCGCCATCTGCCAGGAGGTGATGCCGAGCCCGTACCGCTCGGACTCCCCGATGTAGAGCAGTACTCCGGCTGCCATCACCAGCGCTCCCGCCTGGAGCACCTTGCGCCCGAAGCGCGGGACCAGCTTCTGCACCGACACCCCGGCCGCCACGGAGACGGCGATCGAGAACGGTACGCCGGTCAGACCGGCCCGCAGCGGCGTCCAGCCGAGCCCCTCCTGCATGTACAACGTCCACACCAGGAAGAAGATGCCGAGCGCGACACCGAAGACGGTCTGTACGGCGATGCCCGCCGCGAAGCTCTTCACCTTGAACAGCGACAGCTCCACCAGCGGCGAACCGTCCCGCGCGGTCTTCCGCCTCTCGTACGCCACCAGCACCGCGAGGACCACGAACGCGCCGGCCATCGAGACGTACCCCCACAGCGGCCAGTCCAGCTCGCGGCCCCGGGTGAGCGGGTAGATCAGCATCAGCAGGCCGAGGGTGACCAGGGCGACGCCCACCAGGTCCAGCTTGAGGGCGCGCGGGGCCTTGGACTCCGTGATGAAGCGGCTGCCGAGGACGAGGCCCGCGATGCCGACGGGCAGGTTGATGAGGAAGATGGGCCGCCACTCGAGCCCGAAGAGGTTCCACTCGGTGAGCAGCGCGCCCAGCAGCGGCCCGGAGACGGCCCCCAGCCCGACGATCGCGCCGAACAGCCCGAACACCTTGCCGCGTTCGTGCGCCGGGAAGGTGGCGTGCACGATCGACAGCACCTGCGGCACCATCAGCGCCGCCATGGCGCCCTGGAGGATGCGCGAGGCGACCAGCATCTCCGGGTTCACGGCGAGGCCGCACAGCGCGGACGCGACGGTGAAGCCGCCGATGCCGACCAGGAAGACCCGCTTGCGGCCGTGGATGTCACCGAGCCGTCCGCCGGTGATCAGACCTGCGGCGAAGGCGAGGGCGTAACCGGCGGTGATCCACTGGATCTGGCTGAAGGAGGCGCCCTCGTCCCGCCGGATCGACGGGATGGCGATGTTGACGATGGTGACGTCGACCAGGTCCATGAACGCCGCGGTCATCACGATCGCGAGGGCGAACCAGCGACGTCGGTCGCCCGCGGCGGGCTGGGCCGGCGATGTGTCCGGTGCGTCCGGGGTGGGTGGGGTGGTCGGTGTGGGCGGGGTGTGCGAGGAGGTCATGGAAGGAAAGCTAGGCACTCAGTAGGACAGATCACGTCCTAGAGGTGCGGCATCCTCGGATCCATGACGACGGACACTCCGGCTCGGCTCCTGACGCTTCTCTCGCTCCTCCAGACGCCCCGCGAATGGCCCGGCGGTGAGCTCGCCGACCGGCTCGGGGTCTCCCGCCGCACGGTCCGGCGGGACATCGACCGGCTGCGCGAGCTGGGCTACCCCGTGCAGGCGACCATGGGCGCGGACGGCGGCTACCGGCTGGTGGCCGGCAAGGCGATGCCGCCGCTCGTGCTCGACGACGAGGAGGCGGTGGCCATCGCCGTCGGACTGCGCGCCGGCGCCGGGCACGCCGTCGAGGGGGTGGACGAGGCGTCGGTGCGGGCGCTGGCCAAACTGGAACAGGTGCTGCCGGCGCGGCTGCGGCACCGGGTCACCACGCTCCAGGCCGCGACGACGCCGCTGACCAGCGGGGACGGACCGAGCATCGCGCCCGAGACGCTGACCGTCATGGCCTCGACGGTGGCCGGGCGCGAGCGGCTGCGGTTCGCCTACCGAGCGGGCGACGGCACCGAGTCGCGACGCGTGACGGAGCCGTACCGGCTGGTGTCGACGGGGCGCCGCTGGTACCTGGTCGCCTACGACCTCGACCGGGACGACTGGCGGACCTTCCGGGTGGACCGGGTGAGCGAGCCGTTCGCGACCGGGGCGCGGTTCGCTCCGCGGGAGCTGCCGACCGGGGACGCCGCGGAGTATCTGCGGCGGTCGATGCAACGGCGGGGCGACTCCTACGACATCGAGGTCGAGTTCGACGCGCCGGCCGAGGTCGTCGCGGCGCGGCTGCCGCAGTGGCTGGGAGCACCTGAGGCGGTGCCCGGCGGTACGTCGTGCGTCCTGCGGGCGACCGTGTCGGACTCGGTGGAGTGGATGGCGGTGCGGCTGGCGATGCTGGGGCTGGAGTTCCGGGTGCGGGAGCCGGCCGAACTGGTGGAGCGCGTACGGGACCTGGGGGCGAGGCTGGGACGTGCGGCGGGGGGTGGGTGAGGGCCGGCACCCGGCCCCAGCCCCGTCCGGATCGCGGGGGCGCCTACTCCATGAGGCCGGCGCCGCCCTCCCAGGCGAACGCCCGCAGCACCTCGAGATGGCGCAACGCCGACTCCAAGGGGCTCCTCCCCTCCCCGGCCGGAAGGCCCTCCGCAGCGGACGCCCAGTGCTCCGCCGCCACGCGGACCGCGGTGCCCGCCACGGCGGCCGCGAAGTGGAGGTCGGGGGAGGCCGCCAGGCGTGCGGCAACGTTGTCGTCCCCTTGGGCCATCCGCGTGGCCAGAACCTCCGCGAGCCCCCGCTCCGCCGTGTGGCAGACGTCCGCCCACACCTTCCGCAGGGCGGGACTCGTCTCAGCCAGGCGGATCAGGGCGCGGGCCCATTCCCAGGAAGTGGCCGACACGCCGACACCGGGCGTCAGCGTGTGCCGTACGGCGTGTTCGAGGGCCTCGGGCGGGGACAGGTCGGCCGGAGCCTCGCGTACGGCCTCGGTCCAGCGCTCGGCGCCCAGGGCGTAGAGCGGGGCGACGGCCTCTTCCTTGGTCGCGAAGTAACGGTAGAAGGTGCGCGGGGCGACACCGGCGGCCCGGGCGATGTCCTCGGCCCGGGTGGCCCGCAGGCCCTGCCGCACGAAGAGGCGGGCCGCCGCCCGGGCGATCTCCGTCCGGGTTTCGGCCTTGCGCCGCTCGATCAACGAGACCGCCCCCGCGGCGGGGACGGACACGCGGGACGCCTCGTCGGCGGGAAACGGTCCTGGCACGGGGAATGCTGAGGTGGTGCTACTCACTTCGGCAGGCTATGCCGCTGTGGCAGAATCTGCCATTCGGCGGGCCACCCCGGGGTTCAGGTCCGGGGTGCCCCGCCTCTCCACCTTCTCTGGAACGGAAGGAGCCGGGCCGGCGCCCCGGGGGGAGAAGCGCCGAGCCCGGCTCGGGAAAGTCCCGGCGCCGGGGGGAGTGCGTCGGGACGTGGTCACAGGGCGGTCGGTCCGGGACACGCGGCCCCGGCCCGCGCTGCAGGGCCCGGAGTTCTTTTTCCCGGGCCCCCGCCGATTGAAGCAGCGTTGTACGGCCATGTTTGCGCGGGGCTTCGGCCACCGGCGTACGCCCCACGCGTCATCTCACGCCCCCCGCCTCACGACCCGGGCTACGCCGCCGCCTCGAAGCCGGTGTCACGGGCCAGCTTCTTCAGCTCCAGCAGCGCGTGCTTCTCGATCTGCCGGATGCGCTCACGGGTGAGCCCGTGCTCCTTGCCGACCTCGGTCAGCGTACGCTCGCGGCCGTCGTCGATGCCGTACCGCATCTTGATGATGGAGGCCGTGCGCGGGTCGAGGCGGCCGATGAGGTCGTCGAGCTCCTCGCTGCGCAGCAGCGTCATCACCGACTGCTCGGGCGACACGGCGGAGGTGTCCTCCAGCAGGTCGCCGAACTGGGTCTCGCCCTCGTCGTCCACCGACATGTTCAGCGAGACCGGGTCGCGGGCCCAGTCGAGCACGTCGGTGACGCGCTCCGGCGTCGAGCCGAGCTCGGCGGCGATCTCCGCGGGCTCCGGCTCGCGGCCGTGCTCCCGGTTGAACTCGCGCTGCACGCGCCGGATCCGGCCCAGCTCCTCCACCAGGTGGACGGGGAGCCGGATGGTGCGCGACTGGTCGGCGATCGACCGGGTGATGGCCTGACGGATCCACCAGGTCGCGTACGTGGAGAACTTGAAGCCCTTGCGGTAGTCGAACTTCTCGACCGCGCGGACCAGACCGGCGTTGCCCTCCTGGATCAGGTCCAGGAGCGGCAGACCGCTGCGCGGGTAGCGGCGGGCGACCGCGACGACCAGGCGGAGGTTGGAACGGATGAAGACGTCCTTCGCCCGCTCGCCCTCGGCGATCAGGGCCTGGAGCTCCTCACGGGTGGCGTCCGCCCCGGTCTCCTCGTAGCCTTCGAGGACCTGCCGCGCGAAGACACCCGCCTCGATGGTCTGGGACAGCTCGACCTCCTTGGCGGCGTCGAGCAGCGGGGTCCGCGCGATCTCGTCGAGGTACATGCCGACCAGATCGCGGTCGGCGAGCTCGCCGCCGCTGGCGCGGACGCTGGTTGCCGCGTCGGCCGTCTCGCCGGTGGCGGACTTACGACGGGCGACGGCACGGGTTGCCATGCGTGCTCCCTTGCGATGAGTGTTCAGCGGGCGGTCCTGCGGACGTTCGGCACCGTGTGGGTCGTCCTTGGTCTCCGGGTCGGTCGGTCTGTCTGCCCGGCGTCTGTCCGGACTCTCCTCGGGTGCCCTGCATCCGATGGAAACAACGACTGGAATCCGGACAGAATTCCCAACCCGCCCCCCGATTTTTCTGATCATGCAGTACCCTGTCCCGCCACATGAGGAGGCGTGATGCCGTCGGGACGCACAGAGGTCCAGGTCAGGCCGGGAGTCGAGGCGGATCTCGAGGCCCTCACCGACCTCTACAACCACTACGTACGTGAGACGCCCATCACGTTCGACACCGAACCCTTCACCCCGGAAGAGCGCCGCCATTGGCTGCTCTCCCACCCTGAAGACGGCCCGCACCGGCTGAGGGTTGCCACGGACGCGGACGCACAGGAGATTCTGGGCTACGCCACATCCAGCCCCTATCGCGCGAAGCCCGCCTACGGGACCTCGGTGGAGACGACCGTCTACGTCGCCCCGCGGGCCGGCGGCCGCGGCATCGGCACGCTCCTGTACAGGTCCCTCTTCGAGGCCCTCGCCGGCGAGGACCTGCACCGCGCCTACGCGGGCATCGCGCAGCCCAACGAGGCCTCCGCCCGGCTGCACGAGCGCTTCGGCTTCCGGTACGTCGGCACGTACCGGGAGGTGGGCCGCAAGTTCGGCCGGTACTGGGACGTGGCCTGGTACGAGAAACCGCTGTAGCCCGGCGGAAACCTGGCAGGGCCCGGCGGCTCAGCCGAACTGCACCGACCGCTTCGCCAGCCCCATCCAGAACCCGTCGATCACGGACTGCCGCAGATCCAGCTCACCGGCCGCGTCCGCCGCGCCCATCGTCACGAACAGCGGCGCGAAGTGCTCGGTGCGCGGGTGGGCGAGCCGGCCCGCCGGGGACTTGCGGGTGAAGTCCAGCAGCCCGTCCACGTCACCGGCCTCCAGCGCGCGCCGTCCCCAGTCGTCGAACTCGGCGGACCAGGCGGGGATGCCGCCCTGGCGCAGCGCGGCCAGGTTGTGCGTGAAGAAGCCGGAACCCATGATCAGCACGCCCTCGTCGCGCAGCGGCGCGAGCCGGCGGCCGATCTCCATGAGCCGCGCCGGGTCGAGGGTCGGCATGGAGACCTGGAGGACCGGGATGTCGGCGCCGGGATACATCTCGACCAGCGGCACGTACGCGCCGTGGTCGAGGCCGCGGTCGGGGACATCCTGCACGGGCGTGCCGGGGGCGCGCAGCAGCTTGCGTACGGACTCGGCGAGCGCGGGGGCGCCGGGGGCCTCGTAGCGCACCTGGTAGTAGTGCTCCGGGAAGCCCCAGAAGTCGTAGACCAGCGGGACGGTCCGGGTGGCGCCGAGGGCGAGCGGGGCCTCCTCCCAGTGGGCCGAGACGACGAGGATCGCCCTGGGGCGGGGCAGGGCGGCGGCCCAGGCGGCCAGCTCGCCGGGCCAGACCGGGTCGTCGGCGAGCGGCGGGGCACCGTGGCTCAGATAGAGGGCGGGCATGCGCTCCGGTGCGGTGGCGGACACGAGGCGACTCCAGTCACTGGTTACTTGAATCCTCAAGCGTTCCCCTCGAATTTAAGGGTTCCTTGTTTAAAGTTCAAGGATTCGTACGATGGATACATGAATACGGCACCCATCCCGCCCTCCGCCGACGAGCCCCGCTGGCTCACCGCCGGGGAACAGCGCGTCTGGCGCTCCTACATCGAGGCCGCCACCCTCCTCGAGGACCACCTCGACCGTCAGCTCCAGCGCGACGCGGGCATGCCGCACGTCTACTACGGCCTCCTGGTCAAGCTCGCCGAGTCCCCGCGCCGGCGGCTGCGCATGACGGAGCTCGCCCGGTACGCGAAGATCACCCGCTCCCGCCTCTCGCACGCGATCGCCCGCCTGGAGAAGAACGGCTGGGTGCGCCGCGAGGACTGCCCCTCCGACAAGCGCGGCCAGTTCGCCATCCTCACGGACGAGGGGTACGACGTACTGCGCCGGACCGCGCCGGGCCATGTGAACGCCGTACGCCAGGCCGTCTTCGACCGGCTCACCCCCGAACAGCAGAAGTCCCTCGGCGAGATCATGACGATCGTCGCCGAGGGACTCCAGCCGAGCGAAGCGGGTGCGGACCTGCCCTGGCTGCGCTGAGCGCGCGGCCGGGGCAGGTCCTGGGAACCGCGGGTACGGGGCGTCCCCTCCCCGTACCCGCGGAGGGCACGGAACGGAACCGGCAGCGCCGGCCTCAGTGGGCGATGACCGGCACCGGCAGCTCGTCCTCGACCGCGTCACCCGAACCGGAACCCGTGACGGTGGTGCTGCCCGGGCGGCCGGCGTTGATGAAGGTCAGGGCGATCACGGCCGCCACGACCAGGATGCCGACGGCGAACCAGATCGCGCTGGTGTAGCCCTGCACCTGGCCCTCCAGCTGGACCAGCTGCTGCTGGGTGCGGGAGGTCGCGCCGGCCATGTGGTCGGCGATGTAGGACGTGGTGGCCGAGGCGGCGATCGTGTTCAGCAGCGCCGTACCGATCGCGCCGCCCACCTGCTGCGAGGTGTTGACCATCGCGGAGGCGACACCGGAGTCCCGCGGCTCCACACCCTGGGTGGCCATGGACATGGCCGGCATGAACGCCGTACCCATGCCGAGGCCGAGCAGCAGCATGCCGGGCAGCAGCACGGCGGCGTACGAGGTGTCCAGCTCCAGCTGAGTCAGCAGCAGCATGCCGAGGGCGGCGACCAGGAAGCCGGGGCCCATCAGCAGCCGGGGCGCGACCCGGGTCATCAGACGGGTACCGATCTGCGTGGAGCCCGTGATCATGCCCACGACCATCGGCAGGAAGGCGAACCCGGTCTTGACCGGCGTGTAGCCCTTCACGATCTGCAGGTAGTAGGTCAGGAACAGGAACAGGCCGAACATCGCGATGATCGCCAGGCCCAGCGAGAGGTAGATCCCGCCCCGGTTGCGCTCGGTGATCACGCGCAGCGGCAGCAGCGGGGCCTTGACCCGCGACTCGACGATCACGAAGGCGAGCAGCAGCACGGCGGAACCGACGAACATGCCGACCGTCACCGCGTCGCTCCAGCCCTCGGACTCCGCGCGGGTGAAGCCGTAGACGAGCGCGACCAGACCGAGGGTGGACAGGATCACGCCGGGGACATCGAGCGGCGAGCGATTGCGGCCGCCCTGCGGCTCGCGGACGACGAGGTACGCACCAACCGCGGCGACGACCGCGAACGGGATGTTGACGAAGAACGTCCAGCGCCAGTTCAGGTACTCGGTGAGGAAACCGCCGAGGATCAGGCCCACGGCGGCGCCGCCACCAGCGATCGCACCGTAGATGCCGAAGGCCTTGGCGCGCTCCTTGCCGTCCGTGAACATCACGGCGAGCAGGGAGAGGGCGGCCGGCGCGAGCAGGGCACCGAAGGCGCCCTGGAGGGCGCGGGAGCCGAACATCATCGCCTCGTTGGTGGCCGCACCGCCGAGCGCGGAGGCGGCGGCGAAGCCGGCCAGACCGAGGACGAAGGTGCGCTTGCGGCCCCACAGGTCGGCTATGCGTCCGCCGAAGAGCAGCAGCCCGCCGAAGGCGAGGGCGTAGGCCGTGACGACCCACTGCCGGTTGCCGTCGGAGATGCCGAGGTCCTGCTGGGCGGAGGGCAGGGCGATGTTCACGATGGTGGAGTCGAGGACGACCATCAGCTGGGCGAGCGCGATGAAGACGAGCGCTTTCCAGCGGCCGGCGTCCGGGACGCCGGGAGCCTTGACGGCTGTTTCAGACATGGGGATACCCACTTCGGGACTTCGTGACGGAAAAAGGCGAGCAAAGGGACGTAAGGCCCCAGGGCGACGGCCGCGAGGGCCGCCGTCCGCTGTTCAGACGGTCAAGTTGTGCGGAACTACTGGTCGCAGGGCCGGCGCAGGTCCTCCAGAGTCGCGGGGGTCCCCGGCAGGTCGGAGCGGGCCGGAGCCCGCAGACCGTCCAGGAACAGCTGCAGATGGCGGTGGACGAACCGGTCGGCGCTCATGCACCCCGTACCGGCCGGGGGCCGGCTCAGCTGGGCCGCGACGATCATCACGTCGCCCACGCCCACGTCCCTACGGAGCTGACCGGCCGCCTTCGCCCGGTCCATGACCTCGGCGACGAGCCGCTCGACCCGTTCGCGCGCCGCTTCCAGGTCGGGGTGGTGCTGGTCGAAGGTGCTGGACACCATGGGGCACAGGGCGCTGATCCGCTCGTCGGCGGAGACGTGCACGAAGCGCTCCAGCGCCTCGAAGGCGTCGCCGGTCTCCGCGAGCGCGATCTCGGCCGCCCGGGCCGTGCGGTCCATGACCGAGCAGACGACCTCGCGGACGAGGGCGTCACGGTCGGGGAAGTTGCGGTACACCGTGGCATTGCCGACGCCGGCCCGGCGGGCGACGTCGTCGAGCGGCACGTCGGGGCCGTGCTCGACGAACATCTCGCGGGCGGCGGTGACGATCCGCTCCCGGTTGCGCAGGGCATCGGCGCGGGGCCGGGGCGCCTTGCGCTGCTCGGGGGCTGCGGTCTGCACGGCGTACTCCTCGGACGACTGGGTGGGCGATCCGGGGAGGGAATCCCCGTTTCGCTCGGACACTGGGCTAAACGGGGAAACGATCCCCGGTTATTTCCCGCACCCGAAGAGTTCTGCGGTGACCTGCGTCACACTCCACCGAGGCGCGAGCGCCCCTCCGCCGGCAGGCCACCCGGCCGGCGGCTACCGGCGAGAAACCCACGATCGGCTGCTCCAGCGCGCGCCCGCCCACCCCTCGACACAGGGTGATCACAGGGTGCAGCCGGTGTCCGGCGGCTGCCGGGGTCCGGGAGGTCTGCATGCCGCCGCAGCCGCAGGCGCCCAGCCGTCGCATACGCACGCGCCGGCTGGCCGCGCTCGCCACCGTCTCCGTACTGACCCTCGCGGTCAGCACCTCGGCGGGCGCCGGGCGGCTCGCGCCGAGCACCACGGCGGCGGGCCCGGGCCCGGCCACCCTCTCCCGCTCCTCCGCGCACGGCCCCTGCCTGATCACCGGCGGCCCCGAGATCCAGATGTCCGAGGGCGTCCCCACCTCCGCCGGCTACGCCCGCTCCACGGGCACCGTCCGCGCCCTCACCCTGATGGTCGACTTCTCCGACGCGCCCGGCGTGGGCAAGGCGCTCGACCGCTTCGCCGAGTTCTTCCCGCAGACCCGGGAATGGTTCCGCACCAGCTCCTACGGCCGCCTCGACTACCGCGCCGAGACCCCGATCCGCGACTGGCTGCGCATGCCGAAGTCGTTCGCCGAGTACGACATAGAGCGCGGCGCCCCCTTCGACCCCGGCTACCGGCAACTGGTCCAGGACCTGGTCGCGCAGGCCGACGCGAAGGTGGACTTCCGGTCGTACGACCTCCTGAACGTGCTGGTCACGCCGAACGCGGGCCCCTCCGCCCTGGACACGGTCCTGTCCGTGACCTTCGCCGGCAACACCGAGGCTCCGGTGGCCGACGGCGTCCCGGTGGCGAACGCGTCCTTCGTCTACTCCCGCCAGGACGACGGCTCCGGCTCCTACGACGAGACCGGCTACCGCGTACTCCCCCACGAGAACGGCCACGTCTTCGGCCTGCCCGACCTCTACACCCAGGAGGGCGGCGGCGCGGCCGGCCACTGGGACATCATGAGCGAGGACTGGGGCGCCAACAACGACCTCCTGGGCTGGCACAAGTGGAAGCTGGGCTGGCTGGACCGCACCCAGGTGCACTGCGCGTCGGCGCCCGGAACGACGGAGTACACGCTGACGCCGCTGGCCCGCAAGGGCGGCGACAAGCTCGTGGTCGTCCCGCTGGACGGGACGTCCGGGTACGCCGTCGAACTGCGCACCCGCGAGGGCAACGACGAGGTCATGTGCCGGCCGGGCGTGCTGATCTACAAGATCGACGCGGACGTGGACACGGGAATGGGCCCGGTCACGGTCTACGACTCCCGCCGCGACAGCGGAGGCTGCACCCGCAGCCCCAACGTCCACGCCGAACTCTCCGACGCCGCCTTCACACCGGGCGAGACCTTCAAGGACCCGCGCCGGGGCATCACGATCGCGGTCTCGGGAGCGAACGCGAAGGGCGACCATCGGGTACGGATCACGCGCGGTCGGGACGGCGGGTGAGACAACGGGTGAGGCAGCGGGCGGCACAGCGGTGAGCTGGTGGGAAAACGGCGACGCCCGGACCAGCCCACCACCGGCATTACGGTAGGCCTGCCGCGACCGCCGTACCGGAGACCCGATGCCCGCCACCACCACGAACGACGACGCCGCCGCCCCCGGCGAGGCAGTCGCACCCCTGCTGCGCGGAATCGCCGTACTGCGGCAGCTGACCGAGGCCGACGACGGCGGCACCCTCAGCCTCAGCGGACTGGAGAAGGCCACCGGCCTGGCCCGCTCCACGGTCGACCGCGTCACCGCGACCCTCGCCCGCATGGACTACGTCCGACTGGACGGCCGCGACGTCACCCTCGCCCCCCGCCTGATGGAACTGGGCAACGCCTACCTGGCCGCCCTCCGCCTCCCCGCCCTGCTGTCCGCCCGCGCCGACGCCCTGGCCGACGAACTGGACGAGTCGGTCTCCCTCGCCGTCGGCGACCGCGACGGCATCCGCTTCATCCACCAGGCCACCCGCCGCCGCGCGATGTCCCTGAGCTTCCGCATCGGCGACCTGCTCCCCGCCGAACGCACCGCGCCGGGCCCGCTGTTCGCCACGGAGTGGACGCAGGCCGACTGGCGCCGCTGGCACGACCGCCGGGCGGCGGACCCACAGGACCGCACCTTTCCCGCCGTACCCCCACGCGAACACGCAACCCCGGACTCCGACTTCGAACACCGCACGGCCCGGGCCGCGTCGGACGGCTGGGCACTGGACGACCAGCTGATCGAACCGGGCCTGATCGCGATCTCGGCCCCGGTACGGGACCCCCGCACCGGTCGTACGGCGTGCGTGGCGAACGTGGTGAGCCACACCAGCCGCCACACGGCCGAGGACCTGCGCACGACCCTGCTCCCCCGCCTCCGCACGGCGGTACGTTCGATGGAGGACGACCTGCGCACCGCCCCGCCCCCGGAGCCGGGCGCTCCCCCCGCCGGCCTGGCCACCTGGACGGGTGCGTCGAAGCAGGAACTCGGCCGGGAGTTCATCGAGTCCCTGGCCCGCGGCCTGACGGTACTGACCGCCTTCGGCGAGGGCCGTTCGCCGCTGACCCTCACGGAGGTCGCGAAGGCGACGGGCCTGGCCCGCGCCACGGCACGCCGGGCCCTGATCACCCACGAACACGCGGGCCTGGTGACCCCGACCCCCGACCGGGGCGCCTTCACCCTCACCCCCCGCGTCCTCTCCCTCGGCTTCCCGCCCCTCTCCCGCACCTCCCTGCCCCAGATCGCCCAGCCCCACCTGACCGCCCTCGCCGACCGCGTCCACGAGTCGGCCTCGCTGGCCGTCCTGTCGGACTCGGGCGAGGAGATCCAGTACACGGCCCGGGCGTCCACGAGCCGCGTGATGAGCGCCCACATCACGGTCGGCACCCGCCTCCCGGCCCACGCGACCTCCCTGGGCCGCGTCCTGCTGGCCGACCTCCCGACCGCCGACCCCCGCTCCGAGATCCGCTCCCAGGGTTACGCCCTGGTCGACGAGGAGCTGGAGCCCGGCCTGCGCTCCCTCGCGGTCCCGGTCCGCGACCGCACGGGCCGCGCGGTCGCCGCGGTGAACGTCGCCATGCACGCCGCCCGCCGCACGGCAGCGTCCTGCGTGACGGAGATCCTGCCCGCCCTCGAGGACACGGCGGCCCACATCGAAGGGGACCTGCGCGTGGCGGGCCGCTTCCGCACAGTCCCCCTCACCTGACCAGCCCCGGCTCTTCGACCCACCCGCTACACTGTCGGGCGGTGGCACACCCACACCCAGCAACACCGCCACCGCACCACGACCGGCCTTCGTAGCTCAGGGGATAGAGCACCGCTCTCCTAAAGCGGGTGTCGCAGGTTCGAATCCTGCCGGGGGCACAGAGGAAGGGCACCTACGGACCCGTAGGTGCCCTTCGGCGTTCGTAGTCGGCGGTTCGTCTGCCGAGGGCTCACGCGGCGTGCGGGGTGAAGGTGACATGCGAGTCGCCTTCGTCGATGGTCAGGTTCAGCGTGCCCTCCAGTGCTTTGGCCAAGCGCCGCAGCAGCGGAAGAGTCGGCACGGTGTCGCCGCCCTCCATCCGGGAGACCTGGGGCTGAGTCATCCCAGCCCGCTCTGCCAGCTCCGTCTGAGACAAGCCGAGTTCGATCCGGCGGTCGTAGACCGCCTGCCCGAGATCGCCGGCCAGCCGCGCGTCGACGTACTCCTGGTCATACTCCACCGCCTCACCCGCAAGCTGCCGGGCCCGGCGCGTCTTCCACGTGCTGTGATTCATCAGTTCTCCTTGCGTCGCTCGTACGTGTGCTGAGCATGACCATGCTCGGCCTCGCAGACCTTCTGGGCCTGGTGCGCACGCTCGACTTCCGCCGCTTCACGCATCCTCGTCTTACGGAAGACCGTCAGCAGCACGATCCGTTGTCCCGGCGCCAGCCAGTACGGGATGCGCACGGCTTCGCCGTCCAACTCGAAGCGGAGCTCACGTAGCTTGCCACCCAGGTGCCGCGAGTACGGCTCGCCGAGGGTCGTCGGCTCGTCCAGCAGTCGGTCCGTCTTGTCCTCGACCCGCCGGTAGAGGCGGAACGGAAGCAGCTCCAGCCAATCCCGTACCTCGGGTTCGATCTCGATCTCCCACTGCTCCGCCATGCAATCAACGGTATATACCTCCAAATATATAACGCAAGCCGCTGCGGCCCACAGGAGCTGCTACTGCCCCATGCCGCGCTGCCATCCCGACCCGCCCGAAAAGGTCGCTGCAGTAGACGGCCTGACGTTCTCCCCCAGGGAGGGCTGCTCCTACTCGGGCTCGGACTCCTCGTCCGGTGCGGGCCCGGTCGGTGAGGGCCGGTCGTCTCAGTCCCGCGCCGGCGCGGGCCGGGACAGGTTCCAGTACGCGGCGTACCGGCCGGCGTGCCGCAGCAGCTCCTCGTGGCTGCCCTGTTCGACCACCCGCCCGGCGTCCAGGAAGACGACCCGGTCGGCCCGGCGCACGGTCCCCATGCGGTGCGCCACCAGCACCACGGTCCGGCCCGCCATCAGCTTCTCGATGCCGGCGTGCACGGCCGCCTCGTTCACCGGGTCCAGGGCGGAGGTGACCTCGTCGAGCAGCACGATCGGCGCGTCCTTCAGCAGTGCGCGGGCGATGGAGACGCGCTGCCGCTCGCCGCCCGACAGCAGTGCCCCGCCCTCGCCCACCTCCGACGACCAGCCGCCCGGCAGCCGCTCGATCACCTCGTCGAGACGGGCCGCGGCGGCCGCGGCCCGTACCTCGGCGTCGGTGGCGTCCGGGCGGCCGAGGCGCACGTTCTCCTCGATCGTGCCGTCGAAGAGGTGGACGTCCTGGAAGACGATGGCGATCCGCGCCATCAGCGCCGCGGTGTCCATCTCCCGCACGTCCACGCCGCCGATCCGCACCGCGCCCCCGTCGACGTCGTGGAAGCGGGCGAGCAGCTGCAGCAGCGTCGTCTTGCCCGCGCCCGACGGTCCGACGACGGCGAGCCGCCGGCCCTCGGGCACGGACAGCGTCACGCCGTCGGCGACCGTGCGGTCGCCGTGCCGGAAGGTGACCGCGTCGAACTCGACGTCGTGGCGGGACGGTTCGCGCGGTGCGCGGGGCTCCGGCAGCGGCTCGGTGGTGAGGACGTCGTCGAGGCGGGTGAGTTCGGCGCGGGCCGCGCGGATGCCACCGCTCATCTCGGCGAGGGACAGCAGCGGGTCGGCGCAGCGGGCGGCGAGCACCAGGACCGCGAGCACCTCGGCCGCGCCGGTGTCCCCGCCGAGGGCGAGGTACGCGGCGAGTGCGAGCAGTGCGGTGAACACCGCCTGCACGGTGACCGCGAGACCCAGCACACCGGGCAGCGCCGAAAGGGTGGAGCGTCGCGAGGCGCGGCCCAGTTCCTCCAGGGAGTCGTCCAGCAGACCGAATCGCTCGCCGGTACGGCCGCCGGCGCGCAGCACCGGCTGGGCCTGGAGGTACTCGATGACGCGGCCGGTGGCCTCACGCTCGCGTTCCGCGCGCTCCGTGTCGGTCGCCGCCGTCGCGCGGGCCGTGCGCAGCTGGACCGCGGCCACCAACGGCACGGCGGCCAGGCCGGCGAGCCCCAGCTGCCAGTTGAAGGCGAGCATCACGGCGACGATCGTCAGCGGCGTCACGCAGGCGGCGATGAACGGCGCCAGCAGGTGCGCGATCACGCCCATCGCCTGCAACACGCCCTGGCTCGCGAGGACGGACACCTCGCCGGTGCGGCCGGGTTGATACCAGCCGATGGGCAACCGGGCGAGGTGTTCGCCGAGGCGCTCGTACATGCCGTGCAGCATCGTCGTGCCCACGCGGAAACCGGAGCGGTCGCTGATGTACCGCAGCACCGCGTAGACCGCGACCGCCGCGCCGAAGGCGGCCAGCCAGGGCCGGGCGTCCTCGGGTGTGCTGCCGAAGAGCGCGCGCAGCACGGGCACCAGCAGGGCGTACGACAGTCCCTCGGCGAGGGCGGTCGCCGTCATCAGGGCAACGGTGCGGCGCACCGGCCCGGCGTACTCGTGGCCGAGCACACGCAGCAGTGTGCCGATCATCGGGCCTCCTCCCCTTCCGGGGTGCCGAAGTGGATCTCCCAGAATTCGGCGAACGCGCCGCCCCGCGCGAGGAGTTCCGCGGGCGTGCCCCGCTCCACGATCTCGCCGTCGCGCAGCATCACGACGGTGTCGGCGTCGGCGATCGTCTCCAAGCGGTGGGCGATGACCAGCGTCGTCCGCTTCTCCCGGGTCTGGGCCAGCGCCTCGCGCACCGCCTGCTCGGTCCCCGGGTCGGCGAAGGCGGTGGCCTCGTCGAGGACCAGGACGGGGGCGTCCGCGAGCAGGGCGCGGGCGATCGAGACGCGCTGCGCCTCGCCGCCGGAGAGGCGGGCGTCCTCGCCGATCACCGAGTCGTAGCCGCGGGGCAGTTCGAGAACGCGGTCGTGGATGCTCGCCCGGCGGGCGGCGCGGACGACGGCGTCGCGGTCGGCGTGCGGGACGGCGAGGGCGATGTTGTCCGCGACCGAGGCGCGCAGCAGCCGGACGTCCTGGAAGACGAAGGACACCCGCCGGTACAGCTCCTGGCTGCCCACCTCGCGCAGGTCGACGCCGCCGAGGAGCACGGAGCCGTGCGTCGGGTCGTGGAACCGCGGCAGCAGCTGCACCAGCGTGGACTTGCCGCTGCCGGACGGCCCGACCACGGCCGTGATCGTCCCCGGTTCCAGCACCAGGTCGATGCCGCGCAGCACCTCGCGCCCGGCCGCGGCGCCCTCGTACCCGAAGCGGACGTCCCGCAGCTCCACCCGGTGTCCCTCGGGCGCCACCGGCCGTACGGGCTCGGGCAGCGACGGCTCGGCGAGTACGTCCCGGATGCGGCCGACGGCGCGCCGGGCAGCCTGGAGGTCGTCGAAGCCGTGCCCGAGCGCGGCCACGGGCGCGGTCAGCCCGAGGCCGAGGAGCAGGAAGGGCAGCAGGTCCGCCGGGGCGATCCCGCCCCCGGTGATCCGGTATGCGCCGCCGGCCAGCACCGCCAGCAGCACGAACGGCGGCGACAGCGCCACCTGCATCCCGGCGGCGACCCCGGAAAGACCGCGCACCATCCGGTAGAAGCTCCGGGTGAAGTCGTCCACCGCGGTACGGAACCTGCCGTGTGCCCGCTCCGACCCGCCGAACGCCTTCACCACCGCGATGCCCTGCACGAACTCGACCACCGACGCCGAGATCCGTCCCATCGCGGCGTCGAACTCCTTCTGCTCGCGCAGCCGCGCGGGGGTCATCATCAGGGGCACCAGCGCGACCGCCAGCAGCACGGGGATCAGCGTGATCAGCGTCAGCCGCCAGTCCACGGTGAGGAGGTAGCCGAGCGAGACCAGCGGCACCACGAAGGCGGAGACCAGCTCGCCCGGTGTGTGGGCGATGAACGGGTGCACGGCGCTGACGTCCTCGCCCACCAGCTTCGCCAACTCCCCGCTGCGCCGCCGCGCCAGCCGGCCGATCGGCACCCGTCCGAGCCGCGCGGCGAGTTGGCGGCGCAGCGCCAGCTGCACCCGGGTGTCGAGGAGGTGTCCGACGCCGGACGAGGCGGCCGTGAACAGCAGCCGTACGAGCAGCCCCGCCGCGCCCGCGATCACGACGCCGCGCACGTGCCCGTCGTCGGCCGGTCCCGGCGCCAGCAGCGTACGGCCGAGCTCGACGACCGCGAGCAGCGGCGCCAGGCCGGCGACGGCGCCGATGACCTGCAGGACGACGACGACGGCCAAGCCGCCCGCGTACGGGCGCAACAGGCGGGCCATGCCCGGTGGTGGCGGCGCGGCGGTTCCGGTGGAAGTCATGCGCTCACCTTCGCCGCGGCTGCGGCCCGCTGGATTGAAGAAATGTTCCGTCCGGATGTTCCGTGCGGATGTTGCGTACGGGCGGCCCGTAGCATGGACGCATGTCAACTGCCGTGCGCCGGCGCGTCGCTGATCCCGTGTGGCAGGTCACGCGTCCGGCCCGGCCCGGCCGCGTACCCGGCGTCGTCCTGGCGGGGATGCGCGACCGCGGCCCGGCGCCGGTCGACCACCGGCTCGACCCGCACCCCGTGCTGACGCTGGCGCTGGCCTGCGGCGAGGCGGTGCTCGGCATCGACGAGTCGACGGGGCGGCAGCACCGCGGCAGCCTTGTCACCGGGCTGGAGTTCGGTGTCGGCGGTGCGGCGCGGGTGCGGGCCGCGAACGTCGAGTGGATGCAGGTGCGCCTGTCCCCCGCCATCGCGCGCGCCGTGCTGAGGGTGGGCCCTGGTGAGCTGGAGGGCTCCGTGGTGGCCCTGGACGACCTGTGGGGCGAGCGGCGGGCAGCCCGGCTGCGCGAGCAGCTGGCCCAGGCCGCCTCGTGGGAGGACCGCTTCGCGCTCGTCGAAGCGCTCCTCGCCCGGCTGTCCGCCGCGGGGCCCGCCATCGAGCCGGAGCTGGCCTGGGCCTGGGACCGTATCGTCGCCGGGCACGGCCAGGTGCGGGTCGAGGGGCTGGCCGACGAGCTGGGCTGGAGCCGCAAGCGCCTGTGGTCCCGCTTCCACGCGCAGCTCGGCCTGCCGCCCAAGCGCGCGGTGAAGCTCGTCCGCTTCGACTGGGCCGCCACCCGCCTGGCCGGGGGTCAGGAGGCGGCCGGGGTCGCGGCCGACTGCGGCTACGCCGACCAGTCGCATCTGCACCGGGACGTCGTGGCGTTCACCGGTGTGACCCCCGCGACCGTGGCCGGCCAGTCGCTCGTCGCGACGACCGACCTGGCGTGGGTGGACCACGTGCCGCGCCTCTCGGCACGATGGGGCGGTGCCCCGGCCTCCCGTTCCGACGGGCCGCACCGGCCACTGCCGCCGGCCGGCGGAGACACCCGAGGGGGAGGGGTTCCCGGGGGGCCCACGGATGTACGGTCGCGTCACCGGCGCCGGCAGCCCGCTCACGCCGCCGATGCGGGTGACTCCGGCTGACGGCGGTCAGACGTTCATGGTGATGCCGATCCGGGAGTGCCCGAGGGTTCCGTGGCCGGCTCACGCCGGCGGGTGTGGGCCGCGGTGGACGACCGTGATGAGGCGGTCGGGGCCAGGGGTCTCGAGTTCGTCGACCACGGCGACGGCCAGGTCCTCGGCGCTGATCCAGGACCGGCCGTCGTCGCTGACGAGCAAGGTGTCGGTGCCGCGCCGGTAGCGGCCGGTCCGTTCGCCGGGCTCGAGCAGGGCCGGTGGACTCAGGTACACGTAGTCGGCACCGGCATGGGACCGGCAGGCCCGCAGCTGGGCGACTCCGGCGGCGGCGACCGCCCTGATCTCGGCGGGCACGTACGCCGGGTTGTCGGCGACCAGCAGATCGCGGTCACCGGGGCTGCGCAATGCGCCGGCGCCGCCGACCACGAAGACGTGGATCCCGAGCCGGGCGGCGACGTCCAGCACCGTACGGGTGGCGCCGACCAGGAACGCCTCGTCGGCCGGCACGGTCCGCACGGCGAGCACGACAGCGTCCGCGACGCCGTGGGAGGCGGAGCCCGCGAGTGCCTCGTGCAGGGCGTGCGAGTCGGTCACGTCGGCCGCGACCGGCGTCACGTTCGGGTTCCCCGGGTTCTCACCCGCGGGTTTCCGGGACAGGGCGAGCACCTGGTGTCCGCGTGCGCCCGCCTCGTCGACCACTCGGCTGCCGACCATCCCGGTGGCGCCCAGTACGGCGATAGTCATGCCTGTCCTCATCGGGTCCGTCCTTCTCGTATGTCTCGTAGGGGGGCGTCGTGCTTCCGGTCTTCTCGGCTGTGGGCTTTTGCCGGCCCGCCGCGCGCCACGCGGCCCGACCGGTTCGGGGCATCGAACTGCGCCGCGAGCAACGCGGCCAGGGCGAGGACGAAGCCGGAGGTCTGCAGCAGGCTCAGTGACTCGCCCAGCGCGGCGCCGATGACGGCCGCGACCATCGGGGACAGCAGGACCAGCGGCGCGGACGCTCCGACCGGCAGCTTTCCGATACCGCGGAACCACAGCGTGGACGCGATCAGTCCGCCCACACTGCCGAGCCACAGGTATCCGCCGGCGGCTCCGGCGTCGATTCGGGGCGGCGCCCCCTCGATCGCGACGGTCAGCGGGAGCAGGAGCAGGCCGCCCGCCGTCAGTTGCCAGCCGGTCAGGGTCAGTGGACCGACACCCGCGGGAAGCCCCCACCGCTTGGTGAGGACGATCCCGGCGGCCATGGTGGCCGTACCGCCGAGGCCGGCGACGACCCCGACGGCGTCCAGCCGGGCCTGCGGCCCCAGTACGACGAGGCCGACGCCGACCACGCCGAGCACTCCCCAGGCCAACCGCCAGGCCGTCGGCCGGTCGTGGAGCAGCGCGACGGCCAACCCGGCGACCAGCAACGGCTGGGTGGCACCGAGGGTGGCGGCGACACCGCCGGGGAGTCGCTCGGCCGCCACGAACAACAGGGGGTACAAGGCACCGATGTTGAGCGCGCCGAGGACGGTGGCCTTCCACCACCAGTCCCCGCGCGGGAGCACGCGGGTGATCGCCAGCGCGAGCAGCCCGCCGGGCAGGGCGCGCAGCATCCCCGCGAACAGCGGATGGCCGGGCGGGAGCAGTTCCGTGGTGACGACGTACGTGGTGCCCCAGGACGCGGGGGCGAGCGCGGTCAGTGCGACGGTGGCCGCCCGCATCCCGTAGCGCGGCGGGCCCGGTGCCCGCTCGGTCGAGGTGTGCATGTGAGGAAGTCTCGGGACGAGCCCCGCCATGAGTCCAACACATGCTTGTCATCACAGCCATGGACCAGAACGATGGATGGGTGGATCTCCAGCAGATGCGCTACGTCGTCGCCGTGGCCGAAACCCGTAACTTCACCCGCGCCGCCGAGCGCTGCTTCGTGGTGCAGTCGTCGCTCAGTCACCGGATCGCCGGTCTGGAGCGGGAACTCGGGGTCAAGCTGTTCGCCCGGTCCAGCCGCCGCGTCGAACTGACCCCTGCGGGAGCGGCGTTCGTCGCCGGTGCGCGCGAGTGCCTGGCCGCCGCCGACCGCGCCGCTGCCGACGCCGCCGCCGCGACCGGCCTGGTACGCGGCCGGCTCGCCGTCGGCGTGATCGTGACCACGGCTGCCGTGGACGTACCGGAGCTGCTGCAGCGGTACCGTGCCCAGCACCCGGACGTCCAGGTCGCCCTCCGTTCGGGACGCAGCGACGAGCTGGCGGCGGCGGTCCGGAACGGCGACCTGGACATCGCCTTCCTCGGCATGCCGGAGAGCGAACGGCCCTCCGGTGTGGAATGCGTGGTTCTCGCTCACGACGAGCACGTGCTGGTGGTGCCGGCGGGACACCGGCTGGCGCACGTTCCCCGGGTCACGCTGCGGGAGATCGCCGACGAGACGTTCGTGGACTTCGTGAGCGGGACGCCCGCCCGGGCCCAGTCCGATCAGGCATTCGCCGCCGCGGGCCTGATCCGCGAGGTCGCGTACGAAGCCGGCGTCGTGGAGCTGATCACCCGGCTGATCGGACGCGGACTCGGCATCGCGCTCCTGCCGTCGGCGTTCATCGCACCGCGGGCCACCGACGACCCGGATCTGGCGCTGGTCCCGATGGCCGGCGGTCCGCGTCGCGTCGAGTACCTGGTGTGGAACCGCTTCAACCCCAGCCCGGCCACCCGGGCGATACTCGACCTCCTCGAGGCCGGACCGCCGATGACAGTGTCCTGACCCGCAAGGGAGCGGCAAACGGCTGCGAGCGGGGCATCTCCCGGCCGACGGCTCGCCCGGCACCGTGGTGTCGCCCGCAGGCAGGCGGGGAACGGGACGGGGGGGTCCCGTGGGGCGGGTGGGCCGCCGCGCGCCCCGGCCGCAGGGCTGGGATGCTGGGCGTAGCGACCGATCCGTGACGTGACCCTGGCGGACTGGGTGGTGAGCGCCGTGGCCGGGACCGACAGGGGAGCGGGACGAGCGGACGAGCCGGTCGTCGTAGGCGTGCCGTGTGCCGATCCCCTCGGGGACCCGTTCTTGCGTACCCGGTTCGTTCTTCCCTCACTCCCGGCCACGTTCCTGCGGCGGCAGCGGCTCGTCGATCATTTCGACCGGGCTCTGCGGACACCGTTGACGCTGGTCAACGGGTCGGCCGGAGCCGGCAAGACGCTGCTGGCCGCCGACTGGGCCGCCGGGCTGCGGCAGCCGGTCGCCTGGCTCACCGTCGAGGCGGGGGACCGGCGCCCCGGGGTCTTCTGGGCGTACGTCTTCGAGTCGCTGCGTGCCTGCGGTGCGCGGGCGTCCGGCGCGGCCGGGGCTCCGGCCGACGCGGACGGGGTGGACCGCGCACTGCTGGCCGCGCTCGCCGCCGAGCTGAACGCCCGTGAACGGCCGGTGGTCCTCGTGCTCGACGAGTACGACCGGATGACCGCACCCGAGGTCGCGCAGCAGTTGGAGTTCGTCCTGCACCACGCCGGGCAGGGGCTGCGCCTCGTCCTCGTCACCCGTACCGAACCGCTGCTTCCGTTGCACCGTTACCGGGCCACCGGCGAGCTGACGGAGATCCGTGGCGCCGAGCTGGCCTTCACCGCGGGGGAGGCCGTGGCGCTGCTGGAGCTGCACGGGCTGCACCTGCCGGTCCACGCCGCGAGCGCCCTGGTGGAGCGCACCCGGGGGTGGGCCGCCGGGCTGCGGCTGTCCGCGCTGGCGGCTCGGGAGAGCGCCGACCCCGAGCTCTATCTCAAGGAGTTCGAGGCGGACCACACCACGGTCGCGGACTTCCTGCTGGCCGAGGTCCTCAAGGGCCGGACGGCCGAGACGCAGGACCTCCTGCTGCGCGTCAGCGTCCTGGAACGCTTCTGCCCCGACCTGGCCGACGCACTGACCCTGCGGACCGACGCCGCGCCCCTCCTCGCCGGGCTGCACCGCGAGAACGCGTTCATCGAGCGGCTCGGACACTCCTGGTACCGGCTGCACCCGCTGTTCCGGGAGATACTCCGGGCCCATCTGCGCGAGCGCCTGCCCGGCCTGGAGCCGGAGCTCCACCGGCGGGCCGCGCGGTGGTTGCGCCGTTCCGGCTTCCTGCCGGAGACGCTGGCGCACTGCGCCGCCGCGGGCGACTGGGACCTCGCCGCCGGGGCCCTCGTCGACGACCTCGCGATCGGCCGGCTCTTCACCGGCCTGCGCTCGGGTGACCTGGCCCAGCTGTTCTCCGGCATGGGGCCCGAGTCCCGCAGCCCGGCGTCGGAGCTGGTGCGGGCCGCCCATGCCCTGTCCCGGCAGGACATCGATCACGGCCTGGAGCGTCTGCGGCGCGCCGAGGACCGTCTGTCCGACGACGGGTCCGGGGCGGCGCAGGTCCGGCTGAGCTGTGCGCTGCTGGAGACGCTGGCCGCCCGGCTGAGCGGGTCTCCCCCGCGCGCGGAGAGGGCCGCCGAGGCGGCCGACGCGCTGCGGGAGGAAGTACCGGCCCACCTCCTGGACAAGCACCCCGAGCTGACCGCGCTCCTGCTCACCCACCTGGGCTCGGCACGGCTGTGGGCCGGGCGTTTCGAGGACGCGCGTGCCGTCCTGACCGGCGTGGCCGGCACTCCGGGCGGGGCGGCCACCGTGCTGCCCCGGGCGGAGTCGATGGGGCACCTGGCCCTTCTCGACTATCTGAACGGCTGGATCGGCCGGGCGGAGCGCAGGGCCCTGGCCGCGGTCTGCGAGGTGGAGCGGGCCGGCCTGCCCCGGCCCGCCGGCGCCGGTCTCGGCCGGCTGGTCCTGGCCGCCGTGGCGGTGGACCGTCACGAACTGGACCGCGCCCAGGCGCTCCTCGACGAGACGGCCACGGCCCGGCTGCCGGCGGGGCAACGCGATCCGGTGCCGGCGGCGGGGCGGGCCATCGCCGCGTCCCGTCTGCTGCTGGACCGGGGCGACGCGCGAGCCGCCGTGGAGGCGGCGCGTCCGGGGGTCCCCGTCGCCGTGGCCTCGCCCTGGGCGACGAGCCACGCGGCGCTCGTCGTCTCCGCCGCCCGTCTGGCCGAGGGCCGGCCGGACAGCGCCGCGCAGGCGCTCCGGGGCGTGTCCGGCGATCTGCCGGTGTGGGCCGTGGAGGCCGCGGCGATCCAGGCCGCCGCGGGGCGCCCCCGGGCCGCCGCCGACCTGCTCGACGGCCTGCGCACCGAGGGCCGGGCCGGGCCCGCGGTGTCGGTGGGGGCGGCGCTCGTGAGGGCGCGGGCCGCCCTGGGGTCGGGAGACGAGGCCACCGCCCGCAGGCTCGTCGCGCGGGCGCTGCTCGACGCCCGGAGGGAGCGGCTGCGGCGTCCGTTCCTCCGGGCCGGGGAGTGGATACGACCGCTGCTGGCCACGCCTGACCTGCACGAGCTGGCCGCGGGCTGGCTCACGGGGGCCGGACCGTCGCGACGCCGGGGTGGGCGGACCCGGTGGCAACCCGGGACCTCGACCTCGGCCTCGGCTCCGCCCCTCGTCGCGGTGGAGCTGAGCGGACGCGAGCGGGACGTGCTGGAGCGGCTGGCCCGGATGATGTCCGCGGAGGAGATCGCCGCCGATCTCTGGGTATCGGTCAACACGGTGAAGACTCACCTGAAGAGCGTGTATCGCAAGCTGGCGGTGAACCGGCGCAACGACGCGGTGCACCGTGCGAGGGACCTCGGACTCCTGTGACCCCGGACTGCTGTGATCTCGGGCTCCTGTGACCCCGGACTGCTGTGATCTCGGGCTGCTGTGACGGGGTCCCGCCGAGCGGCCCTCCCCCCCCCTGGCGGGTGAGGCGCGGGGCGCCCGCATCGGGCGCGAGGGGAGGCGTGAGGGGGGTGAGGTGCATGGAGGGAGGCGTCGGTGTCCAGCAGAGCCGGGGCCGGGCGGGCCACCGGTCGGCGGGCGCGGCAGTCGCCGTCAGCCCGGCTGGTCCACGCAGGAGCCCGCCGGATCGGTACCGGGTCACCTGTACCGGGTGAGGCACGCGCCGGACCCGGCGGCGGACGATCGACGGGAAGGAGAAGGGGCAGAGTGCCGGCCACCCGTCGCCGGAGGGACCGCTCGTGCGTTACGAGATCCGCGTCGAGGGACACCTGTCGGAGACGCTCGCGAACGCGTTTCCGGAGCTGGACCACGTCGTGATGTCCGGCCAGACGGTCCTGTACGGCACGGTCGTGGACGAGGCCCAGCTGTACGGGCTGCTGTCGCGCTGCCAGTCACTGGGGCTGCACGTCATGGAGATGCGGCAGGTGCCCGAGGTCCGGTGACGGGCGGCCGGGCCGCCGCACACTCACCCGCGCAGGGTGAGGCCGTACGCAGTGGCCGTCGGCACCCTGAAGTCGGTACGGCACGGCGGCCGGGCACACGCCCGGGACGGACGACGGAGGACGGACATGAGCGCGCAGACCTACCTGGCGTACGACTACCCGCTGCTGGGCGCCTTCTGGACCATGCTGATGATCTTCCTGTGGATCATGTGGTTCGTCCTGCTCTTCCGGATCGTCGCCGACATCTTCCGTGACGACGAACTGAGCGGCTGGGCGAAGACCGGCTGGCTGGTGTTCTGCATCGTCCTGCCCTTCCTCGGCGTGTTCGTCTACGTGATCGCCCGCGGCAGGAACATGGGCCGCCGGGAGCGGGCGCAGGCACGGGCCCAGCAGGAGGAGTTCAACGCCTACATCAGGAAGACCGCGGCGAGCGACCGGCCCAGCAGCGTCGACGAGCTCGCCAGGCTCTCCGAGATCCGCGACCGGGGCGCCATCACGGACGAGGAGTTCCGCAAGGCCAAGGAACTGGTCCTGAGCGGCCACGGCCCGACGTAGCACCCCCCACCACGAATCGAGGCGCAAGATGACCGCGACACACACCCGGCCGGTGCACACGGCGAGGCAGGACTGGGCGACCGGCCTGACCGCCTTCGCGGCCGTGATGCTCTTCCTGGCCGGCCTGCTCGGCGTCTTCCGGGGCATCATGGCGATCGCCGAGGACGACGTCTTCGTCACGACGCCCAACTACGTCTTCAAGTTCGACCTCACCAGCTGGGGCTGGATCCACCTCGTACTGGGCGCACTCGCCATGCTCGTCAGTTTCGGGCTGTTCAAGACCGCGACGTGGGCACGCGTCGCCGGCGTGACCATCGGCGCACTGGTGATCATCGCCAACTTCCTCTCCATGCCGTACTACCCGGTGTGGTCGATCGTGGCGATCACCATGTCGGGCTTCATCATCTGGGCCCTGACCGTGGTCCATCGCGACACGGTCTGACCTCCACAGGCTGCTTGCGGAAATCGGGCCGCCGGTGATGTCGAGAACGCGTCGGCGGCTCCGTCCTCGGAGTGAACGCGGCCACAATGGGCCGCACCCCACCGAGGAGAAGCACCATGGCCAAGTACCTGTTGCTCAAGCACTACCGCGGCGCCCCGGCGGCCGTGAACGACGTGCCCATGGACCAGTGGACGCCGCAGGAGATCTCGGCGCACATGCAGTACATGCAGGACTTCGCGTCCCGGCTCGAGAAGAGCGGCGAGTTCGTCGACGGCCAGGCGCTCGCCCCCGAGGGAGCGTGGGTCCGCTACGACGGTGAGGGGCGCCCGCCGGTCACCGACGGCCCCTTCGCCGAGACCAAGGACCTCATCGCCGGCTGGATGATCATCGACGTCGACAGCTACGAGCGCGCCGTCGAGCTGGCCGGGGAACTCTCCGCCGCCCCCGGGGCCGGCGGCAGGCCGATCCACGAGTGGCTCGAGGTACGGCCGTTCCTGACCGCGCCGGCCACCACCGTCACCGAGTGACCCCTGTGGTCGACGAGGCCCTGCTGAGGAGCCTCACGCCGAGCGTGCTCGCCGTCCTCGTCCGCCGCGGAGCCGACTTCGCGGCGGCCGAGGACGCCGTGCAGGACGCGCTCGTCGAGGCGGTCCGCGTCTGGCCCGACGATCCCCCGCGGGACGCGAAGGGCTGGCTGGTCACGGTGGCCTGGCGCCGGTTCCTCGACGCGACGCGGGCGGACGCCGCGCGGCGCCGGCGTGAGGACCGCGTCGACGAGGAGCCCGCGCCCGGGCCCACGCCCGCCGTGGACGACACCCTCCAGCTCTACTTCCTGTGCGCCCACCCCTCGCTCACGCCGTCGTCCGCGGTGGCGCTCACGCTGCGTGCCGTCGGCGGGCTCACCACCCGCCAGATCGCCCGGGCCTACCTGGTGCCCGAGGCGACGATGGCGCAGCGCATCAGCCGGGCCAAGCGCACCGTGTCCGGGGTGCGGTTCGACCGGCCCGGTGACGTCGCCACCGTGCTGCGCGTCCTCTACCTGGTCTTCAACGAGGGCTACTCCGGTGACGTCGACCTCGCCGCCGAGGCGATCCGCCTCACCCGGCAGCTCGCGGACCGGGTCGACCACCCGGAGGTGGCGGGGCTGCTCGCGCTCATGCTGCTCCACCTCGCCCGGCGCGCCGCCCGTACCGCGGCCGACGGCAGCCTGGTCCCGCTGGCCGAGCAGGACCGGAGCCGGTGGGACACCGCGTCGATCGCGGAGGGCGTCGAGATCCTTCAGGCGGCCCTCGCCCGCGACCGGCTGGGCGAGTTCCAGGCGCAGGCCGCCGTCGCGGCCCTGCACGCCGACGCGCCCACCGCCGAGGAGACCGACTGGGTGCAGATCGTCGAGTGGTACGACGAGCTGGTGCGACTGACCGACAGCCCGGTCGTCCGGCTCAACCGCGCGGTGGCCGTCGGCGAGGCGGACGGACCGCGCGCCGGACTGGCGGCGCTCGCGGCGCTGGACGACTCGCTGCCCCGCCACGCGGCGGTGGCGGCGTACCTCCACGAGCGCGACGGCGACCTGGCGACGGCGGCACGGCTGTACGCCGAGGCGGCCCGGAAGGCACCCAACCTCGCCGAGCGCGACCACCTGACGCGCCGGGCCGCCCGGATCAACACCCGGCGTCGTCACTGACGGGTCGCGCTCGGCGCGCCTCCGGGGCGCCGGCCGGGTCAGATCAGGCGGAACAGGTCGGCGGCGGCGTGGACGTCGGTGAGGTCCTCGACGCAGCGGAGGTTGTCGCACAGGGCGTCCAGGACCGAGTCGGCCTCGGCGACGCGCGGGGCGCCGACGGCCACGCCGAAGACCCGGAAGCCCAACCGGTGCTTGGCCTCGTTCCAGCCGCGCATCCAGTCCTCGGTGACGCCGCAGTCGTCGTCGGTGATCATCACGATGTCGCCGCGCGCACGGGCGGCGTCGTCGAACTCCTCCTCCAGCAGTTCACGGGCCGCGGTCAGTGGCCGCTGGTAGCTGGTGCCGCCGCCGAGGAAGGTCTCCGCGAAGTCGAGGACTTGGGCGGTGCCGGCGGGCTCGCCGGCCGGGAAGCGGAAGACCTGGAGCTTGTCGGCGGCGGAGAACAGGATGCCGACGAAGTCGCGTCCCGCGTGGCGGGCCTGGTCCAGCAGCGCCAGGGCGCACGCCTTGGCCCACGCCTCCCGGGTGATCCCGCCGGGCCCCGCCTCGTACATCGAGTGCGAGGTGTCGACGCACGCGATGACGGCGCCCTTACCGGTGGTCTGCTCGCCCTGGCTGTCGTAGAGCATCAGTTCCCCGGCGGCGTAGCGGGCGGCGAAGACCGCGCGCAGTGCGGGCAGGCCGAGGTTCGCGAGCTCGGAGGGGATGACGCGGGAGAGGTCGTCGCCGAGCGTGACGCCGACCAGTTCGCCGGTGGCGTTCTCGACCTTGCGGGCGCGCTCGCCGTCGGCCATCTGCCGAAAGCGGCCGATCAGGTCGGCCCACCGGGCGAGACGGCCGGTGCGCAGCCGCTCGGCGAGCCGCGCGCGCCGGTCGAACGGCATCCGCTCCAGCTCGCCGGGGCCCACGCCCCACGCCCGCATCAGCGCGGCCTCCTCGCGGGCGGCCCCGGCCGCCGTGGCCGTGGCGTTCCGCGCGGCGGCACGGACACCGGGGGCCGCCGCCGCGAGGGACGGCGCGGCATCCCGGGCGCCCTGGCGTGCGGCGGCGTCGGCCCGTTCGGCGGCCTCGGCCGTCTGCCGTACGGCGTCGGCGGCCTGGCGTACGGCGTCGGCGGCCGGGGAGGGCGCGGTGCCGTCCCCGTCGGCGGCCTGCCGGAGCGCCTCGTCCGCGGCGGTGGCCGCGTCGTCGGCGGCCTGCCGGGCCTTCCGCGCCGCCTCGGCCCGTTCCCCGGCGTCCCGGGTGCCCTCCAGCATCCGGCGCAGGGCGGGCGCCTGGGCGAGCACGGCCATGGCGGCGGCGTAGGGATCGCCGGCCGTCTCCCGGTGCAGCTCGGCGAAGGCCGGTGACTCCATCAGGGAGGTGACGATCAGGTGGTCGACCAGCCGGGAGGGGTCCATGTCGGCGCGCTCGCGCACCCGGGGACGGGCCTTGTAGGCGGCCAGGAACGCGTCGGTCAGGAGGTCGGTGGCGTGGTCGTGGAGGTCGGTCAGCTCCTCGGCCAGCTCACGCAGGCCGGCCGACTGTACGTAGGTGTCGCGCCAGGTGATCCGGTCGAACCGGTCCGCGACGACGACCGCGGTGTGCCGCCCGGGAGCGGCGACGGGCCCGCTCGACGCCCCGGCCCCACCCACGGCCTGGTCTGCCTCCCCCACGGCCCGGTCAACCTCCCCCACGGCTTGGTCCCCCTGCCCCACGACCCTGTCCCCTTGCCCCATGGCCTGGTCCCCCTGCCTCACGGCCCGGCCCCGTTGCCCCACGACCGGGTCCGCCTAAACCCACAGCCCGATCCCGTTGCCCCACAGCCCGGCCCCCTTGCCCCACCGCCCTGTCCCCCTCCCTCCACGACCCGGCCCCCGTGCCGCGGTTCGGTGGTCAGAGCTGGGTCTGGATCATGCTCGCGTCCATGCCGAGGGCCTCGGTGAGGACGCGGGCGCGGACGGCGCGCTGGCGGCCGGTGACCCGGTCGAGGGCCGTCGTGGAACGGCCCGCGCTCGTCGCCTCCGCACGCAGCTTCTCCAGCCGTTTGCCCGCCATGGCGAGCTGGTTGTGGGCCTTCTTGATGACCCACTCGCTCAGCGCCTCGCGCGACTGCCCGGCCATGGCGTCGAGCTGGGCCTCCAGCTCGTCGATGACGTCGGCCAGGTCGAGCGCCTCCTTGGCGTCGGGGTTGACCAGGTGCAGCACCTCACGCTCGACGGTGGGGCGCTGGGCCGGGGAGTCCCACAGCACGTGTGTCAGCACCGACAGGTCGGACTCGGTGACCTCCGCGCGGCCGTCGAGGTACGCCGACGCCTGGAGCAGGCCCACCGCCTGTCGCCAGCGCCGGTCGGAGGCGACGAGTTCCCTGCGGCGCAGGGCGGCCCGCAGGGTGCACACCGCGTCCACGATCGCGTCGGGGACCTCCACGGCCGGGACGGCCTCGGTCACGGCGTGCTGCAGCGCGGCCAGTTCGACGGTGGTCCGGCGTGGTTCCGCCGGGCGGCCGACGGCGGAGCGGACCAGCGCGGCGAAGTTGGCGGGGTCCTGCAGGTAGCCGACCTCGATGCGCACCAGCAGCCGGTCGTAGATCGCGGCCGAGTCCTCGCCGCCGGGCAGTTCGTTGCTGGCCGTGATGGCCCCGATCAGGGGGCAGCGGATCGGGGCGCCACCGCTCTCGGGGTGGTAGATCCGCTCGTTGAGGTAGCCCAGCGTCTCGTTCAGCGCGGCCGTGGAGCACTTGAAGATCTCGTCGATGAAGGCGACGTGCGCGGTCGTGGCGCGGCCGTCGTAGACCTGGCGGTACTCACCGCGGGCCAGCGCGGCGACGTCGACCGGGCCGAACATCCTGGTCGGCGCGGTGAACTTCGACAGGAGGATCTCCCAGTACGACGCCCCGTCGATCCGGCCCGTGAGTTCCCGGGCCATCTCGGACTTCGCCGTCCCGGGCGGGCCGAGCACCAGGGAGTGGCGGCCGGCCAGCAGCGTCACCACCAGCGTCCGCACCACGTCGGCCCGCTCGTAGAACCGGTCCGCCAGCTCGTCGCCGATCGCCCGCAGCCTCGCGGCCGTGTCCTGCGCCCCCTGCGCGTCCATCTTCGACTCCTCGCCCTTGCCCCGAGCAAGATAGCGCCACCGGGAGGCCCCACCGCGGGGCTTTCGGTCAGGAGCGGCCGTACTCCGCGAGGGCCGGGGTCAGCAGGTCGAAGGCCTGCCGGGCCTCCTGCGTCAAAACCTCCGCGATCTCCGGGTTGGTGCGCCCGGCCAGGGTCAGCTGCTGGATGCGGGTGAACAGGACGCGGTGGACGCCGCCGAGCAGGGCCGCGGCCGTGCGGGGCGTGATGGCGTCGGGCGAGGTGGCCGTCGCCTCGGCCAGGGCCGCGGTCAGCGCCTCCTCTCGCCGGTCGTGCAGGCCGCGCAGGCAGGACGTGAGGGTGGGGCTGTCGGCGATCATGCGGGTGAAGGCGGGGCCGGCGAAGCCCGCGACGGGGTCCTGGGCCGCCACGGCCGCCAGGAAGGCGCGGCGCAGGGCCGTCAGGGGCGTCTCCCCCGGTTCGCGCGCGGCCACGGTGTCGGCGAGCGCGGCGACGAACTCGTCCTGGTGGTCGAGGGCCAGGTCCTCCTTGCGCGGGAAGTAGTTCGTCACCGTCTTCTTGGCGACGCGGGCGGCGTCGGCGATCTCGGCGATCGTCGTGTGCTCGAAGCCCTGCTCGATGAAGAGCCTGGTCGCCTGGTCGGAGATCAGCTGCCGCGTCTCGCGCTTCTTGGTCTCGCGCAGGCCCAGTGCCGGTGTGTTCGGATCCATGGAGAGAATCTTACCTCGGTTGTATTTTTATGTTGACAGGCAACATAGCCCGTGCGTAAAGTTATCTCCGATGAATGAATATTTCGAGGGGAGCGGCACTGGCGACGGCGCCGTCATCTACGTGCACGGGGGCGGGTTCGCCCACACCGCACCGGAGGCCGAGCGGGCCCTCGCCCGCCGACTGTTACGGGCCACCGGGCGGCGCGTCCTGCGGGTGGACTACCGGCTGGCGCCCGCCCATCCGTACCCGGCGGCGCTCGAGGACGTCCTCGCCGCCTGGCGGAGCGTGCTGGACCAGGGCGTTCCGGCCGCGCGCGTGGCGTTCTTCGGCGAGTCGGCGGGGGCGACGCTCGTCCTGTCCGCCCTGCTGGAGATCGAGCGGACCGGCGGGCCACGGCCCGAAGCCGCCGTCGTCGTCTCGCCCGTCACCGACCTGGCCCTCACCGGCGACTCCCTGACGGCCAACGACGGCAAGGACGTCATCGACCGGACCGTCCTCACCTCCGTCTGCGCCCAGTACCTCGCGGGCGCGGACGCCACCGAAGCGCCGCAGTCACCGCTGTACGGCGATCTGCGCGGGCTGCCGCCGCTGCTCGTCGCGGTCGGCGGGGACGAGGTGCTGCTGGACGACGCCCGCCGGTTCGCGCGGGCCGCGCAGGACGCCGGGGTGAGCGTGACCCTGCGCGTCCACGAGGGCATGAAGCACGCGTTCCACCTCTCCGAGGACGACGGCGCCCCACTGTTCGAGGAGGTCGGGCGCCTACTCGCCGACCCCGGCACCGAGCCCGACGCCAAGTCGGATCCCGACCCCGACCCCACCCCCGCTCCCTCCCTCACCCCCTCCCCCGTACGCGAGTTCACCGTCAGCGGCCCCGAGGCCGGCCCCTACGCCCTCGCCGAAGGGCCGGACGGCGCCCTCTGGTTCACCCTCGTCCACCAGGGCGCCGTCGCCCGCCGGGACCCGGGCGACGGGAGCGTCACCGTCCACCCGGTCGGGGACGGGCCGACCGTCATCGCGCGGGGGCCGGACGGGGCGATGTGGTTCACCGAGTACCGGGCGCACCGCATCGGCCGCCTCTCCCCCGACGGCACCTACTCCTCCTTCACGCCCCCGACCCCCGAGGGCGGACCGTTCGGGATCGTCGCCGGGCCGGACGGGGCGATGTGGTTCACCCTCTCGTCCGCCGACCGGATCGGCCGGATCACCATGGACGGCGAGATCACCGAGTACCCGGCGCCCGGCGCCTTCCCGTCCGCCATCGCGGCCGGCCCGGACGGCGCCCTGTGGTGCACCCTCAACCAGCACAACGCCGTAGGACGGCTCACCACCGACGGCCACGGCACCGCCCACCCCCTGCCGACCGAGGGCGCCGCCCCGGTGGGCATCGCCGCGGGACCCGACGGGGCGCTGTGGTTCACCGAGATCGGCGCCGGACGGATCGGCCGGATCACCGTCGACGGCACCGTCACCGAGCACCCGCTGCCCGACCCGGCGGCCCGGCCGCACGCGGTCACGGCCGGGCCCGACGGCGCGCTCTGGTTCACCGAGTGGGGCAGCGGCCGGGTCGGCCGGATCACCGTCGACGGCCGCATCACCTCGTACGCGCTCTCCCGCCCCGACAGCGAACCGCACGGCATCGCCGTGCACGACGGCGCCCTGTGGTGCGCCCTGGAAACCGGCTCCCTGGCCAGAATCGAGGTCACCGCATGACCGGTCCCGCCGCCGCTCCCGACCCCGGCGTCCTCCACCCGCTCGCGCAGCATCCGCGGGTCGTCCTCCTCAAGCCGCTCGTCACCGACGAGCGCATCCAGGTCGGCGACTTCACCTACTACGACGATCCCGACGACGCCACCGCCTTCGAGACCCGCAACGTGCTCTACGCCTACGGGCCGGAGAAGCTGATCATCGGCAAGTACTGCGCGATCGCCTCCGGCACCCGGTTCCTGATGGCCGGGGCCGAGCACCCCACCATGGGCGTGTCGACCTTCCCGTTCACCATGTTCGGCGGCGCCTGGGCCGAGGCCACCCTCGACCTCGTCACCACCATGCCCAGCCGCGGCGACACGGTCGTCGGCAACGACGTGTGGTTCGGCTACGGCGCCACCGTGATGCCCGGCGTGCGCATCGGGGACGGGGCGATCATCGCCGCGGGCTCGCTGGTCACCGGCGACGTCCCCCCGTACACCGTCGTCGGCGGCAACCCGGCCCGGCCCATCCGCGCCCGGTACGACGCCGAGGACGTCGAGCGGCTCCAGCGGGCCGCGTGGTGGGACTGGCCGATCGAGCTGGTCACCCGCCACGTCAGGACGATCATGTCGGGCAGCCCGGCCGACATCGAGACCATCGCGACCAAGGAGAACCTCGCTTGACCGACCGGACGCACTCCCCCGCCCACTCCGCCCACTCCGCCGGTTCCGCCGGTTCCGCCTACGACGCCGCCGCCGAGTTCGACCGGCAGGTCCACACCCTCACCGCGCTCGGCTACCCGGCGCTCGGCGGGCGCACCCCGGAGCAGTTCGCCGAGCTGGTGGCGCCGCTGCGCGCCGAGGCCGTGGCCCACGCGGGTGACCCGGGCCAGGAGTACGACCCCGCCGTCACCGGACGGGTGCCGTTCGTCCTGGTCGTCAGCCGCGAGCTCGCCCCGGTCGAGCGGACCATGCCGCTGACCGCACTGCACGGCGGCCGGCTGCCCGGCTTCGTCGACCGCACCTTCGAGCCCGGCTCCCTGGAACGGTTCGTCGCCACCAAGGAGGCCGAGCCGCCCGGCCGGGACGGTGTCCACCTGCTGTTCGACGTCGAACGCGGGGAGGAGTTCTGCGGTGTCGTGCCGAACGACGCGATGGCCACCGTCGCCGAGCGGGGGCGCGGTCTGCTCACCATCGAGGAGGGCATCGCGCTGATGACCCACGTCCCGCAGCTCCTGGTCAAGAACAAGTGCTTCTCGCTGGGCGGTTCACGCTCCGGCGACCGCCGGGTCCCGGCGATCTGGATCAGCCAGAAGGCCCCGAAGCTCGGCTGGTGCTGGGAGGGCAACCCGCACACCTGGCTCGGCATGGCGTCCGCGGGCTCCCGCCGCGCCTGAGCGCACCCCCCGCACCGCTGTCGTCCGGGACGGCCGCGCTCACCCCCGTGGGCCGGCCGTCCTGCCTAGGCAGGGGTTCACCCCGGCCGGCGTGCTCCGGCAGGTCTTGACCCAATCGAGGCCGGGCGGCCGGCCGGTCCGTCCCGGCAGCACATCTACGCTGCTGCCGTGAACGACGCCGCCCTGCCCGGGCCTGCCGCCCGCCACCGTCGCGGCACCCCGGTCGACACCGTGGTCCGCCGCCTCGCCGACCTGCTGGGGCCGGGCCTCCTGTGGTGCGGGCCCGTCACCGAGGTGCGCGACCTCGTCATCGCCGAGCCGGGCGAACCACTCGACGGCCCGCCCGACGACGTCGACTCCGACGACGTCGGCTCCGGCGACGGCATCTCCGGCGCCCTCGTCCTCGCGGTCGGCGCGCGCGGCCCCGAGGCCGCCGCGATGGTGACGGCGGCCGGTGCCGCGGGCGCCGCGGCCGTCGCCGTACGCCTGCCCGTGCCGGCCGCTCCGGACACGGACGAGCACCCGCCCGCGGACCCACCGGAACCCGCGGGCGCCCTCCCCCGGGGCGTGCGGGCGGCCGCCGAACGCGCCGGGATCGCCGTACTCGGCATTCCCGCCGGGGTGCGCTGGGACCGGGTGGCGGCCGAGGCCCGCACGGTGCTGGACCACGGGCGGGGCGCCTTCGGGCTCGGGCCGGACCGGAGCGGTGACCTGTTCTCGCTGGCCCAGACCGTGGCGACGCTGACCGGGGGCCTGGTCAGCATCGAGGACGCGGCGCACCGGGTGGTGGCCTACGCGGGTTCCGGCGACGAGGCCGACGAGCTGCGCCGGCTGTCCGTACTGGGCCGCAGCTGCCCGGAGCCGTATCTGGCGCTGCTGCGGAAGCTCGGCGTGCACCGCCGGCTGCGGGCGGGCGACGAGGTCGTCGAGGTCGCGGAGCACCTGGAGCTGGGGGCGCGCGCCCGGCTGGTGATCGGCGTCAACTCCGGGCGGCGGCCCCTGGGATCAATCTGGGTGCAGGAGGGCGCCCGGCCGCTGGCCGAGCGGGCGCCCGAGATGCTGCGCGGCGCGGCCCGGCTGGCCGCCCCGCACCTCGTCGACCACTACTTCCAGGGCGACGCACGGACCCGGCTGGCCTCCCGCGAGGAACTCAGCCACGGCCTGCTGACCGGCCGCTTCGACGCCGCCGCGCTCGCGGCCCACCTGGGCATCGATCCGTCCGCGGGCGCGGACGTCCTCGCCGTCGACCTGCGCGAGCCCACCGGCGAGAACGGCACCGGCCACTGGGCGGCCCAGCGCGCCGAGGCGGCGGGGATCATCTCCGTGCACGCCGCCGCACACCGGAAGAACGCCCTCGTCGTCCAGGCCTGCGGCCAGATCTACGCCATCCTTCCGGCGCCTCCGGCCGGATCGGGCGCCGACGCCGAGGGCCCGCTGCTGCGCTGGACCGGCGACCTGGTGACCACGTTGCGCCGGCTGACCGGGACCGGCGTCCAGGCGGTCCTCGCCGGTCGGGCGGAACGCCTGGCCGACATCCCGGCCGTCAAGCTGCGCGGGCACCGGGCACTGCTGTTGCTGGCCCGCACCCCCGGCGTCCCGGTCGGCACCCACACCCGGCTCACCCCGGCGCTGCTGGTGCGCGACACGCTCGACCTGCTCGCCGGGGCCCCGGGCATCCGCTTCCCGGCGGTGGCCGACCTGGTCGTCCGCGACCGCGAGCAGGGCACCGACCTGGCCCGGTCGCTGCTGCTCTACCTGGACGCCTTCGGCGACGTCGGCGCGGTGGCCCAGCACCTCAACGTGCACCCCAACACACTGCGTTACCGGGTGCGCAGGGCCGTGGCGCTGACCGGGCTCGACCTGGACGACCCGGAGCACCGGCTGGCCGCCGCCCTCCAGCTGCGCCTGGACCTCGACGGACACGAGCGCGAGGCCACGGCCTTCCCGGCGCCCTGAGGCCCGGCCCGGTCCGACCGCCCTGCCCGACCGCCCTGTCCGGTCGCCCTGTCCGGTCGAACAGGACGAGGGGCCGAGCGCTGTCCGGGCGGACAAGAACCGGGCCGATGACGTCGGCTTACGTTCACACCCTGTTCGCGTTCTGCGACGGCGTCCTTGTCCCTCACCGCTCCGGAGGCCCCTCATGCCGTCATCCGCATCCCCTGGCACCCCCCAGTCCGGACCCCCCGCCCCGGCAACGCCCCCGGCCTGCGCACCTGAGGAGCAGGGCTCCTCGGACATGCGCCGGGTCGCCACCGCCAGCTTCATCGGCACGGCCATCGAGTTCTACGACTACTACATCTACGGAACCGCCGCCGCCCTCGTCCTCAACGACGCCTTCTTCCCCGAACTGTCCGAGACCGCCGGCACCCTCGCCACCCTGTCGACCTTCGCGGTCGGCTTCGCCGCGCGGCCACTGGGCGCGGCGATCTTCGGCCACTTCGGCGACCGCGTCGGCCGCAAGGCCGTCCTCGTCGTCTCGCTGCTGATGATGGGCCTGTCCACGGGCGTCATCGGGCTCCTGCCCGGATACGACACCCTGGGCGTGGCCGCCCCGATCCTGCTGGTGCTCCTCCGCGTGATCCAGGGCCTCGGACTGGGCGGCGAGTGGGGCGGCGCCGCACTGCTCGCCGTCGAGCACGCGCCGAAGGGCAAGCGGGGCCTGTACGCCGCCGCCCCGCAGATGGGCTCGCCCGTCGGCTACTTCGCCGCGACCCTCACCTTCCTCATCATGTCCTCGGTGCTCGACGACGACGCCTTCGACAGCTGGGGCTGGCGCATCCCGTTCCTGATCTCCTTCGTGCTGGTGGCCGTCGGCCTGGTGATCCGGCTGCGGATCGCCGAGACCCCGGCCTTCTCGAAGGTCACCGAACAGCGTGAGACGGCCAAGGCGCCCCTGCTGGAGGCGTTCCGTGTGCACCCGAAGGAGATCCTGCTCGGCGCCGGCATGATCACGGTCGTGTACGTCATGTTCTACACGGCGGCCACCTACTGCATGACGTACACCACCGACGACCTCGGTATCCCGAAGAACGACATGCTGCTGCTGACCCTGGTCGCCGTCGCGGTCCTCGGCGTCTCGACGTACGTCGTGGCCCGCTGGTCGGACAGCATCGGCCGCCGCAAGCTGATCATCGGCGGCGCCGTCTTCGGCATCGTGTGGGGCGCGGTCCTCTTCCCGCTCCTCGACACCGAGAACTACGTCCTCATCGCGGTCGCCCTCAGCGGAGCCCTGCTGTGCATGGGCATCATCTACGGCCCGGCCGGCGCCTACATGCCCGAACTGTTCGGCACCCGTATGCGCTACTCCGGCGCCGGTTTCTCCTACAACCTCGGCGGAGTCCTCGGCGGCGCTGCCGCACCCCTGATCGTGACGGCCCTCGCCGAGAACTACAGCGCGACGGTGGGCGGCTGGTTCATGAGCGCCATGGCCCTCCTCTCCCTGCTCTGCGTCCTGGCCCTGCCGGAGACGAAGGACAGGGACCTCGACGCGGTCTGAGGGAGCGCGGGGCTAGCATCCGCTCCATGACGACCTCACAGAACACGCAGCCCCACGACGGCCTCCCCCTCGACGTAGAGATCGGCGCCCTGCAGGGCGGGGCCGCCGACCTCTCCCAGTACGCCGGCCGGGTGGTCCTCGTGGTCAACGTGGCCTCCAAGTGCGGGCTGACCCCGCAGTACGCCGGCCTGGAGCGGCTGCACGAGCGGTACGCGGAGCAGGGCCTCACCGTGCTCGGCGTGCCGTGCAACCAGTTCATGGGGCAGGAGCCGGGCAGCGCCGACGAGATCGCCGAGTTCTGCTCGGCGACGTACGGCGTCACCTTCCCGATGACCGAGAAGGTGGACGTCAACGGGGAGGGCCGGCACGCGCTGTACGACCGGCTGACCGGCTTCGCCGACGCCGAGGGGCACAGCGGTGACATCCGCTGGAACTTCGAGAAGTTCCTGATCGGCCGGGACGGCAAGGTCGCCGCCCGGTTCGCCCCGCAGACCGAGCCGGAGGCGGCGGAGGTCGTGGCGGCCGTGGAGGAGCAGCTGGCCGGTTGAGTCGGAGGCCGGTTGACCTTGCCCCTGGGGCAGGCCCGAGGGTCGTCGTCGCCGGGCGGAACAGGCCGCCCGGTGACGGAGGATGACGCTGTGGACGATGCACGCGACGACGAGTTGCTGACCATCGGGGCGTTCGCCGCGCGGGCCCGGCTGTCGGCCAAGGCCCTGCGCCTGTACGACCGCCTGGGCCTGCTGGCGCCCGCCCATGTGGACGGGACCACCGGCTACCGCTACTACCGCGCCGAACAGACCGAGCGCGCCCGTCTGGTGGCGCTGCTGCGCCAGTTGGACATGCCGCTCGCGCGGGTCGCCGAGGTGGTCCGCGCGGACGGGGTCGAGGCGGCGGGGCTGCTCGACGCCTACTGGGCCGGGATCGAGGCCCGGGTGGCCGGGCAGCGGACGCTCACCGACTACCTCCGTGCACGACTGTCGGGGAGGAGCTCCGAGATGTACGGAAAGTTCGTGGTCGAGACGGTGGACGTGCCCGAGCAGGTGGTGATCAGCGAGACGCGGCACACGCTGGCGGACGAGCTGCCGACGTGGATCGGCGCCTCGCTGACCCGGTTGGAGGAGGCGGCCCGGGACTGCGGGGGTGTGACGGCGCCGCCGTTCGTCGTCTACCACGCCGAGGTGTCGACGGAGAGTGACGGCCCCGCGGAGTCGTGCGTGCCGGTCGCCGACGAGGCGGCGGCACGGTCGTGGGTCGAAGGTCGGGGACGGGCCTGGCAGTCACAGGTACGGGTGGAGCCGGCCCGGCGGCTGGCCCGCACCCGGATCACCAAGGCGCAGGTGGCCCATCCGCAGATCCTGGCGGCTTTCGAGGCGGTGGAGGAGTGGGTCGCCGCTCAGGGTCTGACGGTGGCGGGGCCGTGTCGTGAGGTGTACTTCGCCGACTGGGAGGCAGCGGGACCCGAGGACCCGGTGTGTGATGTGGCGTTCCCGGTGAGGTGAGACAGCTCCCCCGTGAGACAGAGCCCTCTCGGCAAGGTCGGCGAACTGGTCGAGAGGGCTCCGCCGGCAGGGCCGACGGCGCGTGGGGCCGTTACTTCTTGACCGAGGTCACGAAGGCGTTCCACGCGTCGGCGGGGAAGGCCAGCACCGGGCCCGCGGGGACCTTGGAGTCGCGGACGGCGAGGGCCGCCACGACCGGTGACTTGACCTCGACGCACGCGCCGTTGCCTCCGGAGTAGGAGGACTTGGTCCACGATTCCTGGGCGCCCTGAAGAATTGCCATGTCTGCTCCGATGGCGAGTCGTTGAGTGTGGTTTACGCCAATGACGCGTGATCTTTGGCGTGATCGACGCTACTCGCTGTCCTCGCCCCACGGAGCCGTCATTCACCCGACCGGATGGCATATTCCAGGTGAGTCTTCCAGTGCAACCTGGCGGGGGTGTAGCATCCCGCCCCCGCCTCCCCAGGAGTCTCAGCGCGCGTAATCCTTGGCCACGTCCTCGATGCGCTGCCGCGACTGCTCCACGTTCAGCGCCTGCGCCCGCAAGTGCTCGTACATCACCGTGTACTTCTGCACGTCCTGCGCCTTCTCCAGGTACAGGTCGCTGGTGACGCCCTCGATGTACACGACGCTCGAGTCGGCCGCGTCGGCGAACTCCAGGATCGAGTACTGGCCGTTGATGCCGGGGTGCGCCCCGACGTCGAACGGCAGCACCTGCACGGTGATGTGCGGCAGCTGCGACATCTCGGCGACGTGCTCCAGCTGCTCCCGCATCACCTGAGGGCTGCCCACCACCCGGCGCAGACAGGCCTCGTCGAGAACCACCCACAGCCGCAGCGGGTTGCTGTCGGCGGAGATGCGCTCCTGCCGCCGTATCCGGACCTGGACCCGTTTCTCGATGTCGGCGACCGACGTCTCGGGCAGGGCGCCCTGGATGAGCGCCTCGGCGTAGGGCCGGGTCTGCAGCAGGCCGGTGATGATCTGGGGCTCGTAGGTCCGCAGCGACTCCGCGTCGGTCTCCAGGCCGATGTAGACGCTGTACGGGATGTCCCCGAAGGCGTGCCACCAGCCCTGCTGGCGCGAGTCCTTCGCCATCTGCATCAGCGAGTCGACGATCCGCTGGTCCTCGACCTCGTAGACCCCGCACAGGTCGCGGACGTCCCGCTGGCTGATGCTGCGCCGGCCGTTCTCCAGGCGGCTGATCTTCGACTGCGAGACCAACAGCCGCTCCGCCACCTCCTCGGCCGTCATGCCCTTGAGCTCACGGAGCCGGCGCAGCTCCTGGCCCAGCCGGCGCCGCCTGACGGTGGGATTGACATTGGACGCCACGGAACGTGCACCTCCGGCTGCGTGACTCACACTGTGCCACTTTGCGTATCTGCTGCTGAGCAGACTGCCACCAAGGTGCTTTCTACCGCTGGGAAACGGTCGATATGCGCCGCGTACACGCCAGTTCGGAGCGCCACCCGCACACATGGCCGCGCGGGGCGGCGGGACCGGGCCGTACGTCCGGACGTGCCGGACGTACGGTCGGCCCCGCCGCCCCGCGCGAACCTGCGGCTCCCGTGACCGGGTCTTGGGGACTGGCGGTGCGGCGGTGCGGTACTGCGGGTGCTGCGGGCGTCGCGGTGCGGCTCAGTGGGCCACCGCGCGCGCCATGGATCCGTGGCGCGGTTGCGCCGGAACACCGCGGGCGGGTTCCGGGGCGGGCCTCGCTCCCGGCCCCGCGGCCTGACGGCCTGCCGGAGCCGTGCGGCGTGGCTGGGCCGCCGCGCCGTTCTGGACGTCCATCACCGCGTGCGCCACCAGTCCGCCCATGGGGTCGTGCCTGATGAGGTCCCGCAGACGGGACCGCGACGAGCGTCCTTCGTTGCCCGGGTAGAGGTGCTTGCCGAGACCGACCGCGTGGGCCAGCGCGGCGAGCGCCGCGGTCCGCGGGTCCGGCGGTACGCCGGTGCGGATCGCCGAGTCCAGCCGGGCCTTGATCTCCCTGCTGATCGCCGTGTCCGTCGCCTGATAGCGAGTCGTCGGCAGCACCCCGCACATCTGGCCCTCCACGGCATGCACCATGCCGCATCGCTCCAGATGCGAGAGGTAGGTCTGACGCAGCCCCAGGCGGGGCCCGCCAATCCAGTTGACCGCCCGTACGGGAGCGCCACGCCTTCGCAGCAACTCCAACGCGCAGTCCAGTGTTGGATCTCCTGTCGGCCGTGGGGCCACCACGGCGATACGATCCCCGTCTGGGGCTATCCGTCCGGCCAGCGCCAGCTCCACCAGCTGTGCTCCGGCCAGACCGAGGTCGAGCGACTGCGGCTGCGCGGTGGTACCCGTGGTCGGGTCCAACGCCAGCAGCAGAAGCTCCTCCGGAAGTGTTCTGCGGCTCCTGCCCATCCATGCCTCCCCGCGTGGATGACAGACAGGGTGACCCCTCTCACATTGGTCTGTCGAGGGTGCGTGACCGCTTCGTAGTGGAACCAGTAGGTATGTCGTTCTCGTCTACCGCGTGGGTCCTACCCGTACACAGGACACTGGTACATGGTTCGGTACGCGGTTCGGTAGCGCACGCAGGACGTGCGGCGCATGGAGGAGGCATCGGTGGCGGGCGAGTCCCCCGACAGGTCGAAGCAGCGCGAGTCGTCGGAAGAACCGACGTCGGGGAGCGCGGGTCCGGTTCCCGAAGCCAGGACCGAGACGAACGAGACGCGTGACCCGCGGCTGGCGGTGGCGCGGGAGACGGCGAAGCCGTCGAAGTCCGCCGGGTCGCGCGGGGGCGTCGACACCGCCACCCGGGTGCTGTCGGTCCGCGACACGGCGGCGGACGCCGGGGCAGAGGCCGAAGCCGCGAAGGAGGCCGGGACCGAGGCCGGGGCGGAAGCACCCGATACCGCCGACACGGCCGATACCTCCCACTCGCCCGAAAGCGACCGCGCCGAACCCGCCGCCGCGAACGACGGCCGGCTGCGGGACGCGGTCGCGGCCTGGGTCGCGACCGCGGAAGAACGCGCCGCCGCGAACGCGAGGCACGACGACGCGGAAGCGCCGGAAGCCGCGGAAACCGCGGCGGAGGACACCGAGGACGCCGGTACGACCGAGGAGGCGCCCAAGGCGCCCGAGGGCGCGGAGGAGTCCGCGGACGGCCCGGAGGAGGCCGAGGGCGCGGAGGAGTCCGCGGACGGCCCGGAGAAGGCCGAGGGCGCGGAAGAGGCCGGGGACGGCCCGGAGAAGGCCGAGGACGGCCACGAGGGCGCGTCCGAGGCGGTCGGGGACGGGGAAGAGCTCACGGGCGGCCCGGAGGAGGCCGAGGGCGTGCCCGTCGAGGCCGACGCCGACGCCGGTACCGACCCCGCCACGGACGAGGCCGCCGACACCCCCTCCGAGCCCGAGCCCCAACCCGAGGCGGAGACGGAGACCGACGCCGAGTCAGACGCCGACGCCAAGTCCGAGACCGGCACCGAAGACGACACCGACACTGACGCCGAGGTCGCGCCCGACGGCGGCGGCAAGGCCGATGCCGCGGCAGACCCCGACACGGACACGGACCCCGACGCCGGAACCGACTCCAAAGCCGATGCGGACGCCGACGCCGACGCCGGTAAGTCCCCCGTCGATCAGCCCACCGCCGTCTTCAAGGCGCCGCGGCCCTCCGCGCCCGCCGTCGACCAGCCGACGACCATGCTCAAGCTGGGCGACGCCGCCACACCCAAGAAGGCGGAGGAAAAGGGCAGGTCGCCCGAGGCCGATGCCGAGCGGACCAGCAAGTTCGTCGCGCTCAGGCACCCCGACGACCCGGCGACGCGCAAGCCCCCGCGGACCCCGTCCCAGGCCCCGTCCCCGGCCCCCGAGGCGCCGCAGGCGCCCCGTACCGGGACCACCACCGCCGTACCGCACGTCGGGCCCGAGCGCACCACGCAGCAGCCGGTGCCGCCGAAGCCGCCGCTGGACCTGCTGGCGGAGCTGACGAACACCCCGCCGCCCCCGGAGACCCCGCTCCGCACGACGGTGCGCCGGGTCAAGATCTGGACCCCGCTGGTCATCCTGCTGGTGATCGTCTTCGGCGTCGTGCAGGCCATGCGTCCGCTGCCCGCGCCCACCCTCGAGCTCACCGCGCAGGACAGCTTCACGTTCGAGGGCGGCAAGCCCGAGATCCCGTGGCCGTCCAGCGGACAGGCGGCGCTGGACGTGCAGGGCATCGGCACCTTCGGCTCGTCCGGCGACCAGAAGCCCGTGCCGATCGCGAGCGTCGCCAAGGTCATGACCGCGTACGTCGTCCTGCGCGACCACCCGCTCAAGAGCGGCGCCGAGGGGCCGAAGATCCCGATCGACCAGGCCGCCGAGGACCAGTCGCAGGCGGGCCAGGAGTCGACGGTCAACGTCTACGCGGGCGACTCGATCTCCCAGCGCGAGGCCCTGGAGAGCATTCTCATCGCGTCCGCGAACAACGTGGCGCGGCTGCTCGCCCGCTGGGACGCGGGGTCGGAGAAGGCGTTCGTGGAGAAGATGAACGCCGCCGCGAAGGACCTCGGCATGACCAACACGACGTACACCGACCCGTCGGGTCTGAACGACACGACGGTCAGCACGGCCGTGGACCAGGTGAAGCTGGCCAAGGCGGCGATGCAGGAGCCGGCCTTCCGTGAGGTCGCCGCGATGATGTCGTACGACGACTACAAGGGCGTGAACCACTCCAACTGGAACCACCTGGTCGGCAGCAACGGCGTGGTCGGCATCAAGACCGGCACCACCACCTCCGCGCTCGGCAACCTCGTCTTCGCGGCGAAGAAGGAGGTCGGCGGTGAGACGCGGACCATCGTCGGTGCCGTGGTGCGCCAGCCGGCGGGCGGCAAGGACAACACCATCCTCGGCGCCGCGCTGGACTCCAGCGACAAGCTGATCCGGGCCGCGCAGGACATCCTGGAGTCGTCGACGATCCTGCAGAAGGGGACCGTCGTCGGGTACGTCGACGACGGTCTCGGCAACCGTACGCCGGTCGTCGCCACGCAGGACGTCAAGGCCGTCGGCTGGCCGGGCCTGACCGTGAAGCTGACGTTCCAGGCCGACGAGGTGCCGCACACGGCCGCGGCCGGTACGAAGGTCGGCACGCTCACGGTGGGTGACGGCGGCGCCGCCGGCGCCGTGAAGGTGCCGGTCGCGCTGCAGGAGGAGCTCGCGGAGCCCGCCTTCACGGACAAGCTCACCCGCCTGGGCTGACGGCAGCGGCCCCCTGGGGCCCGACCGACGCCTCCGCCCCCGTGGCCACCGGCCGCGGGGGCGTTCGCGTGCCGGAACGTCCGGGAAGCTCCCCCCGGGGCCCGCAGGCGAGGAAGCCACGGTGCGGGGGTGCGTGCTAGCGTCACGAAACGGGGCAGGTCGCCGGTCGCGGGAACGGGACACGGCCCGAAGCAGAAGACGGGACACGGGGAGTGCCTTCAGGTGGCCACTGCGGAGCCGACACGCGCCGACGACGCCGATTCGGGCCCGGGAGCCGGTCCGCGACCACGCGTACCCGCGCCCCGCAAGGACGACGGGGAGAGGGCGGAGAGCGGGCGGGCCGGTCATGACCCGGCGGCCGGCGGCCGTGCACCGGACGGTGCCGAGCCGGAAGCACCGTCCGCGGTGAAGGCCGCCTTCCTGGCCCTGCGCGAGCGCATGCTGCGCCACCCCGTGCTGTCGGTGACCGCCCTGGCGGGGCTCCTCCACATCGCCTGGTTCTTCACGTTCGCGAACAGTGGCGGCGACCTCGCCGCGCAGGACGCGTGGGCGGAGTTCGTCGGCCGGCACCCGGACTCGGCGTACAACCTCGCCTGGTACGGCGGCATGCACCCGGTGTCCTACAGCGTGGTCTCGCCGTATCTGATGTCGCTGCTCGGCGTGCGGACGACGATGATGATCGCGGGGACGCTGTCGGCCGGGCTGCTGACGATGGTCCTGATCCGCAGCCGTGTGGTCCGCAATCCGCTGTGGGCGTCGCTGGCGGGCCTGTTCGGGCTGCTGTGCAACGCGGCGTCGGGGCGGGTGACGTTCGGGCTGGGCATGATGTTCGGTCTCGGCGCGGTCGCGGCGGTGTTCTGCTGGCCGCACCGCTGGCGCCACGAGCGCTGGGCGAAGGCGCTGTGCGCGGCGCCGCTGGCCGCGCTGGCCACCATGGCCTCGCCGGTCGCCGGCCTGTTCGTGGGCCTGGTGGCGGTGGCCCTGTTCCTCCAGAAGCGGCGCCCGGGCGCATGGGCGCTCGGGCTGGCCCCCAGCGTGGTCGTCGGGCTGTCGGCCTGGCTCTTCCCCTTCTCCGGCACGCAGCCGATGGGCTTCGGCTCGGCGGTCCTGCCGATCCTCTACGCGGGCCTGGTGTACGTGTTCGTGCCGCGTACGTGGACGACCGTGCGCATCACGTCGGCGGTCTACGGGCTGTCCGTGCTGCTGGTCTGGCTGATCAGCTCCCAGATCGGCTCCAACATCACGCGCCTGGCGATGCTCTTCGCCGGGGTGGCGCTGGTGGCCGCGCTGCCGTTCACGGTGGCGCGGACGCGCAAGTGGTACGCGCTCGTGGTCGCCCTCGTCGGCTTCGTCGGCTGGATCGGCTTCAAGTCGGCCGACGACATCGTCCACACCACGCCGGCCGCTTCCTGGGCGCGCGAGCTGGCGCCGCTCGTCAACGAGTTGCAGGAGGTCGGTGCGGAGAAGGGCCGGGTGGAGGCCGTACCCGCCCGCTCCCACCGGGAGGCCTCGGCGCTCGCGCCGTACGTGAACCTGGCCCGCGGCTGGACCCGTCAGGCCGACATGAAGCGCAACCCGCTCTTCTACGACGACACCCTCAACTCGGCGAACTACCACGAGTGGCTGAAGCGCTGGGCCGTGCACTATGTGGTGCTGCCCAAGGGCGAGCCGGACGGCGACGGCGGCAAGCGCGAGCGGGAGCTGCTGCAGCGAGGGCTGCCGTATCTCAAGCAGGTCTGGGGCGACGCCAACTGGCAGCTGTTCCAGGTGACCAACCCGACGCCGCTGGCGGAGCCCCACGCGGTCGTCCAGCGCGCCGAGCAGGGCGAGTGGACGATCGACGTGCAGCAGCCGGGCCGCATCCTGGTCCGGATGCCGTACTCGCCGTGGCTGAGCATCGTCGACGCCGAGGGCAACAAGCTCGATCCGCCCGAGGAGACGGAGGCCTCCAAGAACGGCCCGGAGGGCTCGCCGAAGACGTACGACAACGTCAACGGATGCCTGGCGGAGACGGAGGAGACCCCCGAGGGCGACACGTGGACGACGCTGGTCGCCCCCGAGGCGGGTACGTACCGGCTGGCCGCGCCGTACGGGCTGCAGCGCGGCACACCGTGTCCGGACGAGCTGAAGTAGGCCGCGGAGCAGGGAGAACACGGGGTGGACCGGGCTCTCGTCGCACCCGTCCTGCGTTCATGTAGGTGAACCAAGGTCAGCAAGCCGAACCTTTTTACTTCCTCTTGACCATCCTCTTCCTTGTCGTGCCCGCGTCCACGCACCCACGATGAGCGGGCACTTCGCGGCCTGCCACGCCCTTACCCCGCTCGTGCGAAGTGCCAACCAGCTGAGCGGAGTTCACAAGGCGGACCCCGGAAGGGGGCACATGAACGGTCTCGACTGGTCCGTGCTCATCGGCTACTTCGCCGTGATGGTGGTCATCGGCGTGTGGTCGCACAAACGCGTGGACAACGTCAGCGACTTCTTCACGGCCGGCGGCAAGATGCCCTGGTGGCTCTCCGGCATCTCCCACCACATGTCGGGCTACAGCGCGGTGATGTTCACCGGGTACGCGGGCATCGCCTACACCTACGGCGTCACGTCCTTCGTCACCTGGTCGTTCCCCATCGCGCTCGGCATCGCCATCGGCTCGAAGCTGTTCGCGCCGCGCATCAACCGGCTGCGCTCACGCCTCCACGTGGCCTCTCCCCTGGAGTACCTGAAGAACCGGTACAACCTGCCGACCCAGCAGGCCCTCGCCTGGTCCGGCATGCTGCTGAAGATCGTGGACGTGGCCGCGAAGTGGGCGGCCATCGCCACCCTGCTGTCGGTCTTCACCGGCATCACCCTCAACCAGGGCATCCTGATCACCGGCGTGGTCACCGGCATCTACTGCACGATCGGCGGCCTGTGGGCGGACGCGCTGACCGAGCTGGGCCAGTTCGTGATCCAGCTGCTGGCCGGCATCGCGATGTTCGTGGCCGTCGTCATGAAACTCGGCGACCACGGCGGCTTCTTCGGCGTCTGGGACGAGCCCGCTCTCCAGGGCCACGGCAAACCGCTGGTCGGCCCGTACGGCACGGTGTTCCTGCTCGCGTTCCTCTTCATCAAGCTCTTCGAGTACAACGGCGGCATGCTCAACCAGGCCCAGCGCTACATGGCCACGCCCAACGCCCGCGAGGCCGAGCGGTCGGCGCGGCTGTCGGCGGTGCTGTGGCTGGTCTGGCCGCTGGTGCTGTTCTTCCCGATGTGGATGTCGCCGCTGCTGGTGGAGTCGCAGAAGCCGGACGGCTCCGACTCCTACGCCCTGATGACCGAGCAGCTCCTGCCGCACGGCCTGCTGGGTCTGGTCATCGTCGGCTTCTTCTCGCACACCATGGCCATGTGCTCCTCGGACGCCAACGCCATCGCGGCCGTGTTCACCCGTGACGTGGCGCCGGTGCTCTCCGCGCGGGCGCGGGAGTGGGGCGCACGGACCGGGCTGCTGGCGGCGCGGCTGGCGACGGTCGTCTTCCTCGGGCTGTCGATGGCGGTGGCGACGCAGGTCGACTCGCCGACGTTCAAGGACATCATCACCGTCGTGATCAAGTGGGTGGCCGGGCTGATGGGCCCGATCGCGATCCCGATGATGCTCGGTCTGCTCCGGCCCTTCCGCCGGTCGGGCCCGACGGCCGCGCTCACCAGCTGGGCGATGGGCCTGCTCGCCTTCTGGCTGGTCAACTACCCGATCCACTGGAACGTGGACGGCGGGGTGCCGCTGGAGTACCAGGTGTCGATCCCGCTGGCCGTGTCGCTGATCCTGTACGTCCTGATCGGCTATCTGAAGCCGGAGGACACCCCGGAACGGCTCGCGATCATCGAGCGGGTCAACACGGACGGCGACGACGACGCCTCCGGTGCGGCGGCCGCGATCCCCACGCCCGCGGGCGCCGCGGAGGACGCGGTGGGGCGGACCCGGACCGGCCCCGGGGCGTGAGGGCGGTCGCCCGGGCCCCCGGTGCCCCGGCTGCGGCCGCGGCACCGGGGGCTCAGCGCACTTCCTGGATGCGGACCTGGTTGCCGGCGGGGTCGCGGACGGCGCAGTCGCGCATGCCGTACGGCTGCTCGGTCGGTTCCTGGACGATCTCCGCGTCGCCGGCCCGCAGCTTGTCGAAGGTGCCGTCGAGGTCCTCGGTGGCCAGGAGGATCCACCCGTAGGTGCCCTTGGCCATCATCTCGGCGATCGTCCGGCGCTCGGCGTCGGTGATGCCGGGGTCGACGGCCGGCGGCGCCAGGAGGAGGGAGATGTCGGGCCGGCCGGTGGGGCCGACCGTGATCCAGCGCATCCTGCCCTCCCCCACGTCCTTGCGGACCTCGAAGCCGAGGAGGTCGCGGTAGAAGGCCAGGGCCGCGTCCGGGTCGTCGTGCGGGAGGACGATGGTGTGAATGCTGAGGTCCATGGCCCTCACGCTAGCCCCACTGCGGTGACCTGCGCCGTCCGAATCCCGACGGGAGGGGACCGTCAGCTCCGCGGGTAGCGGGCCAGCCAGCCCGGGGACGAACCCGCCGGGCCGTGCAGTGCGGCGCCCTGGGTCATCTCCATCGCGAAGTCGTCCGCCAGTTCCAGCATCGTCGGCCGGCCCTCCAGCTCGGCCAGCCAGGCCGGCGGGAGAGCCGTCTCGCCGTGCAGCGCGCCGAGCAGCCCGCCCGTCAGCGCGCCGGTCGCCGCGGAGGGACCGCCGTGGTTGACGGCCAGCCGCAGCCCGTGCCGTACGTCCTCGCCGACGAGGGCGCAGTACACCGCGGCGGCGACCAGTCCCGCCGCCGTGCCCTCGCCGATCAGCTCGCTCACCCGCGCCGGGCCCGGCAGCCCCTGCCGTACCGCGCCCAGGGCGTGCTGCAGGGCGTCCGCCACGGCCTGGTGCCCCGGGCGTGCGGCGAGCAGCGCGAGCGCCCGCTGCACGGCACCGTCCAGGCTCTCCCCGCGCGCCAGCCCGTGCACGATCACGGCGTACGCGCCCGCCGCAAGAACGCCGGTGGGATGGCCGTGGGTCTGCGCCGCGCACTCCACGGCGAGCTGGGCGACCAGCTGCGGCTCCCAGCCGACCAGCAGACCGAACGGCGCCGACCGGGCCGCGGCCTCGGGCCCGCGCTCACCGGGGTTCTTGGGCGCCTGAGGCGTCCCCATCGTCTCGTCCCCGAGCCCGAGCAGCAGCGCACGCGGGGCGTTCCGGCGGACGTACATCCACTCCTCGCGGGCCAGCCAGCCGTCGTCCTTGCGCCGCAGGTCGGGCCCCCAGTCACGCTGGGTCGCGGCCCAGCGCCGGTACGCCCGGTGCACGTCGGTCGGCGGATGCCAGGCGCCGGTGTCCCGCCGTACCTGGGCGCGGATCAGCCCGTCCACGGAGAACAGGGTGAGCTGCGTGAGGTGGGTGACGGCGCCGCGCCGGCCGTACGCCGGGGCCAGGTCGGCCAGCCCCTCCGCGCCGTGCGCCTCCCGGATGGCGTCGAGGTCCAGCCCGTCGACGGGCGCGCCGAGGGCGTCCCCGACAGCCACGCCGAGCAGCGTCCCGCGGACCCGGCTGCGGAAGTCCTGCTGCTCGGCACGCCCCCAGACGGCACCGGCTGTCACGCCCACCTGGACCTCCCCTCGGCCCTGTCCACACCGCTGTCCGTACGTACGACGTCCAGCACTGTATGCGAACGGAAGCGGTCGGTTCAGTGCCGGAACGTGCCGTAATCGTGTGGAAACCCGCACGGCCGGGGGTGTTCCCAGGTACACCCCCGATCCGCCACCTGGCACCATCGAGCGGACAGCCGGGCTGCGACAGGCTCAAGGAGTCGCGAGAACAGCCCTGTTGGAAGGAACCACCGTGTCCGCTCGTCTCCACACCGCCTCCCTCCGGAACAAGCCGAAGAAGCAGCGCGGGCGCGCGCTGGCCGCGGTCGCCGCGCTGGCCCTCCTGGGCGGCGGCCTCGCCGTGACCGGTTCCCTGGCCTACGGCGCCCCGGGCCACACCGGTCACCGCGACGCCGTGCGCGAGGGTGCGAAGGACCTGGTGCGCGAGGACGGTTTCCCCGCCGCGCTGGTCGCCGACCAGGGACGTGACGGACGCGTCCGCGACTACACGGCGGGCACCGGCGACCTGGAGACCGGCGCGTCCGTGCCGGTCAACGGCCAGGTCCGGGCGGGCAGCAACACCAAGGCCTTCACCGCGGCGGTCGTGCTCCAGCTGGTCGGCGAGGGCAAGGTGAAGCTGGACGAGCCGATCGAGACGTACCTGCCCAGCCTGGTGCACGGCGACGGCATCGACGGCGGCCGGATCACCGTGCGGAACCTGCTCCAGCACACCAGCGGCCTGCCGGACTACGTGCAGACGCTGGGCCTGGACCCCTTCGAGGTCCGCGACACGTACTACAACCCGCGTGACCTGCTCGACCTCGCCCTGAGCCAGAAGGCGGCGTTCGAGCCCGGCGCGAAGTGGCAGTACAGCAACACCAACTACGTCCTGGCGGGCCTGCTCGTCGAGAAGGTCACGGGGCGCCCCTTCGGCGAGGAGATCACCGACCGGATAGTCCGCCCCCTGGGTCTGAAGGGCACCTACTGGCCCGGCGTCGGCGAGCGCGGCATCCGGGGCGCCCACCCCAAGGGCTACGCCGCCCCCACTCCCGGCACTCCGCTGGAGGACATCACCCGCCTCGACCCGTCCCAGGCCTGGGCCGCCGGACAGCTCGTCACCACCCCGCGCGACCTCAACCGCTTCTTCTCCGCCCTGCTCGGCGGCGAGGTCCTCGAGGCCGCCGAACTGAGGGAGATGAAGACCACGGTCCCGGTGACCGAGGGCGCCCCCGCGCCCGGCACCGGCTACGGCCTGGGCCTCTTCCGCACCCCCCTGTCCTGCGGCGTCGAGCTGTGGGGCCACGGCGGCTCCGTCCACGGCTACGAGACCTACGGCGGCGCCACGCAGGACGGCCGCGCGGCCACGGTGGCGACGACGGCACTGTCCAGCTCGGTGGCCGCCGAGCCGGCCGACATGATGGCGGCGCACCAGCACGTCTTCGACGTGGTGGACACGGCCGTCTGCGAGTGACCGGGTGAGCCGGAGGGCGTGAGCACCTCGGCGCAGCCGGGTCGCCCGTCCACACCGTCGCGTCGGCCGGCCGACTCGCGTAGTTCATGATCCGTTGGCGGGGTGCCCGTCCGGGCGCAGAACGATCCGGCCATGACGACCAAGACACGTGTCACCCTGGCCTGCGCCCTGTCGGCCACCGCGCTGCTCACCGGCATCGCCGCCCCCGCCGCCACGGCCGCCCCCGCCGGTCACCACAGCTCGCACCCCGGCGACTCCGCGCGGCAGATACCGTTCACCGCCGCCGAGGTGACCGCGCAGGACGACGGCACGTACGAGATCACGTGGCAGGCGCCGGGCACCCGCAAGGTCGCCGTCCGGGCGAACGGACGTACCGTCGCGACGGGCGGCTCCGCCGGGAAGGTCACCGTGTCCGGGCTGCCCGCCGCCGACCGGCAGTGGTTCGACCTGGTCCCCGACCGAGGGCAGCGGCTGCGGCTCGCCGACCGGCTGATCGAGCTGGAGGGCACGGTCAACTTCCGTGACGCGGGCGGCTACCGCACCAAGGGCGGGCAGTGGGTGCGGATGGGCGCGGTGTACCGGACCGACTCCCTGGACAGGCTCACCGACGCCGACCTGGCCAAGCTGAAGCGGCTCGGCATCTCCGTCGACTACGACCTGCGTACCGCCTCCGAGCGCTCCGCGGCCCCGGACCGCCTCCCCGAGGGAGTGCGGTACGTCGTGGCGGACGTCCTGGGGGACGACTCGCCGGTCTTCTCCATGCCGACGACGGCCGCCGAGGCCGAGCAGATGATGATCGACGGCGAGAAGACCATGGTCAGCGGCGAGAACGCGAAGGCCGCCTACGCCACCGTCTTCTCCGGCCTGGTCCGCGACGCCGACGGCGCCCTCTACCACTGCACCGCGGGCAAGGACCGCACCGGCTGGGCCGGCGCCACCCTCCTCACCGCGCTCGGTGTGCCGCGCGAGACGGTCATGGCGGACTACCTGGCCTCCAACGAGTACCGCGCCGAGGCCAACGCCGCCGCCCTGGCCGCCATGCCCGCCGAGCAGGCCGCGGTCTACAAGCCGATGCTCGACGTGCGCGCCGAGTACCTGAACTCCGGTTTCGCCGAGGTCGAGGACGCGTACGGCTCGTTCACCGCGTACGAGGAGAAGGCCCTGGGCCTGGACGCCCGGGAGCTGCGCCGGCTCAAGGCCGACCTGTTGGTGGGCTGACCGTGGGCGGCGTGGGGAAGGGACAGATCATGACCACCACCAGACACTCCCTGCGCTCCCTTCCCCTCGCCGCCACGGTCCTCACCGGCATCCTGGCCCTCTACATCGCCCTCGTGGCCCTGGGGAACATCACCGACTTCGGCAGCAACCAGCAGTTCGTGCGTCATGTCCTCGCGATGGACACCACCTTCAAGGACGACGACCTGATGTGGCGGGCGATCACGAACACAGGCGTTCAGGACGCCGCGTACGTCGCGATCATCGTGTGGGAGACGGTGGCCGCGCTCGTGCTGCTCTACGCGACCTGGCTGTGGATACGCCGGGACCACGCGCCCGCGCGGCGGATGACCACGTACGGCACGCTCATGCTGATGCTGCTCTTCGGCGCCGGGTTCCTCGCGATCGGCGGGGAGTGGTTCGCGATGTGGCAGTCGGAGGACTGGAACGGGCTGGACGCGGCGACGCGGGTGTTCCTGGTCAGCGGTGTCGTGCTGATCGTCGCCCAGCTGACGCCCGGCGACGCGGACGCTAGCCGACGACCGTGACCTTGGTGCCGGACGTCGCGAAGGCCCAGACCGCCGCGCCGTCCGCCGTCTGCAGCCGTATGCCGCCCGTCTTCGTGCCGGAGGCGGGCGGAGGGGGCGAGGAGCCGTCGACCGCGTTGGAGAAGGCGACGGAGACGCCGTCCTCCTGGGCGAAGTAGACGATCTGCTCGATCTGTACGCCGTCGGAGCCGGTCGTGGCCCCCTTGGTGCGGCTGCCGACCGTGTAGGTGCCCGGGTCCGGGTCCACCGTGCCCGGCCACACCGTGAACGTCCGTCGCGCGGCGTCGCTCGCGTCGACCAGCCAGACCCGCTTCTGGTCGAGGGAGTACACGACGCGCCGCCCGGTGCCGGAACCGTCCGGTACCGGGGTCGGCGCGGTCTCCTTCGGCGTCGGCTTCGCGTCCGCCGTCGCCGAGGGACGGGGTGCGGTGGCCGCGGCGGTGGGATGAGGGCCCTGGTCCGCCTGCACGGCCAGGACGGACACCGCCGCGATCGCCCCCACGGTCAGACCGGAGACCCAGGCCCATGAGGGAAGTCGGGCAGGCACGGGCACGCATCTCCTCAGCTACGAGAACCCCGACACACCGGGGGCCCGATCATCGTACTGCGGGAGCGCCGTGCCCCGACGCCCGTGCCGCAGTCCCCCGGTCCCTTCAGTCCAGCACCGGCAGCAGCTTGGGCAGGTGCCCGTCCGAGGCCGTCGCCGCACGCCGGCGTTCCTCCGGTACGGGGCCGTACAGCGTCGTCCGGGGCTTGGCCGGGCGGCCTGCGGCGTCCGCGACCGCGATCAGGTCCTTGACCGACTTGTAGGAGCCGTAGGACGAGCCCGCCATGCGGGAGATGGTCTCCTCCATCAGGGTGCCGCCGAGGTCGTTGGCGCCCGAGCGGAGCATTTCCGCCGCACCCTCCGTGCCCAGTTTCACCCAGCTTGTCTGGATGTTGGGGATGTGCGGGTGCAGGAGGAGACGGGCCATCGCCGTCACCGCCCGGTTGTCACGCGTCGTCGGGCCCGGCCGTGCGATGCCCGCCAGGTACACCGGCGCGTTGGTGTGGATGAAGGGGAGCGTCACGAACTCCGTGAAGCCGCCCGTGCGCTGCTGGATGCCGGCGAGGGTGCGCAGGTGGCCGAGCCAGTGGCGGGGCTGGTCGACGTGGCCGTACATCATCGTGGAGGAGGAGCGGATGCCCAGGTCGTGGGCGGTCTCGACGACCTCGATCCAGGTGGCCGTGGGCAGCTTGCCCTTGGTCAGGATCCAGCGGACCTCGTCGTCGAGGATCTCCGCCGCCGTGCCCGGGATCGAGTCCAGGCCCGCCTCCTTCGCCGCGCTCAGCCACTCGCGGATCGACATGCCGGTGCGCGTCGCGCCGTTGACGACCTCCATGGGTGAGAAGGCGTGCACGTGCATGCCGGGGACACGCTCCTTGACCGCCTTCGCGATGTCGAAGTACGCCGTGCCCGGCAGGTCCGGGTGGATGCCGCCCTGCATGCAGACCTCCACCGCGCCCACGTCCCACGCCTGTTGCGCGCGGTCGGCGACCTGCTCCAGGGAGAGCGTGTAGGCGTCGGCGTCCGTGCGGCGCTGGGCGAAGGCGCAGAAGCGGCAGCCGGTGTAGCAGACGTTGGTGAAGTTGATGTTCCGGGTGACGATGTAGGTGACGTCGTCGCCGACCGCCGACCTGCGGACGTCGTCGGCCACCTTGCACAGGGCGTCCAACGCCGGGCCGTCGGCGTGCAGCAGGGCGAGGGCCTCGTCGTCCGTCAGCTTCGTCGGGTCGTCGGCCGCCGTGGCCAGCGCGGCGCGTACGTCGGTGTCGATGCGCTCGGGTGCCATGCCGGGGGCGGCGGCCTCGCGCAGGACGCTCCAGTCGCCGTAGACCTCGTCGAAGTCGTCGCGGCGGTCGGCGGTACGGCCCTCGGTGTCGATGGTCGCGTGCAGGTCGGTGCGGCCGGTGGCGGTGAAGGCCTCGTCGGGTTCCTGCCAGGGGTGGCCCTCGACCGTCGCGTCCTCGCGTGCGAGGCCCGTGGCCGGGTCGGCCAGGGCGGCCACGTGCGGGCGCAGGCGCGGGTCCAGCCAGGGCTCGCCGCGCCGGACGAACTCCGGGTACACGCACAGGCGCTCGCGCAGCTCGAAACCGGCCGCGCGGGACCGCTCGGCGAGTTCGTCGATCTGCGGCCAGGGGCGCTCCGGGTTGACGTGGTCGATGGTGAGCGGGGAGACGCCGCCCCAGTCGTCGATGCCGGCGCCGATGAGGCGCTCGTACTCCGAGTCGACCAGGTTGGGCGGGGCCTGGAGGCAGGCCGCGGGGCCCATGATGTGCCGCGCCACCGCCACCGTCGCGACCAGCTCGTCCAGTTCCGCGTCCGGCATGCCGCGCATCGCGGTGTCCGGCTTGGCGCGGAAGTTCTGGATGATCAGTTCCTGGATGCCGTGGTAGGCGCGGGAGACGCGGCGCAGCGCGAACAGGGACTCGGCGCGCTCCTCGTAGGTCTCGCCGATGCCGATCAGCAGGCCCGAGGTGAAGGGGACGGAGGAGCGGCCGGCGTCCTCCAGGACGCGCAGCCGTACGGCCGGTTCCTTGTCCGGGGAGCCGTGGTGCGGGCCGCCGGGCTCGGACCACAGGCGGGTGGCGGTGGTCTCCAGCATCATGCCCATCGAGGGCGCGACCGGCTTGAGGCGCTGGAAGTCCGTCCAGGCCATGACGCCCGGGTTGAGGTGCGGGAGCAGTCCCGTCTCCTCCAGGATGCGGATGGAGATCGCGCGGACGTACGCGATCGTGTCGTCGTATCCGTGCGCGTCGAGCCACTCGCGCGCCTCGGGCCAGCGGTCCTCCGGCTTGTCGCCGAGGGTGATCAACGCTTCCTTGCAGCCGAGGGCGGCACCGCGCCGGGCGATGTCGAGGACCTCGTCGGGCGACATGAACATCCCGTGCCCGGCCCGGCGCAGCTTGCCGGGGACGGTGACGAAGGTGCAGTAGTGGCACTTGTCCCGGCACAGCCGGGTCAGCGGGACGAAGACGCTCTTCGAGTACGTGATGACGCCGGCGCGTCCGGCGGCCTCCAGGCCCGCGTCCCGGACCCGGGCGGCGGACGCGGTGAGGGCGTCGAGGTGCTCCCCGCGGGCCTGGAGCAGCACCGCGGCCTCGGAGACGTCGAGGGCGACGCCGTCCCGGGCGCGTTTGAGGGCGCGACGCAGGGAGTTCTCGGTGGGACCGGTCGGACCGTGGGGACCGGTGGAGTCGGCGGGTCCGGTTCCGGGGGTCGCGGAAGTCGTCATCCTTCGAGCATACGAGCGGCATGATCGGCTCGCGGGAGCCGGCCGCACCGGCCCCCGCCCGGTCTCCTGCCCTCAATCCGTCGAACCCCTTTCCTTGCACGGGAGTTCACGGCTCAATACGAGGGTTGCACGCACCACCCCTGCACCACCCATGTCAGGTCACTCACGACGCCTTGGGAGCAGCAGCATGTGCGAGGACGACCACGCCGGCATTGGCAGACGCGCGGTGTTCGTGACGGGAGCCGCCGCCGCGCTTACGTTGGGAAGCGTGAGCTTCGCATCGGCGGCACCCCGCGAGCAGCGGAAGAGAACGGTGCGCGGCACCCTGCCCACCGGTTCGCCCGACTTCGTGTACGTCCCCGTCGAAGTCCCGTCCGGTGTCCGGGAGATCCACGTCGCCTACACGTACGACCGCCCCGCCGTCCCGGCCGGTACGGCGGGCAACGCCCTCGACATCGGCCTCTTCGACGAACGCGGCACCGACCTGGGCGGCCGGGGCTTCCGGGGCTGGTCGGGCGGGGCCCGCACGGAGTTCTTCGTACGGGCGGACGACGCGACCCCCGGCTACCTCCCGGGGCCGCTGCGGGCGGGCACGTGGCACATCGCGCTCGGCCCGTACACGGTGGCGCCGCAGGGCCTGTCGTACGAGATCACGATCACGCTGACGTACGGGGAGCAGGAGGAGACCCCGCGGCCGGTGTATCCGCCCGAGCGGGCCAAGGGGCGGGGCCGCGCCTGGTACCGGGGCGACTGCCACCTGCACTCCGAGTACTCCGACGGGCGCTACACCCTCGCCGAGATCGCGGCGCTCGCCCGCGCGGCGGGCCTGGACTTCATCAACTCCTCGGAGCACAACACGCACTCGGCGCACGCGCACTGGGCCGACCTGGCCGGGGACGACCTGCTGATCCTGCTCGGCGAGGAGGTGACGACGCGCAACGGTCACGTCGTCGCCCTCGGCACCGACCCCGGCACCTTCGTCGACTGGCGCTACCGGGCCCGCGACAACCGCTTCGGCCGCTTCGCCCGGCAGATCCGCCGCGCCGGCGGCCTGGTCGTACCGGCCCACCCGCACGCCACCTGCATCGGCTGCAACTGGAAGTTCGGGTTCGGGGAGGCCGACGCGGTCGAGGTGTGGAACGGGGCCTACACGCCCGACGACGAGGTGGCGCTGGCCGACTGGGACAGCATGCTGGTCGCGTCCGTACGTGACGGGCGGGGCGACGGGGGATGGCTCCCGGCGATGGGCAGCAGCGACTCCCACCGTGCGCCGGACGTCATCGGCCGCCCGCAGACCGTCGTCCTCGCCGACGACCTGAGCCGGGAGGCGATCCAGGAGGGCATCCGCGCGGGACGGTCGTACGTCGCGGAGTCGGCGAGGGTGTCGCTGGCCTTCACCGCGTCCGGCGGGCGCGGCGAGCACGCCGGCATCGGCGAGCGGCTGCACGTGGACCAGGACACCCCGGTCACCGTCCGTCTGGAGGTGACGGGCGCCCCGCGCTGCACGGTGCGCTTCGTCACCGACCAGGGCGTGCTGTTCACCAGCGCGCCGCTGCCGGTGTCGGGCTCGGGCGTCGTCGAGTGGCGCACGACCGCCTCGTACGCGGCGTACGTACGGGCGGAGCTGCGGCACGAGGCGGCGGCGGGTCCGCTGCCGGGGGCGCTCGCGGCGTTCACGAACCCGGTGTTCCTGGGGCGGCGGTAGCCGGAGTACCGGTGGGCCCCGTCGCCCGGCCGTCGTCCAGGTCGGCGACGACCGCGGCGTGGTCGGAGGGCCAGACACCGCCGACGGGGCCGTCGCCGGCCCGCCGTACCGCCCGGACCCGGCCGAGCCCGCCGGGGCCGGGCGGGCCCACGTGGACGTAGTCGATCCGCAGGCCGGGCCCGCCGTCGGCGGGCGCCGCCACGTAGGGGTTCGCCGGGTCCCAGGTGCCGGACGCCTGCTGCGGGCCGGCGTACTCCCAGGCGTCCTGGAGCCCCCGGTCCCGCAGGAGGCGGACCTCGGGCGCCTCGGGCGGGGCGTTGAGGTCGCCGGTGACGACGGGCGGGAAGCCGGCGCCGGGCCGGTGCCCGCGCTCGGCGACGAAGTCCGCGAGGGCGGCGGCCTGCGCGCGGCGCGCCTCGCGGGCGTGAGCCCCTGACGTCAGGTGGGCGGTGAAGAAGGGCACCTGGTGGCCGGGCGCGTCCAGGCGGGCGTACAGCGCCAGCCGTCCGTCGTCGAGTTCCGCCGGCACGGGCAGCCGCAGCACCGCCCGCTCCACGATCGGCCAGCGGCTGAGCACCGCCGTGCCGATGCCGACCGTGTCGTCCCCGATGCGCCGCTGCCAGCGTCCGGGAGCGGGCGAGGGCGCCCAGGCACAGTGCAGACCGAGTTCGCCGGCCAGCCACTCGGCGAGATTCTCGCCGTGGGCTGCCCGGGGCGGGGCGGCCCACACCTCCTGGAGGCCGACGACATCGGGCCGCAGCTCCCTCAGCACGGCGAGGATCGCCTTCTGCCGCTCGGCCCACGGACCGAACCGCCACCACAGATTCCACGTCACGACCCGCACGCCCGCACCACCCGTCCTCCCGCCCCGCCCACACCGTCTCCCAGAGGATTTCCGGAGAACATGGAGGCACACGAACCGGAAGGGTGAACGAACGATGTCGTCGTCCTACGCCGAGAAGAAGTACCGGACCGTCACGGCCGTCCAGCGCCGCCTCAACGCCGTCATGCGCCGCCTGCCGACCCAGACCCTGCTGGAGACCACCGGCCGCGTCTCCGGCCTGCCCCGCCGCACACCGGTCGGCGGGCGCCGGGTGGGGGACGCGTTCTGGCTGGTGTCGGAGTTCGGTGAGCGGTCGCAGTACGTCCGCAACATCCGGGCCGACCCGCGGGTGCGGGTGCGGGTCCGGGGCCGCTGGTACACGGGGACGGCCCACGTCCTGCCCGACGACGACCCGGTCGCGCGGCTGCGCCGCCTCCCCCGCCTCAACAGCGCGGCGGTGCGGGCGATGGGCGTCGGGACGGGACTACGGACGGTGCGGGTGGACCTGGAGGGGCGAGGGAGCAGGTGAGGAGTGAGGAACCTGTGATCGGCGTCCCCCGCGGCTGACGTGGTCGGCATGAACAAGGCAAACTGGCGTAGTTGCTCAGGATGTCTAGGGGGACGGCATGGACGGTGTACCGCGGGTTCCGGAGCAGCGGCGTCCCGGGCCCCCGGCGGAGCCGGACGAGCCGGCCACGCTGCGCTTCGGCGTGCTCGGGCCGGTGCGCGCCTGGCGCGGTGACGAGCCGCTGGCCACCGGCTCCCCCCAGCAGCGCGCGCTGCTGGCCGCCCTGCTGCTCCGCGAGGGCCGTACGGCCACCGCCGCCGAGCTGATCGACGCCCTGTGGGGCGAGGAACCGCCCTCGCAGGCGCTGGCGGCGGTACGGACGTACGCGTCCCGCCTGCGCAAGGTGCTGGACCCCGGGGTCCTGGTGAGCGAGTCGGGCGGGTACGCGGTACGGGGCCTGGGCGAGGGCGCGCTGGACCTGGGGCTGGCCCAGGACCTGGCCACCGAGGCGGAGAAGGCGCGCGGCGCCGGGGACCTGTGCCACGCCCGTGACGTACTGCGCCGCGCGCTGGACCTGTGGGACGGCGAGGTACTGGCCGGCGTCCCGGGCCCGTACGCCCAGGCGCAACGCGTCCGCCTGGAGGAGTGGCGTCTCCAACTCCTGGAGACCTGCCTGGACATGGACCTGGAGCAGGGCTGCCACGCGGAGGCCGTCTCGGAACTGACGGCGCTCACGGCGGCACACCCCCTGCGCGAACGCCTGCGCGAGCTCCTGATGCTGGCCCTCTACCGCAGCGGACGCCAGGCGGAGGCCCTCGCGGTCTACGCGGACACGCGGCGCCTGCTCGCCGACGAACTCGGCGTCGACCCGCGCCCCGGCCTCCAGGAACTCCAGCAACGCATCCTCCAGGCCGACCCGGCGCTGGCCGAACCGTCGGCACCGGCCGCGGAGACGTCCGTACCGCAGGTCCGCCCGGCCCAACTCCCCGCCACGGTCCCGGACTTCACGGGCCGCGCCTCCTTCGTCCGCGAGCTGAGCGACGTACTGTCCTCGGCCTGTGACGACGGGACGGGCAACGGGGGCCGCGTGATGGCGGTCTCGGCACTGGCCGGCATCGGCGGCGTCGGCAAGACGACCCTCGCGGTGCACGTCGCCCACCAGGCGCGGGCCGCCTTCCCGGACGGACAGCTGTACGTCGACCTCCAGGGCGCGGGCGCGCGGCCGGCGGAGCCGGAAACGGTGCTGGGCTCCTTCCTGCGCGCCCTGGGCACGGCCGACTCGGCCATCCCCGACTCCCTGGAGGAGCGGGCCGCCCTCTACCGCTCCGTCCTGGACGGCCGACGCGTCCTGGTCCTCCTCGACAACGCCCGCGACGCCGCCCAGGTACGCCCACTGCTGCCCGGCACGGACGGGTGCGCCGCCCTCGTGACGGCACGGGTGCGGATGGTGGACCTCGCCGGGGCGCAACTGGTCGACCTGGACGTGATGTCCCCGGACGAGGCGCTGGCCCTCTTCACGAAGATCGTGGGCGAGGAGCGGGTGGCCTCGGAACGGGAGGCGGCCCTGGACGTGGTCGGCGCCTGCGGCTTCCTGCCGTTGGCGATCCGCATCGCCGCGTCGCGCCTCGCGGCCCGCCGCACGTGGACGGTGTCCGTCCTCGCGGCGAAACTGGCGGACGAGCGACGCCGGCTGGACGAGCTGCAGGCCGGTGACCTGGCGGTCAAGGCCACCTTCGAGCTGGGCTACGGCCAGCTGGAGCCCGCCCAGGCCCGCGCCTTCCGCCTGCTGGGCCTGGCCGACGGCCCGGACATCTCCCTGGCGGCGGCAGCGGCGGTACTGGACCTGCCGGCGGAGGACACGGAGGACTTGCTGGAGTCCCTGGTCGACACGTCGTTGCTGGAATCGGCGGCGCCCGGCCGCTACCGCTTCCACGACCTCGTCCGCCTCTACGCGCGTGCATGCGCGGAACGCGACGAACACCCGCCGACCGAGCGGGATGCGGCGTTGTCACGGTTGCTGGACTTCTACCTGGCCACGGCGGCGGAGGTCTACGCGATCGAGCGGCCGGGCGACCGGTTGGTGAAGGATCTTGAGCCGACGCAGTACCCAGGGCTTCGTTTCGACGACGGGTCAAAGGCCCTCGACTGGCTGTACAGCGAAGCATCCCCCTTGTTGGCCTGCGTGCGGCAGGCGGCGAGCTCGGACCGACTGAGGCCGGCCGTGGACCTCCTGTGGGCGGCCAAGGACTTGATCGAGTCCGGGGCCAACTCCCACCAGTACGAGGCGACAGCCCGCGCCATGTGCGAGGCGACGCGGACCGCCGGGGATGCTCGCGCCGAAGGAAGAGCGCGGACGACGCTCACCAACGTTCTGCTGGTCTACGGCCGCATTCAGCAGGCGGAGGAGGAAGCACAGTTCGCCATGGAACTGGCGGCGTCCGCACGGGACGCGACCGCCGTCAGTTGGGTGGCCAACGATCGCGGCCTCATCTGTCTTCACCAGGGCCGCCATGAGGACGGGAAGGCCTTCTTCGAACAGGCGATCCACGGCCATCGGGCTGCCGACAACAGGCTTGGCGAAGCCGTCACCCTCGCCAATCTGTCCCGTGCGTATCTAGGCCTCGGAAACGTGTCCCAGGCCGTGGAGATCGCGCAGCAAAGCCTCGCCGCGCACTCACAGTTGGGTCGGCCCATGCGCCGCGCCAGTGCCCACTTCGCCTTGGGGCTGGCCCTGGCCAAGGCCAACCGGCACGCTGAGGCACTCGGTCAGTTCACTGATGCGCAGGGCATTTTCCATGCTCACCGGCAGCGGCTCTGGGTGGGAAACACACATTTCCGGATCGCAGAGGTGCATCTCGCCGCCACTCGCTTTGCTTCAGCGGCCCAACATGCCGAGCAGGCACTGGCCTTGGGCTGTGTCGGCGGTGACCGGATGCGCGGCAACGTCGTGACCCTCCTCGGCCGGGCCCTTGCCGCTCTCGGCCAAGCAGACCGGGCGAGGGCCTGCTGGCAGGAGGCCCTCAACCTCTACGAACAGAGCGGAGCCGCGGAGGCGAGCGAGGTCCGCGCCCTGATGTCCCCCGCGTCGGCTGCCTAGCAGGCGCCGAACACGGGCGTTCAGCAATCGTTTATGTCCGCCCGGCACGCTGACACCAGTCAGACCGTCGCGTCGGGGGGCAGACGGTCCGACAGGAGCCCAACGAGCTAATGTGCGGCTCCGAACGCCCGTCCGGCGGCCCTCGGGGGAGCTTCCGGACGGGCCTTTCCGACCTGTAACGACCTGGAGGAAGCCAAGCTCATGAGCGACACGAAGAGGGACGCGGCCGTCACGACGCAGGACAACAGCATGCCCACGCCGCCGAAGGACGCGGACGCGACGACGCAGGACAACAGCATGCCGAGCGAGCCCGCCAAGGGCGAGGCCATCACCACGCTGGACAACAGCATGCCGACCCCGCCTGCCCTGGACCTGGACGGCAAGTAGACCTTCTTCCCGCACGGGGATCGGCCGCGGCGGCGCGGAGGGGAGCCGCCGCGGCCGACGTGTGTCGTGATCAATCCCCGATGTCGCCGCCGAGCCGGGCGAGTTCGTCCGCCCGGCGGTGGTCCTTGGGGCGGCCCAGGGAACGCCGCATCTGGATCAGGTCGTCGCGGGTGGCGTAGCGGATGGTGAAGCCTGCCGGGTCGCGGGTGGTTTCGTACCGGGTCAGGCAGGGCGTCACGTTCATGGAACCCCAGGGCAGGGCGGGGGTGCACAGGTCACCACCGGCACCGGTCACCCGGTATCCCGCCTGCGGGCGGTCGAGGTCGGGGAGTTCGGTGCAGCCGCAGCGGGCCAGGGCTTGGCGCAGGGCGCGTGCCTCGTCAGGGGTTCCGTCCCAGAGCAGGTCGAGGTCTCCGGTCAGTTCGGTGGAGCCGTGCATGATGCCGGCGACCTGACCGATGACCACCGCGTGCGCGCCGGCGTGGTGGAGCGCCCGGAGGAAGGGGAAGGGGTCGAAGCCGAGGGCGCCGTCGGTGGCGAAGGTGCCCAGCAGGTCGTCGGCCTTCTCCGGGGGGCGCCCGGTGACGGCACGCTCTCGCGTTGCCTCTTCGGTCCGGGCGATCGCCTGCCGCAGGCGCAGGGCAGCTGTCGGGCTCATGCCGCCGTCCAACAGGTACGGCCGCCGCCTCGCCCACCCCTGTCCCGGCTCACGTCGTGCGTGCCGTCCCCGTTCCCTTCTCCGCGTCCAGGGCGTACACGCAGCGGTCCTTGCTGCAGGCGTACACGATGCCGTCGCGGACGACCGGGGAGCCGGTGATCTCGCCGCCCGTGGCCAGCTTCCAGCGGAGGCGGCCGTCGTCGGCCTTCAGGGTGTAGAGGAGGTGGTCCGTGGAGCCGAAGTGGATGCGGCCCTCGGCGACCGCGGGGGCGCCCACGATGTCGCCGCCCGCCTGGAAGCGCCACTTGGGCGTGCCCGTGACCGCGTCCAGGGTGTAGAGGGCCTTGCCGCTGCCCACGTGGACGTGGCCGGCGGCGACCAGGACCGGGTCGGTCGAGGAGCGGCCCTCGGTGGCGATGCGCCAGCGGTCGCGGCCGTCGGTGGCGTCGAGGGCGTAGACCGTGCCGAGGTAGTCGGCGAGGTAGACACCGCCGCCGGTCACCGCCGGGCCCGGCACGAAGGTGGGCGGGGCGAGGAAGACCGCCGGGGCCTCGAAGTGCCAGCGGACGTGGCCGGAGGTGACCTCCAGGGCGAGGACCCGGGTGCCGGCCGAGACGTAGACGTAGCCGTCGGGGGCGGGGGCGACCCGGACCGGGACCCCGCCGCAGGAGGCGGCGTCGCCGATCGGGTACGACCATCTCTCGTCGCCGGTACGGGCGTCCAGGGCGCGCAGCCGGGCGTCCTGCCAGACGTACACCGTGCCGTCGTGCAGCGCGGCGCCCGCCTCCGGGGACTCGAAGTCGGTCTGGCAGCCGGTGACCTCCCACAGCTTCTGGCCGCCCGAGGCCTCCCAGCCCTGCACGCCACCGCCGCGGGTGGCGGTGACGACGGTGCCCCGGTCGGCCTGGAGGGAGTACACCCAGGCGTCGGTCTGCACGCGCCACAGGTCGGCGCCCTCGCGGGCGTCCAGGGCGAAGAGGGTCGGGCCGTCGGAGGCGTGGATACGGCCGTCCGCGACCGCCATCGACCAGGCGACGTCCCGGGTCTTGAAGCGGCGGCGGCCGGTGGCGACGTCCAGGGCGTGCACCTCGAAGGAGGTGACGTAGACGAGGTCCTCGGCGACGGACGGCGTGCCCCAGACGTCGTTGGACATGCGGAAGCGCCAGGGGCGCCAGCCGGCCGGGGACGCCTCCGGGGGCGCGGCGGGGGCGGGCGGCGCGGCCGGTACGGCGGGGTCGGCGCCGTTGACGCCGGGGCGGGGCCGGGACCAGGACGCGGAGAGGGCGGCCTCCGGCGGGGGCGGGGCCACGGCGGCGGCGCGCATGTCGGCGACGCGCGGACCGGGGCCGATGGGCACCGGCGCCCCGGCCAGCTGGACCGGGCCGGTGTCCGGCGCGCCGACGGGCGCGGGAACCGGCGGCGCGTGCACGGGCGGCGCGTGCACGGGCGGTGAGGGCACGACGGGGTCGTGGGAGGGCGGGGGCGGGAGGGGAGGCGCGGGCGCCGCGGGACCGGCGACCGCGGAGGCGGCGCCGCCCGCCCGGCCGCCGGCGGTCGTGGCGAGCTTGGGTGCGGGGCGCCCGCCCCGGCGGGTCTCGATCAGGCCGACCGCCCGCTCCGGCAGCCACGCCGACGCCGTACCGCTGTCGTCGGAGCCGGAGCCGAACAGGTGCGGGGCGAGCTGGGCCTGGAGGTCGGCCGGGCCCGGGCGGGCCGTCGCCTCCATCTGCATACAGGACTCGATGAGCGGACGCAGCTCGTCCGGGAGGCCCTCGAGGTCGGGGCCCTCGCGCAGCAGCATGAAGACCGTCTCGACCGGGTTGGCGCCGTGGAAGGGCGGGTGGCCCGTGGCGGCGAAGACCAGCATGGAACCGAGCGAGAACACGTCGCTCGCGCCGGTGACGCTGCGGGAGTCCTTCGCCTGCTCGGGGGACATGTAGGCGGGGGTGCCGACGGCGACGTTCGTCATCGTCAAACGGGTGTTCGAGACGCCGGACGCGATACCGAAGTCGATCACCCGGGGGCCGTCCTCGACGACGAGGACGTTGGACGGCTTGAGGTCGCGGTGGACCAGGCCCGCGCCGTGGATCGACTGGAGCGCCTCCGCGACGCCCGCCGCCAGCCAGCGCACCGCCTGGGCCGGGAGCGGCCCGCACTCGTTCACTATCTCCTCTAGGGAGGGCGCGGGGACGTACGCCGTGGCCAGCCACGGGACCGCCGCGCGCGGGTCGGCGTCGACCACGGCCGCCGTGTAGAAGCCGGAGACGGCACGGGCCGCCTCCACCTCACGCGTGAAGCGGACGCGGAACAGCTGGTCCTCCGCCAGCTCCGTCCGGACCGTCTTGATCGCCACGCGCCGCCCGGACGCCGAGCGCGCGAGATAGACCAGCCCCATGCCGCCGGCGCCGAGCCGCCCCAGCACCTCGAACGGCCCGATCCGCCGCGGATCGTGCTGCGTCAGCTGATCCACCACTTGCCTGCCACCTCCCCGTACGAGCCGCGCCACCCACATATGTACGCGACCGAAGTGCAGCGTCTCACCACCGCACCTCCGTGGCGGCACGCACCCCGATTCTTCCTGTCCGAGACGCTGGTGGCGAACCTCGGGACAATCGGGGTGTCTCGCCTCATCCCGGGCAAAGGGCTGTGCTCGTCGGCCCGTGTTCAGCGCTGGAGCAGCGCGAACGACGCCCCCTGGCCGTCCGAGACCACGGCCACCCGCCCGTACGACGTCTCGAACGGTGGTACGCGTACCCGTCCGCCGAGCCGGGCCACCGCGCCGAGCGCGGCCTCGCAGTCCTCGACCAGGAAGTGGACGAGGAAGTGCGGCGGCATCTCGGCGGGGAAGACGTCGGAGACCGGCGCCCGGCCGAAGTCGGGCGCGGCGCCGGGGCCGAACAGGGCGTCGTGGAACAGGTCGCCGTAGAAGGCGTTGGCCGCCTCGGTGTCCCGGGTGTACAGCTCCACCCAGGCGAAGGCGCCCGGCACGTGCCGCTGCCCGAAGCCGGCGAAGCCGGGGGTGCCCTCCGTGGCGGCGGCCGGCTGCCACAGGGCGAAGACCGCGCCCTGGGGATCGGTGACGAGGGCGGTCGTGCCCAGGTCCGCCACCGGCTGCGGCGGCGTGACGATCTGCCCGCCGGCCGCCCGGATCCGCCCGGCCAGCGCCGCGGCGTCGGCGGCGGCGAAGTACACCGTCCAGACGGTGGGCAGCCTGCCGTCCGACTTGCGTACGAGCGCGGCGACGGGCTCGCCGTCCAGTCGCGCCCCTACGGACTCCCCCGGCGCCTCCTCGAAGGTCCAGCCGAAGAGCTCGCCGTAGAAGCGCTTGCCCGCCTCGACGTCGGAAAGCTGCGCCTCCACCCAGCAGGGAACGCCTTCCGGATAGGCGGACGGGTCGCCGGCCGTCCGCCTGGATGTCCGCTTCGCAGATGCACCGTTTTCGGCCATGCCGTCAAAGTAACCGCGTCGCCCGCACCGCGCAGACCAGGCACACCAGCCCCTCTTCGCCCGCGCACCCCATTTGCACTCGGCCGAATCGCGCCCGGATCACCCGCCGGTAAGCTGACGGCATGACAGGACAAGTGCGCACCGTTGACGGCCGCGTGGCCGGTCGACGCGGGCAGGCGACCCGGCAGAAACTGCTCGACTGCCTCAGCGAAATGCTCAGCTCCTCCCCCTATCGCGATGTCAAAGTCATCGATGTCGCCCGCAAGGCGGGCACCTCGCCGGCGACCTTCTACCAGTACTTCCCGGACGTCGAGGGCGCCGTCCTGGAAATCGCCGAGCAAATGGCCGCGGAAAGCTCCGGGTTGGCCGAGCTGACGGCGGGCCGCTCGTGGGTCGGCAAGGCCGGCTGGCAGACCGCGCAGGAACTCGTCGACGGATTCCTGGAGTTCTGGCGGAAGAACGACGCCATTCTCCGCGTGATCGACCTGGGCGCGGCCGAGGGCGACAAACGGTTCTCCAAGATCCGCATGAAGATCCTGAACTCGGTGAACTCCTCCCTCGCGGACGCCGTCGCCGAGCTGCAGGCCAAGGGCAAGATCGACAAGGACGTGAACCCCGCGGCGATCGCCGGTTCACTGGTCGTGATGCTCGCCGCCGCCGCCTCACACCAGAAAGGTTTCTCCTCGTGGGGCGTCAAGCAGGCCGAACTCAAGCCGGCGCTGTCGCTGTTGATGTACCTGGGCGTCACCGGGAAGAAGCCCACCAAGTAGGAGGCGGTGGAGCGGCGACGCGACACAGCGGCCTGTCACCTGTGCCACGTCCCCCACGGCCCCCACTTCCCCCGCAGCACCTCCCCCGCTAGGCCGGCAACGGCCGGTCCCGCACCACGTGCTTCATCACCAGCGTCGACGTCAGCCGCTGCACACCCGGCAGGGTCGCGAGCCGCTCGTCGTAGAGCCGCTGGTAGGCGGCCAGGTCGGCGGCGACCACGCGCAGCAGGTAGTCCGGCTCCCCGAACAGCCGCTGCGCCTCCTGCACCTCCACCACCTCGCTGACCGCCCGCTCGAACTCGGCGACCGTGTCCCGGTCCTCCTGCCGCATCGACACGAAGACCAGCGCCTCGAAGTTCAGCCCCACGGCGGCCGGATCCACCACCGCCCGGTACCCGCCGATCGCCCCCGACCGCTCCAGCTCGCGCAGCCGCCGGTGACAGGGCGAGACGCTCAGCCGCACCCGCGCGGCCAGCTCGGTCACGGTCAGCCGCCCGTCCTGCTGCAGCTCGGCAAGAATCTTCCGGTCCATGTCGTCCATGGGGGAGATTTTTCCAGCACCGCGCTGGTGAGGGGCAAATTCCGGGAACATCTTTGGGACAATCGCGCCTAATCTTCCCCGCATGGACTCGGGACTCCTCATTTCCTTCCTCGCCCTGGACCTCCTGCTGGTGTGCGTGCCGGGTGCCGACTGGGCGTACGCCATCGCGGCCGGGCTGCGCGACCGGTCGGTGACGTGGGCGGTGGGCGGCCTGGTCGCCGGGTACGCGCTGCACACGCTGCTGGCGGCGGCCGGGCTGGCGGTCCTGGTGGCCGGGTCGCCGGGCCTGCTCACGGGGCTGACGGTGGCGGGGGCGGCGTACCTGGTGTGGCTGGGGTGGGGGGTGCTGCGCCGGCCCGGCACGCCGGGTTCCGCGGCGAGTGACGCGGCGGGTGCCGCGACCGGTGCCGCCCGGGACGCGGCGCAGAGCGCCCCGCACGCCGCGGAAGGCGGCTCGCGGGCCCGGGTCTTCCTGCGCGGTGCCACGATCAGCGGGCTCAACCCCAAGGGCCTGCTGCTCTACCTCTCCGTACTGCCGCAGTTCCTGGTCACCCGGGGTGCGCACCTGCCGGTGCCCGTGCAGACTGTCGTCCTGGGGCTGCTGCACATGGCGTGCTGTGCCGCCGTCTACCTCACGGTGGGCCTGGCCGCCCGTGCCGTCCTGGGCGCCCGCCCGGCGGCGGCCCGCGCGGTCACCCGTACGTCGGGCGCCGCGATGCTGGGCATCGGCGCGTTCCTGCTGGTGCAGCGCCTGGCGATGTCCTGACCGACGTCGGGCACTGCCGGGACGGGGAACAGCCGCCCGCCCGGCCGGTGTTGTGCTCGGCATCGACGCCCGTACCCGCAGGAGGAGACCGGAATGGCCCTGACCCGCGATGAGCGTGAGAAGTTCCTGGCCGAGCCGCACGTCGCCGCGCTCGCCGTCGACGCGGAGGCGGGCCGTGCCCCGCTGTCCGTGCCGATCTGGTACCAGTACGAGCCCGGTGGCGACGTATGGATCATGACCGGGCTCGACAGCCGCAAGAACCAACTGATCCAGGCGGCGGGCCGGTTCTCCCTGATGATCGACCGGCTGGAGCCCACCATCCGGTACGTGTCGGTGGAGGGACCGGTCGTCGAGACGGTCGCCGCCACGGAGGAACAGCTGCGGGAGCTCTCCTCCCGTTACCTCCCGGCCGACAAGGTCGACGGATACGTCGCCTTCGCCACGGCGAACCACGGCGAGCAGGTCGTCGTCCGCATGCGGCCCGAACGCTGGGTCTCCTCCGACCTCGGCACCGTGTGAACCCGCCCGAGCCGCCCCGCACAGCCGCGACACCCGCGACAATCGCGGCATGGGAACCGATCTTCACGAGCTGCTGAGGTCACTGCGGGTATGGGACCCCGCCGTCACCGAACTGCCGCCCTTCGACCCGGCCACCGCGCCCGGCGAGCCCCTGCCCCTGTTCACCCGGTGGTTCGCCGAGGCCGTGGCGGCCGGACAGACCGAGCCGCACACGCCCGCGCTGGCCACGGCGGACGCGGAGGGCCTGCCGGACGTACGGATCGTGATGCTGCACGGCGCGGACGCGGCCGGCTGGTCCTTCGCCACCCACGCCGACAGCCGCAAGGGCCGCCACCTCGCCGCCCGCCCGTACGCCGCCCTCTCCTTCTACTGGCCGGTGCTGGGCCGTCAGGTGCGGGTGCGCGGCCCGGTCGCCGTCGCTCCGGCCGAGGAGGCGCAGGCCGACCTGCACGCGCGGTCGACGGGCGCGCTGGCCGCCGCGCTCACCGGGCGGCAGAGCACGGAGCTCGGCTCGCCGGACGAGCTGGCCCGCGCCTCCGAGGCGGCCTGGGAGCGGGCGGGCCGGGAACCGGAGGCGCCCGTCCCGTCCTGGACGCTGTACCGGCTCCAGCCCGACGAGGTGGAGTTCTTCCAGGGGGACGCCCGCCGCCGCCACGTACGGCTGGCCTACCGGCGGTCGGAGCAGGAGGGGGGCGGTTGGCGCACGCGACTGCTGTGGCCGTGAGCGGCGGTCGGCATCCGTCGCCCCGGCCGCGGACCTGTGGGTCTCCCGTGAGTACCCATGAATCCGCTCGGATTGTTGGCAATTTTGTCGGCACTCGAAGCACAGGGCAGTCAAGCGCAGGAGCGTCGTCATGGGCATCGGGGCGACCGCCGGGGTCGCGGCGGTCGGCGGTCTGGCGCTGAACGCGCAGGCGTCGGGCGAGGGTGCCGGGTCGGGCGGCTCGTCGTCCTCCGAGGCCCTCGTCTTCGACCAGGACGGCTACTCGACCCTGACGACGACGATCACCGACGCCGACGGCGCCGACCACGAGGTGACGTACCACTTCTACAAGGCGATCACCTACGTCGCCCGCCCCGTCGACGAGAAGTACCAGAGCCTCAACATCAGCGTCCCCGTCACGATCGACGGCAAGGCGGTGGACGCCACCGACGCGCCCATCCTCTTCGCCAACTCCGTGGGCGGCTACATGCCGTCCTCCGTGGCGGACGCCACCGGCGTGGGCGGCGGCGGCATGGCCGGCGGTCGCGGCGGCGCGGGCGGCGCCTCGGCGAGCGCCGCCCCGAGCGCGAGCGCCCCGTCGGGCGGCACCGAGTCCGGCAGCGCCGGCCAGGTGAGCGGCGGCAAGATGGTCAGCCTGCCCCGGCTGGGCCTGGCGGCCGGCTACGTCGTCGTGGAGCCCGGCGCGCGCGGCCGCACCCTGAAGGACGCCGCCGGCGCGTACTACGGCACCGCCCCCGCCGTCATCGTGGACCTGAAGGCCGCGGTCCGGTACCTGCGCGCCAACAAGGGCCGCGTACCCGGCAACGTCGACCGGATCTTCTCCACCGGCACCAGCGCCGGCGGCGCCGTGTCCGCGCTGCTCGGCGCGTCCGGCGACAGCCCGCTCTACGACGAGTACCTGAAGGAGATCGGCGCCGCCGACGCCGGCGACGCGATCTTCGCCACCGGCGCCTGGTGCCCGATCACCGACCTGGAGCACGCCGACGGCGCCTACGAGTGGTGCTGGGGCACCAACGCGCTCAGCACCGGCGAGCAGGCCGACCAGACGGTGTCGAAGCAGCTCAGGTCCCAGTTCGCCGAGTACCAGGCCGGACTGAAGCTGCGCGGCCTGAACGGCTTCGGCCCGCTCACCGCCCGCAACTACGACGAGTACATGCTCAAGCAGTACCTCCAGCCGGCGGCCTCCACCTACCTCGGGGGCCTGTCGGACTCCGCCCGTGAGACGTATCTGGCCGCCCACACCTTCATCACCTGGGACGGGAAGAACGCCACCTTCACCTGGGCCGACTTCCTCACCCACGTCGGCGCGCGCAAGAAGGACGCCCCGGCCTTCGACCTCTTCGCCTTCCCCACCGACTCCTCCGACACGATGGCCGGGGACATCAACAACGAGTTCGGCACGGGCACGACCCAGTACCGGCACTTCACGCCGTACAGCCTGCGCAAGGACAAGGGCGCCGGCGCGCGGCTCGCGGGCGACGTCCCCGAGAAGCTGCGGCTGATGAACCCGATGTACCACCTGGTCGACAAGCCCAACGCGGGCCGGTCGAAGCACTGGTGGATCCGCCTCGGCAGCTCGGACTCCGACACCTCACTGACGGTCTCCGCCAACCTGGCCGCCGCCGCGCACCGGTTGGGCGACGAGGTCAGCCACCTCTACTACTGGGACCAGGGCCACGGCGCGAACACCGACGCCGGCGACTTCGTCGCGTGGATCGCCAGGACGGCGGGGCACCGCGCCCAGTAGCGCCCCGTGACCAATCCGCAACCGATTTCGGTCTTGACCGAGACCCATCAAGCGAGTGCGAGATTACGCTCGCGGCATGCCCGACTCCACAGCGTCCGCCGACCCCTCGCCCGCGGACCGTCCCGTGTACGTCATCGGCGGCGGCCCGGGCGGTCTCGCCGCCGCGTACGCCCTGCGCGCGCGGGGCGTACGGGCCGTCGTCCTGGAGCGGTCCGACCAGGTCGGGGCGTCCTGGCGGCGCCACTACGACCGGTTGCGGCTGCACACCACCCGCCGGGCGTCAGCGCTGCCCGGGCTGCCGATGCCACGCCGCTTCGGGCGGTGGGTGACCCGGGACGACGTGGTGCGGTACCTGGAGAAGTACGCCGAGCACCACCAACTGGAGATCGTCACCGGCGTCGAGGTGTCCCGCGTCGAGCGCGCGCCCGACGGCACCGGCTGGTTGCTGCACGCCTCCGGCGGCCGCGAGCTGACCGGCGCCGCGGTCGTGGTCGCCACCGGCCACAACCACACCCCGCGCGTGCCGGACTGGCCCGGCCGCGACACGTACACCGGCGAGCTCCGGCACGCCGCCGAGTACCGGAACGCGGCTCCCTACGCCGGACGGGACGTCCTGGTCGTCGGCGTCGGCAACACCGGCGCCGAGATCGCCGTGGACCTGGTGGAGGGCGGTGCCGCCCGGGTCCGCCTGTCCGTGCGCACGCCGCCCCACATCGTCCGCCGCACCACCGCCGGCTGGCCCGCCCAGTACTCCGGCGTCCTGTGCCGGCGCCTCCCGGCCGCCCTCGTCGACCGGCTGGCCCGTCCGCTGGCCCGGATCAGCACGCCCGACCTGTCGGCGCACGGGCTGCCCCGCCCGGAGACCGGCCTGCTCACCCGGGCCGCCGAGGGCGCCGTCCCGGTGCAGGACGTCGGCCTGATCGACGCGGTGCGGTCGGGGCGGGTGGAGGTCGTCGCCGCCGTGGACGGCTTCGAGGACGGCAAGGTCGTCCTCGCGGACGGCACCCGCACCGCCACGGACGCGGTGATCGCGGCCACCGGCTACCGGCGGGGCCTGGAGGACCTGGTCGGCGACCTCGACGTTCTCGACCCCCGCGGCAGGCCGGTCGTCCGGGGCGCCCGCACTCCGGCGCACGCCCCCGGCCTGTACTTCACCGGCTTCACCAACCCGATCAGCGGCATGCTCCGCGAGCTGGCGATCGACGCGGAGCGGATCGCCAGGGCCGTGGCGAAGCACAACGCGGGCCGCGTTTCGCGACTGCCGGGCTGAGCGACGGGCGCGCCGAGCCACCGGCGGGTCGATCGACCGGCGGGCCGGAAGCACCGGGCCGGTCAGGACGCCGCCCCGGGCTCCGGAGCCGTCCGGCGCCGGATCACCAGGGCCATCAGCGCCGCCGCCGCGCACAGGGCACCGGAGGCCACCCAGACCACGTCGTAGGAGCCGAACCGGTCACGGGCGACGCCGCCGAGGAAGGCGACGAGGGCGGCGCCGACCTGGTGGGAGGCGAGGACCCAGCCGAAGACGATGGCGCTGTCCTCGCCGTACTGCTCGCGGCACAGGGCGAGGGTGGGCGGGACGGTGGCGACCCAGTCGAGGCCGTAGAAGACGATGAAGAAGACCATCGGCGGGTGCACGCTGGGCGCGAGCAGGAGCGGGAGGAAGAGGAGGGAGATGCCGCGCAGGGCGTAGTAGACGGCGAGCAGGCGGCGCGGTTCGAAGCGGTCGGTGAACCAGCCGGAGGCGACCGTGCCGACCACGTCGAAGATCCCGATGACGGCGAGCAGCGAGGAGGCGGTCGTCAGCGGCATGTGGTGGTCGTGGGCCGCCGGGATGAAGTGGGTCTGGATCAGGCCGTTGGTGGAGGCGCCGCAGATCGCGAAGGTCCCGGCGAGCAGCCAGAAGGGGCCGGTGCGGGCGGCGGAGAAGAGGACCGTGAGGGCGCGGCGGGCGGCGCCCGGCACCGGGGCGGGCTTGGGGACGAACTCCTCGGCACCGTAGGGCTTCTGGCCCACGTCGGCGGGGTGGTCGTGCAGGAGGAGCCAGACGAAGGGGACGACGGCGAGGGCGGCCAGGGCGACCGTGACGGCCGCGGGGCGCCAGTCGTACGTCTCGACGATCCAGGACAGCAGCGGCAGGAAGATCAGCTGTCCGGAGGCCGAGGCGGCGGTGAGGACGCCGGTGACCAGGCCGCGCCGTTCGGTGAACCAGCGGTTGGTGACGGTGGCCGCGAAGGCCAGCGCCATCGAGCCGGAGCCCAGGCCGACCAGCAGGCCCCAGCAGAGGATGAGCTGCCAGGCGGAGTCCATCCACACCGTCAGGCCCGAGCCGAGCGCGATCACGGTCAGGGCGACGGCGACCACGCGACGGATGCCGAAGCGGTCCATCAGCGCGGCGGCGAAGGGCGCGGTGAGCCCGTAGAGCGCCAGGTTGACGGAGACGGCGGCCCCGATGGTGCCGCGCGACCAGCCGAAGTCCTGGTGGAGCGGGTCGATGAGGATGCCGGGCAGCGAGCGGAAGGCCGCGGCGCCGATGATCGTCACGAAGGTGACGGCGGCGACCCACCAGGCGCGGTGCACGCGGGGGCGGCGGGGCCGGGTGGGCTCGGGCTTCCGTACGGCTGCTGCGGCGTCGGTTGTCTGGGTCACGTCATCGAGCTTCCGCCACCGGGCCCGGCCGAACGAGTGGCCCGAAAGACAGGGTTCGTTAGGATCGGGCCATGACGTCCGAGCCCCTGCCTCCCGCTCCCCGGCCGCACCGCGTCGTCGTCCTCGCCCTCGACGGCCTGCTCCCGTTCGAACTGGGCATCCCGCAGCGGATCTTCCGACTCGCCCGCGACGAGCACCGGCGCCGGCTGTACGAGGTCGTCACCTGCTCCGTCCGCCCGCCGGGGCCCGTCGAGACCGACGCGGACTTCGCGATCTTGGTCGAGAACGGCCCGGAGACGCTGGCCACCGCCGACACGGTCGTCGTCCCGGCCTCCTACGAGCTCGGCCCGGTCCACGACGAGGGCGTGCTCACCGAGGAACTGGCCGCCGCGCTCGCCCAGGTCCGGCCCGGCACCCGGCTCGTGGCGATCTGCACCGGCGGTTACGTCCTGGCCGCGGCCGGGTACCTCGACGGCCGCCCGGCGACCACGCACTGGGCCTCCGCCGAGCACTTCCAGCGGCTGTTCCCCAAGGTGCGGGTGGACGCCGACGTGCTGTTCATCGACGACGGGGACGTCCTCACCTCGGCCGGGGTGGCGGCCGGGATCGACCTGTGCGTGCACATCGTGCGCCGCGACCACGGCACCGCCGTCGCCAACGAGGTGGCCCGCCGCACCGTCGTACCGCCCCACCGCGACGGCGGACAGGCGCAGTACATCGAGCGGCCGGTGCCGGATCCGCAGCAGTCGTCCACGACCAACGCCCGCGCCTGGGCACTCGCCCGGCTCCGGGAGCCGCTCCAGCTGCGGGACATGGCGGCGCAGGAATCCATGTCGGTACGCACCTTCACCCGCCGGTTCCGCGAGGAGGCCGGCATCAGTCCGGGGCAGTGGCTCACTCAGCAGCGCGTCGAACGGGCCCGGCACCTACTGGAGTCCACCGGCCTGTCCGTCGACCAGGTGGCCACCGAGGCCGGCTTCGGCACCGCCCAGTCGATGCGGCAGCACCTCCAGGCAGCGCTCGGGGTCACCCCGACCGCGTACCGGCGAACCTTCCGGGCGGAGTTGTCCACAGCTTGTGGAGAGTGACGAGGCGGAGATGTCGGCCGGCGGCGCGGCGCCATTCGCCCCGAGCCTGACATCGCGCGCCGCCACCCGACTCCGGCGCTCCCGCCCGGCTCCCCTCGCCCCCGAGGGAACCGCCGCCGAATCACGACCCACACTCGCCGAGGGCCCCGTCACCGGGCCCTCGCCGTCCCCTCGCGGCGAATCGCTGCCTACAAGCGTGAGGAAACGGTAACGATCCGTCAACCGGCGCAGAGGGATTCACCACTTACCCCCGTCGGCGAAGGGCGCGCACGGAAGCACACGCAGGCGCACCGCCGCACCATCCCCCGGGGAGCCGGCGGCCCGTGCACCCGGCGCCTCTAGACCACTTCGTACGCCAGCCCCTCGTACGGCACCGCACCGACGCTCCCGCAGGCCGCTGCGGGCTCCGCGCGCTCGGCGCAGCGGTCCAGTTCGCACCAGATGCGCTTGCCGGCGCCCTCGCGGCTCCAGCCCCAGCGGTCGGCGAGGCCGTCGACGAGGGCGAGGCCCCGGCCGCCCGTCGCCTCGCCGTCGAGGCAACGGGGCACCGGGGCCCGGTCGCTGGCGTCGTCCACCTCGAGACGGACGGTCGCCCCCTCGGTCTCCTCGGTCACCGCTCCCGGCAGCACCAGCCGCACGACGGCGGAACAGCCGGTGTGCACCACGGCGTTGGTGACGAGTTCGGAGACGAGCAGGACCAGCGTCTCCGCGAGTGGTTCATCGGCCTGTATCCCGGACCCGACGAGCCGTGATCGCGCCCACCGCCGGGCACGCCCCACTTCCGAGGGGTCGGGCCGGATCTCCAGCTGCACTTGAAGCACCTGCACCGCTCACACCATCCGAACCGGCGGACACAAAGGCTCGCGCCTCATGAGGGCCACGATCGTAGCCATTTTCTGCATGACCAGAACAAAGGCCGGGCGAGGGTTCACGGAACGTGAATCCCTTGTGGGACAGCATGGTTGACGTACAGTCACGCCAACAAGCGCTTCGGGCATATTCCAGCGCGAAGGAGTACCCGTGCGGCATACTGTGCGACGCTCGTTCCGGGAAGTCGAACAGGCGGCGGTCGACAGCCGTTCCACCCTGTAGGGCAGGCCGCGCACCTCGGGTTCCGGAGCCGCCTCGGGGGCAACTCCGGCACGGTCGGCGCTCGGGACCACTCGCATCCCACACAAGGTACCGGAGTGTGGCACCGACTCCGGGCCGTGACGGGACCCCCGGCGGACACAACCCGATATCAACGCTCTGTGACGCCGCTCTGCCACGATCCGCGACATCCGGCCCCGGCGCTACTCGGGAACCGTGAAGTAGCGGGCGAAGGCCGGGACGATGTCCGCCTCCCCCACCCTGCCGTCGCGGTCCGTGTCGAGCGCGGTGGCGACCTCCGCCGCGACGTGGTCCGGCAGATCGAGCGCGGCGAGCAGGCGGGTCACGTCCCCGACGGTGACGCCTCCGTCGCTGTCGGCGCCGGCGACGGCCAGGGCCGCGTGCAGGAACGGGCGGGCGATCTCGCCGAACCGTTCCGGGTTGTCCCGCAGCCGCTTGACGGCCCCGGTGACGAACTCCTCACGGGTGATGCGCTGGTCGCCGTCCCGGTCGGCGATGCCCGCCATGCCCTGCCAGAACGCCTCCGCGCCGCTGTACAGGGCCTGGCCCCTGGCGGACCGGGCGGCGGTACCGAACGCGGCGAGCACCGCCTTGGCCGCGCGACTGAAGTCCTCGCGGTCGATGTAGCCGTTGCGGTCCTGGTCGAAGGTGGCGAACCGCGCGGCGATCCTGCGCTCGTACTCGCTGTTGTCCATCTTTCCTCCGGCCGTCTCACGTCTCGGTGTCGGTGCGTGCGTCTGGCTCGGAGCGTACGACGTCACAGGCGGGCGCGGGCGGGCGCGGGTGGAATCCTCCGCGGTCTACGCGGAGAGCGGGCGCGGCTCGTCGCCGGTCGCCGAGGCGAGGTCGGGGTGCACGTCGAAGAGCCGGCGCACCCCGAGCGCGCCGAGCACGCGGTTGACGTGAGACCCGTCGACGGCGCCCTGGGCGGGCAGTATCAGGCGCAGCCGCCCCTGACAGGAGCGGATGAGCCGTCGCGAGGCAATGAGCACGCCGACCCCGCTGGAATCGCAGAACAGGACCTCCGAGAGATCCAGGACGAGACTGTGCCGGCCCTCGGCCACCTCGTCGTGCACCCGCTGCCGCAGCACCGGTGACGTCACCAGGTCCAGCTCGCCCGACACCTGGAGCACGGCCCACTCGCCCCGACCGCCGCCGGTCACGTTGAACATCACCACCATGCCCTTCATTCGTCGGACCGTTCTGATTCACCCGAAACGGAAGCCGTGCCTACGCTTCTTGGGCGCGCGCCTGCCCACCGGCCGTTCCCGCAAACACGCGACGGGAAACGGAGTCCGGTCGGAAGTGGCTTGTTTCAGACGCTTTCGATCTCGTTCGATCGAATTCGGTCGCACGGTAGAGGGTAGGGGAGACGTGGGCAGGCGCTTACCACCTGCGGACCGTCGGGGGCGCACATTGGCACAAAGGGGCGTGCGCTGTCGGACGTGCCGACTACATTCGGGGAGACGGTGACCGCAGGCTGGGGCGTGGGCTGGGAGGCTGAAACCCGGAGCCACGGCGAGCGGGGGCCGGACGCAGCAGGCCGGACAGGGGGTGAAGGAACCGCATGGCGAAGAGGGACGTACCACTGCGCTGGGACCGCAAGATGCAGCAGCGGCTCGCGCGCGGCGAGGCGGCCGCCCTGGGTGAGCTCTACGACCGGTTCGCGTCGCTCGTGCACGGTCTCGCGCACCGTGTGCTCGGTGACGAACGCGCCGCCGACCGCATCACGCGCGACGTCTTCGCGCACGTCTGGGAGCATCCGGACGCCTACGACCCCCGGCAGGGCCCGCTGCGCACCTGGGTCGCCACGCTGACCCACCGCCTGGCCGTGCAGCGGCTGCGCGCCACCGAGACGGCCGCCCTCGCGCGCGGGGGCCCCGGCACCACCGAGGAGCTGGAGAGCAGGGTGCGCCACGCCTCGGTCGCCGCCCGCGCCGACTACATCGTCCAGTCCATGCCGGCCCCGCTGCGCGCCGCCCTGGAGCTGGCCTACTTCCAGCGCCGCGACTACCGCCAGACCGCCGCCGACCTCGGCGTCACGGAGGACGAGGCCCGCCGCCGCCTCCGCCTCGGCCTCCAGCTGCTCTCCACCGCCCGCGACGCCGGCTCCCCGCAGTCACCCGGGGCGCCACCCGGATACGGGGGTGCGGCATGAGCGACGCGTACGACGAGCACGGCGAGCACGGGCCCCGCGACGTCCCGGGCATTCCCGACGGGCCGGGGACCGAGAGGCGTATACCGCTTCCGAGGATCTCCGTCGAGGACGGTGGGCGGTCCCTGCCCGACCCGCCGGTGGTCGCGCCGCTCGCGCTGGAGCACCAGGTGCTGACGTCGCTGCTCGGAGCCTGGGCACTGGCCGCCTGTTCGCCGGAGGAGGCGGCGGCCGTCGAGGAGCACCTCGGCGGGTGCGACACCTGCGCCGAGGAGGCCCTGCGGCTGCGGGAGGCCGTCGGGCTGCTCCAGCGCCCGGAGAGTCTCGACCTGGACCCCGCCCTGCGCACCCGCGTGCTGGAGGGCTGCCTGGAGCGGCGTCCGCCGCGCATCCCGGTGCCCGAGTGGGCCACGCCCTACGACGCCGAGACGGCACGGCTGGACGCGCTGCTCCAGGACATCGGGGACGCCGAGTGGCACGCCCCGGTCCGGCTGCGCTGGTTCGAGGCCGACAGTGCCGCGAGCCGCCGTACCACCGTCGCCGGTGTCCTCGCGCACCTCCTGACGGTCGACGGGCTGGTCGCGGTCGCCCTGGGCCTCACCGACCCGCTGGGCGAGATCACCGCGGCGGCCCCCGCACCGGCCGCCCGCACCGAGGCCTACTGGCGTGCCTCGCACTACCCGCCGACCCGCGCGGTGCGCGCGCCGTGGCGGGAGCAGAGCCACGGCATCGTCCGCACCGTGGCGTTCACCGGCGGCTCGGGCGGCGGCGCGGGGCGGATGCCGGTCTCGTACGGCGACTTCGAGCTGCCGCTGCACGACGCGATGCTGGACCGGGCGTTCGAGTGCTGGGTGCACGCGGAGGACATCGCCGACGCGGTGGACTACCCGTACGAGCCGCCCTCCGCGCGCCACCTGAACCTCATGATCGACCTCGCCGCCCGGATGCTGCCCCGCGTGCTGGCCGAACGCCGCCGCGCCGGGCCGGCCGCGCCCGGCACCCGGCCGCATCTGGTCGCCGCCGGTGAGCCGGGGCGCAGCCTGCGGCTGGAGATCGAGGGCTCGGGCGGCGGCGAGTGGTTCATCCCGCTGGACTCACCGGGCGCGGTGGGCTCCGCCGAGCACGAGGTGGCCCATGTCGCCCTGGACGGCGTGGAGTTCTGCCGACTGGCCGCGGGCCATGTGCCTCCGGCGGAGGCGGCGGCGGGTCAGGTCGGGGACCGGGAGGCGATCCGGGACGTACTGTTCGCGGCGGCGAGCTTGAGCCGGATGTAGGGGCCGAGCCGCTAGGCGAACACGACCGTCCGGCGTCCGTTCAGCAGAATCCTCCGCTCCGCATGCCACTTCACGGCCCGCGCCAGCGCCTGGCACTCCACGTCCCGCCCGACCGCGACCAGCTGGTCCGGTGTGACGTCGTGGCCGACCCGCTCGACCTCCTGCTCGATGATCGGCCCCTCGTCGAGGTCGGCCGTCACATAGTGCGCGGTCGCGCCGATCAGCTTCACGCCCCGGGCGTGCGCCTGGTGATACGGCTTCGCGCCCTTGAAGCTCGGCAGGAAGGAGTGGTGGATGTTGATGATCCGCCCGCTCAGCTGCTTGCACAGGTCGTCCGAGAGGACCTGCATGTAGCGGGCCAGCACGACGAGTTCGACTTTCTCCTCGCGCACGAGCTCCAGGAGCCGCGCCTCGGCCGCCGCCTTGGTGTCCTTGGTCACCGGGATGTGGTGGAAGGGGATGTCGTAGGACCCCACCAGCTCGGCGAAGTCGGTGTGATTGGACACCACCGCCGCGATCTCCACCGGCAGCGCGCCGATCCGGGACCGGAACAGGAGGTCGTTCAGGCAGTGCCCGAACTTGCTGACCATGAGGACGATGCGCATCTTGTCGTCGGCCCGGTGGATCTGCCAGTCCATGTGGAAGGCGTCACCGATCGCCGTGAAGCTGGCGCGCAGCTTGTCCACGGTCACCGGAGCCTCGGCCGAGAAGTGGACCCGCATGAAGAACAGTCCCGTGTCGTGGTCGCCGAACTGCTGGCTGTCCTCGATGTTGCAGCCGGTCATGAACAGGTAGCTCGACACGGCGTGCACGATGCCCTGCTTGTCGGGGCAGGACAGGGTGAGGACGTACTGGTCGGCCGGGGCGGCGGAGGGGGCGGCGGCCGGGGAGGACTGCTCGTTCATGCAGGACAGGTTCCCATATCCGGCCCCGGAACCGGTGGGCGTCCCGTCAGACGGACCGGGTCAGGATCCGCAGCACCTCGAGCGTGCGCGGCGCCGCCTCGGGGTCCTCGCCGTCGCCGGTGGCCAGCCGCACGTGCGCGTCGCGCGCCGCCCGCACCGCCTCCGGCCAGTCCGGGTGGTCGAGGTACGCGTGCACCGGCGCGTCCGGTCCGACCTGGTGCATGATCCGCAGTACGCGCAGCACGGCGGTGTCGACGAGCGCCGCCTCCTGCGAGTCACGGAAGACCGTGCCCACGTACTTCTCCGCGGACCAGTGGTCCAGCCAGGTGTCCTCCACCAGCCGGTACACCGCGTCGGTGACGTCCCCGTAGCCGTCCACACCGGCCAGCCAGACGTCCCGCTGGAAGGCGGGGGCGGAGAGCATGTGCAGCGCGGAGCGCACATTGCTGCGCCAGCGCCACCACGGCATGTCGTTGAGTGGCATGCCGCCCATGGTGGAGGAGCGACGGCCGCGACGGGAAGAGTTCTCCGAACCTTGCACGGTCATCGATCGTACGTTCCCTTCCACTCGTGACGCGCCGACCCCCGCAATTCACCTCCGCGTCACCATGTGTTGACCGCAGGTCACTGCCAGGTTGGCCGGGTGACGGAATCGTGCGGATACATGACCGGAAGGCGACCAACCCGCAGCAGCTTCCTCCGCGGCCTCTGCGGCCGCTCCCGGGCCACCCGTCGCGGCGCGCTGTCCGCCGGCGCGCTGGTGGCGTGCGCGTCGCTCGCCTCCTGCGGGGTCGTCCCCGGTGCCACGGGGGGCTCCGGGGACGACCCGATCACCGTCATGACCTGGGCCCCCGCGGACACGGGCGCGACCAACAAGCCCGGCATGCCCGCCTTCGCGCGCGCCTACGCCCGCTGGATCAACGCCCAGGGCGGCATCAACGGCCGCAAGCTCAACGTCCTGACCTGCAACGACCACAACGACAGCGTGACCGCGGCGAAGTGCGCCCGCCGTGCCGTCAAGGAGAACGCGGTCGCCGTCGTCGGCTCCTACAGCCAGCACGCCGACTCCTTCTTCCCGGTGCTGGAGGGCGCCGGGATCCCGTACATCGGCGGCTACGGCATCACCAACACGGAGTTCACCAGCCCGCTGTCCTACCCGGTCAACGGCGGCCAGCCCGCGCTGCTGGCCGGCCTCGGCAGCGCGCTCGCCGACACCTGCGGACCCGTCACGCTGGTGCGCCCCGACACCATCGCGGGAGACCAGCTGCCCGTGCTGCTCGACTCGGGACTGACCGCGGGCGGACACGAGCCGTCCCACGACCAGCGGGCGGAGGAGGACGCCACCGAGTACGACGGCCAGTCCGAGCGGGCGCTGGAGCGGACGACCACCGACCCGACCGAACCGGGGTGCGTGGTGCCGGTCCTCGGGGACCGCACCGGCACCTTCATGGACTCCTTCCGGCGGGCCCGCACGGACTACGCCGAGGTGCGGACCGCGACCGTGCTCGGCAGCGCCGACCAGACCACGATCAACGCGAGCGGCGGGGCGACCGGGCCGTACGAGGGGGCGTACGTCACCGGCTGGTACCCGGCGGCGAGCGACCCGGCCTGGGACGGGATGAAGAAGGTGATCAAGGAGGAGGCGTTCGGCGACAACAGCATCGACGCCGCGGACGCCGGAGTGCAGACGACCTGGATCGCGTACACCGTCCTCAAGGAGGTCGTCGAGTCGCTCGGCGACGGCGAGGTGAGCGCCGGCACCGTCCGGCGGGCCCTCGACGGCGGGCTGAAGGTCGGCACGGGCGGACTCACGCCGACCCTCCAGTGGACGTTCGCCGACAAGCTGGCCTCGGTCGGCTTCCCGCGCCTGGTCAACACCGAGGTCACCGTGCAGGTCGTCCGGCAGGGCCGCCTGGTGTCGGACCGCGAGGACGCCGTCGACACCACACGGATCCTGCGCAACGCCGACGTGGCCTGACCCGCGCCGCGGGGTCACAGCTCCGTCGGGGCGCGTTCGGTCAGGCCGTACTGCTTGGCGATGACGTTCCAGAGCTTGGCGGCCGTGGCCTTCTCCTTGCTCGCGGTGCCGCTCGCGCGGTTGGCCTCGTTGGGCTGCGTGGCGGCCTTGCCCTTCTTGCAGCCCTTCTTCCCGGCGGTCCGGTCGGCCCAGGCCGCGTAGTGGTTGTCGGCCGACGCCGAGGCCTGCCACGCCTTGGTGAGGGCCGCGGTCAGCTCGGTGTGCTGGGGCAGCTTGTCCACGGACAGCTGGGAGAGGCTGGTGACCAGCCCGGTGCGCTGCTTGGCGGCCTCGCGCAGGTCCTTGGCCGCCTGGGGGAGGTTGTCGCAGGACCGCACGTCGGCCACGGCGTTGATCACGGTGGTCCGGCTGTTGCCGCTGTGGGCGAGGAGCTTGTCCAGCTCGACGGCTTGCTGCCGCACCGGATCGGCGGACGGCGAGGCGGAGGCCGACGCGGACGCGGTCGCGGACTCGGAGGCGGGGGCCGTGGCGGACACGGTCTGGTTGCCGCCCTGGTCCTCCTCGCCGTCCCCGCCGGCCATCAGGGCACCGGCGCCGACACCGACGACGGCGATGCCGACACCGACGGCCGCGAAGAGCGGCAGCCGCGAGCCCGTCCGGCCGCCGCGGCCACCCCGGCCGCCGTCGTCGTATCCGCCGCGCCGCCTGCCGGCCCCGGCGCCGGGGCCCTGCGGGGCGTATCCGGACGGGCCGGCGGGGCCGGGTGGCCGCGGCTCGTCGAAGTCGAGGCGGGGCATCTGCTGGGTGCTGGAGGCCGCACCGTCGGCGGCCGGCGCGCTGCGGAAGAGGTTGTCGAACTCGGCGGGCGGCTGCCGTCCCTCGTCACCACCGGGCACGGGCGCGATGTACTGCGTGGCCTCGGCGTCGGGGTTGGGGACGGGCGCGGCGGGGGCGGGCTGCGGGGCGTACTGCGGGGCCCGGCCGAGGAACTGGGTCGACTCGGCGTGCGTCTCGACGGGTCTTTCCGGCGGCAGCGCCCCCGGGGCGACGGGGGGTATGTACTGCGTCGCACCCTCGTCCACGGGTACGCCGACCGGCGGCAGGTACTGGGTGACGCCCTCGTCGACGGGCGCCGACCCGGGCGCCTGCGGGAGCGGCGCCTGCGGCTGGGCGGCGGGCGAGGGCAGAGGCGCCTGCGGATACGCGTGGGACGACGGCAGGGGCGCCTGCGCATGAGGGGCGGCCGTCGGCAGGGGCGCCTGCGGCTGAGGGGCCGCCGCCTGGCCGTACTGCGGGTACGGCGGCTGCGCGCCGTAGGCGCCGCCGGCGGCCGGTGTGCCGTACGCCGGGGCGGGCGCGCCCTCCGGGGGCAGCGGGCCGGGGCCGGCCTGGGGCGGCAGGGCGCCGGGGGCCTGGGCCGGGCCGTCCGGCACGGACCAGGGCTGCGGGGCAGGAGAACCGGCGGACTCCAAAGACCCCCAGGGCTGGGCGCCGGACGGCGTGGGCCAGCCCTGGTCCGGGACCGGGCTCTGCTGCCCGGGGCCCCACGGCTGGTCCCAGGCCTGGCCGCCGGGCGGTGCCGAGGCGGGCGCGCCGACCTGCGGGCCGACGGGACCGCCGGCCGCCGGGCCGGGCAGCAAGGGCTCACCGCCGTCGGAGGGCAGCACGATGCCTTCGCGCGCTTGCCGCGCCGAGGGCTCCTCGCCCTGTCCGCTCTGCGTCACCGGGACTCCTACGAATGGGGGACCTTCGGAATCGTCGGCTCACGCTACCGGGTCCCCTGAGCCCGCTGCCACGCCGCCCGGGGCGTCAACTCCTTCCCTGTGACCGCAGTAACAAAACCGGGCCGCGGCACGCTGTTGATGGTCGTTTGCGCTCATCGGCCCGCGTTCACCGCCCTGTTCAGGCGGCCGCCTGCAGGTCGATCCGCGCCCCGAACTCCCTGACCACCGCCTCCTCCCGGTACGGCTCCAGTCGCGCCTGGAAGTCGTCCAGGTACTCGGCGCCGCGGTTCGAGCGCAGCGTCTCGAGGAGTTCCACGGCCTTCGTCGCGGTGGTGCAGGCCTGTTCGATCTCGCGCTGCTGCACCTGCGCGGTGGCGAGCAGCACATGCCCGATGGCCCGCCTGCGCGCCCGCGACTCGGGGTGCCCCTCCAGCGACTGCCGCGCGTACCGCGCCGCCGCGTCGGCCTGCCCGAGGTCCCGGTGGCAGTGCGCCAACTCGTCGGCGAGATAGGCCTCGTCGAAGTGCCTGATCCACACCGGGTCGTCCCCGGAGGCCGCGTCGGCCGCCTCCATGGCGCCGACCGCGCGCCCGGCCGCCTCGTGGGCGGCCCGCACGTCACCGAGCAGCGCGTGCCCGCGTGCCTCCGCCGCGTGGAACATCGCCTCCGCGCGCGGTGTGACCCGCCCGCGCGCACCCTCCTGCGCCGCGCGCGCCAACTGTGCGATCTCGCGCGGGTTTCCGAGCTGTGCGGCCAGATGGCTCATGGACGCGGCGAGGACGTACCCGCCGTATCCGCGGTCCCCGGCCGCCTGCGCGAGGCGCAGCGACTGGATGTAGTACCGCTGGGCCAGGCCCGGTTGCCCGGTGTCGACGGCCATGTAACCGGCGAGCTCGGTCAACCGGGCGACCGTGGCGAACAGTTCCCGTCCGACCGCCTCCCGGTAGGAACCGGCGAGCAGCCCCGAGACGACGCTGTTCAGGTAGTGCACGACCACCGGGCGCACGTGCCCGCTGCCGTACTGGTGGTCCAGGTCCACCAGGGCCTGCGTCATCGCCCGCACGGCCGCCACGTCCGACTGGCCCACCCGCGGCCCGGCCGAGCGCGACACCTGCGAGTCGGGCGCGGAGATCAGCCAGTCGCGGCTGGGTTCGACGAGCGCGGAGGCGGCGACGGACGAGCCGGACAGGAAGTCCCGGCGTCCCACGTCGCTGCGCCACAGCTCGCAGACCTGCTCGATGGCCCCCAGTACCGTCGGCGAGAACTGGAGGCCGACGCCCGACGCGAGGTTCTTGCCGTTGGCCATGCCGATCTCGTCGATCGTGACCGTGCGGCCGAGCTTGCGTCCGAGCGCCTCGGCGATGATCGCCGGGGCCCGGCCGCGCGGTTGCTGTCCACGCAGCCAGCGGGCCACGGACGTCTTGTCGTACCGCAGGTCGAGGCCGTGCTCGACGCCGCACATGTTGACCCGGCGGGCGAGGCCCGCGTTCGAGCAGCCCGCTTCCTGAATGAGCGCCTGCAGTCGTTCGTTCGGCTGCCGCGCGACGAGCGGCCTTGCGGCCATGGCATAACCCCCATGCGGTCTCTTGCGGTTCGATGCTGTCCCGGCGGACGAGAAGGTCCGGCCGTGAAGATCAATGCCCCGTCGATGTGCCGACAATGCGAGTCTTGCGAAGCTTGCGAGGATCGCCCGGGATGACGGTCGGTGACGATCGCCGCCGGTCCGTGCTGGTCTGCGCCGGTCCCCGTCGTGGCTACCCAGACGTGGCTACCCAGCTCGCGCGGCGAATCCTCCCGCGCGCCCCCACATATGCGCCCATGCGCCCCGAATGCGGCATCGATGCTCCTCCCCCGCGCGCGCAACCCCCGTAACCCGGGTTGAGCACGGGAGTTGTGGTTCACGTGACAGAGACCATCCGGGGCACCGAAACCGCTCAGATCCCGCAGCAGCGCGGCGCAACGCTGCTGGAGACCGCCGTCCGCTACGCCGAGGAGCGCCACTGGGACGTGTTCCCCGGCACCTGGCTGGAAGCCGCCGACGGAGTGCAGCGCTGCTCCTGCGGGGACCCGGCGTGCGCCGCCCCGGGAGCACACCCGGCGCGCGAGGACTGGGCGACGCAGGCGACGGGCAGCGCGACCGTCGCCCGCCGGATGTGGCAGAAGCAGCCGACGGCGTCGATCCTGCTGCCCACGGGGCGCACGTTCGACGCGATCGACGTGCCCGAGACGGCGGGGTTCCTGGCGCTGGCCCGGATGGAGCGGATGGAGCTGACGCTCGGGCCGGTGACGCTGACGCCGGACCGCCGCATGCGGTTCTTCGTGCTGCCGGGAGCCGCGGTGAAGGTGCCGGATCTTGTACGGCGGTTGGGGTGGTCGCCGCTGGCCCTTGATCTCACGGCGTTGGGGGAAGGGACGTACGTGGCTGCGCCGCCTACGCGGTACGGGACGCGGGGGGCCGTGCAGTGGGCCTGTCGGCCGACGCCGGCGAATCGGTGGTTGCCGGATGTGGAGGAGCTGATCTCGCCGTTGGCGTATGCGTGCGGCAGGGATCGTTAGGGGCGCCTATTCGCCTATTCGTCTGCCGGGTTGCAGTTTGTCTGGCGACCGCGGGCCCGTCGTGGTTGATCGCGCCCACGCGGCGGAGCCGCACATCGACACCGCCCCGCGCCCCTGACGGGACGCTTCTCCCTCCGTAGGGTTCGAAGGTGACGGAGGGAGACGCAGGTGGGTACGAGCGCCGTACGTGTGCAAGGGCTCTGGAAGCGGTTCGGGCAGCAGGTTGCCGTGGGTGGGGTTGATCTGGAGTTGCCTGCGGGCAAGTTCATCGGGCTTGTCGGGCCGAACGGGGCCGGGAAGACGACCACCCTCTCCATGGTGACCGGGCTGCTGCGGCCGGATCAGGGGTCGGTCCAGGTCGTCGGGCACGACGTGTGGCGCGATCCGGTGGAGGTGAAGGCCAGGATCGGCGTGCTGCCCGAGGGGCTGCGGCTGTTCGAGCGGCTGTCGGGGCGCGAACTGCTCGGCTACACCGGGCGGTTGCGCGGGCTGCCCGGCGCCGAGGTCGACAAGCGGGCCACCCAGTTGCTGGACATGCTCGACCTGGCCGGGGCCCAGCACAAGCTGGTCGTCGACTACTCGACCGGCATGCGGAAGAAGATCGGGCTCGCGGCAGCACTGCTGCACAATCCCGAAGTGCTGTTCCTGGACGAGCCGTTCGAGGGCGTCGACCCGGTGTCGGCCCAGACGATCCGCGGGGTGCTGGAGCGCTACACCGCCTCCGGCGCCACCGTCGTCTTCTCCTCCCACGTCATGGAGCTGGTGGAGTCGCTGTGCGACTGGGTGGCCGTCATGGCCGCCGGCCGCATCCGCGCCACCGGGACCCTCGCCGAGGTGCGCGGTGAGGCGGACTCGTTGCAGCAGGCGTTCCTCGAACTCGTCGGTGCCGGGGCCCGGGACGCCGGGTCCGACCTGGACTGGCTGGGTGGCGGGGCCCGATGAGAGCGGAAGCCGCGCCCGTCGCGTCCGTCACGTCCGTCTTCGTACGGCTGAAGCTGTCGCTGCTGCGCAACGGGCTGCGGCAGTCCGGCGGGCGGCGGGCCGCCTACATCGCGTCGGTCGTCGTCGTCCTGCTCTTCACCGCGCTCCAGCTGCTCGGCCTGATCGCCCTGCGCGGACACGCGCACGTGGACTCGCTGATCGTGCTGCTGGCGGCGGTGCTGGGACTGGGCTGGGCGGTGATGCCGCAGTTCTTCCCGAGCGGGGACGAGACGCTCGACCCGACCCGGCTGGTGATGCTGCCGCTGCGGCCCCGCCCGCTGGTCCGGGCCCTGCTCACGGCGTCGCTGGTGGGGATCGGGCCACTGTTCACGCTGTGCATGTTCGCCGGTTCCGTGGTCGCGGTCGCGCACGGCGGGGCGGCGTACGCCGTCGGGGTCGTCGGTGCCGTGCTCGCGCTGCTGGTGTGCGTGACCCTCGCCCGGGCCGTCGCCGCCGCCAACGTACGGCTGCTGACCAGCCGCAAGGGGCGTGACCTGGCGGTGCTGAGCGGACTGGTCGTCGCGGTCGGGGCGCAGCTCGTCAACTTCGGGGCGCAACGGCTGGGTTCGTCGGGCCTGGAGCAGCTCGATCCGGTGGCCGACGTGCTGCGCTGGGTGCCGCCCGCCTCCGCGGTCGGCGCGATGGACGCGGCGAGCGACGGGTCGTACGGCGTCGCCGTCGCCCAGCTGGCGCTCACCGCGGCGGCCCTGGTGCTGCTGCTGCGGGTCTGGTCGCGCCATCTGACCCGGCTGATGACCACGCCCGACGGCTCCACCCTCCAGGGCGACACCCGGCCGGTGCGCGAGCGGGACTCGGCGGGGCTCGCCCGGCTGCTCCCCGCCGGACGCACCGGCACCACCATGGAGCGCACCCTGCGCTATGTGTGGCGCGACCCCAAGACCAAGGCGGCCTGGGTGACGTCGCTGGCCATCGGTCTGATCGTGCCGGTGTTCAACGCCTGGCAGGGCACCGGTTCCGTCTACTTCGCGTGCTTCGCCGCCGGGATGCTCGGCATCCAGATGTACAACCAGTTCGGGCAGGACACGTCCGCCTTCTGGATGGTCGCGATGACGATCTCGTCGACGCGGGACGCCTACGTCGAGCTGCGGGCCCGCGCGCTGGCCCTGCTGCTGATCACGCTGCCGTACGCCACCCTCGTCACCGTCCTGACCACGGCGATGCTCGACGACTGGCGGACGCTGCCGGAGGCGCTGGGCCTGTCCTTCGCGCTGCTCGGCGCGATGCTGGCGACCGGCGCATGGACGTCGGCCCGTTTCCCGTACTCCATCCCGCAGGAGGGCTACAAGAACGTCGCGCCCGGTCAGGTCGGGCTGGCCTGGATCTCGATCGTCGGCGGCATGGTCGGCGCGGCCCTGCTGTGCGCGCCGGTGATCGCGCTGACGATCTGGCTCAACGTGCGCGAGGGCGGCGGCGGGGGCTGGCTGCTGCCGGTCGGCGCGGTGTACGGCGCGGGTCTGACGCTGCTCGGGCTGCGGCTGGCGGCGCCGCGTACGGCGGGTCGGCTGCCGGAGATTCTCACGGCGGTCAGCAAGGGGTGACGGGGTCAGCTCTCCCGGAGGCCGTCCAGGAAGGGTTCGATGGCCGCCCGCCAGGCCTCCGGCTGGTCGTAGTGGACGAGGTGGCCGGCGTCGGCGACCTCCGCGTACTGACCGTGGGGCAGCACCCGGACCATCTCCTGCGCCTCAGCGCGGCCCAGCTCGCCGTCGAGGCCGCGGACGACCAGGGTGGGGCAGCGCACCTGGGCCAGCTCCTCCCAGTGGGCGTCGTAGACCCAGGTCTCGCGGGACCTGAGCATCTGCTCCGGTTCGAAGACGGGCCGCCAGCCGTCCGGGGACTCGGCCATCACCTCGACGTAGAACTCGCCGCGGGCCGGATTCGGCCGTTCCACCCACGGGTCGTCCTCGCCGAACCACTTGCGCACGTCGGCGAGCGTGGCGAAGGGGACCGGCCAGGCCCGGAACCACTCGGCCCAGGTGTGCTGCGAGGCGGCGCCCAGCGCGGAGGCCCGCATGTCGCAGATGATCAGACCGCGGACCAGGTCGGGGCGTTTGGCGGCGAGCTGCCAGGCGGTCAGCGCACCCATGGCGTGGCCGATGAGGACGGCCGGGCCCAGGGCGAGCTGCTCCAGGGCGGCCTCGGCGTCCTCCACGTAGGCCTCCCGGGTGTAGGAGGCCCGCGGGGGCTTGTCGCTGCGGCCGTGGCCGCGCTGGTCGAGGGCGACGGCCCGGTGGCGGGCGGAGAGCCAGCGGGCCGTGGGGGCCCAGTGCGAGGCGCGGCCCATCAGGCCGTGCAGTAACAGCACGCCCGGCCGTCCGTCGGCCTCGTGCGCCCGGTCGGTCTTGGGAGGGTCGCCGAACTCCCAGGCGGCGAGGCGTACGCCGCCCGCGCCGGTCACGTCGATGCGCCGCGCCATAGGTCTGGCACCCCCAAGCTCCGCTCGGACGGCGCCCCTCGGGCCGCCGGTCCTGTGAACCGTGTCCTGCCTGCCGTGCCGTCCTGCTTGCCGGTCGACACTCGCAGCGTATCGAATACCTATTCGAAGACGCCGTTTCGGTGAGCAACACCCCTCGTTCGAGTGACCCCCCTCAGGGATTGATCGCCGCCGCCGGGGGGAGATCTTCAACGGGAGGCGGACCGCTCGGGGAAAACGGTCCGAGGGGATTGACCCTGAGAGCTCGGGGCTCCGGGTCAGCACAGGGGAGGACAGGCCCCGGCGCCATCGCGCGCCGGGGCCCTCTCCTTCTCTCCGGCACGTCCCTCCCCCTCTCCGGCCGGGTGACATCACTGTCGGCCCGCGGCCAAGAGCCCGCACACCATGGGTCGCACATCGCGGACCGCACATCGCGGCCGCACGCCACAGCCTCGCACGCGCGGCGGCCGGACGCTGCGATTCGGCGCACTGAATCCCGGAAACGACGGGAACCGCGCGATGGGCGCCGGTGGCGCGAACTCCCCGCACCGGGCGGGAAGTTGACGACTCAGCGCTTGGCGACGAACACGTGGGAGGCGATCTCCGACTCGAGCTCGGCCGCCTCGCCGCCGCTGCCCACCAGGACGCCGCCCGCCGACTCCGTCACGCTCACCACCGAGCCGGGCTGCACACCCGCCCGGCGCAGCGTGTACATCAGCTGCGCGTCCGTCTGGATCGGCTCGCCGATACGGCGCACGACGACCGTCTTGCCCTCCATGCCCGGGTCCAGGTCGGCGAGCGACACCATCCCCTCGTCCAGGAACGGGTCCGCGCCGTCGGTCTCGCCCAGCTCCTCCAGGCCCGGGATCGGGTTGCCGTACGGCGACTCCGTCGGGTGGCGCAGCAGCTCCAGCACGCGGCGCTCCACGGCCTCGCTCATCACGTGCTCCCAGCGACACGCCTCGGCGTGCACCTGCTCCCACTCCAGGCCGATCACGTCGACGAGCAGGCACTCCGCCAGGCGGTGCTTGCGCATCACCCGCGTGGCCAGCCGACGGCCCTCGTCGGTCAGCTCCAGGTGCCGGTCGGCCGCCACGGACACCAGACCGTCGCGCTCCATGCGCGCCACCGTCTGGCTGACCGTCGGGCCGCTCTGGTCGAGCCGCTCGGCGATCCGGGCGCGCATCGGGACCACACCTTCCTCCTCCAGCTCGAGGATGGTGCGGAGATACATCTCCGTGGTGTCGATCAGTCCGGACATACGTGCCCCTCGATGAGATTGCCGGAGGCTGCGGCCCACCGGCGCGTGCGCTGGCCCTGCATCCAATTCTGACGCATACCACTGACAACCGTGCCTCGCCGCGGAAAGCCGGGGCCACCCGGGGCTCCCCGAGGGCCGTCCGGCCGTCCGTACCGGCGTGTTCCGGCCACCGGTGCCGCCGCCGCGGCCCGGCCCGGCCCGGCGTATTGACACCGCACTGGTCCAGACCGCACGGTGATCGCGACGCAGCCACACCGAAGGGACACCGCATGAGCGACCGCAAGCCGGCCGGCCAGTTCCTCGACGCGGCGATCGACCTCCTGCGACGCGTGCGCGACGAGGAGGCGGACACCATCGAGGCGGCCGGTACGCTGCTCGCCGACACCGTGCAGAACGGCGGCCGGCTCTTCGCCTTCGGCGCCGGCCACTCCTCCCTCGCCGCGCAGGACGTCGTGTACCGCGCCGGCGGACTCGCCCTGATGAACCTGCTCGCCGTGCCCGGTGTCGTCGGCGTCGACGTCATGCCGGCCACGCTCGGCTCCGCCCTGGAACGCGTCGACGGTCTCGCGAGCGCCGTCCTCGACTCCTCGCCGCTGCGCGCGGGTGACGCCCTGGTGATCGTCTCCCTGTCCGGGCGCAACGCCCTGCCCGTGGAAATGGCCGTGAACGCACGCGCGCTGGGCGTGAAGGTGATCGGCGTGACCTCGGTGGCGTACACCTCCGGGACGACGTCGCGGCACGCCTCCGGCACCTTCCTCAAGGACCACTGCGACCTCGTCCTGGACTCCAAGATCGCCGTCGGGGACGCGGAGCTCACGCTCGACACCGTCCCGGCGCCCTTCGCGCCCGCGTCCACGGTCGTCACCAGCGCCCTCCTCCAGGCCGTGATGGCCACGGCGGCCACCTCCCTCGCCGACCGCGGCATCGAGCCCCCGCTGCTGCGCTCGGGCAACGTGGACGGCGGCCACGAATGGAACGGCCGCGTGCTGGACCAGTACCGGGACCGGATCTTCTACCGCCACTGATCCCCCCGCGGACCTGCCCCCGGGGCCCCACCACGGCCCGCCCGGACACGACCGGACCCACGCCCACCCGGGCACGCAGCCACCCGCCCGAACACCACCGGCCGCGTCCCCGCCCGCCCCGGCGCCGCAACCGACACCCCGCGCCCGAACACCATCGGCCACACACCCGCGCCCGCCGGCACCACCGGCCACACGCCCGCGGCCCGTCCGCGCCGGCGGTCGGGTGCGGGCGGCCGGCCCGGTGCCCTGCTACCTCTTCTCCGGCTGCTCCATCGTGTCGGCCAGGTCCAGGGCCGTTGCGATGTGGGTCGCCACGTCCTCGGCGTACATCGCGTCGGGGCGTTCGAAGGCGCTGCGGCCCGCGCCGCGCAGGAACGTCACGACTCCCAGGGTCCGGCCCCGGCTGCGCAGCACCGCGCACAGGCCGTGCACGGTGTCCGCCGGCCACTGCCGCGCCGCGGCCCACTCGCGCGCCTGCTCGGGCGTGGCCCTGACCCCCGCGCCGGTCCGCACCGAGCCCGTCCGCTCCACGCACTGCACCGCCGGATGCCCCTCGGCGTACCGCACCGGCACCCCCGCCGTCCCGGTCAACACGCTCGGGCCCGGCGCGCCGGACGGTGTGGCCGCGACCCGGACCAGCCGGACCGGCTCGGCCGTGTCGGTGTCCGCCGCCGACCCGCCCACCACCCGGTCGATCAGGGCGTGGTCGGCGAACCCGGCGAGCGCGAAGTCCAGGTGGACGACGGCCGCCTCCGCCGGATCCTCGCACTCGGCCGCCGCCCGCGCCGCCCGGTGCAGCTGATTGGCCCGGAACCGCAGCAGCGCCGCCTCCTGCTCGCCCTGTTTGGCCTCGGTGATGTCCTGGAAGAGCCAGCCGACGCCCAGGGGCACCGGCTCCTCGGCGAGCGGCGACGCCAGCCGCACGAACCCGCTGCGCCAGCACCGGCGCCGCTCGCCCTCGGAGGTGCGCACCCGCACCCAGACCTCGGCGGGCGCGGGCGGCGCGCCCTCCGCGAGGACGTGCGTCAGCGCGTTCTCCAGCTCCTCGACGCCCTGGGTGAGCAGCTCGCCCAGCGGCCGGCCCAGTACGGACGTACGCCCGGCGCCCAGCGCACGCGCCGCGTGGGCGTTGACCACGGCGGGGCGCAGGTCGGCGTCCACGAGCACGACACCCCAGCTCGCGTCCTCCAGCAGGGCCTCGCTCAGCGCGATGGACCGCTCCAGGTCGATCTGCGCGTGCACCTCGCTGAACGCGCAGTACACCCCCGCGGGTCTGCCGTCGGGGCCGCGCACGGCCGCGGACTGCGTACGCACCAGCACGCGCCCGCCGTCCTTGGTCAGCAGCGCGAACTCGTGCACCTGCCGCCCCGGCGCCCGCATCGCGGACAGCAGCCGCTCCTCGACCTCCCCGGCGTCCGCCGTGCGCACCGCCCAGCCGGCGAAGCCCTGCCGCCCCACGGCCTCGGCCGCGCTCCAGCCGAGGATCCGCTCCGCCTCACGGTTCCAGTGGGTGACGACCCCGTCCGCGTCGAAGGCGCACAGGGCGGCGTCCATGCCGTCGAGGAGCGCGGCCAACAGGTCCGCGCCGTCCCGCTCGGGCTGCTCCGGCTCGTCCGGCCCCAGCTCGTCGGTGGTCCCACTACGCCGGGAAGCACTCACCTGGACCCCCTGCAGGCTGCGTCCGCCGTACCGTACGCCGGTTCGTTCACTGGCCTTCATTCAACTCGAACGTGATGCACCACACACCGGGTTCCCGCAAGATTGCAGAAATCGTTGTACTGCGGAAACTCGGCATACGCCCCCGTCATGCCGGGTGCGGGACGAGCCGCAGATCGACCCATTCGTCACTCTCGCCGTCCAGCACGTACCGCTCCCGCTCCGCGAACCCCCGCGCCTCGGCGAACCGCAGCCCGTCGGCGTTGGCCGCCAGCACCACGGTCTCCACGGCCCCGGCGCCCAGTACGCGCGCGTGCGCGAGCCCCGACGCGTAGAGCGCCGTACCGATCCCGCGCCGGCGGAACGGGGGCAGTACCCGGGCGATCACGGTCGCCACCCGTTCCTCGCCCTCGGGCGGGCGCACGGTCGAGCAGCCGACGAGCACGTCCCCGAGGTAGGCGTTCTCCAGCCGGTAGCGCGCGCAGCGTTCCCGCGCCTCGTCCAGGGACATCGCGGCGGGCGGCACGACGGCGTTGTGCACGTGGCGCCACTCCTCCACCATGGCGTCGCCGTCCACGGTCGCGATCCGCAGCGTCGGGTCCGGCAGTCGGCCCAGTCGGTTCGTCATGGGCGGAACCGTAGGTGACCAGCGCGGACGCGTCCATGGAGATCGTCGGCGGATCCGGGGCGAAAAAACCGATTGCCCGGTGGGCGACCGGTTCCTAGGGTGTGGAGTACACGGAAGGGAGGTGGTTCGGCAGATGTATGACTACCGGACGCGTGAGGTGACTGCGGGCTAGCGGCTCGCCACCACACTCAGTGCGGTGCCGGACCAGCGTGTGACAGACGCGCGCGGCCGGCCCAATCCCAAGCAGTCACCCGACCCGCGAGTCGCCGGTACGTCCGGCCGGCTCCTCCACTGGAGGAACCAGACTCGCGGGTCGTCTGCGTGTACGGGGGCTCCTCGGCCCCCGCCCGTCAGTTCGCGATGTCCTCGTAGCCCTCGATCTCGCGCGGGTTGCGGGTCCCCGGGCCCACGTAGCGGGCGGAGGGGCGGACCAGGCGGCCGGTGCGCTTCTGTTCGAGGATGTGGGCGGACCAGCCGGCGGTGCGGGCGCAGGTGAACATCGAGGTGAACATGTGCGCCGGGACCTCGGCGAAGTCCAGCATGATGGCCGCCCAGAACTCGACGTTGGTGGCCAGGACGCGGTCGGGGCGGCGGGCGTGGAGTTCGGCCAGGGCGGCCTTCTCCAGGGCCTCCGCGACCTCGAAGCGCGGCGCGCCCAGGTCGCGGGCGGTGCGGCGCAGCACGCGCGCGCGGGGGTCCTCGGCGCGGTAGACGCGGTGGCCGAAGCCCATGAGGCGTTCGCCGGCGTCCAGGGTCTTCTTGACGTAGGCCTCGGCGTCGCCGGTGCGTTCGATCTCCTCGATCATGTGCAGGACGCGGGAGGGGGCACCGCCGTGCAGCGGGCCGGACATGGCGCCCACGGCGCCGGAGAGGGCGGCGGCCACGTCGGCGCCGGTGGAGGCGATGACGCGGGCGGTGAACGTGGACGCGTTCATGCCGTGCTCGGCGGCGGAGGTCCAGTAGGCGTCGACCGCGGCGACGTGCTTGGGGTCGGGCTCGCCGCGCCAGCGGATCATGAAGCGTTCGACCACCGACTGCGCCTTGTCGATCTCGCGCTGCGGGACCATGGGCAGCCCCTGGCCGCGGGCCGACTGGGCGACGTAGGACAGGGCCATGACGGCGGCGCGGGCCAGGTCGGCACGGGCCTGCTCGGCATCGATGTCCAGGAGGGGTTTGAGGCCCCAGACCGGTGCCAGCATGGCGAGCGCCGACTGGACGTCGACCCTGATGTCGCCGGAGTGCACCGGGATCGGGAAGGGCTCCGCGGGCGGCAGGCCCGGGTTGAAGGCACCGTCGACGAGCAGGCCCCAGACGTTGCCGAAGGAGACGTGCCCGACCAGGTCCTCGATGTCGACGCCGCGGTAGCGGAGGGCGCCGCCTTCCTTGTCGGGTTCGGCGATCTCCGTCTCGAACGCGACGACTCCTTCGAGCCCGGGTACGAAGTCGGACATCAGGCGGCTCCTCGTGATCGTGATGTGTGGCGACCGGCCCGTCGCGTGCACCGGGTCCCCCGGATCCGCGGTCCTGCTCCGACTCGCGGTCCTTGTGTGCGGTCATCCCTGTGATGCCCCGTTCGGTCGGCGGTCATCCAACCGGGACGGGACCAGCACGATATCTCCGAGTGCCACCTTTGGGGAGGGGGCGCGGCACTCAGTGCCACTCCGTGACGAAGGACACGACGCATACGGCAGGATGGCCGATGTGACCGACCGCGATGCCATCCCCCATGCTCTCGCCTCGATGCGCAAGCAGTACCGGGCCGAGGGGCTTTCCGAGTCAGCGCTCGCCGCCACCCCCGTCGAGCAGTTCGCGCGCTGGTTCAAGCAGGCCGCGACCGATGGCGGGCTGTTCGAGCCGAACGCCATGGTCGTCTCCACGGCCGACGCCGAGGGCCGGCCCAGCTCCCGCACGGTGCTGCTGAAGCACTTCGACGAGCAGGGCTTCGTCTTCTACACCAACTACGACTCCCGCAAGGCGCGCGAGCTGGGCGAGAACCCGTACGTCTCCCTGCTGTTCCCCTGGCACGGAATGGCCCGGCAGGTCGTCGTCACGGGCGTCGCGCGGCGGACCGGGCGGGACGAGACCGCCGCGTACTTCCGGACCCGGCCGCACGGCTCCCAGCTGGGCGCCTGGGCCAGCGTCCAGTCGGCGGTGGTGGCCGACCGGGGCGCCCTGGACTCCGCGTACGCCGAGCTGGCCGCGCGCTATCCGGAGGGCGAGCAGGTGCCGGTGCCGCCGCACTGGGGCGGGTTCCGGGTGGCGCCGCGGACGGTGGAGTTCTGGCAGGGACGCGAGAACCGGCTGCACGACCGGCTGCGGTACGTGGCGGAGGCGGACGGAAGCTGGCGGGTGGAGCGGCTCAGCCCCTGAGCGGACCGGGCTTCAGTCCAGCGCCTCGTCCAGCAGCCGGGCCCACTGCTCGACCACCCGTTCCCGGCGTGCCGCGTCGTCGGTGAGGAGGTTGGCGAGGCCCAGGCCGCGGGCCATGTCCAGCAGGCCCTGGACGGTCTCGCGGACGCCGGGCCGGGACTCGTCGGCGCCGAGGAGTTCGACCGCGATGCGGTGGCTGTCGCGGCCGACGCGGGCCTCCAGCTCGGTCACCCGGCCGCGCAGCTGCTCCTCGTTGGAGGCGGCGACCCACAGGTGGAGGGCGGCGCGGAACAGGGGCCCGGTGTAGAGGTCGACCAGGGCGGCGACCACGGCCCGGCGGTCGTCGGCGGCCGCGCCCTCGGGGAACAGGGCCCGCAGGGCGACGGACCGCTCCTCCGCGACGTACTCCACGGCCGCCGTGAACAGGTCCTCGCGGGTCGGGAAGTGGTGCTGGGCGGCGCCCCGGGAGACCCCGGCGTGTTCGGCGACGACGGAGACCGTGGAGCCCGCCCAGCCGCGTTCGGCGAGGCAGGCCACGGCGGCCTCGAGGAGCCGTTGCCGGGTGGCCCGGCTGCGGTCCTGCTTGGGCCTGCGCTCCGCACGGTCGGCCGTGTGCACGGCGCCGCTCACACCACCCATTCCGGATCCCGTCGTTCGAGGAAGGCCGTCATCCCCTCGCGGGCCTGCGGGGAGGCGAACAGCCGGGCCGAGAGCGCGGTCAGGTCGGCCGCGTCCCGGTCGAAGGCCTCCAGCACCCTAGCCGTGAGCAGCCGTTTCGTCTCGGCCAGGCCCTGCGGTGAGGCGCGGCGCACACCGTCCAGGACGGGTTCCAGTACGGCGTCCACGTCGTCGCCCGCCGCCGTGACCAGGCCGATCCGGGCGGCCTCGGCGGCGTCGAGGCGCTCGCCGGTGAGGTAGTAGCGGGCGAGGGCGCGGGGGTCGGTGCGCGTCAGGAGCGGGAGGGAGATGACGGCGGGGGCCACGCCGATGCGCACCTCCGTGAAGGCGAAGGTGGCCTCCGTCGACGCCGCCGCGATGTCGCAGGCGGCCAGCAGGCCGAGGCCGCCCGCGCGGACGTGTCCGCAGACGCGGGCCACGACCGGCTTGGGCAGCTCGACGATCTGACGGAGCAGGCCGACCAGGGCGCCCGGGTCGGGCGGGTCGCGCAGGTCGGCGCCGGCGCTGAAGGTGTTGCCGGTGTGGGTGAGAACGACGGCGCGGACGTCGGTGTCCTGGCCGGCGTCGGTGAGGGCGGCGGCCAGGTCGGTGACGAGGGCGGCGGAGAGGGCGTTGCGGTTGTGCGGGGAGTCGAGGGTGAGGATCTCGACGCCCCGCGCGCGCGTGCGGGCGACCGGGCTCATGAGTGGCGCTCCCGCAGTTCCCGGCGCAGGATCTTGCCGCTGGCCGCCCTGGGCACGCCGTCGATGAAGGTGACCCCGCGGACGCGTTTGTAGGGCGCGACGCGTTCGGCGACGTACATCATGATCTCGCCCGCCGAGAGGTCGTCCGCGGCGGCCGGCCCGCGCACCACGTACGCGTGCGGCACTTCGGTGCCGTCGTCGTTGTACACCCCGACGACGGCCGCGTCGGCGACGCCGGGGTGGGTGAGCAGCAGGGCCTCCAGTTCGGCGGGGGCCACCTGGAAGCCCTTGTACTTGATGAGCTCCTTGACCCGATCGACGACGAACAGCCAGCCCTCGGCGTCGACGTGTCCGACGTCGCCGGTGTGCAGCCAGCCGTCCTCGTCGATCATGGCGGCGGTCGCGTCGGAGCGGCCCAGGTAGCCCTTCATGACCTGGGGGCCGCGGATGAGGATCTCGCCGGACTCCCCGGTCCCGAGGTCCTTGCCGGGGTCGGTGAGGGAGACGATGCGCATCTCGGTGCCGGCGATCAGCTTGCCGACGGTTCCGGGCGGCGCCTCGGCCATGGCGTCCAGGGGGACCACGTGGGTGCCCGGGGACAGTTCCGTCATGCCGTAGGCCTGGCCGACGGGCGGCAGGCCGAGCCGCTGCGAGCAGGCGGCGGCGAGCTTCGCGTCCAGGGGGGCGGCGGCGCTGACGACGTACTTCAAAGAGGAGAGGTCGTAGTCGGCGACCAGGGGGTGCTTGGCGAGGGCGAGGACGATCGGCGGGGCGACGTACAGGCCGGTGATGCGGTGGTTCTGGATGGCGGCGAGAAACTGCTCCAGGTCGAAGCGGGGCAGGACGACGACGGTGGCGCCGAGCCGCAGCGGCGCGTTCATGAGGGCGGTGAGGCCGTAGATGTGGAAGAACGGCAGCACGGCGAGGACGCGGTCGCCCGGCGCGGCCGGCATCAGCGGTTCGAGCTGGGCGAGGTTGGTGGCGATCTGCCGGTGGGTGAGCATCACCCCCTTGGGGGTGCCGGTGGTGCCCGAGGAGTACGGCAGCGCGGCGACGTCCTCGGCCGGGTCGACGGCGACGGACGGTTCGGGCGCGGTCGAGGCCAGCATGTCGATGAGCGAGCGGTGGCCGGGCGCGCTGTCGCAGACGAAGATCTCCCGTACACCGCCGGCGAGTTCGGCGGCCCGGCGGGCGGTTTCCAGCAGGGGCGAGACGGTGACGATCCAGCGGGCCCGGGAGTCGGCGAGCTGCTTGGCCAGCTCCTCCGCCGTGGCGAGCGGGTGCACGGTGGTGACCGAGGCACCCGCGCGCGTGGCGGCGTAGAAGGCGAGCGGGAAGGCGACCGTGTTGGGGCTGTGCAGGGCGAGGACGTCGCCCTTGCGGACACCGGCCTCGGCGAGGGCGGCGGCGACGCGCCGGTGGAACCGGTCCACCTGCTCGTAGGTGAGGGTGGTGCCGTCGGTGCCGTCGATCAGCGCCGGGGTGCTGCCGAAGCCCGCGGCCCGGCCGAGCACCGCGTCGTGGATGGGCAGGTCGACGGGCGGGACATCTGCGTACGCGCTGCGGAACACGGTTCCTCCCAAACGGGTTGGGGCACGGGCTAGTACGACTTGGGCAGACCCAGGGTCTGGTGGGAGACGTAGTTGAGGATCATCTCCCGGCTCACCGGTGCGATACGGGCCACGCGCGCCGCCGTTATCAGCGAGGCGAGCCCGAACTCGCGCGTGAGGCCGTTGCCGCCGAGGGTGTGGACGGCCTGGTCGACGGCCTTCACACAAGCCTCCCCGGCGGCGTACTTGGCCATGTTGGCGGCCTCGCCGGCGCCCGTGTCGTCACCGGCGTCGTAGAGGTGGGCCGCCTTCTGCATCATCAGGCGGGCGAGTTCGAGGTCGATGTGCGCCTGGGCGAGCGGGTGGGCGATGGCCTGGTGGGCGCCGATGGGGGTCTTCCAGACGGTGCGCTCGCGGGCGTACTCCAGGGCCCGGGAGAGCGCGTAGCGACCCATGCCGATCGCGAACGCCGCCGTCATGATGCGCTCGGGGTTGAGGCCGGCGAAGAGCTGGAGGAGGCCCGCGTCCTCGTCGCCGACGAGCGCTTCGGCGGGCAGCCGCACGTCGTCGAGGGTCAGCTCGAACTGCTTCTCCGCGGCGTTGAGTTCCATGTCGATCTGCCGGCGCTCGAAGCCGGGGGTGTCGCGGGGGACGATGAACAGACAGGGCTTGAGCCTGCCGGTGCGGGCGTCTTCCGTTCGGCCGACGACGAGGGTGGCGTCGGCGATGTCGACGCCGCTGACGAAGACCTTGCGGCCGGTGAGGAGCCAGTCGGTGCCGTCTTTGCGTGCCGTCGTGGTGATGCGGTGGCTGTTGGAGCCGGCGTCGGGTTCGGTGATGCCGAAGGCCATGAGGCGGGTGCCGTCGGCGAGCGGCGGGAGCCACTCGCGCTTCTGTTCGTCGGTGCCGAAGCGGGCGATGACGGTGCCGCAGATCGCCGGGGAGACGATCATCATGAGCAGGGGGTTGCCCGAAGCGCCCATCTCTTCGAGGACGAGGGAGAGTTCGGTGATGCCGCCGCCGCCACCGCCGTACGCCTCCGGCAGGTTGACGCCGATGTAGCCGAGCTTGGCTGCGTCTTGCCAGAGGCGGGTGTTGTCTTCGGCGTTGAGGGTGTGGGGGTGGGTTTTGGCGAAGGCCGTTACCGCTTCGCGGAGGGACTTGTGCTCTTCGGATTCGAGGAGGGTGGTCATCTCTGTGCTCCTTCGGGTGCGGGATTCGTCGTGGCTTGTCGCGCAGTTCCCCGCGCCCCTACTCGGCATCTCCCTCTACTACGGCCAAGAGGGCGCCGACCTCCACTTGCCTGCCGGGCTCGGCGTTGAGGGCCGTCAGCGTGCCCGTGGCCGGGGCGGTGATCCTGTGTTCCATCTTCATGGCCTCCAGCCACAGGAGGGGCTGGCCGGCTTCGACCCTCGCCCCCTCCGTCAGGCCCTCCGCGACGCGGACGACCGTGCCCGGCATGGGGGCCAGGAGGGAGCCGGGGGCGTGCTGGGCGGTGGGATCGGGGAAGCGGGGCAGAACGGTGAGGGTGGTGGCGTTGACGTGGACGCGGTCGCCGTAGCGGGCGACCTCGTAGCGGCGCTGTACGCCGTCCGCTTCGAGGACGACCCGCGTGGCGTCGGCGTGGACGACGCGTACGCCGTCGGCGGCGAGGCCCGTGCGGGTGTGGTGGTAGCGGACCTCGTGTTCCTCGCCCGCCATGGCGTACCGCTTGAGCTGGGGCTGCGAGGGCAGGTTGCGCCAGCCGCCGAAGCGGGAGCGGGCGGGCGCGCTCGCGTCGGCGAGGGCGGCGGCCAGCGGAGCGAGAGGGTCCGGCGCCGGCACCGTCAGGTCGGTCAGGTGGCGGTCGTAGAAGCCCGTGTCCATGCGGGCGGACGTGAACTCCTCGTGGCGCAGGGAGCGGACGAGGAGGTCCCGGTTGGTGACCGGGCCGTGGATCGCCGCCCGTTCCAGGGCGCCGGCGAGGCGGCGGACGGCCTCCGCACGGGTGGGTGCGTGGGCGACCACTTTGGCGAGCATCGGGTCGTAGTGGACGCCGATGTCGTCGCCGTCGGTGTAGCCGGTGTCCAGGCGAATGCCGTCCGGGACGGCGAGGCGGTGCAGGCGGCCGGTCTGCGGGGCCCAGCCCTGCGCGGGGTCCTCGGCGTACAGGCGGGCCTCGACGGCGTGGCCACGCGCGCGGGGGAGGTCGTTGTCGAGAGCGTGGCCCTCGGCGATCCGCAGCTGGAGGGCGACGAGGTCAACGCCGAAGATCGCCTCCGTCACCGGGTGTTCGACCTGGAGCCGGGTGTTCATCTCCAGGAAGTACGCCCTGCCGTCGGCACCGACCAGGAACTCGACGGTTCCGGCGCCCACGTAGGAGACGGCGCGGGCGGCGCGGACGGCCGTGTCGCGCAGCTCGGCGTCGAGCCGGGGACTCAGGCCGGGTGCCGGGGCCTCCTCGATCACCTTCTGGTGGCGGCGCTGGAGGGAGCAGTCCCGGGTGCCGAGCGCCCACACCGTGCCGTGGGTGTCGGCGAGGATCTGCACCTCCACGTGGCGGCCGTTCTCGACGTACGGCTCGACGAACACCTCGCCGTCACCGAAGGCGCTCGCCGCCTCCGCGCGGGCGGCGGTCAGTTCGGCTTCGAGGTCGACGAGACGCCGTACGACGCGCATGCCGCGCCCGCCGCCACCGGCCGCCGCCTTCACCAGGACCGGCAGGTCGGCCTCGGTGACCCGGTCCAGGGGCGCGATGCCCATCAGCTCCTTGGCGCGCGTCTTGGACGCCATCGCCTCGATCGCCTCCGGCGGCGGCCCGATCCACACCAACCCCGCGTCCCGCACCGCGCGCGCGAAGTCGGCGTTCTCGGAGAGGAAGCCGTAACCGGGGTGCACGGCGTCCGCTCCGGCGGCGATCGCGGCCTTCACGATCAGGTCGCCGCGCAGATAGGTGTCGGCGGAGGCCGTCCCCGGCAGTCGTACGGCCGCGTCGGCCACGCGCGCGTGGAGGGCGTTCTCGTCGGCGTCCGAGTGCACCGCGACCGTTCGGATTCCCGACTCACGGCAGGTGCGGAAGATCCGGCAGGCGATCTCGCCCCGGTTGGCGACGAGGACGGTGCTGATCACGATGTCTCCCTCGTTGATCACGGGGTTCCCCTCACATCCGGAAGATGCCGAAGCCACCGCGCGCACCCTCGTAGGGCGCGGTGTGGATCGCGGACAGGCACAGGCCGAGGACGGTGCGGGTGTCGCGCGGGTCGATGACGCCGTCGTCGTAGAGCCGCCCGGACAGGAACATGGGCAGCGACTCGGCCTCGATCTGCTGCTCCACCATGGCGCGCAGCGCCGCGTCGCCCTCCTCGTCGTACGGCTGTCCCTTGGCGGCGGCCGACTGGCGGGCGACGATGGACAGCACGCCGGCGAGCTGCTGCGGGCCCATGACGGCGGACTTGGCGCTGGGCCAGGCGAAGAGGAAGCGGGGGTCGTACGCCCTGCCGCACATGCCGTAGTGACCGGCGCCGTAGGAGGCGCCCAGGAGGACGGACAGGTGGGGGACGCGGGAGTTGGAGACCGCGTTGATCATCATCGCGCCGTGCTTGATGATGCCGCCCTGCTCGTACTCCTTGCCGACCATGTAGCCGGTGGTGTTGTGCAGGAAGAGGAGCGGGATGTCGCGCTGGTTGGCGAGCTGGACGAACTGGGCGGCCTTCTGTGACTCCTCGCTGAAGAGGACCCCTTGGGCGTTGGCCAGGATGCCGACCGGGTAGCCGTGCAGGGACGCCCAGCCGGTGGTCAGGCTCGTCCCGTACAGCGGCTTGAACTCGTCGAAGTCGGAGGCGTCGACGATCCGGGCGATCACCTCGCGCGGGTCGAAGGGGGCCTTGAGATCGCCCGGGACGATGCCGAGCAGGTCCTCCGCGTCGTACTTGGGTGGCTCCGCGAGGGGCGGGTCCGGGTACGCCTTGCGGTGGCCCAGTCGGGCGACGACGCGGCGGGCCTGGCGCAGGGCGTCCGGCTCGTCGACGGCGAAGTAGTCGGCGAGACCGGAGGTGCGGGCGTGCATCTCGGCGCCACCCAGCGACTCGTCGTCGCTCTCCTCACCGGTGGCCATCTTGACCAGGGGCGGCCCGCCGAGGAACACCTTCGCCCGCTCCTTGACCATGATCACGTGGTCGGACATGCCGGGGATGTACGCGCCCCCGGCCGTGGAGTTGCCGAAGACGACGGCGACGGTCGGGATGCCGGCCGCCGACAGCCGGGTGAGGTCCCGGAAGATCGCGCCGCCGGGGATGAAGATCTCCTTCTGGGACGGCAGGTCGGCGCCGCCGGACTCGACCAGGCTGATGCAGGGCAGCCGGTTGGCGAGCGCGATGTCGTTGGCGCGCAGGGCCTTCTTCAGCGACCAGGGGTTGCTGGCGCCACCGCGCACGGTCGGGTCGTTGGCGGTGATCAGGCACTCGACGCCCTCGACGACCCCGATGCCGGTGACGAGGGATCCGCCGACGGCATACTCGCTCCCCCAGGCGGCCAGCGGCGACAGCTCCAGGAAGGGCGTGTCGGGGTCGAGGAGCAGCTCGATGCGCTCGCGGGCGAGCAGCTTGCCGCGCTTCCGGTGCCGGGCGACGTACTTCTCACCCCCGCCCGCGAGCGCCTTGGCGTGTTCGGCGTCCAGGTCGGCGAGCTTGGCGAGCATGGCCTCGCGGTTGGCTCGGTGGTCGGGGGCGGCGGGGTCGAGGGCGGAGGCGAGGACGGTCACAGCAGAACCTCCGGGATGTCCATGTGCCGGGCGCGCAGCCATTCGCCGAGTGCCTTGGCCTGCGGGTCGAAGCGGTGCTGGGCGGCGACGCCCTCGCCGAGGAGGCCCTCGACGACGAAGTTGAGGGCGCGCAGGTTGGGGAGCGGGTGCCGGGTGACGGGGAGGTCGCGGGCCTCGGGGATCAGTTCCCGGAACCGGTCGGCGGTCAGCTCGTGCGCGAGCCAGCGCCAGGCCTCGTCGGTCCGCGCCCACACACCGACGTTGGCGTCCCCGCCCTTGTCGCCGCTGCGGGCGCCGGCGACGAGACCGAGGGGGGCGCTTCTGCGCGGCCCCGGCGGGAGCGGCTGCGGCAGGGAGGGTTCCGGTACGTCCGTCAGTACGGCGGTGTCCTGGGCCGGCGCCACCGGCACCCGGCGTCCGTCGTGGAGCACGGCCACGTGGTCGACGGTGTCCTGGGGGACGTGGGTGGCCTCGAAGACCCCATAGGGCGCGCCCTTTCCGGGTGGCGCGAGCACATGGAAGCCGGGGTAACCGGCCAGCGCCAGCTCGACGGCGGCCCCGCTGAGCGCCCGCCCCACGACCTGCTGGTCGGCGTCCCGGACGACGAGCCGCAGCAGGGCGCTGGCCGTCTCCTCGGTCGGGGCGTCGGGCCGGTCGGTGCGGACCAGGTCCCAGCGGACGTCGGCGGCCTTGCCGAGCACCGGCTCCATCTGGGCCCGCACCAGCGCGGCCTTGGCCTCGATGTCGAGGCCGGTGAGGACGAAGGCGACCTCGTTGCGGAAGCCTCCGAGGCGGCTCCGCCCGACCTTGAGGGTGGGCGGGGGCGCCTCGCCGCGCACCCCCTCGACCCGCACCCGGTCGGGCCCGTCCTGGGTGAGCCGTACGGTGTCCAGCCGGGCGGTGACGTCGGGTCCGGCGTACCGGGCGCCGCCGGTCTCGTACAGCAGCTGGGCGGTGACCGTGCCGACGTCGACGAAGCCGCCGGTGCCGTCGTGCTTGGTGATGACGCAGGTGCCGTCGGCGTGCAGTTCGGCGAGGGGAAAGCCGGGGTGCCGTACGTCGCCGTCCCGGAAGAACGCGTAGTTCCCGCCGGTCGCCTGCGCCCCGCACTCCAGCACGTGCCCGGCGACGACCGCGCCCGCGAGCCGGTCGTACTCCGTCGGCGCCCAGCCGAAGTGCGCGGCGGCGGGCCCGGTGACCAGGGCGGCGTCGGTGACCCGCCCGGTCACGACGACGTCGGCGCCCGCGCGCAGGCACGCGGCGATGCCGAAACCGCCGAGGTAGGCGTGGGCGGTCAGGGCTCCCGGGTGGGCGGCGGTGAGGTCGTCGCCCTCGACGTGGGCGACCCGTACGGGGATGCCGAGCCGGTCGGCGAGGGCGCGTACGGCGTCCGCGAGACCGGCGGGGTTGAGTCCGCCGGCGTTGGCGACGATCCGCACACCCCGCTCGTGGGCGAGGCCGAGGCACTCCTCCAGCTGGCGCAGGAAGGTGCGGGCGTATCCGGCGTTCGGGTCCTTCAGCCGGTCCCTGCCCAGGATGAGCATGGTCAGCTCGGCGAGGTAGTCGCCGGTGAGGACGTCCAGCGGCCCGCCGGTGAGCATCTCGCGCAGGGCGGCGAAGCGGTCGCCGTAGAAGCCGGAGGCGTTGCCGATGCGGAGCACGCTCACCGGGCGGTTCCCTTCGGCGGGCGTCCGGCTCCCGGCGGTCCGGCGAAGGCCTGGGCGAGGTCCAGCCAGCGGTCGGCGTCCGGGCCCTCGGCGGTGAGGGCGAGGTCGGTGCGGTGGGCGCGCTGGGTGGCGAGGAGGCAGAAGTCGAGCGCGGGGCCGGTGACGCGCTGGGCGGCGTCCTCGGGGCCGTAGGTCCACAGGTCCCCCGCGGGGCCGGTGAGCTCGACGCGGAACGGGGCGGCCGGCGGGGTGAGGCCGTGGGCCGCGTAGGCGAAGTCCCGGGCGCGGACGCCGATGCGGGCGATGTGCCGCAGACGGTCGGTGGGCGGCCGGGTGGCGCCGAGGGTGTCGGCGATGTCGAGGCCGTGGGCCCAGGTCTCCATCAGGCGGGCGGTGGCCATGGAGGCGGCGGCCATGGGCGGGCCGTACCAGGGGAAGCGGGCGCCGGGAGCCGACTCCCGCAGCGCCTCGTCGAGGGCGGCGCGGCCCTCCCGCCAGGCGGCCAGCAGCGCGTCGGGGTCCTGGCGGGCGCCTTCCTCGGCGCCGTCGTCGACGTACCGGTCGGGGGCGGCGAGGGCCTGCTCCACCAGTCGCCTGAATCCGTCCTCGTCGGTGACGGCGACGCGTGCGGCCCGGTCGGTCCAGGCCAGGTGCGCGATCTGGTGGGCGATCGTCCAGCCGGGCGCGGGGGTGGTGAGCCGCCACTCCTCGGGGCTCAGCCGGGCGACCAGCGCGTCGAGCTCCTCGCTCTCCTCGCGCAGGTCGTCGATCACGGGCGTCGGGTCGGACACGGGGCGCTCCCCTCGGGCACGGCGGCGTGCGGCGCGGCGTGGGGAGGAGCATGGCAGCGGGCGTAGAAACAATCAAGCATGCTTGCATGAATTGAGTGCCCGGGTGACCGGGCACCCCCGGCCCCGGCCCCGGCTAGTGGCCGTCGTCCCCCGGCCCCGGGAGCGGTCGCTTCGCCCGGCTCCCCCGCCCCACCTGGGTCCGCACCGCGCCCATGCTCGCCGCGATGACGAGCGCGATGGCGGCGGACTGGGTGGCGGACAGGGCCTGGTCGAGGATGAGGAACCCGGCCGCCGCGGCGATGGCGGGTTCCAGGCTCATGAGGATGGCGAAGGTGGGCGCGGGCAGGCGGCGCAGGGCGAGAAGCTCGAGGGTGTAGGGCAGGACGGAGGAGAGCAGGGCGACCCCGGCGCCCAGCGCGAGCGTCACCGGGTCGATGAGCGCGGTGCCCGACTCGGCGATGCCCAGCGGCAGGAAGAGCACCGCCCCGACCGCCATCGCGAGGGCCAGCCCGTCGGCCTGCGGGAAGCGGCGCCCCGTACGCGCGCTGAAGACGATGTACGCCGCCCACATCCCGCCCGCCGCCAGCGCGAAGGCGGCGCCGACCGGGTCGAGGCTGTCGAAGCCGCCGCCGCCGAGGAGGAACACGCCGGCCAGGGCGAGCGCGGCCCAGACGAGATTGACCGCGCGGCGGGAGGCGAAGACGGAGAGGGCGAGCGGGCCGAGCACCTCCAGGGTGACGGCGGGGCCGAGGGGGATGCGGTCGACGGCCTGGTAGAAGAGGCCGTTCATACCGGCCATGGCGATGCCGAAGACGACGACCGTGCCCCAGTCGGCCCGGGAGTGGCCGCGCAGCCGGGGCCGGCACACCAGGAGCAGGACGACGGCGGCCACGACCAGCCGCAGGGTCACCACTCCGAGCGCACCGGCGCGGGGCATGAGGCTGACGGCCAGCGCGGCGCCGAACTGCACGGAGAGCCCTCCGGCGAGGACCAGACCGACGGGACCGAGGGCACCCCACCGGCCGCCCGGCGCGCCACCCTGCGCGGGCGCGCGGCCGGAGGCGGGCGCTGTCTCGGGGGCGGCCACGGGGGCGGCGGCCGGGGACGAGGTGCCGGGGGTGGCGCTGGGGGTGCTCACGAGGGCTCCGGGACGGGACGGCGGGTGGACTTTGTTCATCATGCTGTACGGCAGAGTCCAGGGTAATGGACTCGGTCAGGCGTGTAGCGCTTTTATGCAACTGTCAGGGGCGGGGAACGGGGCTGTCAACGGACGTCCGCCAGGCGGGCAGGACGCGCCGGACGACACCGCTCGCCGACCAGGTAGCGTCCGCCTTGTGAGACGACTCCTGACCCGCCTCTGGCGCCTCCTGCGCCCGCTGCAGAGCCGCGTCATGTGGCTCGTGAACGCCAAGTTCGTGGTCGGCGTGACCGGCGTCGTGCGCGACGACGAGGGCCGGGTCCTGCTGCTGAAGCACCGGATGTGGCCGCCGGGCCGTCAGTGGGGCCTGCCGAGCGGTTTCGCGCACAAGGGCGAGGACTTCCGGCAGACCGTGGTCCGCGAGGTCAAGGAGGAGACGGACCTCGACGTGGAGGTCGGCCGCCTGGTCATGCTCAACAGCGGCTTCCGCACCCGCCTGGAGGTAGCCTACGAGGCGCGACTGCTCGGCGGCGAACTGCGCCTCGACCCGTTCGAGATCCTGGAGGCCCGCTGGTGTCACCCGGACGACCTGCCCGAGGACGTCCAGCCGGTGTGCCGCCCGCTGGTGCGCGGCGAAACGGCGCCCTGAAGCACCTTCGTGGGCGTGTTCGTGGGCGTCTTCGGCGACGCACCTGAAGTATCGCCTCGGAGAATGAGCCCGGCCGCCGTCCCGCCGCTACCCTCGAAGCCGTCACAGCGAGGAGGGCTTCTGATGCGCAGCGTGACCTATTCGATGGGTGTCTCGCTCGACGGCTACATCGTCGGGCCGGACGGCGACTTCAACTGGACGGAGCCCGACGCGGACGTCTTCCGCTTCTGGATCGACGAGATCCGGGACGTCGACGTCCACCTGCTCGGACGACGGCTGTACGAGACGATGCTGTACTGGGAGACGGCCGAGCAGGACGCGTCGCTCGACGACTCCGAGCTCGAATGGGCCGCGCTCTGGAATCCGCTCCCGAAGGTGGTGTTCTCGACCACGCTGTCGTCGGTGCAGGGCAGCGCCCGCCTGGCCTCCGGCGGGGTGGCGGAGGAGATCGAGCGGTTGCGGGCCGAGCCCGGGGAGGGCGACATCGCGATCGGCGGCGCGACGCTCGCCGCCCAGGCGGCCGAGGCGGGCCTGATCGACGAGTACCGCGCCGTGGTCCACCCGGTGCTGGTCGGCGGCGGCATTCCGTTCTTCCCCCGGAGCGAGCGCCGGGTGGATCTCGAACTCGTCGAGACCCGCACCTTCGACTCGGGAGTCGTCTACCTCCGCCACCGCGTGGCACGGGCCTAGAGGCTAGTGAGCGATCCCACCGCCCCCCATCAGCAGGTCCAGCCTCTCGCTGTCGTCGAAGGTGTCCCCGTACAGCCGGGTGACACCCGCGGCGGACGGCCCGCCGCCCGTGCCGGGCAGCAGCCACGCGGAGCTGTCGCTCGTGTCGCCGCCCGGCTCGGCCACCACCAGGTCGGCACGGTGGTCGCCGTCCAGGTCGGTGAGGGCCACCTCCGCACCGAAACCGGCCCGCTCGGCCGAGCCGGGGAGGTCACCGCCCTCGAACACCCGGGCGCCCTCGCCGGTCAGTCCGTCCGGGCCGCCCGCCAGGAACAGCACCTGCTCCGGGCCCGGTTCGGCGTACGGGTCCCACCTCGAGGCCCCGGCCACCACGTCCGCGTATCCGTCGCCGTTCACGTCCCCCGTATCCAGGGAGACGAGAACGGCGTCCTCGTCCTGGGGCTCCTCACCGGGCACGCCCGGCGTGTCGCGGTCGATCGTCGTCCTGCGCTTGCCCGGCCCGGACTCCGACCCGTAGACCACCGTCACCGAACTCCGGCTCGCGTCGCCGCCCCGGGGACTGAGCACCAGGTCCCCGTATCCGTCGCCGTCCACGTCACCGACGGCCGCCGTCGCCGCGTCGGGGAGGTCGACGCCGTCCGGCTGGGTGAGGCCGTCGGAGCCGCCGCGGAAGTAGCCGACCGGCCAGCGGGTCTCGGACCATGAGGCGTCCCGGGACCAGTCGTAGTGGAAGGTCACCAGCTCGTCGGCGCCGTCGCCATTCAGGTCCCCGGCGACGAGGTCGAGGTAGTTCGCGTTGTCGACGTCCCCCGAGGGCCGGCGCGGGGCCGGGACCGCGGCCGTCTCCGCCGGGGTGCCGTCCCTTTCGAACGGCCCCTTGAGCAGGCCCTCCCCTGAGCCCAGCCCGAAGACCAGATCGGCGTGCCCGTCCCCGTCGAAGTCACCGGCGGCGAGCTGCTCGTCCAGGATCGGGTCGTTGTCCCAGGAGACGTGACTGGTGTCCGTCCCCGGCACCCGGGTGGCACGCGACAGCCCGTCGGGGGAACCCCACATCACGACGACGCCCGGTTTCCAGTCGAAGACGGAGGTGGCGAGGTCGGTGTACCCGTCCTCGTCGAAGTCACGGGCCACGACGTCGGTCCCGAAGAACGCCTCGTCGCGGTTCTTCCCCGGTATCCCGGGGTCGTCCTGCGTGAGGTACTGACAGCGGGAGAGCCGCGTCCCGTCCCCCGCCCCGTACGCGACCTCGATACTCCCGCCACCGCTCCCACCCTCCACGCTCCCCAGCGAGCCGAAGGCCAGGTCGGGGTGGCCGTCCCCGTCGAAGTCGGCGGCGGTGGTGGCGGTACCGGCCGGAACGGGCCGGTCCGAAGCGGGCGCGGTGCCGTGCAGCGAGGTCCGGCAGGCATGCGGCGCGGCGAGGTCGGCCGCCGAGTCCCCCGCGATCACCACACCCGCGACGACGGCCAGCGCGACAAGGGCCGCACCGCCCCCGACGAACCACCACCGCTCACCGCCCCGCTGCCGCGCCCCTACCCCTTGATCACCCGAACCGTCCATACGAACGATCACGCAGCGGCTGCCCGGCACGGTTCCGGTCAGGCCGGGGCGGCGTCACTGCCTTCCGGCCGCTCGGCGACGAAGGACCCGAGGCCGGGCTCCGTGTAGGTGAGCCCCTCTTCGCGCAGTGCCCGCAGGACCTTGTGGGCCGTCGCGTTGGCGATCCCGAACTCGGCGGTGAGTTGCACGACGGACGGGACGCGCGTACGCGGCGGGTAGGTGCCGTCTGCGACACGACCACGCACCACCTCGGCGACCTGACGCCAGCGGGGGACGTCGGGAACAAAATCGATCACCGGTTCAGGATGAGCATACTTAGCGCGATAGGCGATACGTAGCACCCCTAGCATGCCTAGAATGCTCACTGTCGTACCCCCGCGACGGATGGAGCCGTCCGGGGGCGTGGCCACCAGCCAAATCCACGAAGGAGCTGATGACATGACCGACCTTATCGGCCGCCTCATCACCTGGGTGAGCCTCCTGCTCAACCCTCAAGGCACCCACCGCCGCACCGGCCCACGTCCGACGGCCCGCCCCGCACCGCCCCACCCGACCCCCACCGGCATGGCCCCCCTCCCCGCCCACCGCAGCTCCTACGGCCTGCCCACCCCCCTCGACGGCGCAGAGACCGCGGCCGTACGCCCGTACGTCCTCCTCCACACCCCGTACGAGCTGGAGGCAGCGGCATGACGACACCCCGCGAGCCCCGCCTGCTCCCCTGGTCCGGCCCCGAGGGCAAGCCCTGCTACCTGATCACCGACGACGACGGTGGCCCCGTCTCACGACTGGCCGACACCACCGAGGTCACCCAGCTCGGCATGGGCGCAGAGCTGCTCGCCCATGCCCGCGAGCTCCTCCCCAGCACCCCGCGCGGCGAACTCCACTACCTCGCCGAACGATTGGCGGAATGCCTGGCCAACGCCCTGAGAGTGGCCGAGAGTCGCGGCCGACGACTGGAAGCCATCGACTCCGCGGGCTGAGGCACTGACACGAGCCGCCCCTCCCCTCACCCCGCGGTATCACCCCGTCCTCTGGCATCACCCTCCAGTCGTACGCCAAGTAACGCCAGGGATCGATGTGTTGAGTGCGTTCGGAACCTAGGTTCGGTGCATGACCACAAGATCGCGCAAGGCCGCAGTAGCCGCTCTGCTGACGTGCGCGTTGGCTGCCCCGCTCCTGGGCGCCGCGCCCGCGTCGGCTTCACAGCAGGCGCACGCTCAAGCGCAGTACTCGGTACCGGGGACGCGCAGCACCAGCGCACTCGAGCTCCCGCGTCCCGCCGGACCGTACCCGGTGGGACGCCGCACCCTGCACCTCGTCGACCGGCACCGTACCGACCCCTGGGTACCGACGGCACAGGGAAGAGAGTTGATGGTGTCCGTGTCGTACCCGGCCCGGTCGGCGCGGACCGGGTCACCGGCGGCGTACGTGACGGCCGGCGAGGCACGGCTCCTGCTGGAGGCCAGGGGCCTGACCGGTGTCGTGCCGGCCGAGACGCTGGCCGGCACCCGGACGCACGCGCGGGTCGACGCCGCTCCGGCGCGGGGACGCTTCCCGCTGGTGGTGCTGTCTCCCGGGTTCGGGATGCCGCGCACCACGCTCACCTCGCTCGCCGACGACCTGGCCAGTCGCGGCTATGTCGTCGCCGCCGTGGACCACGCCTACGAATCGGTGGCCACGGAGTACCCCGGGGGACGGATTCCGGCCTGCGTGGCCTGTGACGAGGTCGACGGGCCTCCGGCACTGGCAGCCGTGGTGCGCGGGCGGGCGGACGACCTGTCGTTCGTGATCGACGAGCTGACCGACCACCGGAGGGCCGGGGCGCTGGCCCGCATGATCGACTCGCGGCGGATCGGGGCAGCCGGGCATTCGATCGGCGGAGCGACGGCCGCGGCGACCATGGCCACCGACCGCCGGGTGCGGGCCGGCGTCGACCTGGACGGCAACTTCTTCGTCGACGACGCCGGGGCAGGGCTCGGTACGCGGCCCTTCATGATGCTCGGCGCGGAGAACGTCCACAGCCCCGGCGGCGACATCACCGACTGGGACGACGCCTGGGACCGTCTGCACGGCTGGAAGCGCTGGCTGACCGTCGAAGGCGCCGGGCACTTCTCCTTCACCGACTTCCCCTGGCTCGCCGACCGGTTGGGACTGCCGGAGGACCCCGCGGTTCCGCTCTCAGCCGAGCGGGGTTGGTACATCACCCGCGACTATGTCGGTGCCTTCTTCGACCTCCACCTCCGCGGCAACCCCCAACCCTTGCTCGACGGCCCCACGGCATCCCGCCCCGAGGTCGACTTCCACCGGCCGTAGCCCGCGTCACGCCTGGTCCAACCCCTCCGCCAGCACCTCCGCCAGATGCCGCCCCCGGGTCCCCGCCAGTTGCTCCAGCTGCGTCCGGCACGAGAAGCCGTCCGCCAGGACCACCGCCCCCTCCGGCGCCTCCCGCACTGCCGGGAGCAGCTGGTCCTCGGCGCACGCGGCCGACACCTCGTAGTGGCCCTTCTCGAAGCCGAAGTTGCCCGCGAGGCCGCAGCAGCCGCCACTCAACTCGCCGCTCAGGCCCGCTGCCTCACGCAGGCGGCGGTCGGCCGCGTCGCCGAGGACCGCGTGCTGGTGGCAGTGGGTCTGGCCGACCGCCGGGAGGTTCAGGGCGGGCGGCCTCCAGTCGGGGGCATGGCGCTCCAGGGCCTCCGCGAACGTCACCACGCGGGCGGCGAGGCGGGCCGCTCGCGGATCGTCGTGCAGCAGTTCCGGCAGGTCCGTGCGCAGGGCGGCGGCGCAGCTCGGTTCCAGGACGACGACCGGAGCCGAGGTCTCCAGTACCGGGGCCATCAGGTCCAGCGTGCGGCGCATCACCGCGCGGGCGCGGTCCAGTTGGCCCGTCGAGACGTACGTCAGGCCGCAGCAGACCCGGCCCCGGCGGGCGGTGAGGAGCGAGGCAGCCGACCTCGACGTACCGTCCCCGACCACGGCACGCCCCCGCAGCGTCGGCGGCAGCACCACCCGCAGCCCCGCCGCCTCCAGCACCCGTACGGCCGCCCGGCCCACGGACGGCGACAGGTGCTCGGTGAAGGTGTCGGGCCACAGCACCACCAGCTCGCCCTCGCCGACGGGACGCCCACGCCGCCGCCACCACCGGCTGAACGTCTCCCCCGCCAGCCGCGGCACCTCCCGCTCCCCCGCGATGCCACCCAGCCGTTTCGCCACCGCCGCCAACGGGCCCACGGACGCCAGCGCGTTGACGACCGGCGCCACCCGCGTCCGCGCCGCCCAGCGCAGCCACACCGGCAGCCACCCCATCGCGTAGTGGGCGGCCGGGCGGCGCCGCCCCGCGTAGTGGTGGTGCAGGAACTCCGCCTTGTACGTGGCCATGTCGACCTCGACCGGGCAGTCCGAGCGGCACCCCTTGCAGGACAGGCACAGGTCCAACGCGTCCCGGACCTCCGGCGACCGCCAGCCGTCCGTCACCAGCTCCCCGGCGAGCATCTCGTGCAGCAGCCGGGCGCGGCCGCGCGTGGAGTGCTCCTCCTCCCCCGTCGCCCGGAACGACGGGCACATCACCCCCGAGCCGGACACCGACGTCGTACGGCACTTGGCGACCCCGACGCAGCGCCGGACCGCCGCCGAGAAGTCGCCCCCGTCGGACGGGTAGCCGAACTCCACGTCCACCGGCTCGCGCGGCAGGACGGAGAAGCGCAGGTTCGTGTCCAGCGGCGCCGGACGGACCAGCATCCCCGGGTTGAGGAGGTCGTCCGGGTCCCAGACGGCCTTCGCGCGCTCGAAGAGCGCCACCGTCTCCCCGCCGTACATCCGCGGCAGCAGCTCCGCCCGCGCCTGCCCGTCCCCGTGCTCCCCGGACAACGAACCCCCGTGCGCCACGACCACGTCCGCCAGCTCCTCCGAGAAGCGGCGGAAACGGGCGACCCCGGCGTCCGTCAGCAGGTCGAAGTCGATGCGCACGTGGATGCAGCCGTCGCCGAAGTGGCCGTACGGCGTGCCGCGCAGGCCGTGGGCGGTCAGCAGGGCCCTGAAGTCCCGCAGGTAGGCGCCCAGTCGGGCCGGCGGCACCGCGCAGTCCTCCCAGCCGGGCCACGCCTCCGCACCGTCCGGCATCCGCGTCGCCGTACCGCTCGCGTCCTCCCGGATGCGCCACAGCGCCCGCTGCCCGGCCGGGTCGGTCACCACCAGCGCGTCCACGGCGTCCTCCGCCGCCCGCACGACCGCCTCGGCCCCGGCCCGCGCCTGCGCCGCCGAGTCCCCGCCCGTCTCCACGAACAGCCACGCCCCGCCCCGCGGCAGCCCCTGCGTGGACGGGACCAGGTCCACCGCCATGCCCTCCACGGTCAGCGGCCCGAGGGGCAGCAGCCCGGCCGCCGCCTCCGCCGCCCCGGCCTCGTCGGCGTATCCGAGGACCGCCAGAGCACGTGCCCTCGGAGCCTCGACCAGCCGCACGACCGCCTCGGTCAGCACGCCCAGCGTGCCCTCCGCACCGCAGAAGGAGCGGGCCACGTCCGCGCCCCGCTCCGGCAGCAGCGCGTCCAGCGCGTAGCCGGAGATACGGCGCGGGAGGTCGGGAAAGCCCGTGCGCAGGCGCGCCAGGTCGCCGGACACCAGCTCGCGCAGGCCCTCCGGCGCCCCGGCCCACCCCTGCCCGAGCCGCAGGGACCGCCCCCGCGCGGTGAGCACCGTGAGCTCGCGCACGCTGTCCGCCGTCGTGCCCCACGCCACCGAGTGGGAGCCGCACGAGTTGTTGCCGATCATCCCGCCGAGCGTGCAGCGGCTGTGGGTGGAGGGGTCGGGGCCGAAGCGCAGGCCGTGCGGGGCGGCGGCCTGCTGGAGCCGGTCGAGGACCAGGCCCGGCTGGACGACGGCCGTACGGGCGTCGGGATCGAGGGCGACCAGCCGGTTCATGTGCCGGGTGAAGTCCAGGACCACGCCCGTGCCCGTCGCCTGCCCGGCGATCGACGTGCCCCCGCCCCTCGGCACGACCGGCACCCCGTGCGCCCGGCACACCTCCAGCACCGCCGCCACGTCGTCGGCGTCCCTCGGCGCCACCACGCCGAGCGGCACCCGGCGGTAGTTGGACGCGTCCATCGTGGTCAGCGCCCGGGACGTGACGTCGAATCCGACCTCGCCCCGGACGGCCCTGCGCAGTGCTGCCTCCAGATCGGTCATGCCCCCAGCATGGGCTCTCGTAGCTCCGTACAGGTCCGCACGGCGGAGATCTCGTCTCATCGGACGGACATGACGCCGTCCGGATCGGCCGAGGGGATACGCTCCGGATCGTGGCTGAGATCCAGATTCCTGCTGACATCAAGCCCGCGGACGGTCGATTCGGCGCGGGTCCCTCCAAGGTGCGGGTGGAGGCGCTGGACGCCCTGGCCGCCACCGGTACGTCCCTGCTCGGCACCTCCCACCGCCAGGCGCCCGTCAAGAACCTCGTCGGCAAGGTCCGTGAGGGCATCCGCGAGCTGTTCCGGCTCCCCGACGGCTACGAGGTGATCCTCGGCAACGGCGGGTCCACCGCGTTCTGGGACGTCGCGACCCACGGTCTGATCGAGAACAAGTCGCAGCACCTGAACTTCGGTGAGTTCTCCTCCAAGTTCGCCAAGGCGGCCAAGCTCGCCCCCTGGCTGGCCGAGCCGACGGTCATCGCCTCCGACCCGGGCACGCACCCCGAGGCGCAGGCCGAGGCCGGGGTGGACGTGTACGCGTTCACGCACAACGAGACCTCGACCGGCGTCGCCATGCCCATCAGGCGCGTGGCCGGTGCCGACGAGGGCGCCCTCGTCCTCGTCGACGCCACCTCCGGGGCCGGCGGCCTGCCGGTGGACATCGCCGAGACCGACGTCTACTACTTCGCCCCGCAGAAGTCCTTCGCCTCCGACGGCGGCCTGTGGATCGGCGTGTTCTCCCCGGCCGCGATCGAGCGCGCCGAGCGGATCCACGCGTCCGGCCGCCACGTCCCGGAGTTCTTCTCCCTCCCCACGGCGATCGACAACTCCCGCAAGAACCAGACGTACAACACCCCGGCGCTCGCCACGCTGTTCCTCCTGGGCGAGCAGTTGGAGTGGATGAACGGCCAGGGCGGCCTGGACTTCACCACTGCCCGCACCAAGGACTCCTCGACCCGCCTGTACACGTGGGCCGACGAGTCCAAGTACGCCACCCCGTTCGTCTCCGACCCGGCCAAGCGCTCGCAGGTCATCGGCACCATCGACTTCGCCGACGACATCGACGCCGCCGCCGTCGCCAAGGTGCTGCGCGCCAACGGCATCGTCGACACCGAGCCGTACCGCAAGCTCGGCCGCAACCAGCTGCGCGTCGCGATGTTCCCGGCGATCGACCCGGCGGACGTCGAGGCACTGACGAAGTGCGTCGACTACGTCATCGAGAAGCTGTAGCCGCCACCACCGGCACGACGACGGAGGGCGCCCGGCGGATGATCCGCCGGGCGCCCTTCGTACATCGGTGGGATCTCTACTCCCCGACGAACAGCTTCTCGGCGTGCTCCACAGTCAGGGAGCGGTCGAGCCAGGTGCCCAGCACGTCGAGGTCGGTACAGGCGGTGACCCGGTCCCGGACGGAGTCGGAGGTCTCGACACCCCGCACCTCGAGAATGCGCAGAATATCCTCCGCTTTGCCCTTGGCGCGGCCTTCGAGCCAGGACTCCTCGACGATCGAGTTGCTGCCCGGAAAGTTCGGGGTGTAAGTGGCCATCAGCTGCCTCCAATAGTCACGCCCCGGGCCCTCGCCCAGACCGACTTCTACGATCTCCGCCCAGTCCACCCGGTCCACTTTCCCGGATCCGGACTTCCCTGCGTCGTCCGCCACTCCTGACGCCAGCGCGTCCAGTATCGCAGTCAGTCCCGGGTCCGAGGCGTAGGCGAGTGCAGAGAAGACGGCGACCCCGAGGTCTCGGGCCGCCTCGTCCGGCTCCGTGATCACGGGGAGGATTCCAGGTCCCAGAACCAGCGGGAAAACAACCATGCTCGTGTGGAACCCGCGGCCGACACGGATCGGTTCCGACGCCCAGGACGCGGTCGCCTTGTCCTTGCACACCACCAGAAGGAACGGCGGCAACCGGTACTTGGCGTACATGTGGCCAAGTAGTAGGTCCAGCTGTTGTGCTTTTCCGGGTCCGGCTTGCCCTGCGATTCGACGGCGAGCACGAAGCCGCCCTCCTCACCGGGCACGTGCACCCGGAACACACTGTCCACGCGGCGCTCAAGTGGCCTGATCTCGGTGAGATCGGTGTCCAGGGGTTCGATCGCGGTGTGCTCCGGAAACCCAATGCCCGCCCGCGGCAACAGCCGGGCGAACAGCCCCGGATCCACGCGGAAGATCCGGTGCAACGCTTCATGCGGTGAACTCACCATGCGACGGAACGTAATTGCATGGGCATATTAAGCGGGGGGATTCGGCTCGGACCCAGCCGAACGGGTGAACATGCCAGCGACCTATGCCAGAAGCATGCGTCTCCGGTACGACAGCGGACGGCGCCCGGCGGCGCACCGGCAGGACGCCAAGACGTTCCGACGAACGCGCGTGATCCCCCGCCGCGTCTCCTGGTCGGCCAGTGCTCCGTCAACCGGGCTTGAAGCTGACACCGTGTGAGGGCCTAGCGTTGCCGCCGTGGACGACGGGACGTGGTGGACGGTGGGCGAACTGGCGCACGCGTCCGGGGTGTCGGTGCGGGTGTTGCGGCACTGGGACGCGTTGGGCGTGGTGTCTCCCGAGCGCACGCCGAGCGGTCACCGCCGTTACGGCCCCGCGCACGTCACACGTCTCTACCGGGCGATGGCCCTGCGCCGGACCGGCCTGGGGCTTCGGCAGGTCGCCGCCTTGCTGGACCGCGAGGATCCGGACCCGGCGGCGACGCTGCGCGCGCACCTCGACGACGTCGAGGAGGACCTCAGGCGGCGAAGTCAACTCCGCGACCGGCTCGTGGCCGCGCTCGGGGGTTCGGAGCCGGACCAGCTGATGAAGGTGATCGAGACCATGACCATGTTCGAGCAGTACGTGCACGGCTACCGGCCCGAGGAGAGCACGCGGCTCGCGGACCAGGCGGACGCCCTGGTCGAGCTGTTGCACGGCGACACCCGGTTCCGGCCCGGCGAGCGGGTTCTGGAGATGGGGTGCGGCGTGGGCGCGCAGACCACCGCCCTGGCTTCGCGCAGCCCGCACTCGCACTTCGTGTCGGCCGACATCGCCACCGACTCGCTGAAGTCGGCCTCGGGGCGTGTCGCTGCCGCGGGGCTCACGAACGTCGAGTTCGTCGAGAAGGACGTCTTCGGGCTCCCCGAACGGGAGGGCGGGTTCGCCGAGGCGTCCTTCGACCACGTCTTCGTGTGCTTCCTGCTGGAGCACCTGCCCGCTCCGGTCGACGCGCTGCAACGGCTGCGGCGTCTCGTGCGGCCCGGCGGGACGATCACCGTGATCGAGGGCGACCACGGCTCGGTCTATTTCCACCCGGACGACGAAGCGGCGCGCGCGGCGGTCGCGTGCCAGGTGACGCTGCAGCGGCACGCCGGCGGTGACGCCCTCATCGGCCGGCAGCTCTTTCCCCTGCTGCACGAGGCGGACTGGTCGGACATCGCCGTCAGCCCGCGCACCGTCTACGTCGACGGCAGCCGGCCGGAACTGGCCGAGAGCTTCACCAGACGCACCTTCACCGCGATGATCTCGGGGGTCCGGGAGCCCGCCGTCGCGGCGGGGCTGATCGACGCGCGGACCTTCGACGCGGGCATTGCCGCCCTGCGGCGCACGGCCGAACCCGACGGGGTGTTCTGCTACACCTTCTTCAAGGCGGTCGCACACCGCCGGACCTAGTACTCAGAGGCTCCCTGGGCCTGCCTGCCGGCGAGGACCCGTGGGTGGAGCCGGGAGTGGAGATCCACCGCTCCCGCGGCCTCCACCCCCGGCTCCCCCCGGTCGTCCCGCCACGGCCCTACCGGCTCAGCCGCTGGAACCTCCGTACCGCCAGCGGCAGGAAGACCGCCGTCAGGACCACCGGCCACACGCCCGCCATCAGCAGCGCGTGCTGCTCGACCCACGAGTCGCCGCCGCCCACCGGCGTGCCGAACAGCTCGCGGGCGGCTGCCGCCGTGGAGGAGATCGGGTTCCAGGCGGCCACCCAGCCCAGCCAGTCCGGCATGAGCTGCGGTGCGACGAAGATGCTGGAGATCATCGTCAGCGGGAACGCGACCGCGAACAGGCCGCCCGCCGCCTCCGGGTTGGGGACCAGGAGCCCCAGCCACACGCCGATCCAGATCAGCGCGAACCGCAGCCACAGCAGCAGTCCGAACGCGGCGAGGAATCCCCAGCCGCCGTCCGGCCGCCACCCCATGGCCAGTGCCGTCAGCATCATGATGGCCAGCTCGGCACAGGCGACCAAGAGGTCGGTCACGCCGCGCCCCGCCACCACCGCCGAGGACGACATCGGCATGGAGCGGAACCGGTCGATGACGCCCTTGGTGGAGTCGTAGACCACGACGGTCGCGGTGTTGATGAAGCCGAACGCCATGGTCATCACGAACATGCCCGGCATCAGGAAGTCCTTGTAGTCCCCGCCGCCGGGCACGGTCATCGCGCTGCCGAAGACATAGCCGTAGAGGAGGACGGAGAGGATCGGGAAGCCGAGCTGCCAGGCGATGTTGACGGGCTGGCGCTGGTAGTGGGTCAGGCCGCGGCGGACGATGTTGCCGCAGTCGGCGAGCAGCCAGTGCAGCCGTCCGCGCTCGCGCGGGACCGCGGTCGGGTCGAGGGCGCTCATGCCGCCACCGCCTCCTTGTCCGCTTCCTGCGTGGGCTCGGCACTCGTACGGTGGCCGGTCAGGCGCAGGAACACGTCGTCGAGGCTCGGCCTGCGCAGCCCGATGTCCTCCACGGCGACGCCCTCGTCCCGGAGGGTGCGCGCCACCTCGGTCAGCGCGGACACCCGGTCGGTGACCGGGGCGTGCACGCGCAACGCCGCCTCGTCGGCCTCGGGTTCGCCGTCGCAGACGCGGGCGACCACCTTCACCACCCTCGGCATCCCGGCCCGCTCGGCGACCACCACCTCGATGCGGTCGCCGCCGACCAGGTTCTTCAGCCCGTCCGGGGTGTCGTCGGCGATGGCCCGTCCCTGGTCGATCACGGTGATCCGGGAGGCCAGCTTGTCGGCCTCCTCCAGGTACTGCGTGGTCAGCAGCACGGTCGTGCCGCTCGCCACCAGCGCCCGCACGGAGTCCCACACCTCGCCGCGGCTGCGCGGGTCGAGTCCCGTGGTCGGCTCGTCGAGGAACAGCACGGACGGGGCGAGGATCATCGACGCGGCGAGGTCGAGGCGGCGTCGCATGCCGCCGCTGTACTTGCCGACGCCCCGGTCGGCGGCGTCGGTCAGGTCGAACTGCTCCAGCAGCTCGACGGCCCGCGCCCGGGCCCGCCTGCCGCCCAGGTGGAACAGGCGCCCGAACATCTCCAGGTTCTGCCGGCCGGTGAGCACCTCGTCCACGGCCGCGTACTGCCCGGTCAGGCCGATCCGCGCCCGGACCTCGCGCGCCTGCCGGGCGACGTCGAGGCCGGCGACCTCGGCCCGTCCCCCGTCCAGCCGGATCAGCGTGGACAGGATGCGCACGGCGGTGGTCTTGCCCGCGCCGTTCGGCCCGAGCAGGCCGTGCACCGTGCCCTCCCGGACGGCCAGGTCGAAGCCGTCGAGGGCGCGTTTCTCGCCGTACCGCTTCTCCAGCCCCTCGGCCCGTACCGCGTGTCCGTCGCTCATGGGTGGCCCCCTCTCACTCCTTAACTGAGTACACCGTACCCGATTACGCGTACACCGTACTCAGTTTTTTCGCGCGGACCTAGACTGACCCCATGGCAAGCGGTACGGAGACCAGTGGCAGCGGTGACGTCACCCGCACCCTGGAACTGTTGTGGGACACCGGCCGACGGCCCAGCCGTGGACCCAAGCCGGGGCTGACGCTGGAACGGATCGTGGAGGCGGCCGTCGAGATCGCCGACCGCGACGGGCTCGGGGCCGTCTCGATGCGCCGCATCGCCACGGAGCTGGGCACGGGCACGATGTCCCTGTACCGCTACGTCCCCGGCAAGGCCGAACTGCTCGACCTGATGCTGGACCGTGTGCAGCGCCCCTCCGAGGACCCCGGCGACCTCGGCGACGGCGACTGGCGCTCGGCGCTGGAGGCCCTCGGCCACGCCACCCTCGCCCTCTACCGCCGCCACACCTGGCTGCTGGAGGTCAACCAGTCCCGCCCGATCCTGGGCCCGAGCGCGCTGGACGGCATGGAGAAGGTGCTCGCCAGGATCAAGCCGATGGGCCTGACCGACCCCGAGCTGGTCTCGGCGCTCGTCCTGATCGACGGGTACGTCGTCGGGGCCGCCCGCACGCAGGTGTACCAGGAGGAGGCGGAACGCACCTCGGGGCTCACCGACGCGCAGTTCTGGCAGGCCCAGGAACCGGTGCTGGTGAAGGCCATGACCAGCGGGCGCTACCCCGTGCTGGCCTCCCTCTCCGAGGACGCCTTCGGCACCGGCTTCGACCACTTCGGCTTCGGGCTGCAGCGCATCCTGGACGGGCTGGAGGTGCTGGTGGCCGCGCGGAACGCGACGGACGGTCCCGCCGGATCAGCGGCGGCGGAACAGCCGTCGTAGCCCGAACAGGGCCACGACGGCCACGATCAGCCCGACCGCCCCGACCTTGATGGTGTCCCCGCCCGGACCGTCGGACCCGTCGGTGCCCTCGCCCGGGGCGGCGGACCCGCCCCCGCCCGGCCCGCTGCCCGTCCCGGGCACGTCCTCGGCCTTGACGGGGCTGCTCTCGCCCTCCATGCCGAGCAGCAGCTTCTCGCCGTCCGTGGTGTACGTGGCGGACTCGCCCTGCCCGAGCGGCACGCTGATCCGCCCCGTGCGCTGGATCTTCCCGCCGTTCCAGTCGTACCAGATGCCCCCGAGGTAGCCGCGCACGGCCAGCTGCTCGCCGTCCGGGGAGAAGGCGGCGTCGGTGGCCCAGAGCTCGACGGGGGCGGCGGGCCGGAAGACGTTGGTGCCGGAGGCGGAGAGCTTCGCGGGGCCCTCGTACAGGTGCCCGCCGTCCTCGTTCTTGTCGATGAGGTAGACCCGCCCGGTCTTCGGGTGGACGACCATCGACTCGGCGTCCCGCGCACCGTCCGCGTACGTGACGACGTACTGCGTGGCCTTGACCGTCTGGTCCTTGAGCTCCTGCGGCTCGGGCAGCTCGTAGATCCACACGTGCGGCCAGGTGCCACCGAGGTTGTCCCCGATGTCGCCGACGAAGATCCGGTTGCCGGGCCCGACGGAGATCGCCTCGACGTCGCGCGGCGTGCCGACGCCGGAGAGCGCGACGCGGGCGACGGTCTCCCCGGTGGCACCGTCCACGGCGTACAGGTACGGGCCGTTGTCCTGGTCGTTGTGCGTCCAGTAGATGCCGGGGTGCAGGCGGGAGGCCGCGAGCCCGCTGGACTCGGTGATGCGCGGGTCCTTGATCGTGAAGCCGCTGCTCCCGTCCCCGTCGGCGGCGGAGGCGGGCACGGCGAACGCGCCCACGAGAAGGGCCGAGGCGAGGAGGGCGAAAGATCGGCGCATGCGCCAAGCCTGCCATCCCGCACACGCGTTCACGCCGCCGGTCACGCTGCGTGGCCGGGCTCACATCGCGTCGACCAGGCCGATCGTCCATGATGAGCGGATGCTCAGGTTCATGTTCGTCGGTGACTCCATGACGATCGGAAGCGCCGGCGAACACACGTGGCGCTACCGGATGTGGCAGCACCTGCGCGACTCCTACGGCCGCCCCTTCACCTTCGTCGGCCCCCGCGAGACGCTGCACGACCACTCGACGGACGCGCCCACCTCGTACGCCTACGCCGCCCCCGACTTCCCCCGCGCCCACCTGGCCGGCTGGGGCGAGGGCTGGCACCACATGGCCCCGCTGATCGGTGAGACGGTACGCGCCTTCCGCGCGGACGTGCTCCTGGTCTCCCTGGGCCTGATCGACCTCGGCTTCTACACGAACGCGGAGCAGACCGCGGCCAACGTCCGCGCCTTCGTGACGGACGCGCGCGCGGCGAACCCGCGCATCCGCATGGCCGTGATGCCGGTGCTGCACAACATCCGGGTGGACGCGGACGACACCTTCGCCGAGCAGGTCGCCCACTTCAACGAACTGCTCGTGAAGACCGCCGCCGACCTCGACACCCCGGGCTCCCCGCTGCTGCTCGTCCCGCCGCCGCCCGCGTACGACTTCCACACGGACACCTACGACGGCACGCACCCCAACGAGAGCGGCGAGCACCGCATCGCGGAGGCGTTCGCGACGGCGATGGACGAGGAGTGGGGGCTGGGCGGGCCCTACTCCCCCGCCTCGTAGGCCGCCCGGATCTCCCGGACCAGCCGGTCGGCACAGGACCGCACGGACCGGCCGCTCCAGTTCTCCGTCTCCTGCCCGAGGTAGACGGCGCGCGCGTGGGCGAGCGGCGGCCGGTACGAGGCGGGCAGCCGCCCAAGAGCCCAAGCCGCCGCCGCGTCCTTCGACCGGATGTCTCCGGTGACGAGCGTGCTCCAGACGCGGGCGAGGGTGAGCAGCACGTTGCGCGTGTCCGACTCCACCTCGGCCATCAGCTCCGGCACCCCCGCGACGATCGCGCGCCGCAGGTCCGTGTGCGGAACGGGGTCGAGCAGGGTCGCGGGCGGCGGGCCGTACAGCGGCGCGTCGGCGCGCAGCACCATCGTCAGGAGCGGGGCCAGGTCGGGGTCGTCCTCGGGCTCCGGGACGGCGCCGCGTTCGTAGGCGTCGCGCAGCCACTCGCCGTACAGGTACTCCCGGCGGGGCGGATACCGCCAGGGCCGGACCTCGTCCCGCACGACGGCGATCAGCTCGACGGGACGCCCTTCACCGCCGGACACGCCGAGCAACTCCCCGGTGAGCCGCGCGCGTTGCCCGTACGTCGTCGGACGCGCCAGGACGACGAGCAGATCGAGGTCGCTGTACGGGCGCAGCCCGCCGAGGGTGCCCGAGCCGTGCGCGTAGACGCCGAGCACGTCGTCGTCACCGAGGTGACGCCGGACGAGGGCGACGAGGTGGTCGGTGCGGTCCCGCTCTGGCATATGCGCGTCCTCCCGTGTCCCGGTCGCCGTGCGTATCGTTGTACCGCGCGGCTGCTCCCGCCCGGGGGACGGCCGGGGAGGAGCGCCACGATGACCGTCCTTGAAGACAGGATCGCCATGGCCGACGCCAACACCCAGCGCCTGGACGAGTGGTTCGAGCGGCTGGAGCGGATGCCCGTCCCCGAAGGATTCAGGGTCGAGATCGTCGGGGGCAGCGTCCACATGACACCGCAGCGGGACACGCACTGGGAAATCATCCGCCGGATCGTACGGCCCATCGAGGACCGGTTCGGCATGAACGTCGCCGTCTTCTCGGACGTCCGCATCGACTTCCCCGGCCATGAGAACGGCTTCTGCCCCGACGTGGCCAAGCTCTGCGACGGGGCGAAGCGGGATGAAAGCGGCCACTGGCGCCACCAGGACGTCGAGTTCGTGGCCGAGGTCATCTCACAGGGCACCGCTGCCAACGACTACGGCCCCAAGAAGCTCGCCTACGCCACCGCCGAGGTCCCCCTGTACCTCATCGCCGACCCGTACCAGGGCCGCTGCCACATCTTCACGCACCCCAAGGACGGCGACTACACCACCGAGACCCGCGTCGCCTTCGGACAGGATCTGGACCTCACCGACACCGTCCTCGGCCTCACCCTCAGGACCGACACCTTCCCCCGCGACTGACCGACCGAATCCGCTTGCCTGGAGCGCACTCCAAGCCGTTGGCTTGGGGGCCATGGAGTACACGCAGCTCGGACGCACGGGACTCAAGGTCAGCCGGCTCGTCCTCGGGACCATGAACTTCGGTCCGCAGACGGACGAGGCCGACAGCCACGCGATCATGGACGCGGCGCTGGACGCCGGCATCAACTTCTTCGACACCGCCAACGTGTACGGCTGGGGCGAGAACAAGGGCCGCACCGAGGAGATCATCGGCAACTGGTTCGCCCAGGGCGGCGACCGGCGCGAGAAGACCGTCATCGCCACCAAGGTGTACGGCAACATGGGCGCCGACGGCGAGGCCTGGCCCAACCACGACAAGCTGTCCGCGGTGAACATCCGGCGGGCGGTCGACGCCAGCCTCAAGCGGCTGCGGACGGACCACATCGACCTGTACCAGTTCCACCACATCGACCGCGCCACCGGATTCGACGAGATCTGGCAGGCCATCGACGTACTGGTCCAGCAGGGCAAGATCCTCTACGCCGGGTCCTCCAACTTCCCCGGCTACAAGATCGCCCAGGCCAACGAGACCGCCGCCCGGCGCGGCGGCACCATCGGCCTGGTGAGCGAGCAGTGCCTGTACAACCTGGCCGAGCGCCGCGCCGAGATGGAGGTCATCCCGGCCGCGCAGGACTACGGCCTCGGGGTCATCCCCTGGTCACCGCTGCACGGCGGGCTGCTCGGCGGCGTGATCAAGAAGGAGGTCCAGGGCGGGCGCCGTGCCTCCGGGCGGGCGGCCGACACCCTGGCCGACCCCGCGAAGCGGGCGCAGATCCAGGCGTACGAGGACCTGCTCGACAAGCACGACGTCGAGCCCGGCGAGGCCGCCCTGGCGTGGCTGCTGACCCGGCCCGGCGTGACCGGCCCGATCGTCGGTCCGCGCACCGCCGAGCAGCTCACGTCGGCGCTGCGGGCCGTGGAGCTGGAGCTGTCGGAGGAGCTGCTGACCGGGCTGGACGAGATCTTCCCGGGGCCGGGGCCCTCACCGGAGGCGTTCGCCTGGTAGCGGAGTGACGTGGTGAGCGGGGCGCCGGCCGCCGCACGGCTGCTCAGCCGAGGGCCGCCGCCACCGCCACCACCACGAGCATCAGTACGAGCACACCGGCCATGATCCGGTTACGGGTCTTCGGGTCCACGTGTCCGAGCCTAACCGGACGCGCCGAGCGGGCTGCGGGCGACCGCCTCGTAACGGGGCTGCTCGCCCGGCACCCCGGACGTCGGCAGGTTGCTGCGCACCAGCGCCAGGTCCGTCACGGTCCAGGTGCGGCTGGTGAAGCCGTCCAGCGCATCGACGTAGGGGCGCACGTCGTACGCGTCCCGGCTGCGGGCCAGCGTCAGGTGGGGGTGGTAGCGCCGGTGCTGCCCCATCGGGACGCCCGCCCTGCGCGCCGCCGACTCCGCGCGGTCGGCGAGCAGCCGCAGCGTCGTGAGATCACCCTCCGCTCCCGCCCACAGGGCCCGCCCGTGCCCGAACTGACCGCCCCCGCGCAGCGCCAGCCCGAAGGGCGCGGTCCGCCGGGCAGCCCGCTCCAGGCGGGCCGACAGATCCGGTACGAGCTCGTCGTCGACCTCGCCGTAGAAGGCGAGGGTGAAGTGCCAGCCGGGGCGGCCGGTCCAGCGCAGCCGGTCGGCGCCGGGCAGCTTCTTCAGCGCGGCCACTTCGGCGGCGAGGGAAGCGGCGACGTCCTCGGGGGGCAGTACGGCGGCGAACAGTCTCATGGACCCCCAGTCTGCCCGCATGACCCCACGACGACCCGGGCGCCGGCTACGCCGCCCGCGCCAGCTCCTCCCGGCGCTCGCGCGGCACGAAGCGCACCTGCGGGTGCCCCCGGTGCCAGCCGACCGACAGGCGCAGGTTGCCCACGCGCGCCAGGACCAGGCCGATGACGAGCGCTGCCACGGCCGCGACCGCGCCGCCCGCGGCGAAGCCCGCGCGGGCGCCGTAGGTGTCGGTGACCCAGCCGACGATCGGGGCGCCGACCGGGGAGCCGCCCAGGAAGACCATCATGTAGAGGGCCATCACGCGGCCGCGCATGGCCGGGTCGGTGGACATCTGGATGCTGGTGTTGGCGGTGACGTTCACCGTCATGCTGAAGACGCCGAGGGGGATCATCAGCAGCGCGAACAGCCACAGCTCGGGTGCCGTCGCCGCCACGATCTCCAGGGCGCCGAAGGCGAGCGCCGCCGCGATCAGGACGCGCAGCCGGGCCGTGCCGCGCCGGGCGGCGAGCAGGGCGCCGGCGAGGGAGCCGACGGCCATGAGGGTGTTGAAGAGGCTGTAGGCCCCGGCGCCCGCGTCGAAGACGTCGTCGGCGAAGGCGGACAGGAAGACCGGGAAGTTGAAGCCGAAGGTGCCGATGAAGCCGACCAGAGTGATGGTCCAGATCAGCTCGGGGCGGCCGGCGACGTAGTGCAGGCCCTCCCGCAGCTGGCCCTTGCCGCGCGGCGTGCGCTCGACGGCGTGCAGGTCGCGGGCGCGCATCAGCAGCAGGCAGCCGAGCGGCGCGACGAAGGACAGACCGTTGGCGAGGAACGCCCAGCCGGTGCCCACGCCGGTGATCATCAGGCCGGCGACGGCGGGGCCGACGAGGCGTGCGGACTGGAAGTTGGCCGAGTTGAGGCTGACCGCGTTCTGCAGCTGGTCCCGGCCGACCAGCTCGGAGACGAAGGACTGGCGTGCCGGGTTGTCGACGACCGTGGCCAGGCCCATCGCGAAGGCGGCGACGTACACGTGCCAGACCTCGACGTGGCCGGTCAGGGTGAGGACGGCGAGGAAGAGCGCGGTCAGGGCCATCGCCGACTGGGTGACCAGCAGCGTGGGCCGCTTGCGCAGGCGGTCGACGAGGACGCCGCCGTAGAGACCGAAGAGCAGCATCGGCAGGAACTGCAGGGCCGTGGTGATACCGACGGCGGCCGAGGAGCCGGTGAGGCTGAGCACCAGCCAGTCCTGGGCGATGCGCTGCATCCAGGTGCCGATGTTGGAGACGACCTGCCCCAGGAAGAACAGGCGGTAGTTCCTGACCTTCAGGGAGGAGAACATCGAGGTCTTGCGAGGGGCGTCGGGGGTGGTGGTGGTCGGGTCGTCGGGGCCGTCAGGTGCGGGGGCGGAAGCTGCTCCGGATCCCGTACTCAAAAGGGTTCGCCTCCTCGCGAGAACTGCTTACTTGTGTGCGAGCTTCTCCAGCACGGGGGCGGCGGCGCGCAGTTTCGCCCACTCGTCCTCGTCGAGTCCCTCGACCAGCGTGGCCAGGAACGCGTTCCGCTTGCGGCGGCTCTCCTCGAGCATCACCACGGCCTGCTCGGTCTGTGTCACGACCTTCTGCCGCCGGTCCTCGGGGTGCGGCTCCAGCCGGACCAGCCCCTTGGCCTCGAGGAGCGCCACGATGCGGGTCATCGAGGGCGGCTGGACGTGTTCCTTGCGGGCGAGCTCGCCCGGGGTCGCGCTGCCGCAGTTGGACAGGGTGCCGAGCACCGACATCTCGGTGGGGCTGAGCGACTCGTCGACCCGCTGGTGCTTGAGCCGACGGGACAACCGCATCACGGCGGAGCGCAGGGAGTTCACGGCGGCGGCGTCGTCGCCATGCTTGAGGTCCGGCATGTTCCTTAGCGTAACTCATTAGTCTCGCGAAATACCAACGCTCACTCGCCCGCCTGCCCGTGACGCCCGCCACGGAAACCCACGATTCACCCGTACGAGTGAGCCGTTTCCGGAAATCGGAGCGTCACCCGGTCCCCGGGGCGACCCTCGTGCCCATGGGGACCAGCGTGCTCAGCCTGCGGATGGACGGGGAGCTGCTCGAAAGGCTCCGGCACCATGCGGCGAAAAGAGGAATGAGCGTCCAGGACTATGTCGTCCGGACGCTCATTCGTGATGACTTCGACCAGCGGTTCCAGTCCGCCGTGGAGGAGACGGAACGGTTCTACGGGGTGCCGTGACCCGAGGGTCAGGTCAGACCCAGGGCCGGCATCAGGTAGTAGAAGGCGAACACCGCCGACACCGCGTACATCGTGACCGGGACCTCGCGGCCCCGCCCGACGGCCAGGCGCAGCACCGAGAAGGCGATGAAGCCCATGCCGATGCCGTTGGTGATCGAGTAGGTGAACGGCATCATCAGCATCGTCACGAAGGCCGGGATCGCGATCGTGAAGTCGCTCCAGTCGATCTCCCCGATCGAGCCGGCCAGGATCAGGAAGCCGACCGCGACCAGCGCCGGGGTGGCCGCCTGGGACGGCACCATCGTGGCGACCGGCGTGAGGAAGAGGGCCAGCGCGAACAGCGCGCCGCTGACGATGTTCGCGAAGCCGGTGCGGGCGCCCTCGCCGACGCCGGCCGTGGACTCCACGAAGCAGGTCGTCGCCGAGGCGGAACTGGCACCACCCGTGGCCACCGCGATGCCGTCGACGAAGAGGACCTTGTTGATGCCCGGCATCTGGCCCTCGCCGTCGGTCAGCTTCGCCTCGTCGCCGACCGCCATGATCGTGCCCATCGCGTCGAAGAAGCACGACAGCAGGACGGTGAAGACGAACAGCACGCCGGTCAGGACGCCGACCTTCTCGAACCCGCCGAACAGGCTGACCTCGCCGACCAGGCCGAAGTCCGGGGCGGAGACGGGGTTGCCGGGCCACTCCGGGGTGGTCAGACCCCAGGAGGGGACGTCGGCGACCGCGTTGATGATCATCGCGATGATGGTCATCACGACGATCGAGATCAGGATCGCACCGGGCGTCCGGCGGACGATCAGCGCCAGGGTCAGCAGCACACCGAGGACGAAGACCAGCACCGGCCAGCCGAGCAGATGGCCGCCCGTGCCGAGCTGGAGCGGGACCGTGGTCTGCGCGGCGTCGGGCATGCGGGTGACGAACCCGGAGTCGACGAGCCCGATCAGCATGATGAACAGGCCGATACCGATGGCGATGGCCTTGCGCAGGCCGAAGGGCACGGCGTTCATGACACGCTCACGCAGACCGGTGGCGACCAGCAGCATGACGACGAAGCCCGCCAGCACCACCATGCCCATGGCGTCCGGCCAGGACATCCGCGGGGCGAGCTGGAGGGCGACGACCGAGTTCACGCCGAGGCCGGCGGCGAGCGCGATCGGGACGTTGCCGATGACGCCCATGAGGAGCGTGGTGAACGCCGCCGTCAGCGCGGTGGCGGTGACCAGCTGGCTGTTGTCCAGCTGGTGGCCGTACATGTCCTTCGCGCTGCCCAGGATGATCGGGTTCAGCACGATGATGTAGGCCATCGCGAAGAAGGTCGCGAAACCGCCGCGGATCTCGCGGGGCAGCGTGCTGCCGCGCTCGGAGATCCTGAAGTAGCGGTCGAGGGCGTTCTGCGGGGGCCGCCGGTCTTCCGGCGACTCGGGGGACGGGGGGACCTTGGCGGAGGCCGAGGTGGACATGCGGGACCTCATGCACCAACAGGTTCCCCCACGGCCTTGTCGGTGTTCCTATTGGTGGTTTCTACGAATGAAAGCGGTCAGAGACAAACGGGTTCAGTATGAACGTATGAGCCCCTGATCGCTATCTCCGCGCGTAGACCCGCATGGCGCCGCGCCGTCAAGCCGTCGGCTCCCTCCTCGTAAGCTGTACGCATGACGAAGTGGACACCCACGCACGAGGCGCCGGAGCCCCTGGAGGGCCCCGTGGTTCCGACCATCATCGGCGGCACCGTCCTCTGGTTCGTCCTCTTCCTCGTGCAGCTCCCCTTCTACGGCTGGTTCGACGACCACGGGCACACCTGGTGGGTGTGGACCTGCCTGGCCGGCGGCGGGCTCGGTCTGATCGGCGTCTGGTACGTGCGCAAGCGCGACGCCGCGATCAAGAGGGACGCCGCGATCAGGCAGGCGGCGGCGCGGGACGCCGCGTAGTACCACGGCATCATCGCCCGGGCCGCCCCGTCCTCCCCGGGTCGGATCTTCCTCGCATTCGGCGGGTGAAGCCGTAAAGCCGCACGTACCGTCGAATGCATGACGCATCTCGACGCGGACGACCGAATCGATCCCGCGGACCCTGTGCACGCCCTCTCCCCGGCGACCGGGCTGACCGCGGCGGCCGTCGCCGAACGGGTCGCGCGCGGTGAGGTCAACGACGTACCGGTGCGCAGCAGCCGTTCGCTGGCCGACATCGTCCGCGCCAACGTCTTCACCCGTTTCAACGCGATCATCGGCGTGCTCTGGGTGATCATGCTGATCGTCGCGCCGATCCAGGACAGCCTGTTCGGCTTCGTGATCCTCGCCAACACCGGCATCGGCATCATCCAGGAGTGGCGGGCGAAGAAGACCCTCGACTCCCTGGCCCTGATCGGCGAGGTCCGGCCGACCGTGCGCCGGGACGGGACGGCCGTCGAGGTGAGCACGTCCCGGATCGTGCTGGACGACGTCATCGAGATCGGCCCAGGGGACAAGATCGTCGTCGACGGCGTCTGCGTCGAGGCGGACGGGCTGGAGATCGACGAGTCGCTGCTGACCGGTGAGGCCGACCCGGTGGTCAAGCAGCCGGGGGACGAGGTGATGTCCGGCAGCTTCGTGGTCGCGGGCGGCGGCGCGTTCCGGGCGACCAAGGTGGGGCGCGAGGCGTACGCCGCGCAGCTCGCCGAGGAGGCCTCCCGCTTCACCCTGGTCCAGTCCGAGCTGCGCTCCGGCATCTCCACCATCCTGAAGTACGTCACCTGGATGATGGTCCCGACCGCGATCGGCCTGATCGTCAGCCAGCTGGTCGCCAAGGACAACGAGCTGGACGACTCCGTCGCGCGGACGGTCGGCGGCATCGTGCCGATGGTCCCGGAGGGACTGGTCCTGCTCACCTCCGTCGCCTTCGCGATCGGCGTCGTCCGGCTCGGCCGCAAGCAGTGCCTGGTCCAGGAGCTGCCCGCCATCGAGGGCCTGGCCCGCGTCGACACCGTCTGCCTGGACAAGACCGGCACCCTCACCGAGGGCGGCATGGACGTCACCCACCTGCGGATGCTCGACGGTGCCGACGAGGCCTACGTCCGCACGGTGCTCGGCGCCCTCGGCGAGTCCGACCCGCGCCCCAACGCCTCCCTCCAGGCGATCATCGACGCCTACCCGCTCGCCGAGTTCGACGGCGAGTGGCGCTGCACGGAGTCCCTGCCCTTCTCGTCCGCCCGCAAGTACAGCGGCGCCACCTTGGGCGAGGGCGACGGCACCTCCAGTACGTGGCTGCTGGGCGCGCCGGACGTGCTGCTCGCCGAGGACGACCCCGCCCTCGCCGAGACCGGGCGGCTCAACGAGCAGGGCCTGCGGGTGCTGCTGCTCGCCCGCGCCGTCCGCGACCTGGACGACCCCGAGGTGGCCGAGGGGGTCACGGCGACCGCGCTGGTCGTCCTGGAGCAGCGGCTGCGCCCGGACGCCGCCGACACCCTGCGCTACTTCGACGAGCAGAACGTCCGGGCCAAGGTCATCTCCGGCGACAACGCGGTGTCGGTCGGCGCGGTCGCCGCCAAGCTCGGGCTGTCCGGCGCCACCGTCGACGCGCGCCGACTGCCCGCCGCGCGGGAGGAGATGGCAGGGGCGCTCGACGAGGGCACGGTGTTCGGGCGGGTCACCCCGCAGCAGAAGCGGGACATGGTGGGCGCCCTCCAGTCACGCGGCCACACGGTCGCCATGACCGGCGACGGCGTGAACGACGTCCTCGCGCTGAAGGACGCCGACATCGGCGTGGCGATGGGCTCGGGCTCGGAGGCCACCCGGGCGGTCGCGCAGATCGTGCTGCTCAACAACAGCTTCGCCACGCTGCCGTCGGTGGTCGCCGAGGGCCGCCGGGTCATCGGCAACATCACCCGGGTCGCGACCCTGTTCCTGGTCAAGACCGTGTACTCGGTGCTGCTGGCGATCCTGGTGGTCTGCTCGCAGGTGGAGTATCCGTTCCTGCCCCGGCACCTCACCCTGCTCTCCACGCTCACCATCGGCGTCCCGGCCTTCTTCCTGGCCCTCGCCCCGAACAGGGAACGGGCCAAGCCGCACTTCGTACGGCGGGTGATGCGGTACGCGATCCCGGGCGGGGTGGTGGCCGCGACGGCGACCTTCGCGACGTACCTGGTGGCCCGGCAGCACTACTCCGGGCCCGGGGCGCTGGACGCGGAGACGAGCGCGGCGACGCTGACGCTGTTCCTGATCTCGATGTGGGTACTGGCGATCATCGCGCGGCCCTACACGTGGTGGCGGGTGGGCCTGGTGGCGACGATGGGCCTGGGTTTCGTGGTGGTGCTGGTGGTGCCGTGGTTGCAGGACTTCTTCGCGCTGAAGCTGGTGGGGGTGACGATGCCGTGGACTGCCGTCGGCATCGCGGTGGCGGGAGCGGGGCTGTTGGAGCTGGCGTGGAGGTGGGTGGACCGGCGCATTCCAGCGTGACGGTCCGTTGTTCGCTGCGGCGCCGTCGTGGCTGGTCGCGCCCACGCGGCGGAGCCGCATGTCGAACACGGCCCCGCCAACCGCATGGTGCTGTACCTCAGTCGAACCAGCGGTCCCGCGCCAGTTCCTCCGTGCGGGACTCGTCCTCCAGGAGCGCCGCCACCTCGAACCGCCGCGGCCACTGCCCCGCCGCCCAGGCGAGCCCCGCGGCGACGCCCTCCAGCGTCGCCGCGTGCACCGCACCGTCGTCCGTCATGCGCCAGTCGATCTCCACGCCGTCGACGACCAGCTCCTCGTGCTCCACGTACGAGACCGGGGTCCGGGCCCCGAGCAGCACCCGCACGGGCTCCGGTACGGCGTGCTCGGTGCCCTCGGAGTCCACCCGTCCGGTGACGGACTCGCTCAGCCGCCGCACCTGGAACAGCTCCGCCAGGTCCGCGGCCCGCGCCGGCCGTACGGGCAGCAGCGGGACGCCCGACGTGAACGGCAGCAGGTCGGGCGAGTCCACCACCACGGCGTCGGCGGCGTCCACGACCTCCACCCGGCCGTCCACCACGGCCCGCACCTCGTCCGGCAGGGTCACCTGCTCCGGTTCCAGCTCGGCCAGCGCGCCGTACAGGGCGTGCAGCTGGGCGGCCGTGACCGGGCGGTCGGGGTCGGCGAGGCGGTCCAGCAGCTCGGCCGCGCCGCCGGGCTCGTCGAGGAGGGCGGCCACCGACGTGCGGACGCCCAGCGCCCGCAGTACCTGCTCGTCCTCGAAGCCGGTGGCGTCGGCCTCGTCGTACAGGCCGCGCAGCAGCGGGTCGCCGCCCGCCGCGCGCAGGCCGGCCGGGCGCCGCCCGCCGAGCACCGGGTGGCCGCGCAGCCACCACGCGGTGTAGGGCCGTACGACCTCGTGGGTGCCGTCGTGGAGCAGGATGCGGACCGGCTGGACCAGTGCGTCGCGCAGGGGCGGCCGGGACAGCAGGGCGAGGGCCTCGGGCCACCGGTCGTCGGCCACGAGGTCCAGGTCGCGGACGGCGACGATCTCGGTGGCGACCGGCGGGACGGGACTGTCCGGGAAGCGGTCGAGGACGTCCTCGCTCCAGACGTCCACGGCGTCCAGCAGGCCCGCGTCGTCGGGTTCGGCGAAGTCGCCCTCGCGGGGCTCGAGTTCGTCGGGGTCGAGGACGACGTCGGTGGCGCGGACGAGTGCGAAGGTGACCAGGACACCGCAGGCGGCCAGCGGCTCCGGCCCCCACTTCTCGGCCAGCTCCGCGTCCACGGCGGCGAGTTCGTCCTCGCGCATGACCTGGGCGAAGGGGCTGCCGGGGAAGACGAGTTCGCCCGCCGGAGAGAGTTCGCCGTCCTCGTCGGGCAGGGCGAGCGCGCCGAGCCAGGGCTCGTCCCCGGGGTCGAGTCCGGCGTCGCGGACCAGGCCGAGGACGGTGTCGGCCAGTTCGTCGGCGTCGAGGGTGTCCTCCTCCCAGTTCGTGCCGCCCTCGTCCTCCAGGGACGCGGCGACGGCGGCGCGCACCTGCGGGGTGGTGAGCACGGCGCGCGGGGTGGCCGCGAGGGCGCCGAGCTTCTCCAGGAGCGGATGGGCGGCGTCCGGGTGGGCGACCTTCAGGCCGAGGCGGGTGAGGACCTCCGGGTCGAGGGAGGCGGCCTCCGGGGAGGGCAGGAGCACCTGCCGGGGGCCGATGGTCGTACGGCCGTCCGCGAGCGGCACGGGCAGCCCGGACAGCCGGTCGGGATCCACCCCGGCGAGGCTGTCGTAGAGCCGCCGCCACCAGGCGGGGGCCTTCTCCAGTCCGGCCAGGCGGTCGATCGCGTCGGTCAGCGGCACCCGGGCCACGCCCAGCGTGCGCAGCTCCGTACGGCGTTCCAGCCCCGCGGGCAGCAGGGTGGGCAGCACCTCGGCGAGGACCCGTACGGTGTCGGCGCCCGCGCCCTCCACCACCTCGGCGTCGCGGGGCCGCAGGGACTCGGGCAGCTCCGGGTCGTCCTCGCGGGGCGGGGCGGCGGGCGGCAGGAACGAGGTGCGGGGCAGCCGTGCGAGGATCGCCTGCCGCAGCGCGCCGTCCAGCTCGCCCTTGCCCAGCGGGCCGGGCACCAGGTCGATGAGACCGGCGGCGACCGGCCGCCAGTCGGCGAGCAGCCCGGCGTAGGCGTCCGCGGCGCGCTCCGTCAGGAAGTCGGTCAGAGGGCCGCGCGCGGCGTGCCGGCGGGTGGAGTCCAGCGGGAAGGACGCGATGAGCAGGGCGGGCACGCCGAGGGGCTCGTCGCTGGGCGTGGGCGCGTGGACGACGGGGCTGGTGCGGGGCCGCTCGGGGCCGCCGTCGGCGTCCACGGGCACCGCCCAGGTCACGGACCAGTGGGGGCGCAGCCGCTCCTCCACCGGCCGGTCGGCGAGGAGGTCGGGGGTGAGGGGGCCGTGCGCGGCGGCGGTGCGCCAGCGGGTGACGCCCTCCCGGGAGTCCTCCACGACGGTCAGCGGGCCCTCGGTACGGCGGGACAGCGTGCGCACGTCGTCCGCGACCTCGACCACGACCTCCTGAAGGCCCGGCAGGGCCAGGAGCAGGGCGTCGTCCACGGCGTGCAGGAGCCGTTCGGCGAGGTCGGCGGCGGCCGTGTCGCGCAGCGGGAGGATGACGGCGGTGTCGTACGGGTCGGGGGCGCTGCCCTCGGCGGGGAACGGCAGCCGCAGCAGCGGGACGTGTCCGTCGCGCCGCCGGATCTCGTCGCCCAGGCCGGGGCTGTGCCGCGCGGTGTCGGCGGCCAGGTCGCGGGCCTCGGCCAGGGACCAGCGCACCCCGCCGTGCCGGGCGACGACGGCGGGTTCGTCGGTGACGGCCAGGACGGCGGCGAAGCCCACCCCGAACCGGCCGACCGCGCCGGCCGCGGCGTCCCGCTTGGCGGAGGCGCGCAGCGTGGACAGCGACTCGACGCCGGCCGCGTCCAGCGGGGCGCCGGTGTTGGCGGCGACGAGGACACCGTCGCGCAGGGTGAGCCGGAGCCGGCCGGGCACACCGGCCCGGGCCGCGGCGTCGGCGGCGTTCTGCGCGAGCTCGACGACCAGCCGGTCGCGGTAGCCGCCGAGGACGAGGTCCTCCTCCGCGTTGGCGTCCTCACGGAACCGGGCCGGGCTCGTCGCCCAGGCGTCCAGCACCCCGCGCCGCAGACGTGCCGTACCGAACGGGTCCGCGCCCTCGGCAGCAGGCCGTACGAACATGCTCACGGTGACTCTCCTCATCGACGGACCACGAAGGTACCGCCCTGCGAGCCTGTCCCGCGTCCGAGGACGGGGCTCGCGCTACGAGTGCCCCAGCTCCGCCGACGCCTCGTCCTCGGCCACGGGGACCGAACCGGAGTCGGCCGCCGGGCGCAGCGGGAACGGGTCGACCCGCGTCTCGTCGATCACCGGCGGAGCCACCCGCGGCGGCTTCGGCATGACCGCGGCCTCGGAGTGCCCGCCGCACCCGTAGGCCAGCGACACCACGTGCCCGTCGGCCGGCGAGAACTCGTTGGCGCACACCCCGAAGGCCTGCCCCAGCGAGCCGCCGATCCGCGCCAGGAAGCCGCAGCTCACACAGGAGGCGGGGGCCGCCTGGGCCATCGCGGTCTTCGGGCCGTAGCCCTCCTCCCAGCGGTCCGCGGCGACATGCAGCCCGTACCGGGAGAGCACCCGCGCGCGGCGCATGCCCAGCTCCTCGGCGACCGCCGCGATCGTGCCGCGGGCCGGGGCGGTCCGCAGCTCGGCGGGCGGCCCTGCGGTGACCTCGGCGTCCTCGGCCTCGACCAGGTCGGCCATCTCGTGGGACACGGCGGAGTTCGGCGGCGGCTCGTCCTCGCCGGTCCAGCCGGGCTCGAGCCGCAAATCCTCCGCGTCGGTGGGCAGCAGGTCGCCGGGGCCCATGTCGCCGGGGCGCAGCCGCTCGCTCCACGGCACCCACTCGGGGGCGAGGAGGGCGTCGGGGCCGGGCAGCAGGACCGCCTCGTCCACCGTGACGATCTTGGCGCGGGAGGCGCGGGCCACGGTCACGGCCCAGCGCCAGCCGCGGTACCCCAGCTCCTTGCAGGCGAAGTAGTGCGTGACGACCCGGTCGCCCTCCGACACCATGCCCTCGTGCTCGCCGACGACGCCGGGGGCGGCGGCCTCCTCGGCTGCGGCGCGGGCGAGGTCGACGGCCTCGGCGCACAGACGGTCAGGGGTGCGGCTTCGCGTTGTCGCTGCGCTCACAGGTATCGCTTCTCTCCATACGCCGTCTCACGAGTGCGCCGCTGCCTGCGAGGGGCGGACGGAGCGGACCTGTGGACCGCGTCGACGTCCGCGCCCGATCGCGCTCGGGCACACCTACGTCATCCATTCTGCGGGATGGCCGTAAGGCGCGCGGCCGAGAACGTTCGCCACGGCGCGCTACGCACGCTACCTGCTCATGTGCCCTGGGCCTACACCGACGGGAGTTTCGGCGGGGTACGGACCTGACGTTCCCCGCTGGTGCCGGTGCGGGGGTCACCCGACTCGATCACCGCCATCCGCGCCGTATCAACGCTATAGCCCCGGCTCTCGGGGCACTATGACGGGGTGGCAGCCGCACGCACGGACTTCAGGGGCGGAAGCCGGGGCCGCGCCCCCGGGCGGTTCCGCGTGATCGGCCGTGCCCTGCGCCTGCCGGTGACCGGGACCGCGCGCGGCATCCGCCGGGCGACGCACGCGCACGGCGCCGGCGAGTCGGGCCTCGGCAAGCTGATCGAACTGCACGGGGTGAACGGCGCCGGCGACGTCATGATCACCGTCGCCCTGGCCTCCACCGTCTTCTTCTCCGTCCCGACCGACGAGGCGCGCGGCCGGGTCGCGCTCTACCTCGCGATCACCATGGCGCCGTTCACGCTCCTCGCGCCGGTGATCGGCCCCCTCCTGGACCGCCTGCCGCACGGCCGCCGCGCGGCGATGGCGGCGGCGATGGGCACCCGGGCGCTGCTGGCGCTGGTGCTGTCCGGGGCTGTCATCACCGGCAGCATCGAGATGTACCCGGCCGCGCTCGGCGTGCTGGTGGCCTCGAAGGCGTACGGCGTGGTCAGGAGCGCGGTGGTGCCGCGGCTGCTGCCGCCGCGCTTCTCCCTGGTGAAGGCGAACTCGCGGGTGACGCTGTGCGGGCTGCTCGCCACCGGCGTCGCCGCGCCGATCGCGGCGGGGCTCCAGCAGGTCGGGCCGCGCTGGCCGCTGTACGGCGCCTTCGTGATCTTCGTCGCGGGGACGGTCCTGTCGTTCACGCTGCCGCCGAAGGTGGACTCGGCTCGCGGCGAGGACCGGGCGCTGCTCGCCGCCGACGAGCGGCACCTGCACGGGCCGCACCGCAAGCCGGTCAAGCGTCCCGGGCTGCGCACGGTGGGCCCCGCGGTGACCCACGCGCTGGCCGCCAACGCCGCCATCCGCTGCCTCACCGGCTTCCTGATCTTCTTCCTGGCGTTCCTGCTGCGGGTGCATCCGCTGTCCGGGCAGAGCGCGGCCGTGTCGCTGGGCATCGTGGGCGTCGCGGCCGGCGCCGGCAACGCGCTGGGCACGGCGGTCGGGGCATGGCTGCGCTCCCGCGCACCGGAGATCATCATCGTGACGGTCGTCGCGTTCGTGCTGGGCGCGGCGGTCACCGCCGCGGTGTTCTTCAGCACCGTCCTGGTGGCGTGCCTGGCGGCGGTCGCGGGGTTCGCGCAGGCGCTGGCCAAGCTGTCCCTGGACGCGCTGATCCAGCGGGACGTGCCGGAGCAGGTCCGCACCTCGGCGTTCGCGCGCTCGGAGACGCTGCTCCAGGTCTCCTGGGTGCTGGGCGGGGCGGTCGGCATCGTGCTGCCGCTCAACGGCACGCTGGGCCTGTCGGTGGCCGCCGCGATCATTGCCGCCGGGTGGCTGACGACCGTACGGGGGCTGATCGGCTCGGCGCGGCACGGAGGTCCGGCGCGCCCGAGGGTGGCGTGACCACGCCACGCCGTACCCAGGTGGGGGGACCGCCACGGCCGCCATATAGCCTTCGGCCATGACCACGTTGCCCCGCGGCAATGCCGCTATCGGACACGGCGCCGTGCGACGCCGCCGCGCCGTCGCCGCCGCCGGCGCCGTTTCCGCCGGACTGCTCCTGCTGTCCGCCTGTGACCAGCCGACGCCCATGGCCACGGTCACGGTCGGCAGTGACTCGGTCAGCTCCGAGGCCACCTGCGGTGGCGAGGACAAGGTCCTGGAGACCGCCGAGATCCAGAAGTGCCTGCAGGACGACGACGTCAAGTCCATCGCCGTCGACCCCGACGAGACCGTGCGCTTCGGCGTCGACCCGGACCTCGCGGACAAGCGCTGGACGATCCTGATGAACGGTCAGCAGCTGGTCGACGACACGGACAACACCTACCGCACCGTCCCGGGCAGCGTGTTCTTCAACGCCCAGTACGGCGCCCAGGGCGACTCGACGCTGGTCACCATCAAGGCCGGCGACGGCAAGGACGACAGCGAGGAGGCCACCGGTCTGTGGTCCTTCAAGCTGAAGAAGGACGACTGACCACGTCCCCCGTGCGCGTCCTCGTGGCCACCGCGGTCCCCGTCGAACGGGACGCGGTGGCCCGGGCGTTCCCCGAGCCGGGCACGGAGGCGCCCCTGCCCGGGGCGCGGCTCCTGCGGCTCCCGGACGGCCCGGACCTGCTGGCCGCCGGTGTCGGCCCCGCCCTCGCCGCCGCCTCCACCGCCGCCGCCCTGACCGCGGCGGCCCTCGACGGCGCCCCGTACGACCTGGTCGTCTCGGCCGGCATCGGCGGCGGCTTCGCCCCGGACGCGCCCGTCGGCTCGCTCGTCGTCGCCGACGGGATCACCGCGGCCGACCTGGGCGCCGAGACCGCGGACGGCTTCCTGCCGGTCACCGAGCTCGGTTTCGGCACCGTCACCCACCGCCCGCCCGCCGGCCTCGTCCGCGCCGTCGCCGCCGCGACCGGAGCCCGCCCCGGCACCGTCCTGACCGGCTCCACCGTCACCGGCACCGCCGAACGCGCCGCGCTGCTGCGCGCCCGCCACCCGGGCGCCCTGGCCGAGGCCATGGAGGGCTTCGGCGTCGCCGAGGCGGCCGCCGCGCACGGGGTGCCGGTGCTGGAGCTGCGCGCGGTCTCCAACCCGGTCGGCCCGCGCGACCGCGCCGCCTGGCGCATCGGCGACGCGCTCACGGCACTGACGGACGCCTTCGGGAAGCTCGCACCCGTCCTCACGAGTTGGAACCCACATGAGCGCTGAGTCCCCCGAGTCACTCGAGTCCCCTGCGTCCTTGCGGATCGCGTACTCCCCCTGCCCGAACGACACCTTCGTCTTCGACGCCCTGGCCCACGGCCGCGTCCCCGGCGCCCCCGCGCTCGACGTGACGTTCGCCGACATCGACATCACCAACGGCATGGCCGAGCGCGGCGAGTTCGACGTGCTGAAGGTGTCGTACGCCGTGCTGCCGTACGTCCTCGGCGAGTACGCCCTGCTGCCCTGCGGGGGCGCGCTGGGCCGGGGCTGCGGGCCGCTGGTGCTGACCCGGGAGGCGGACGCGGACCTGGCCGGCCGCCGGGTCGCGGTGCCGAGCGAGACCTCGACGGCGTACCTGCTCTTCCGGCTCTGGGCGGCGGACACCGTGCCCGGAGGGGTCGGCGAGATCGTGGTCATGCCGTTCCACGAGATCATGCCGGCCGTGCGGGACGGGAAGGTCGACGCGGGACTCGTGATCCACGAGGCCCGCTTCACCTACCAGAACTACGGGCTGCACAAGCTCGCCGACATGGGCGAGCACTGGGAGCAGACCACCGGGCTGCCGATCCCGCTCGGCGCGATCATCGCCAAGCGGTCGCTGGGCGAGGCGACGCTGACCCGTCTCGCCGACGCGGTCCGCGCGTCCGTGCGCGCCGCCTGGGACGACCCGGAGGTCTCCCGCCCGTACGTCATGGAGCACGCCCAGGAGATGGACCCGGCCGTCGCCGACCAGCACATCGGGCTGTACGTCAACGAGTTCACGGCCGACCTCGGCGAGGACGGCTACGCGGCGATCCGGGGCCTGCTGACCCGCGCGGCGGCCGAGGGACTGGTACCGGCCCTCGGCCCGGACGCGTTGGCGTTCCCGTAGGACGTGTGCGGCGCGGTGGTCAGACGTCCAGCTGGTCGGCCACCGCGCGGAGCAGGCCGGCGATCTTCTTGCCGGCGGTCTTCTCCGGGTAGCGGCCCCGCTCCAGCATCGGGGTGATGTTCTCCAGGAGCGTCGTCAGGTCCTGCACGATGGAGGCCAGTTCGTCCGGCTTCTTGCGCTGCGCGGCCGCGACCGAGGGGGCCGGGTCCAGCAGGGTGAGGGACAGGGCCTGGTCACCGCGCTGTCCGGCGACCACGCCGAACTCCACGCGCTGTCCCGGCTTCAGTGTCTCGACTCCGGCGGGGAGGACCGAGGAATGGACGAAGACGTCACCGCCGTCGTCGCGGGAGAGAAAGCCGAAGCCCTTCTCACTGTTGAACCACTTGACCTTGCCGGTAGGCACGTCTGTCCTCGTCCTCGTACTCGTCGGAAAACTGCTCGGAATACTGCTTGAAAACGGCTCTTGATAGCACTTGGGCGGGTCGTCCGGACCCGCCGGTACCAAGCCTATTGGTCTTCGGGCCGGTGACAAGACGTCCCCCGGTTGTTCCCTCGGGCTGGGAACTACCCTGGTCGGGTGCGTGACAAAGCCCAAACGAATTCCGCCGCGCCCGGTGACCGACTGATCCGCGCCGGTGCGATCGTCTTCTTCATCGGTACCGTGGCCACTCTGGTCACGGTGGCCCCGCTGCTGCTGGGGACGACGCCGTTTCCCACCTACATGTTCGTGCTGAGCATGCTGATGGGCGTGGGCTTCCTCATCGCCGGGGCCGGCGTCTTCCAGTCGATCGCGGCGGGCCGGCGTCAGGCCCGCGCGGCGTCGAGCCCGTCGGCGCCGGCGTCGCAGTAGTCCGCGAGCCAGGCCGGGAACGCGGTCAGGTCGCCGAGGACGACGTCGGCGCCGGCCTCCCGCAGCTCCTCGGCGCTGCACGGGCCGCTGGCCACCGCCACGGCGCGGGCGTCGGCGGCGCGGGCGCCGCGTATGTCGCCGAGGTGGTCGCCGACGTACACGTGGGCGCCGTGCTCGCGCAGGGCCACGGCCTTCTGCTCGGCCCACAGGTCGCCGATCACGGCGTCCGGCTCGATGCCGAGGTGCGCCAGGTGCAGCTTGGCGTTCGGCTCGTACTTGGCGGTGACGACGATCGCCCGTCCACCGGCCTCCCGTACGGCGGCGACGGCCTCGCGGGCGCCGGGCAGCGCGGGCGTGGCGGCCACGGCGTACGTCGGGTACATCTCCCGGTACAGGTCGGCGGTGGCCGCGATCTCCTCCGCCGGGAACCAGTGCGCCAGCTCCTCCTCCAGCGGCGGCCCGAGCCGGGTGACGGCCAGATCGGCGTCGACGTACGTCCCGGTCCGCTCGGTCAGTGCCAGGTAGCAGGCGTGGATGCCGGGCCGCGAGTCGATCAGCGTCATGTCGAGGTCGAAACCGACGGTGGGCGCGGGGCGGGTCGTGGAGGCCATGCGCCCCATTGTGCCGGGAGGCCCCGGCCGGGCCTGGATCAGCCCCGGGGGCGGCGGGAGCGCCACAGGAGGTACAGGGCCGTGGCCACGGCGGCGGAGCGCAGGACCCAGGGCCAGGTCTCGGTGACGGCGTCGCTCATGTGGCCCTCGGCGACCGGGTCGCCCCAGCGGCCCTCCGCACGGCCCCACAGCCAGACGACGCCCGCGGCGGCGACCGTGCCGGGCAGGCCCAGTACCGCCCACTTCGCCTGGGCCGGGGTCAGGCGGCGGGAGAGGTAGACGATCAGCCAGCCCAGGCCCAGCGGGACGAGGCTGCCGAGGACGGCGCCGGCGATCAGCAGGGCGGCGGCGAGCAGCAGCAGGGGGTTGTTCCAGCCGCCCTCGGGCCACGGGCGGGGCAGGCGGCGGCGCGGGGCCCGGCCCGGCTGCCCGGCATCCGGCCCGGCGGCCGCCTCCCCCACCGGTTCCGCGGCCGCCTTCTTGGCCCCGTCGGCCCTGCCGGTCTTCTCCGCGTCGTCGGCCTTCTCCCTGGGCGGTGGCTTGAACAGCTCCGGGATCTCCACCCCGCCGACGAAGCCCGGCACGCTGTCGCCGCCGACCCCGAACGGGCCGTTGTCCACCCGCCACCAGTCGGGCTGTGCGGCGGTGTCGCCCAGTTCCTGGGCGCTCGCCAGGTGCGGCGGGGAGGGCGCCGGCGCGGGGGTGGCCCCGGCCTCCGGCTCGGGCACGGCCGGGCGCGGCACCGCGCGGCGCAGGCCCTTGCGGCGCTCCGTCTTCCGCGGCTCGCCCTCCCGCTGGTCGGGCACGGCCGTGGGGGGCGGCGGCGCCGGCTGCGGGGCACGACTGCCGCCGCTCGCCGCGTCCACGACGTCGTCGGGGCTGCCCAGCCGGTCCAGGATGCGGCGGACGGCCGCGGGACTGTCCACGGTGGCCCTGGCCCGGCTCCGGTCGATCTCGCCCCGCAGCTCGGACACCAGCCGCATGCGGGTGGCCGACGGCAGCTGCCGTTGCTGGGCCACGTCGCCGACGCGGCTCAGATACTCGTAGACGACCTGGTCGCTCTCGATCCCCACGAACCCCTCCGGGGCGGTGCGTTGTGGTACCCGGTCGGACGAAGGTATCGAATGTTCCCGTGCACGGCGGAGCCCGTGGCCACCGCGCCACCGCACGCGCGCCCCACCGTCGTACCCACCCGCTAACGTGGGCCGGATGAGCACCGAGGAGAAGTCCGCGGCCCCCCGGTCCCTGGCGGAGGCGCTCCGTGTCAGGGACGACGTCTCCCTGGCCGCCCTCCTGCGCAGCCGGCCCGACCTCATCACTCCCGTACCCACGGACCTCACCCAGCTCGCCACCCGCGCCGGCACCCGTGCCTCGGTCGTCCGGGCCCTGGAGCGGCTGGACCGGTTCGCGCTGCAGACGGCCCAGGCGCTGGCGGTGGCGGCGGACCCGGCGCCGTACGAGGAGCTGTTGCGGCTCATGGCCGGGGACCCCGCGGTCGCCGCCGATCCGGCCGTCGCCGCCGCCCTGCCCCGGGCCGTCGCGCTGCTGCGCGAGCAGGCCCTGGTGTGGGGTGCCGACGACCGGCTGCGGCTGGTGCGCACCGCCCGTGAGCTGCTCGCGCCCTCCGCGCAGCACCCGTCCCCGACCGGCCTCGGCCCGACCGTGCGGGAGGCGACGGCGGGGATGTCGCCCGGCCGGATCCAGGAGATCCTCGCCGCCGTCGGCCTGCCCTCCACCCACGACTCCGTCTCCGCCGTGTCCGCGCTCTCCGCCCTGTTCACCGACCGGACGCGGATGGCTGCGCTCCTCGCCGAGCTGCCCGAGGAGTCCCGCGAGGTGCTGGACCGGCTGGTGTGGGGCCCGCCGTACGGCCAGGTCACCCACGACCCGGCGCCGCACCTGCGCGCGCTGCTGGACCGCGGTCTGCTGCTGCCGACCGCGCCGGGCACGGTGGTCCTCCCCCGCGAAACCGCCCTGCACCTGCGCGCGGGCCGGGCTCACCGCACGCCCGAGCCGGTGCCGCCGCCGGTGGAGGCCGCCGCCACGCACCGTCCACAGATCGTGGACGCCACCGCGGCCGGGCAGGCCCTGGCGGCGCTGGCCACCGTCGAGGAGCTGCTGAAGGACTGGGACGAGGGCGGTCCGGCGGTGCTCCGGGCCGGCGGGCTGAGCGTGCGCGACCTGAAGCGGACGGCCGTCGCCCTGGACGTGCCCGAACCGGTCGCCGCCTTCTGGGTCGAGCTGGCCTACGCGGCCGGGCTGATCGCCTCCGACGGCGAGGCCGACGAGCGGTACGCGGCGACCCCGGCCTACGACGAGTGGCGGGAGCTGCCCCCCGCCGAGCGCTGGGCCCGGCTGGCCGGGACGTGGCTGACGGCCACCCGGACGCCGGGTGTGGTCGGCGGGCGGGACGCGAAGGACCGCACGCTCTCGGCGCTGGGCCCGAACCTGGACCGTTCGGCGGCGCCCGAGGTACGGCACCGGGTGCTGGCCCTGCTGGCGGGGCTGCCGGAGGGCACCTCGGCCACCGAGGAGTCGCTGCTGGCCCGGCTGCACTGGGAGCGCCCCCTGCGCGCGCCCCAGCGGGAGCAGCGGGAGGACGACCTGCGCACCAGGATCGCCCGGTGGACACTGTCCGAGGCCGAACTGCTGGGCGTCACCGGGCGCGGTGCGCTGGCCGCGCCGGGGCGGGCGCTGATCGGGGCGCCCCCGCCGCCGCACCGGGCCGAGCCGTCCGGGACATCCGAGGGGCAGGCGTCCCGGGGGCCCGGCGACAAGCTTCCCGTGCACCACCACACGCCGCCCCCGCTCGCGCCCCTCACCCCCGCCGAGCAGGCCGCGGCCACCGCGACCGCCGCCCGGCTGCTCGCGCCGCTCTTCCCCGAGCCGCTGGACCACGTGCTGCTCCAGGCCGACCTGACGGCGGTGGCGCCGGGGCCGCTCGAGCGTCCGCTGGCCGATCTGCTGGGGGTGCTCGCGGACGTGGAGTCCAAGGGCGGGGCGACCGTCTACCGGTTCACGCCGGGCTCGGTGCGCCGCGCGCTGGACGCCGGGCGGACCGCCGCCGACCTGCACGCGTTCCTCGCCCGGCACTCCCGTACGCCGGTGCCGCAGCCCCTGACGTACCTGATCGACGACGTGGCCCGGCGGCACGGGCGGCTGCGGGTGGGCGCGGCCTCGGCGTACGTGCGCTGCGACGACGACGCGACGCTGGACGAGATCCTGGCCGACAAGCGGGCCGCCGGCCTCGGGCTGCGCCGGCTCGCGCCGACCGTGCTGGCCGCGCAGAGCGACCCGGCGGCGCTGCTGGAGGGGCTGCGCGCGATGGGGTTCGCGCCGGCCGCCGAGTCCGCCGCGGGCGACGTGCTGATCGCCCGCGCCGACGCCCACCGCACCCCGCCGCGGGCGGCACCGGAGCCGGTGCCGGAGGGGCCGCCGGCCCCCGACGACACGCTGCTGACGGCGGCGATCCGTGCGATCCGCGCAGGGGACCTGGCCGCCACGACCCCGCGCAAGCCGGGCCCCCCGGCCGACGAGGGCGACCCCCCGGCGGCAAACGGCGACCTGCCCCGCACGGCAGCCGCCGAGACCCTCGCCACCGTGCAGGCGGCCGTCCTGACCGGCGAGGCGCTGTGGATCGGCTACGTGAACGCCGAGGGCGCCGCCAGCCAGCGCGTCATCGCCCCGATCCGGGTCGAGGGCGGCTTCGTCACGGCCTACGACCACACGGCCGACGAGGTGCGCACGTACCCGCTGCATCGGATCACCGGCGTGGCCGAACTCGCCGACGACGCGACGTGACGGGGGCGGGGCGGGGGCGGGACGGGACGCCCCGTTCACTCGTTCGGGCGTACGCGGTGATTCATGCACGCCACGCCGGGTGATTCGCACCTGCGAGGGAGCTTTTTTCATCTACCGCATCGAGCCGTCGACGGTCGGGCAGCCACCGGGTGTCCTGCACCGAACCGAAAGGGGAAACCCGATGCGTGCCGTTCGTCGTGTCGCCACCGTCCTGACCTCCACCGCCGCACTGATCGCGGCGTTCGCCGCCGAGGCCGCCGCGATCGGCATCGACCTCGGCGGGGGCGTGACCCTCTGATCAGAAACCTTCTGATCAGGACCTCCTGATCCGTCCGCCGTTCCGTACCTCTCCTACCGCGGGCCGGGTCCCCGTCCCCCAGGGCCCGGCCCGCTCGGAACTCCCCCACCACTCCCTCCCCTGCTCCTCGCCCTCCTTCGAAAGGCCGACCTCATGCGCTCCAAGCTCCCCACCTCCGACCGTTCCACCGCCCGCTCCGCCGTCGCCGTCTCCGTCGCCGCCCTGATCACCGCCGCCGCGCTGTTCGGCGCCCTCGCCCCCAAGGCCGCCGCCCTGCCGCTGCCGCTGCCGGCCACCGGCGTCGAGTCCCTGGTCACGGAGGGGGTAACCGTGGAGGGTCCGCTGATCAACAACATCGGTCTCAAGTAGCCCGGGTCCGCGATCAGGCACACTGGACGTTTGGCCGGTCCGTCCAGTCGCGGCCGGCCGTACGCACGCGAGAGGGTGCCGCCCGTGAATGGTCCGCTGATCGTCCAGTCCGACAAGACCCTGCTCCTGGAAGTCGACCACGAGCAGGCCGACGACTGCCGTCGCGCCATCGCGCCGTTCGCCGAACTGGAGCGGGCGCCGGAGCACATCCACACCTACCGGGTGACCCCCCTGGGCCTGTGGAACGCGCGGGCGGCGGGCCACGACGCCGAACAGGTCGTGGACGCGCTCGTCGAGTACAGCCGCTACCCGGTGCCGCACGCGCTGCTCGTCGACATCGCCGAGACGATGGACCGCTACGGCCGCCTCACCCTCTCCAAGCACCCGGCGCACGGCCTGGTCCTGACGACCACCGACCGGCCGGTGCTGGAGGAGGTCCTGAAGTCGAAGCGGATCGCGCCGCTGGTCGGGGCCCGCATCGACCCCGACACGGTGGTCGTGCACCCCTCCGAGCGCGGGCAGATCAAGCAGACACTGCTGAAGCTGGGCTGGCCCGCCGAGGACCTCGCCGGGTACGTCGACGGCGAGGCGCACCCGATCGAGCTGGCCGAGGACGGGTGGGCGCTGCGCCCGTACCAGAAGCAGGCCGTGGAGAACTTCTGGCACGGCGGCAGCGGTGTCGTCGTCCTGCCCTGCGGCGCCGGCAAGACGCTGGTCGGGGCCGGTTCGATGGCACAGGCCAAGTCCACGACCCTGATCCTGGTCACCAACACCGTCTCCGCCCGGCAGTGGAAGCACGAGCTGGTCAAGCGCACGTCGCTGACCGAGGACGAGATCGGCGAGTACAGCGGTACGCGCAAGGAGATCCGGCCGGTCACCATCGCCACGTACCAGGTGCTGACGACGAAGCGGAAGGGCGTCTACCCGCACCTGGAGCTGTTCGACTCCCGGGACTGGGGCCTGATCGTCTACGACGAGGTGCACCTGCTGCCGGCGCCGGTCTTCAAGTTCACCGCCGACCTCCAGGCCCGGCGGCGGCTCGGCCTGACCGCGACCCTCGTCCGTGAGGACGGCCGCGAGTCGGACGTGTTCTCCCTCATCGGGCCGAAGCGTTTCGACGCCCCGTGGAAGGAGATCGAGGCGCAGGGCTACATCGCGCCCGCCGACTGCGTGGAGGTCCGGGTCAACCTCACCGACTCCGAGCGGCTCGCGTACGCCACCGCCGAGACGGAGGAGAAGTACCGCTTCTGCGCGACGACCGACACCAAGCGCAAGGTGACGGAGGCGATCGTGCGGCGCTTCGCCGGGCAGCAGATCCTCGTCATCGGCCAGTACATCGACCAGCTCGACGAACTGGGCGAGCACCTGGGCGCGCCGGTCATCAAGGGCGAGACGTCCAACGCCCAGCGGGAGAAGCTCTTCGAGTCCTTCCGCCAGGGCGAGATCAGCGTGCTCGTCGTGTCGAAGGTCGCGAACTTCTCGATCGACCTGCCGGAGGCGACCGTCGCCATCCAGGTGTCGGGCACCTTCGGGTCCCGGCAGGAGGAGGCCCAGCGGCTCGGCCGGGTGCTGCGTCCCAAGGCCGACGGCCACCAGGCGCACTTCTACTCGGTCGTCGCCCGCGACACGCTCGACCAGGACTTCGCCGCCCACCGCCAGCGCTTCCTGGCGGAACAGGGCTACGCGTACCGGATCATGGACGCGGACGAGATCCTCACGCAGAACTGAGCGGTGTGCGTCGGCGTACTCGAACGCCGACGAGGGCGGCGTGCACCGACGCGGTGTCGGCGTACGCCGCCCTCGGGCGGGCGGGGTGCGGGCGGTGGCCCGCACTGTCACGGGGGTTACTTCGGGTCCTGGTTGAACTTGGCGGCCGACCAGAAGTAGCCGAGCACCGCCAGCCCCAGGCACCAGGCCACGGCCAGCCATCCGTCGTGGCCGATCTCCGTGCCGAGCAGCAGTCCGCGCAGGGTCTCGATGGCCGGCGTGAAGGGCTGGTACTCGGCGATCGGCTGGAACCAGCCGGGCATCCCGTCGACCGGGACGAAGGCGCTGGACAGCAGGGGCAGGAGGATCAGCGGCATCGCGTTGTTGCTGGCGGCTTCGGCGTTCGGGCTGATGAGGCCCATGCCGACGGCGATCCAGGTGAGCGCCAGGGCGAACAGGGTGAGGAGCCCGAGCGCCGCGATCCACTCCAGGGCGGTGGCGTCGGTGGAGCGGAAGCCGATGGCCACGCCGACGGCGCCGACGAGGATGACGCTGGCGATCGACTGCAGCACGCTGCCGATGACGTGCCCGATGAGGACCGAGCCGCGGTGGATGGCCATGGTACGGAAGCGGGCGATGATGCCCTCGGTCATGTCGTTGGAGACGGAGACCGCGGTGCCGATGGTGGTGGATCCGATGGTCATCAGGAGCAGGCCGGGCACGATGTAGGCGATGTACGCGGACCGGTCCGCGCCACCGTCGCCGAGGCCGGCGCTCATCGCGTCGCCGAAGATGTAGACGAAGAGCAGCAGGAGCATGACCGGCGTGAGCAGCAGGTTCAGGGTGAGGGACGGATAGCGCCGGGCGTGCAGGAGGTTGCGGCGCAGCATCGTGGACGAGTCGCGCACGGCGAGGGAGAGAGCACTCATCGGACAGCCTCCTTGGGCTGGGCGGGGACGGCGGCGGCGCCGGTCAGGGCGAAGAAGACGTCGTCGAGGTCGGGGGTGTGCACGGTCAGCTCGTCCGCCTCGACGCCGGCCGAGTCGAGCCGGTCGAGGACGGCGCGCAGCTCGCGCTGGCTGCCGTCGCTGGGGATCTGCAGGGAGAGGGACTCGTCGTCGCAGGAGGCGTCCCGCAGTGCGGAGGCGGCGGCCCGGTAGGCGGCCGGGTCGGTGAAGCGGAGCCGGACGTGTCCGCCGGGGATCAGCCGCTTCAGCTCCTCGGCGGTGCCCTCGGCAGCGATCCTGCCGTCGTTCAGTACCGCGATGCGGTCGGCGAGTTCGTCGGCCTCCTCCAGGTACTGGGTGGTGAGGAAGACGGTGACGCCGCCGGTGACCAGCTCGCGGATGATCTGCCACATGTTGTGGCGGGAGCGCGGGTCGAGGCCGGTGGTGGGCTCGTCGAGGAAGATGATCCGCGGGTCGCCGACCAGGGTCATGGCGATGTCGAGACGGCGCTTCATACCGCCGGAGTAGGTGGAGGCGGGCTTCCTCGCCGCCTCGGTGAGGTCGAACCGCTCCAGCAGCTCGGCGGCCACCCGCCGCCCCTCCTGCTTGGAGAGGTGGTGCAGGTCGGCCATCAGGAGCATGTTCTCCTCGCCGGTGATCAGCCCGTCCACGGCCGAGAACTGACCGGTGACACCGATCGCGGCCCGCACGGCCTGCGGGTCGGCGGCCAGGTCGTGGCCGCCGACCCGCAGATCGCCTGCGTCCGCGGTGATCAGGGTGGAGAGGATCTTGACGGCGGTGGTCTTGCCGGCGCCGTTCGGGCCGAGCAGGGAGAAGATCGTTCCTTCCGGGACGGTGAGGTCGACGCCGTCGAGGACGACCTTGTCGCCGTAGGACTTGCGCAGCCCGTTCGCCGCGATGGCCAAGCCGGTCATGAGGGGTTCTCCTTTACGGATCTACAGGCGGCGGACGGTCACAGGCTGCGGGCGGTGATGTCGCCGTAGGCGGTGGTCGCGTGGAGGGTCAGGCCGGCGGCGGCGCCGTCGGCGTTCCGGAGCGTGTTGTGGACCCGGCCGTAGCCGGTGCCGGCGTCCAGCGAGGCGGAGACTCCGTGGGCGGCGCCGACCGAGATGTCGCCGTGTTCCGTGCGCAGCGTGACCGTGCCGCGCAGGGCCTCGCCGATGTGGATGTCGCCCTTCTGGGTGCTGATCTCCGCGGGGCCGCCCAGGCGGCCGACCGAGATGTCGCCGGCGAGGACGGTGAGGCGGGCGCTCGCGGTCTCGTCGAGCTTGAGCGTGCCCTGGGCGCCCTCGAGGGTGACGTCGCCGAGCCGTCCGACGCCCCGGAGTTCGGCGGAGGCCGCCTTCGCCTCGACGTGGGAGCCGGCGGGCAGCTGGACGGTGACCTCGACGGCGCCGGACGGGCCGAGGATCTGGTTCTTCGCCGGGGGACCCTCGATCCGCAGGACACCGTCGCCGTACTCGACCGTGGTCTGCTCCGCCGCGTTCGTGTCGCGGCTCTTCCTGGCGTCCGCGGGCAGGACCTCGACCACCGTGTCGGCCCGGTCGGCGGCGATGAACCGGATGCGGCCCGCGGGGACGTCGAGGACGACCGAGACGGGGGCGGGGGTGTCGAACTGCATGGTGCGCTCCTTCGGGTTGTCGTTTCTGACACCCGAAACGCTACGTTGCATTCATAGGCTCGGCAACTACTTCGTTGCATACAGTATTGATTTCTGCAGTTCAGAGCCTATAAATCGTTGCAACGGACGGAAACGTAACGCAACAAGTAGAGGTTCGTTCATTGCAATGAATGGAAGTGAACGCTACTCTGTCGACGTCACCGGACCACGAAGGAGACCGCGTTGCCAGGAGGCAGGCTCACCCAGCAGGAACGCCAGCAGATCGCGACGGGGCTGGCCGACGGGCTCGCCTACGCGGAGATCGCCAGGCGTCTGGACCGCCCCACCTCGACGATCACGCGCGAGGTGATGCGCAACGGCGGACCCGCCGGCTACCGCGCGGACCTGGCCCACCGCGCCACCGAACGCCGCGCCCACCGGCGCAAACCGGCCGCACCCCGGGGCCCGAGGGCGCTCACGGAGGACCACGGACGCGACGCGGAGGCCGTGCGCGAGTACGAGGAGACGCTCACCACCGTCTTCATAGCGTCGGGCACGCCCAAGATGATGGCCCGGGTCATGGCCTGTCTCACCCTCACCGACAGCGGGAGCCTCACCGCCGCCGATCTCGCCCAGCGCCTCGAGGTCAGCCCGGCGTCCATCTCCAAGGCGGTCACGTTCCTGGAGGGCCAGGGCCTCGTCCGGCGGGAGCGCGAGGAAGGGCGCCGGGAGCGCTACGTCGTCGACGACGACATCTGGCACCAGTCGATGATCGCCAGCGCCCGGTCCACCGCCCAGGTCGCCGAGACCTCACGGCAGGGCGTCGGCATCATGGGACCCGGCACGCCGGCCGCCACGCGCCTGGAGAACATCTCCCGCTACCTCGACTTCATCTCCGAGGCGATCACCCGCGCCGCCGAGCAGGCCCGCGAGATCCTTCACACGAAGTCCACCGCGACCCCGGACGACACGGCCGAGTCGGGTCCGGCTCACGGGTGAGGTGACCGGCCCGGCGATGCGGGGCCTACTTGCGGCGGACGCCGGCCTCCTCGCCGTACTCGCCGAGGATGACCACGTCGAAGGCGGCGCCGGCGAACACCCTGACCGCGCGCAGGGCGTCACCGAGCCGGTGCCGGTGGCTGCCGGCCACGGGCGTGGCACCGGACGGGCGGCCCGGTGCCGGGGCGGGGGAGATGGTTGCTGCGCTCATGTCTCCATGGTGCGACCGCGGCCCCCGGACCGGCATCGGTCCCCGGGCCAATCCCCGCCGTCCCCCGCTACGACCGTGGAGGGAGCGCATCCCCCCGGAGCGGAGGACGTGATCCCCTAGGGGACGAAAAAACCGTTGGCCCGCGACTCCCCCGCTCCCCTACAATCTCCGCTCTTGCCCGCCTCCCCACGGAGCGCCGCCGACCGGACGGAAACCGGCCGGCCCACCGCGCGAACCCGCGCCCACCACACCGCAGGTCATCCGGAGGCACCCTCTTGTCCACGCCCGTCCACGACGACCCCCTGTCCCGGGAGCGCGACCACCTGGCCGCGTCCCGTTCCGCCCTGCGCGCCATGCGGGAGGACGTCGAGTCCCTCGACATCACCGACGTCACCGCGAACTGGGTCAACGCCGCCGTACTGCAGAGCCAGATCGAGGAGCGCATCAAGGCGCTCGCCGACCTCAGTGAGACCCCGCTGTTCTTCGGCCGGCTCGACTACCTGCACGCGCCGGGGGCCGACCAGGCCGAGGGCGCGGAGGGGGAGCGCTTCTACGTGGGGCGCCGGCACGTGCACGACGCGGACGGCGACCCGATGGTGATCGACTGGCGGGCGCCGGTCTCGCAGCCGTTCTACCGGGCGTCGAAGAAGGACCCGCTGGACATCGGGCTGCGCCGCCGCTTCGGGTACACCGGCGGCGACCTCACCGCGTACGAGGACGAGCACCTGTCCGACCCCACCGAGGCGGCGACCACCAGCAAGCTGCTCCAGCAGGAGATCGAGCGGCCCCGTGTCGGCCCGATGCGCGACATCGTGGCGACCATCCAGCCCGAGCAGGACGAGATCGTGCGCGCCGGGCTGGCCGGCTCGGTCTGTGTGCAGGGCGGTCCCGGCACCGGGAAGACCGCCGTCGGCCTGCACCGGGTCGCCTTCCTCCTCTACGCCCACCGCGAGCGCCTCGCCCGCACCGGCACGCTCGTCATCGGCCCGAACAAGTCCTTCCTGCACTACATCGAGCAAGTCCTGCCCGCCCTGGGTGAGCTGACGGTGCACCAGGCCACCGTCGACGACCTGGTCGCGCACGTCGAGGTGCGCGGGGCGGACGACGCCACGGCGGCGGTGGTCAAGGGCGACGCGCGGATGGCGGCGGTGCTGCGCAGGGCGCTGTACGCGCACGTCGCCCTGCCCACCGAAGGGCTGGTCGTCGTGCGCGGGTCGCGCCGGTGGCGGGTGGCGGCGTACGAGCTGGAGGAGATCGTCCGCGAACTGCTCGCCCGCGACATCCGTTACGGGGCCGCCCGCGAGGCCCTTCCGCAGCGCATCGCGCACGCCGTGCTGGTGCAGATGGAGCGTGCGGGCGAGGCACCGGACGACCGCGTGCAGAACGCGGTGGCGCGCAACGCGGCGGTGAAGGCGGCGGTGAAGGCCGTCTGGCCGCAGGTCGACCCGGCGAAGCTCGTCCTGCGTCTCCTCTCGGACGCGGACTTCCTCGCCGCACACGCCGAGGGCGTCCTCACCGAGGACGAGCAGAAGGCGGTGCTGTGGGTGAAGCCGGCCCGCTCGGTGAAGTCCGCCAAGTGGTCACCGGCCGACGCCGTGCTGATCGACGAGGCCACCGACCTGATCGAGCGCACCCACTCCCTCGGGCACGTGGTCCTCGACGAGGCGCAGGACCTGTCCCCGATGCAGTACCGGGCGGTGGGCCGGCGCTGCTCCACCGGCTCGGCGACCGTCCTCGGCGACCTCGCGCAGGGCACCACGCCGTGGGCGACCCGAAGCTGGGAGGAGGCGCTGGCGCACCTGGGCAAGGGCGAGGCGGTGGTCGAGGAGCTGACGGCCGGTTTCCGCGTGCCGACGGACGTCATCACCTACGCCTCCCGGCTGCTGCCGCACATCGCGCCCGGGCTGACGCCGGTGGCGTCGATCCGCGAGAATCCGGGCTTCTTCGAGATCCGCACGACCGGGGCGGGGGCGGTGGACGCCGGGGTGACCGAGGCGGGGGCGGCGGACGCCGGGACGGCCGGTGCCGGGACGGCGGACGTGGTGGCGGCGTGCCGCGAGCTGCTGGAGCGCGAGGGCTCGGTCGGCCTGATCGCGGCCGACGCGCGGGTGCCGGGGCTGGCGGAGGCGCTCGGCGCGGCGGGCATCGGCTTCGTCGCCCCCGGCGAGGAGACGACCCACGCCACCCGGCTGACCCTGGTCCCGGCCTCGCTGGCGAAGGGCCTGGAGTACGACTACGTGGTCCTGGACGAGCCACGGGCCGTGGTCGACGGCGAACCGGACGAGCGGACGGGGCTGCGGCGGCTGTACGTGTGCCTGACCCGAGCGGTGTCGGGCCTGATCGTGACCCACGGAACGGACCTGCCGCCGCAGCTGGCGTAGCGCGGCCGCGGCCGCCGCTGCGGGCAGTCGTGCCTCCCCCAGTGCCTGCCCCATGGGGGGGGTACCTCCCAGGCCCTTCAGGCACTGGGGGAGGCACGACTGCCCGCGGTTACGCCCCCAGCACCCGCCGCCACTCCGCGACCGCCTCCGCCGAGACCGGACCGTCCCACCCGGAGGGCCTCGCCGCGCCGCCGATGTGGAAGCCGTCGATCCCCACGTCCAGCAGCCCGGGTACGTGCTCCAGCCGCAGGCCACCCCCCACCAGCAACTGCTGCTCGTACCCCGGCTCCCCCCGCCGCCGCGCCTCGGCGAGCAGTACGGGCAGCCCCTCGTCCACCCCACCGGCCGCCCCGGCCGTCAGATACGTGTCCAGGCCGGGAAGGTCGGCGAGCTGCTTGCGCAGGGCGTCCCGGTTCCCGGCGCGGTCGATCGCCCGATGGAAGGTCCACCGGCATCCGTCCAGCGCCCCGACGACCCGCTCCACCGCCCGGAGGTCCACGTCACCGTGCGCGTCGAGGAATCCGAGCACGAACTCCGAGGCCCCGGCCTCCCGCATCTCGCCGGCGATCCGCGCCAGCCGCTCGACGTCCCCCGCCGCGAACCCGTCCGCGAGCCGCAGCATCACGCGCAGGTCGATGTCGACGGCGGCACGGATCGCGGCGACGGTCGCGGTCGACGGGGTGAGTCCGTCGGCCGCCATGTCGGTGACCAGTTCGAGGCGATCCGCGCCTCCGGCCTGGGCGGCGACCGCGTCCTCGACGTCGAGGGCGATCACCTCCAGGACTGCACGCTTGCTCATGGGACCCCATTCATCGGCCTACTACAGGTCTAGTCCAATCCAAGACTACGCCCAGACCGCGCGCCGGGGATGCCCGACGCCCCCACTCAGCCGCTCACCCGCCGAAGAGGTTCAGCTCCTCCGCCTTCACCCCGGCCAGCTCGTATCCGGCCGCGTGGTCCACCGCCCGTCCCGCGTACAACCGAACGAGCGTGGCGGCGTCGCCGATGAAGCGCCCCGGCGGCCGCTCGCCGCTCACCTCGCCGAGTTTCAGGGGCTCGTCCAGGTCGTCGAGGTCGGCGTGCAACGGCACGTGGGCGCGCTCGCGGGTGAGCGAGGCGAGCAGCGCGAGCGCCACCGGCAGCCCGCGCCCGGCGTACGCCCCCGGCTCACCGAGGGCCACCCGGACATCACCGGCGTGCACCCACTCGCCCAGCGCGAGCCCGTCCAGGGCGCCGCCCGCGCGGCCGATCACCGGACCGGCCTCGGTCATGCCGCGCTCCAGCTCGTCGACGATCCGGGCGTTGCTCCAGTCGGCGCGTTCGGCGATGTCGCGGTCGTTGGACTCGGGCGAGAAGACGCCGTCCTCGAAGCGGTTCTCCACCGCCCGCATCAGCGCGCTGGAGCAGTGGGCCAGCACGTCCCGCACGGTCCAGCCCGGACACGCGGTCACCGGCAGCGCGAAGTCGCCGTCCGTCCGGGCGCGCAGCAGCGGCACCAGTTCGTCCCGCTCGATGGTCAGCAGCCGCCCGGGCAGCTCGGGGTCGTGTACGTGGTTCACGTCGGCAGGAGTCGTCATGGGACCACGTTAGGGCCGGCGCCGCCTCGCGGTCAGTGCGCCGACAGGTCGTCCAGTTCGGCGGCGTAGAGCAGGGCGGGGTCGAACGCCATGCCGGTGAAGTGGCCCGCGAGCTCCAGGGAGAGCACGCCGTGCAGCCGGGTCCAGAAGGCCAGGGCCCGGTGGAGGGCCGCGGGCGGGGCGGCGTGGGCGCCCGCCCACTGCCGGTGGCCCTCGATGTGCGTGTCGAACGGTGTCGCGGGGCGGTCCGAGGGCAGCGCGGCACAGGTGTCGAGGATGGCCGCCATCGTCTCGGCGGCGATCTCGGTGACGTCGTCGGGCGCACGGTAGCCCGGGACGGGGGTGCCGAAGACGAGGAAGTAGCGCTGGGGGTCGTCCAGCGCCCATGCGCGCAGGGCGTGCGCCAGCCCGGCCAGGTCGGCACCGGCCTCGGAGGCCGCCCGGAAGGTGTCCGCGAGGCTCCGGTAGGCGTCCCTGACGAGCTCGGTGATCAGTTCGTCGCGGCCGGCGAAGTACCGGTAGAGCGCGGGACCGCTCATGCCCATCCGCTTGGCGATCGCGTTGAGGGAGAGCGCGGACGCCCCCGCGGTGGCGATCTGCTCCCACGCGTGTTCCTTGATCTCCGCGCGCACCTGGGAGCGGTAGCGCTCGCGCGGGGTCTTCGCGCGTGCTTCCGGCATGATCCCGCCACCTCCGCCCTCTACGGCTTCACCCGTCCGTTAGAAGCTATCACGAAGGTTACTGGGGTCGTCGCATCTCGCCTCTCCCACTGGAACAATGAGCGCATGGCCGATCTCGACGCCCTGCGTTCCCGCTTCGCCCGCGCACTGGAAGGAACCCGGAGCCCGGGCTCCGGCCCGGACCCGACGCCGTACGCCGACAACCTGCTCGCCCGCTGGCAGGAGCCCCAGCGGCACTACCACACGCTCGCCCACCTCACCGCGGTCCTGGACCACGTCGACGTACTGGAGGAGTGCGCCGACGCCCCCGACGTCGTACGCCTCGCCGCCTGGTTCCACGACGCCGTCTACCTCCCCGACCGCTCCGAGAACGAGGAACGCTCGGCCCGTCTCGCCGAGCGCGCCCTGCCCGAGGCCGGGGTCCCGGCGGAGCAGACCGCAGAGGTGGCCCGGCTGGTCCGCCTCACCGTCACCCACGCCCCGGCCGACGACGACCGCGACGGCCAGGTGCTGTGCGACGCGGACCTGGCGATCCTCGCCTCGCCCCCGTCGGCGTACGCGGCGTACACGGCCGCCGTCCGCGAGGAGTACCACTTCGTCCCGAACGAGGCCTTCCGCGAGGGACGGGCCGCGGTGCTGCGCCAACTCCTCGACCTGCCCCGGCTGTTCCACACCCCGCACGGGCAGCGGAAGTGGGAGGCGACCGCCCGCTACAACCTCACCGGTGAGCTGGAAATGCTGTCGCTCGCGGACACCCCGTAGCCGTAGCCTGCCCGGCATGCGGACCATGGGTGGGGAACAGGTGGAAGAGGCCGTCGCGGGCGCCGTCGCGCTGCTGCGGACGGCGGCGGACCGGGACTGGGAGGCGGTGCGGGCCGCCCGGCTGGAGTGGAGCTGCCGGTACACGGCGGAGCACATCGCGGGCGACCTGATCGCCTACGCCGGCCAGCTCGCCGGCCGCGCCACCGAGGCGTACGTGCCCTTCGAGATCACCCTGGACGGCACCGACGACGGCTTGGACCCCGCCGACAACGAGGGCGTCCTGCACGTCATCGAGACGACCGGCGCCCTGCTCGCCGCCGCTGTCCGCACCACCCCGCCCGAGGTCCGCGCCTTCCACCCGTACCCCTTCCGCAGCGCGAACCGCGAGGGCTTCGCCGCCATGGGGGTCGCCGAAGTGCTGTTGCACACCCACGACATCGCCGAAGGCCTCGGACTGGCCTACGAGCCGCCCACCGGGCTGTGCCAGGACGTCCTCACCCGGATCTTCCCGCACGTCCAGCCCGGCGCCGACCCCTGGCGCACCCTGCTGTGGGCCACCGGCCGCGGCGAGCTGCCCGGACGCGCCCCGGTCACCGAGTGGCGCTGGCGCAACAACCTCGTCATCCCGGCGGAGCGGCTCACCCTCCAGGGCGTCACGCCCGCCGCCGCGTACGACCTGGCCGCGGGCGGCGACGGCGGGTTCGCGTGGGTCGAGGGCGGGCCGTACCAGGGCACGCGGGATGCCGCAAGCATGCTGCTGAAGGCGTACGAGGCGGGCGTGCACCGCCCGGAGTGGGGCGTGTTCACGCTCGTACGGCGGGAGGACCGACGCGCGGTCGGCGGCATGGGCTTCCACGGCGCGCCGGACGAGGACGGCCGGGTGGAGATCGGCTACGACCTCGTCGAGTCCGCCCGCGGGCACGGCTACGCCACCGAGGCGCTGCGCGCGCTGTCCGCGTGGGCGCTGGCCCGGGACGAGGTGACGTCCGTGTTCGCGACGACCGAGCCGGACAACACCGCCTCGCAGGCCGTCCTCACCCGCGCCGGTTTCACCCGGGTCTGCGGGGAGGACACCGAGGACACGCCGGACACCGGGCAGTTCGCCTACGAACTGCGGGGCTGAGCGGAGCCCTTGCGCCGGCGCAGCCCCGCCCCGTGCAGCAGCCGCACCACCTCGCGGCTGCTGACCTCCAGCGCACCGGCCGAGACCGCGTCGGCGTAGCGCTGGGCGGGGAGGTCGTAGTGGTCGCGTTCGAAGGCGCGGCGGGGCACGCCCAGCCGCTCGGCGAAGGCGTGCAGTTCGGCGTAGGAGACGTCGCTGACGAGGTGGGACCACATGCGGCCGTGGCCCGGCCAGGACGGCGGGTCGATGTAGACGGTCACCGGGCGGCCCCGGTCACGAGGACTGCGCGTCGCCGGTGGCCGCGCCCAGCGAGCCGACCGCGGCGACCTTCACGCCCGCCTTGCCGCACACCCAGTGCGGGTCGGGACCGAGCTCCGGTTCGACGTCCAGCGCGTGCGGGTCGCCGGAGCCGCACACCGGGCACAGCGGCCAGCGGCCGTACCGCTCCAGCAGGGCGTCCTGCACGTCCTGGGCGACCAGTCCGGCCACGAACTCCACGCCCTCGGGCCACTGCTCGACCCACCAGCGCCGCTGCACGACGGACTCCTCGACCAGTGACACGACGTCCGGCTCGGCGACCTGGCCCGCCACCAGATCGGCGAGCACGAGGGCGCGCGCGGCGTGCAGCGCCTGCTCCAGGGGGCTGATGGGGTCCATGCACCCATTGTGCGCACTCTTGACCCGTCGACCGAAACGAAAATATCTTTCATGAGTGACCGATGAAGTGAAGGAAACTTTCGCAGGGGAAACTTTCGCAGGCGCGGGCGGCACCAGGACCTCGACCTCGCTTCCCGTGCCCGCCGCCCTCGCGGCCAAGGTGCGGACCCTCGCGCCGTCGATGACCCGTTCCATGCAGCGGGTCGCCGAGGCCGTCGCGGGCGACCCGGCCGGCTGCGCGGCCCTCACGGTCACCGGCCTCGCCGAGCTCACCGGCACCAGCGAGGCGACCGTCGTACGCACCGCCCGGCTGCTCGGCTACCCCGGCTACCGCGATCTGCGCCTGGCGCTGGCCGGCCTCGCCGCGCAGCAGCAGTCCGGCCGCGCGCCCGCCATCACGACCGACATCGCGGTCGACGACCCGATCGCCGACGTCGTCGCCAAGCTGGCCTACGACGAGCAGCAGACCCTCGCCGACACCGCCGCCGGCCTGGACACCGTCCAGCTCGGCGCGGCCGTCGCCGCACTCGCCGCCGCCCGCCGCACCGACGTGTACGGCATCGGCGCCTCCGGGCTGGTCGCCCAGGACCTCACCCAGAAGCTCCTGCGCATAGGGCTCATAGCCCACGCCCCCAGCGACCCGCACCTCGCCGTCACCAACGCGGTGCAGCTGCGCGCCGGGGACGTCGCCCTCGCCATCACGCACTCCGGTTCGACCGGGGACGTCATCGAGCCGCTGCGGGTCGCCTTCGAACGCGGGGCCACGACCGTCGCCATCACCGGCCGCCCCGACAGCCCCGTCACGCAGTACGCCGACCACGTGCTGACCACGTCCACGTCCCGGGAGAGCGAGCTGCGGCCGGCGGCGATGTCCTCGCGGACCAGTCAGTTGCTGGTGGTGGACTGCCTGTTCGTGGGGGTGGCGCAGCGGACGTACGAGGCGGCGGCGCCTGCTCTGGCTGCGTCCTATGAGGCGTTGGCACACCGGCACGGGGCGCTCCGCGCGGGGGCCGGGGACCGTAGGGCTTGATCTTTGTGGGTGGCTGCGGGCCGAGTGTGGCTGGTCGCGCGCACGCGGCGGAGCCGCACATCGACACAGTCCCGCGCCCCTGGGTTAGTACTGGCATCGCAAGTTGAAAAGGGCCGCATCCTTATGACCTCCACCCCCCATCACCCCGACCTCCTTTCCCAGTTGGAGACGTTGACCACCGAAGCGTTCCGGCCCGAGCTGGCCGAGATCGACCGGATGGCCACCCTCGACATCGCGCGGCTGATGAACGGTGAGGACGCCACCGTGCCCGCCGCCGTCGCCGAGCGGCTGCCCGAGATCGCCGCAGCCATCGACGCAGTGGCCGCCCGGATGGCGCGCGGCGGCCGGCTCGTCTACGCGGGCGCCGGCACGGCAGGCCGGCTCGGAGTGCTGGACGCCTCGGAGTGCCCGCCCACCTTCAACACCGCCCCCGGGCAGGTCGTCGGCCTGATCGCGGGCGGCGCGGACGCCATGGTCACCTCCGTCGAGGGTGCCGAGGACTCGGCCGAGCTGGCCCGCGCCGACCTGGACGCCCTCGCCCTCACCTCCGACGACACGGTGGTCGGCGTCTCCGCCTCCGGCCGCACCCCGTACGCCATCGGCGCGGTGGAGCACGCCCGCGCGCAGGGTGCCCTGACCATCGGGCTGGCCTGCAACAGCGGCAGCGCCCTGGCCGCCGCCGCCGAGCACGGCATCGAGGTCGTCACCGGACCCGAGCTGATCACCGGCTCGACCCGGCTGAAGGCCGGCACGGCACAGAAGCTGGTCCTGAACATGCTGTCGACGATCACGATGATCCGGCTCGGCAAGACGTACGGGAACCTGATGGTGGACGTCCGGGCCTCCAACGAGAAGCTGCGCGCCCGCTCCCGCCGCATCGTCGCGCTCGCCACCGGGGCCGCCGACGCCGACGTCGAACGCGCTCTGACCGCCACCGACGGCGAGGTCAAGACCGCCATCCTGACCCTGCTGGCCGACGTGGACGGCCCGACCGCCGCCCGTCTCCTGGAGGACTCCGGCGGCCATCTGCGCGCGGCGCTGACGGCGGCCCACGACTGACGCGCGCCCCGGGCCGTCAGTGCGGTGTGCGACTCTGGGGAACATGAACCACGCCCAGCTGACCGCCCTGGGCCGCGCCCTGCGTCTCCTCGGTGAGCACGGCGAGGCCCTGACCTCCGACACGCCGGAGGCCAAGCTGCACGAGGTCCGCGCGGACCTGAAGCGTGCGCTGGACCAGCTGGAGGAGAGCGTCACGACGACGGCGCCCAGCACCCGCTGCCCCGAGCACCCGAACGGCCCGGTCGACACGGCCGCCCCCGACCTGTGCCTCCTGTGCGAGACCCGCCGCCGCAGCGCCCGCCGCGCCGAGTACAGCGGCGGCCCCCTCCCGACGGCCCCGCCCACCGAGCCGGTCCAGTCCCGGTACGGGGTGCGCGGCGACCGGCCGCAGCCCCAGCAGCGCTGGCTGCCCGAGCTGTGGAACGGCCAGGCGTGGCAGCTGTGCGGCACCCCGCGCCGCGACCGCCGCGAGGCCGAGCTGTACATCGCGGCCCAACTGCGCGGCCCGCACGCCGCCATGGCGTACCGGCTCGTCCACGAGTTCACGGACTACGAGGTCCTGCGGGTGTGGGGCACGCCGGTACGGGTGGACATCGAGCCGATGGGCGGCCTCTGACCCGTACCGGCGTCACCCCACCGGGTCAGATCTGGTTCTCGCCGCCGTCGACGTACCAGTTCGCCCCGAGGACGAAGCTGCTCTGCCCCGAGGCGAGGAAGGCCACCACCGCGGCGACCTCCTCGGGGCGCCCCATCCGCCCGATCGCGGTGTCCGATGCGAGGGTCGTCCGCATGGCGGGCAGGTTCTCCTCGCCGAAGAGGTTGGTGATCCCGGGGGTCTCGACCGGACCCGGGGAGATCGCGTTGACCCGGACGCCACGCCCCTTGAGTTCGTTGGCCCAGCCCCGCGCGAAGGTCCGGACGGCGGCCTTGGAGGCGGCGTACAGACTGAACGCCTCCGCGCCGTTGTCGGCGGCGGTGGAGGCGTTGAGGATCACCGAGGCGCCGTCGTTGAGCAGCGGCAACGCCTTCTGCACGGTGAAGACCGTGCCCCGCACGTTGACGCGGAAGATCTCGTCGAACCGCTCCTCGGTGATCTCCTCCAGCGGCACGAGGGAGGCGATCGCCGCGTTCGCGAAGACCACGTCGAGCCCTCGGCCGCGGGCGCGGACCGCGTCGTAGAGCCGGTCCAGGTCGGCCTGGTCCGAGACGTCACCGGCCACGCCCGTGGCCCGCTCCGGACCGATGATCTCCACGGCCGCGTCCAGCGCCGCCTTGCGCCGCCCGGTGATGAACACGTGCGCGCCCTCTTCCGCCAGCCGCACCGCGCTGGCCAGGCCGATCCCCGTGCTGCCGCCGGTGACGACGGCCGTCTTGCCTTCGAGCTGTCCCATGGTGAAAGACCTCCACGATCTTCTGTACCGATCGGTACTGAAAGCGACCGTAGCACATCCGTACCGATCGATACGGAAGGCGTAGACTGGGGGCCATGGAGACGCGACAGAAGGGGCCGATCGGCCGGCCGAGGGGCTTCGACGCCGACGAGGCCCTGGAGAAGGCCATGCGGGTCTTCTGGGAGCAGGGCTACGAGGGCGCCAGCCTCACCGACCTGACCAGCGCCATGGGCATCACCCGCACCAGCATGTACGCGGCCTTCGGCAACAAGGAGGACCTGTTCCGCAAGGCGCTCGAGCGCTACGAGGAGGGGCCCGCCTCCTACGTCGCCCGGGCCCTGCGGGAACCGACCGCCCGAGAGGTGGCGACGGCCTTCCTGAAGGGTGCCGTGCAGGTCTGCACCCGCCCCGACTGCCCCTCGGGCTGCCTGGGCGTGCAGGGCTCACTCGCCTCCGGCGAGACGGGGCGCTCCGCCCGTGACCTGCTCGCCGACTGGCGCGAAGGGGGCGTCGCCCAGCTCCGCGACCGGTTCCGGGAGGCCGTCGACGACGGCGACCTGCCGCCCGGCACCGACCCGCTGCACGTCGCCCGCTACCTCATGACGTTCGCCAACGGCATCTCCGTGCAGGCCACCGGGGGAGCCACCCGGGAAGACCTCCAGCGGGTGGCCGACACGGCCCTGCGCAACTGGCCACCCGCCTGACGGACGCGCTGGGGCCGCACGACACCGCCCGAGAGGCGGGCGGCCCCACGGCCACGTGGAAGTCGGGGACGCCTGGAACGCCGCGAGACCCGCGCCTCAGGAGCGACGGCGTTCTCGGCCCCGGTGGGCGACGACGGCCAGGCCCGTCACGCCGTACGCGAGCCACCAGCCCCCGGCCCAGTAGTCGTCCACCGCCTCCTCGTCCTGCGCCTTCTTCTGCTGCTCGTACGTCCGCGTGCCCGACGAGCGGCCGTCGGTGAAGTCGTACAGGTTGCACGTTTCCCCCGGCTTCATGGGGCCGGAGCGTTCCGCGTCCCCGTACTCCTCGATGATGCCGTCGCACTGCGGGGTACCGTCGGCGGTCGCCGCCTGGCCGAGGAAGTACAGGCCGCCGACGACCGGCACGACGAACAGGCCGAGCAGGGGGCCCCGAAAGCTCAAGCCTCCGGTCCCAGCAGGGGCAGCGCCGCGAACTCGTGCCCCTCCCACAACCGCCGCGACGCCTCCTGCGGATACGGCGCGACGACCGGCTCGGCGTCCAGCACCTGCACCAGGCGCCGCTGTGTGTCGTACGCGGGCCAGCCGGGATCACCCGTGCGCGCGAACGCGGTCCACGCGGCCCGGAAACGGGACGACAGGGCCAGCGCCTCGGGGGACGGCTCCGTACCGGCGAAGAGGAGGGCGCCGAGGTCGGCGTGGTAGGTGCCGAAGAGGAGGGGGAGGTCCAGGGCGTGACAGGCGCCCAGGGCACCGCCGAAGGCCGGGGCCGGCCAGGTCAGTTCGTAGACGTGGGCCCGGCCGCCGCCCGCCAGGTGGGCCTCGGCCAGGTGCAGGGACGGCATCGCGAACAGCCAGTCGGTCTGGACGCGTTCGTAGAGGTCGTTGGCCGACGCGTCCGGGAACGCCGCGCGGTAGGCGGCCTCGCCTCCCGGGGCGTACAGGCACAGGGCGGCGCTCGCCCGGTCCTCGCCGATCTCGCCCAGCTTGCCCGCCATCGCGGTGAACAGCCGGTTCTCGTCGCGGTTGTGACCGACGACCAGCTCGACGTCACGGGCCGCGCCGGACGCGAGCGCCTGCCAGGGCGCGACCGGCAGGAACTCGCCGTCCACGACGGGCGCGTACGGGGTGACCGTGGGTGCCGCCTGGCCCCAGCGGGGGACATTGCCCGGCATCTTCGGAGCGAGGGCCTGACCCGCCTTGACGAGCTGGTCCGGAGCGACCTCCCCGAGGTCTTCCACGGTGGGGCGCAGACCCAGCTCGGCGGCGAGGGCGGCGCCGATGTCGGCGGCGAGGGCGGTGGAGAAGAACGTGCCCGGCACGCTCTGGGCGATGGCCCGCCGGAAGAGTCCGGTCGCGCGGGGCATCGCGAGCAGGGAGGCCACGGAACCGGCGCCCGCCGACTCGCCGAAGACGGTGACCTGGTCGGGGTCGCCGCCGAACGCCGCGATGTTGTCCTGCACCCAGGCCAGCGCTGCCACCTGGTCGAGCAGGCCCCGGTTGGCGGGCGCGCCCTCGATGTGGGCGAAACCCTCCATGCCGACGCGGTAGTTGAAGGTGACGACGACCAGGTCGCCGTCCTCGGCGATGCGGCGGGCGTCGTAGCCAGGGCTGCCGGAGTGGCCGAGCTTGTAGGCGCCGCCGTAGATCCAGACCATGACCGGGCGGCGGGCGGCCGGGTCGGGGGCAGGGGTCCAGACGTTGACCGTCAGCCAGTCGTCGCCCTCGGGGGCGTCGAGGACGCCGGTGGTGCCCGCGATGCCGAGGTCCTGCGGGGGCGGCGGGCCGAAGGCGTACGCGTCACGTATGCCGTCCCAGGGACGGGCGCGGCGCGGGGCGGCGAACCGGGCGTCTCCGACCGGGGGTTGGGCGAACGGGATGCCTCGGAAGACGGTCAGCCCGTCCTCGGTCCGGCCGCGCACCGCGCCGCAGGCGGTGCGCACCACGGGTTCCACTGACTCCACGGGTCCAGGGATCGTCATCCCACGGACCCTACGCCGTGGTGCGCGCCCGGCTCAGCTGAGGGTCTTCAGCGACGCCGCGTCGTACGGGGCGAGCGCGTCGAAGCGGCCGGTGAGGACCTTCTCGGCCCACTGCGGGTCCTGGAGCAGCGCGCGGCCGACGGCGACGAGGTCGAACTCGTCGCGCTCCATGCGGTCGAGGAGGTTGTCGAGGCTGCCGATCGGGGCGCCCTCGCCCAGGAAGGCCTTGGTGAAGTCGCCGTCGAGGCCGACCGAGCCGACGGTGATGGTGGTCTTGCCGGTCAGCTTCTTGGTCCAGCCGGCGAGGTTGAGGTCGGAGTCGTCGAACTCGGGGTGCCAGTAGCGGCGGGTGGAGGCGTGGAAGGCGTCGACGCCGGCCGAGGCGAGCGGGGTGAGGATGGCCTCCAGCTCCTCGGGGGTCTCGGCGAGGCGGGCGTCGTAGGCGTCCTGCTTCCACTGCGAGTAGCGGAAGATCACGGGGAATTCGGCCGAGACCTTCTCCCGCACTGCGGCCACGATCTCCGCGGCGAACCTGGTGCGGGCCACCGGGTCGCCCCCGTAGGCGTCGGTGCGGCGGTTGGTGCCCGACCACAGGAACTGGTCGACGAGGTAGCCGTGGGCGCCGTGGATCTCCACGCCGTCGAATCCGATGCGTTCGGCGGCGGCCGCCGCCTCGGCGAAGGCGCCGACGACGTCGTCCAGGTCGCGCTGGGTCATCACCTTGCCGGTGACCTCGTCCTCGCCGATGCGCAGGCCGGAGGGGCCGACGGCGGGCGCGTCGGCGAACGGCGGGTCCCCGGCCTTCCGCACCATCCCGATGTGCCACAGCTGCGGCACGATGGTGCCGCCCGCGGCGTGCACCGCCTCGGCGACCTTCGCCCAGCCGGCCAGCTGCTCCTCGCCGTGGAAGCGGGGGACGCGGTCGCTCAGCCCGGCGGAGTCGTGGCCGACGTAGGTGCCCTCGGTGACGATCAGACCGACACCGGCGGCGGCACGGCGGGAGTAGTACGAGACCACGTCCTCGCCGGGCACGCCGCCCGGGGAGAACATCCGGGTCATCGGCGCCATCGCGATGCGGTTCGGGACGGTCAGACCGTTGATGGTGGCCGGGCGGGCGAGGACCTGGGCGGCGCGGGACGCGGCCTCGGAGGCGGTGACGGTCACGTGGGGGCTCCTGGGGAGAGGTACCGGTCAGTATGTGCACATGCATTGAAGCTGCGGTCATGCACAACCAGCGCTCCCGCCTCCGCATTCCGGCCCCCGTCCGTGACCCGGGTCATACACGCCCCGGCGGCCCGGACCATCGGCCAACTGGAGTCAGGGCCCCGGGAACTGACACCCCGACAGGCCGTGCGCCACCGGCGCCGAGCCGCTTCGCACCTGGTCAGGAGACGCACGGAAGGATGAACGCGCGCGGAAACTGATCATCGCCGTCCACGCCCGGGTACATCAATGCCCGTACACCGCAGTACACCTCGTTCAACGATCAGGAGACGGAACATGAGGAAGATTCTCGCCCGCACTGCGATCGTGGCCGGCCTGGTGGCCGGCATGGGCGCCTTCGCCGCGCCCGCGGCGACCGCGGACGTCATCATGGTCTTCGAGCAGGGCCCGGGCGACTCCACGTCCGCTCAGGTGAAGGACTCGGAGAACGTCGACCAGAAGGCGAACGACAAGAGCGTCCGCACCGGCGACCTCACCTGGTGGCTGAAGGACGTGAAGAACAGCCCGCTCACCACCGAGGTCGAGGGCGCCGAGCAGGACCAGGGCGAGCAGGCCTGATCCACCCGGGCACCGGCGGGCTCGACATCCACGCCGACCGAGCCCGGCGGCCGGACGCACCCGAGGGCGGCACCCCCTGCAGGAACAGGGGGTGCCGCCCTCGGCGCGTGCGGGACGCTGATCAACCAGAGGTCGATCAGAAGTCCATGTCACCGCCCGGCATGCCGCCCGGAGCACCGGCCGCGGCGGCCTTCTCCGGCTTGTCGGCAATGACGGCCTCGGTGGTGAGGAACAGCGCGGCGATGGAGGCGGCGTTCTGCAGCGCGGAACGGGTCACCTTCGCCGGGTCGATGATGCCCTCGGCGATCATGTCGACGTACTCGCCGGAGGCGGCGTTCAGGCCGTGGCCGACCTGGAGGTTGCGCACCTTCTCGACGACGACGCCGCCCTCGAGACCACCGTTGACGGCGATCTGCTTCAGCGGGGCCTCCAGGGCGAGCTTCACGGCGTTGGCGCCGGTCGCCTCGTCACCCGAGAGCTCCAGCTTCTCGAAGACCTGGGAGGCCTGGAGCAGGGCCACGCCACCACCGGCGACGATGCCCTCCTCGACGGCCGCCTTCGCGTTGCGGACGGCGTCCTCGATGCGGTGCTTGCGCTCCTTGAGCTCGACCTCGGTGGCGGCACCGGCCTTGATGACGGCCACGCCGCCGGCCAGCTTCGCCAGGCGCTCCTGGAGCTTCTCGCGGTCGTAGTCCGAGTCGCTGTTCTCGATCTCGGCGCGGATCTGGTTGACCCGGCCCTGGACCTGGTCGGCGGAGCCGGCGCCGTCCACGATCGTGGTCTCGTCCTTGGTGATGACGACCTTGCGCGCGCTGCCCAGCAGGTCCAGCGTGGCGTTCTCGAGCTTGAGGCCGACCTCCTCGGAGATGACCTCGCCGCCCGTGAGGATGGCGATGTCGCCGAGCATGGCCTTACGGCGGTCGCCGAAGCCCGGGGCCTTGACGGCGACGGACTTGAAGGTGCCGCGGATCTTGTTGACGACCAGGGTCGACAGGGCCTCGCCCTCGACGTCCTCGGCGATGATCAGCAGCGGCTTGCCCGACTGCATGACCTTCTCCAGGAGCGGCAGCAGGTCCTTGACGTTGCCGATCTTGGAGTTGGCGATCAGGATGTACGGGTCGTCGAGCGACGCCTCCATACGCTCCATGTCGGTGGCGAAGTACGCCGAGATGTAGCCCTTGTCGAAGCGCATACCCTCGGTGAGCTCCAGCTCCAGACCGAAGGTCTGGGACTCCTCGACGGTGATGACGCCTTCCTTGCCGACCTTGTCCATGGCCTCGGCGATGAGCTCGCCGATCTGGGTGTCGGCGGCGGAGATGGAGGCCGTGGAGGCGATCTGCTCCTTGGTCTCGACGTCCTTGGCCTGCTCGAGCAGGGCGGCGGAGACGGCCTCGACGGCCTTCTCGATGCCGCGCTTGAGGGCCATCGGGTTGGCGCCGGCGGCTACGTTGCGCAGGCCTTCCTTGACCAGGGCCTGGGCGAGGACGGTCGCGGTGGTCGTTCCGTCACCGGCGACGTCGTCCGTCTTCTTGGCGACTTCCTTGACCAGCTCGGCGCCGATCTTCTCGTACGGGTCCTCGAGCTCGATCTCCTTGGCGATGGAGACACCATCGTTGGTGATCGTGGGGGCGCCCCACTTCTTCTCGAGGACGACGTTGCGGCCCTTGGGGCCGAGCGTCACCTTGACGGCGTCCGCGAGCTGGTTCATGCCGCGCTCGAGGCCGCGCCGCGCCTCCTCGTCGAACGCGATGATCTTGGCCATGTGAAGTGGTCCCTCCAGGACTGGGGGTGATTCCTTCGGACCGCGCCCGCGCCCGCGACGGACGGCTCGCCGGCCTCGCGGTTCCTTCCCCACGCGGCCTGCGGGCCTCACCGACCCGGTCCTTCGTTGTCACTCTCACCTTCAGAGTGCTAACGCCAATGATTAGCACTCGCCCCTGTCGAGTGCAAGCGCCTCCCGCGGATCGGGCGGGGCGCTCAGCCCCCCGCGAACAAGGCTCCGGGCAGGCCGAAGGGCCCGCACCCCGGGAGAGGTGCGGGCCCTTCGGAGAAGAACCGTTTACTTGCGGTGGCCGAACGTCTCAGGCGCTGAGGCGAACCATGTCGGCCTGCGGGCCCTTCTGGCCCTGCGAGATCTCGAACTCGACCCGCTGGCCTTCTTCGAGGGTGCGGTAGCCGTCCATCTGAATCGCGCTGTAGTGGACGAAAACATCCGCACCACCGTCGACCGCGATGAAGCCGTACCCCTTCTCCGCGTTGAACCACTTGACGGTGCCCTGAGCCATGCCTAACTCCCCTATTACTGGCCCTTGCACAGATCCGCACTTCGCGGACCCGGGTCAGACCTCACCCCCCACGACTGGGGGCGTGCGCCGGAACGCGTCGACCGCGGCTGAATGTATCTGTCCAACTGCCGTCTGCAACAGGTCAATCGGACGAGAAATCTGGACGTACCCGGTCCGGAATATGGCGAACTTTCGCCTGAATTCGGGTCAAGTCGGGTGACGCGAAAGGCACAAAAGCCGCGAAATACGCCCACACTTTGGCTACTTCTTGTCGGGCGCAAAGCAGGAATTCAAGGCTCCGGATCTCTCGATCAGGGGCGCGTTCCCCAACTCTACCGCGCTCAATCCAATGGAATTGCCCCCTCCGCTTCTCTCACGGAGGGGGCAATGGGTACTACGAGGCGTATCAGCCGCCGGCGACCGCCGGGATGATGGAGACACCCGCGCCGTCCGGGGTCGCGGTCTCCAGGCCCTGCTCGAAACGGACGTCGTCGTCGTTGACGTAGACGTTGACGAAGCGGCGCAGCTTGCCCTGGTCGTCCAGGACGCGGGCGGCGATGCCGTTGTGGTTCTTCTCCAGGTCGGTGATGACCTCCCCGAGGGTCGCGCCCTCGGCGGCGACCTCGGCCTTGCCGCCGGTGTAGGTGCGCAGGATGGTCGGGATGCGAACGGTCACGCTCATGCGAGGCCAGCCTCTCGGAAGGAGTCCAGGTTGGGGCGGATGGTGGCGGTGAGACCGGTGCCGGCCACCGCGTCGAGGGTCTTGAGGCCGTCGCCGGTGTTGAGGACGACGGTGGTGAGCGACGGGTCGAGCACGCCGTCCTCGATCAGCTTCTTCGTGACGCCGACCGTCACACCGCCGGCCGTCTCCGCGAAGATGCCCTCGGTCCGCGCGAGCAGCTTGATCGCGTCGACGACCTGCTCGTCCGTCACATCCTCCACCGCGCCACCGGTGCGGCGCGCGATGTCGAGGACGTAGGGCCCGTCGGCCGGGTTGCCGATGGCCAGCGACTTGGCGATGGTGTTCGGCTTCTGGGGGCGTACGACGTCGTGGCCCGCCTTGTACGCGGTGGACACCGGCGAGCAGCCCTCGGCCTGGGCGCCGAAGATCTTGTAGGGCTTGTCCTCGACCAGACCGAGCTTGATCAGCTCCTGCAGACCCTTGTCGATCTTCGTGAGCTGCGAGCCGGAGGCGATCGGGACGACGAGCTGGTCGGGCAGCCGCCAGCCGAGCTGCTCGCAGATCTCGTACGCGAGGGTCTTGGAGCCCTCCGCGTAGTACGGCCGCAGGTTGACGTTGACGAAGCCCCAGCCCTCGCCGGCCGGGTCGCCGATCAGCTCGGAGCAGAAGCGGTTCACGTCGTCGTAGTTGCCCTGGATGCCGACGAGTTCACCGCCGTAGACGGCGGCCATGACGACCTTGCCCTGCTCCAGGTCGTGCGGGATGAACACGCAGGAACGGAAGCCGGCCCGGGCGGCGGCGGCGCCGACGGCACCGGCGAGGTTGCCGGTGGAGGAGCAGGAGAGGGTGGTGAAGCCGAAGGCGCGGGCGGCCTCGAGGGCCTGGGCGACGACGCGGTCCTTGAAGGAGTGCGTCGGGTTGCCGGAGTCGTCCTTGACGTACAGACCGCCGGTGACGCCGAGCTCGCGGGCGAGGTTGTCGGCCTTGACCAGCTTGGTCCAGCCCGGGTTGATGTTCGGCTTGTCGGCCACGTCGGCGGGGACGGGCAGCAGCGGGGCGTAACGCCAGATGTTCGCGGGGCCCGCTTCGATGCGCTTGCGCAGTTCCTCGGTGTCGTACGCCGAGAAGTCGTAGGCGATCTCGAGGGGGCCGAAACACTCCTCGCAGGCGAAGACCGGGCCGAGGGGCACCCGGTGGCCGCACTCCCGACAGCTCAGGGCGGCGGCGGGGCCGAGATCGACCGCGGAGTGCACGTCGTTCGCGGGGTTCGTGGAGCTTTCGGCAGTCTGCACAGCCATGGAGGCGAGGCCCTTTCTCCTCATCTTCCTCACGACGCATCTCGCCGTGAGACGGATTTGGCACCTTCCCTAGCCGGGAGCCTCGCCACGTCTGTGTGACAAGAACCGACTGGAGGGTTGCCGGGGCTTCATCGGGCCGTATCCCTCTGCCCCTCTGGATGAGCGGTATGTGGTTGTTGTTCGGTTGTACGCGCGGCGACCCCCGGCATGCGACGGTCCTCCGCGTTGTTCAAGACTGTAACCGAAGGCCAGGACACTTGAGATAGTCGTCCGTACCGCGAGATGGATCACAAAAGGAGCGACCGACCGTGCTGGAAGAAGTCGAGCGCTGGCTGAGCGCACGCTCCTGGTCCGCCGCGGACCGGCCGATCCAGCGCCTGCTGACCGCCAAGCACGCCACCGGTCAGTCGGTCAGCGTGGTGCTCCCCGCCCTGAACGAGGAGGCGACGGTCGGCGACATCGTCACGGTGATCCGCCGGGACCTGATGGAACGGGTCCCGCTCGTCGACGAGGTCGTCGTCGTGGACTCGGGGTCGACCGACCGTACGTCGGCGGTGGCCGCGGCGGCGGGCGCGCGCGTCGTGCACCGCGACGCGATCCTCCCGCGCATCCCGGCCGTGCCCGGCAAGGGCGAGGTGCTGTGGCGTTCGCTGCTGGTCACCGGCGGCGACATCGTCTGCTTCGTCGACGCCGACCTGCGCGACTTCCGCGCCGAGTTCGTCTCCGGGATCGTGGGCCCGCTGCTCACCGACCCGGACGTGCACCTGGTCAAGGCCATGTACGACCGCCCTCTCGGGGAGGCGCCCGGGCAGGGCGGCCGGGTCACGGAACTCATGGCCCGCCCGCTGCTCAACTTGCACTGGCCCCGGCTGGCCGGCTTCGTCCAGCCGCTCGGCGGCGAGTACGCGGCCCGCCGCTCCCTGCTCGAACAGCTCCCCTTCCCCGTCGGCTACGGCGTCGAGCTCGGCATGCTGGTCGACGCCCTGCACCTGGTGGGCCTGGACGCTCTCGCGCAGGTCGACGTCGGCGTCCGCCGGCACCGGCACCAGGACGGCCAGGCCCTGGGCCGGATGTCCGCCGCGATCTACCGCACCGCCCAGCTCCGGCTGGCCCGCGGTCATCTGGTCCGGCCGTCCCTCACCCAGTTCGAGCGCGGCGCCGACGGCTTCGAGCCGCGCACCTACTCCGTGGACACCGAGGAACGGCCTCCGATGGCGCACATCGCGGAGTACGCGGCGCGCAAGGTGGCGTGACGCGTCAGCCGGTGACGCCGTCCGACCAGCGCCAGGTGCCGGAGGCGTCCGGCTCGCAGGTCAGGTACTCGCCGCCGCGGCCGTGGGTGCTCAGGCCGCGGTGCTTCTTGGCGCAGAACTGGCCGTCGGCGTAGCAGTTGCCGGCGGGGCTGGTGAGCTCGCAGGCGCCGGTGCCGCCGCCGGTGCCGCCACTCGTCGTGCCTGCCGTGGCGGTCCCGCCGGTGCCGGTGTCCTGCGGCTCGGCCGATTCGGGGGCAGGGGTCGGCAGCGGGTCCAGCAGACGTCCGTCGCAGTCGCGGCCGTCGCGGGGGACGGTGAACGTCACGCCGCCGGGGCCGTCGGTCTGCTCGCAGACCTCCTCGTCCAGGTCCCAGGCGGAGGCTTGCCGCCCTGTTCCCTGCAGCTGAACGGTGTAGTCGATGTGAGCCGCCTTGGCCGCGAGCACGGCCCCTCCGACGTCCCGGCCGGTGTGGTCCGGCAGCGTGACGGTGGTCGGCGACGGGGTGTGGGTGGGGCTGGAGCTCTGTGCCGCGGTGGCCGTCGCGGGCCGCGCGTCCGCCTGCGGGCCGCCGGTGCTTCCGTCGCCGCAGCCGACCAGTGCCAGCGCGCAGGTTGCGACCAGCGCCGCGGCTCCCCCGAGTCTGCGTATGCGTGTGCGTATGGGCATGGCGCCCGCCCCCCAGAAAGTTGAAATGTGCACCGCATAGCCTCGGCCTTTTCACATCTCCCACACAAGTGGCGTGACCGAATCGCCGCCGAAGTGATCCCCGGGCACGTTTGAGGTTTTCGGGGCCGGGCTAGGTTGAGGCGTATGGCTTCAAGCTTCGGTGCTGCTCAGGTGCTGGTCGCCTCCAACCGGGGGCCGGTCTCGTACGAGGTGCGGGAGGACGGGTCGCTGCACGCCAAACGGGGCGGTGGCGGGCTGGTCTCCGGACTGTCGGCCATCGGGCCGGACGCGGGTGCGCTGTGGGTGTGCTCCGCGCTGGGCGACGGCGACCGGGAGGCGGTGCGGCGCGGGGTCGGCGAGGACGGCGTACGGATGCTGGACGTCCCGGCCGACGTGCACGCGGACGCGTACAACGGGATCGCGAACTCGGTGCTGTGGTTCGTCCACCACATGCTGTACCAGACCCCGCTGGAGCCCGTCTTCGACGGTGAGTTCCGGCTGCAGTGGGCGTCCTACGAGGCGTACAACCGGGCCTTCGCCGAGGCGCTGGCCGAGGAGGCCGCCGAGGGGGCGGTCGCGATCGTGCAGGACTACCACCTGACGCTGGTGCCGGGGATGCTGCGGGAGCTCCGTCCCGACCTGCGGATCGGGCACTTCTCGCACACGCCGTGGGCGCCGGTGGACTACTTCCGGGTGCTGCCGGACGACATCGCGGAGCAGGTGCTGCGCGGGATGCTCGGCGCCGACCGGCTCGGGTTCCTCACCCGGCGGTGGGCCGACGCGTTCACCGCCTGCTGCGATGCGCTGGTGGGCGGGCTGGGCGGCACGGAGATCGGCGTGCACGGGCTCGGCGCGGACGCGGACTTCCTGCGGAAGCGGTCGCACGAGGCCGACGTGGACGAGCGGATGGCGGCGCTGCGGGCGGAGATCGGCGAGGGCCCGGGCGGCAGCGCACGGCGGACGATCGTCCGGGTGGACCGGACCGAGCTGTCCAAGAACATCGTGCGGGGGCTGCTGGCGTACCGGGAGCTGCTGGCGGGGCGGCCCGAGTGGCGGGAGCGGGTCGTGCACGTCGCGTTCGCGTATCCCTCGCGGCAGGATCTCGCCGTGTACCGGGACTACACCGCCGAGGTGCAGCGGGTGGCTCAGGAGATCAACGCGGAGTTCGGGACGGCGGACTGGACGCCGGTCGTGCTGCATGTGAAGGACGACTTCGCGCGGTCGCTGGCGGCGTACCGGCTGGCGGACGTGGCGCTGGTCAATCCCGTCCGGGACGGGATGAACCTGGTCGCGAAGGAGGTGCCGCTCGTCTCCGACGAGGGGTGCGTGCTGGTGCTGTCGCGGGAGGCGGGGGCGTACGAGGAGCTGGGCGAGGACGCGCTGGTGGTGAATCCGTACGACGTGTCCGGGACGGCGGAGGCGTTGCACGAGGCGTTGTCGATGAGGGCCGGGGAGCGGGCGGAGCGGTCGAAGCGGCTGGCGGCCGCCGGCACCGCGTTGCCCCCGGCGCGGTGGTTCCTGGAGCAGTTGGAGGCGCTGCGGGGCTGACGGCCGGGGGTAGGGCGCGGGTGTGGGCCGGGGCTACCGGGCCTGGACCGGCGGGCAGTACCCGGTCTCCTCGCCGATCGAGTTGATCTCGGCGTTCGGCCTCGGGTCACCGGCGTAGTTCACCTGGTCCGTGCACTTCACCCCGTCCTGCTTCGGGGTGCCGGACGGCGTGCCGCCCGACTGCGGCTCGGGGCAGGTGCCGGTCTCCTCGCCGATCGAGTTGATCTCGGCGTTCGGCCTGGGGTCATCGGCGTAGTTCCGCTGGTCCGTGCACTTCGCGCCCTTCCCCTGGTCCGGCTGCGCGCCCGCCGGGGTCTTTGCGGACGTGCCGCCGGTGGTGGTTCCGTCGTCGGTGGTCCCGGTGCCGGCGGTGGGGGACTGCGCGGTGCTCGTCGCGGTGGCTGCGGGGGTGGCGGGGGCGGCGTCGTCGCTGGTGCCGCCGTTGTCGCTGGTGCCGCAGGCGGTCAGCGCCAGGCCGAGGGCCACGGCGGCGAGGGCGAGCATCGGGGTCTTCCGAGCGGACATGACGGGTTCCTCCACGGTTCTGGGCCTCACTGAGCAGGCTTTACGGCGTGCAAGACCGTGGGGCGGCAGACCGCGTTGCCCCGCCCGTGATGCCCGGACATGCCTGTGACGATCGGCGGAACCGTCCGTGACGTTGTCTCAGGCCAGCCGGTGCGCGAGGGCCGCCAGGAGGGCCACCACTCCGGCCGGGCCGGGCACCTCCACGTCCGCACGCTTCCTCAGTTCCGTCACCTCGTCGCTGCCGCTGCAGACCAGGAGGCCCGGGGTGCCCTCGGCACGGAGGGTGTCGACCGCCGCGTAGGCCGGGAGGTCGCCGAGGTCGTCGCCGGCGAAGAGGACGGAGGCGGCGTCGAGGGAGTGGACGTACGACCGCAGGGCCGCGCCCTTGTCCATGCCGGGTGGGCGCAGTTCCAGGACCATGCGACCCGGCTCGACGATCAGGCCGTTCCGGGAGGCCAGGTCGGTGAGCGGGGCACGCAGGGCGTCGAAGGCGGCCTGCGGGTCGGGGGCGCGGCGGGTGTGGACGGCGACCGCGTGGCCCTTGTCCTCCGTCCAGGTGCCCTGCGCCGCCGTCCCGGACCGCTCCAGCAGCCCCGGCAGCTCGGCGCGGACGGCGGCGACGCCGGGGTGCGGTTCGGGCGTGGTGAGGGTGCCGGTGGCGGCGTCCCAGCGCTCGGCGCCGTAGTGGCCGAGGACGACGAGGTGCTCCAGGCCGGGGACATCCGCGAAGCCGCCGTGGTGGACGGCGACCTCGGCGGGGCGGCCGGTGATCACGGCGATGGAGGCGATCTTCGGGGCCAGGGCCGCGAGCGCCGGTACGGCCTCCGGGTGGGCGCGGGCCCGGTCGGGGTCGGGCACGATCGGGGCGAGCGTGCCGTCGAAGTCGAGCGCGACCACCGCACGGCCGGGGTGCGCGAGGAGGGCGTCGAGCCCTTCGCGTCCGGCCGCCGTCGCGGGCGTCGGCAGGGGGTGTGGGGAGTCGTCTCGGGAGGAGTCCTGGTGGCTGCCCATACGGCGAACCTATCCCGTCGGGGCCGACCGCAACCGCACGTCGGCCTCACCGCTCCGCTGCCTCACCGCTCCGCGCGGCGCGACTCCCGTATCCGGCGCAGCCGGTTGACCGTCACCGGGTCGGCGGCCAGGGCGCGGGGGTCGTCCAGGAGGGCGTTGAGGAGCTGGTAGTAGCGGACGGGGGCCAGGCCCAGCTCCTCGCGGATCGCGCGCTCCTTCGCGCCGGGGCCGGGAAAGCCGCGGCGTTCCAGCGCGAGGATGTTCCGCTCCCTGTCTCCGAGCTGCCCCACGTCCATGTACGGCACCGTAACGCCCCCCACCGACAACGGCCGCCGCTACTCCGCGCTGCCCGCCCGCATCGCCGTCGCCTGGATCTGGCCGAGCACCTCGGAGGGGCTGCCGCCGGAGGCGACCGCCTGGCCGATGCGCTTCTTGACGTCCGCGCTGACCGAGGCCCAGGAGGTCTTGCCGACCGGGTACAGCTCGGAGAGCAGCAGCTCGTCCAGGAACGGCTGGAGGTTCTTGTCCTCCGCCGCCGCGCTCATGACCTGGGACGCGGAGGTGGTCACCGGCAGCAGGTCGTACTGGCGGGAGAAGTCGAGGACGTTCTCGTCGCTGTAGACGAAGTCGAGGAAGTCGCCGATCTCCTCCTGGTGGCCGTTCTTCTTGAAGGCCGTCATCCAGTCGGTGACGCCGAGCGTGTTCTGGCTCTCGCCGTCGGCGCCGGGCGTCGTCACCATGCCGTACTTCACGCCCTTGTCGGACGCCGCCTTCATCAGTGTGGGGTGCCCGTTGAGCATGCCGACGTCGCCGTTCGCGAAGGCGGCGAAGGCGTCGGCCCGGTTGAGCCTGCCGGGGGCCACCGGGCCGGTCAGGCCCTTGCCGACCAGCTCGTCCTTGAGCCAGGTGAAGGTGGTGACGTTCTGCGGCGAGTCGATGGAGTAGGTGCCGACGTCGTCGGTGTAGCCGCCCCCGCCGCTGAGCATCCACTGCATCGCCTCGGCCGGCGCCTCCTCGGGGCCCAGCGGCAGCGCGTACGGGTACTTCACGCCCTCGTCCTTGAGCGCCTCGGCGGCCTCGGCGAGGTCGTCCCAGCTCTTGGGAGGGGTGACGCCGGCCTTGTCGAAGAGGGTCTTGTTGTAGAAGAGCACGCGCGTGGAGGCCGCGAAGGGCAGGCCGTACTGGACGCCGTTGACCTGGCCGGCCGCGGAGAGCTGGGAGACGAAGTTCGCCTGGACCGGGATGGAGAGCACGTCGTCGGCCCGGTAGAGCAGGCCCTGGTCCGCGTAGTCGGAGTACGCGCCGATCTGCGCCATGTCGGGCGCCTTGCCGTCCTCGACCATCTCGCGGACCTTGCGGTCGACGTCGTTCCAGGAGTAGACGGTGACGTCCACCTGCACGTCGGGGTGCTTGGCCTCGTAGGCCTTGGCCAGCTCGTCCCAGTAGTTCTGGGAGCTGTTGGCCTTGCTGTCGCCGTAGTCGGCAGCGACCAGCCTGAGCGTCACCTCGCCGGAGTCGCCGGTGAGGCCGCAGCCGCCGAGGACGGCCGTCATGCCCAGTGCGGACACCACCGCGATCGTTCCTGTCCTTCGCCGCTGCACCTGATTCCCCACCCTGCCGATGGCACGTCGTTTCACCGCACGTGCCCGCTCGCCTGTTTGCTTGTTTGCTTGTTCGTGCGTTCGTTTAACGGATTAAGGTCTACACCACAGCAGTGGACTAGACCTCTCGCGGGTCAACGGGCCACACTGTCCCCGTGAGACATGTCATCGCCCTCGATGTGGGCGGCACCGGGATGAAGGCCGCTCTGGCGGGGCCGGGGGGCGAGCTGCTGCACCAGGCCCGCCGCGCCACCGGCCGCGACCGCGGGCCCGAGGCGGTCGTCGCGGGCATCCTGGACTTCGCCGCCGAACTGCGCGCCCACGGCGTCGACCGGTTCGGCGAGCCCGCCCGCGCCGCCGGTGTCGCCGTCCCCGGCATCATCGACGAGGAGCACGGCACCGCCGTGTACGCGGCCAACCTCGGCTGGCGCGACGTACCGCTGCGGGCACTGCTCGGCGAACGGCTCGGCTCCATCCCGGTCGCCCTCGGCCACGACGTGCGCACCGGCGGGCTCGCCGAGGGGCGGATCGGGGCCGGCCGGGGCGCCGACCGGTTCCTGTTCGTGCCGCTGGGCACCGGCATCGCGGGCGCCATCGGCATCGACGGCCGGGTGGAGTCGGGCGCCCACGGCTTCGCGGGCGAGATCGGCCACGTCGTCGTGCGCCCCGGCGGCATCCCGTGTCCGTGCGGGCAGCGCGGCTGCCTGGAGCGGTTCGCGTCCGCGTCGGCGGTGAGCCAGGCATGGGCCGAGGCCTGCGGCGACCCGGACGCGGACGCCGCCGACTGCGCCAAGGCCGTCGAGTCGGGCGACGCCCGGGCCGTACGCGTGTGGCAGGACGCGGTGGACGCGCTCGCCGACGGGCTGGTCACCGCGCTCACTCTGCTGGACCCGCGCGTCCTGATCATCGGTGGCGGCCTCGCCGAGGCGGGGGAAACCTTGTTCACACCGCTGCGGGACGCCGTCCGGCGGCGCGTCACCTTCCAGAAACTGCCGGAGATCGTCCCCGCCGCGCTGGGGGACACCGCCGGCTGCCTCGGTGCCGGGCTGCTCGCCTGGGACCTGCTCGGCGCCGGCCCCGCGACCGCACCCGCTCCCACGACCCTTCCCACGACCGCGACTCCCCCGGAGGTAACCACCTGATGGCCCCAAGCAAGGTTCTCGCCGGTGCCCGGGTGGTACTGCCCACCGGGACCGTGGACGACGGCCGCGTGATCGTCGACGGCACGCGGATCGCGGACACGGCACCCCCGGAGGCGGACGTCCTCGACGCGTCGGGCCACTGGGTGGTCCCCGGCTTCGTCGACATCCACAACCACGGCGGCGGCGGAGCCTCCTTCACCGGCGGCACCCCGGAGGACATACTCCGGGGCGTCCACACCCACCGCCTGCACGGCACCACCACCCTGGTCGCCTCCGCCGTCACCGGCGACCTGGACTTCCTCGCCCGGCGCGCCGGGGTGCTCGCCGAGCTGGCCCAGCAGGGCGACGTCGCCGGCATCCACTTCGAGGGGCCGTTCATCTCCCCGTGCCGCAAGGGCGCCCACGACGAGCAGCTGCTGCGCGCCCCCGACCCGGCCGAGGTCCGCAAGCTGATCGACGCGGCGCACGGCCACGCGAAGATGATGACGCTGGCCACCGAACTGCCCGGCGGACTGGACTCGGTACGCCTGCTCGCCGACCACGGCGTGATCGCGGCCGTCGGGCACACCGACGCGACGTACGAGCAGACGGTGCAGGCCGTCGACGCGGGCGCGACCGTGGCCACCCACCTGTTCAACGCGATGCCGCCGCTCGGCCACCGCGACCCGGGCCCGATCGCCGCCCTCCTGGAGGACGAGCGGATCACCGTCGAGCTGATCAACGACGGTACGCACCTGCACCCGGCCGCGCTCCAGCTCGCCTTCCACCACGCGGGCGCGGCCCGGGTCGCCTTCATCACCGACGCGATGGACGCGGCCGGCTTCGGCGACGGCCGCTACATGCTCGGCCCGATGGAGGTCGAGGTCGCGGACGGGGTGGCCCGGCTGGTGGAGGGCGGCTCGATCGCGGGCTCCACGCTCACCCTGGACCGCGCCTTCAAGCGGGCGGTGACGGTGGACGGGCTGCCCGTCGGGGACGTCGTCGCGGCGATCTCCGCCAACCCCGCGCGGCTGCTCGGCATGTCCGACCGGATCGGCTCCCTGGAGCCCGGCAAGGACGCCGACCTCGTGGTCCTGGACCCCGGCTTCGACCTGGTGGGCGTGATGCGCCGGGGTGAATGGGTGGTCGATCCCCAACTGGGCTGATCCGTCCGGCCGGTCATGGGGACGGTGGCCGACGCGGGGACTGGGCCGACCGCCGTCCGTTTGGCATGATCGTGTCTTCGGAAAACATCTCCGGGACAGGCAGCCGGAGGCGATCGGGGGAGGTCGGTAAGGGTGATCCTCACCGTCACGCTCAACACCGCTCTCGACATCACCTACCGCGTCCGGTCCCTGCGGCCGCACACGTCCCACCGGGTCACCGACGTGACGGAGCGGCCCGGCGGCAAGGGGCTGAACGTGGCCCGCGTACTGGCGGCCCTCGGACACGAGGTGACGGTCACCGGCTTCGCGGGCGGCACCACCGGGGACGTCGTGCGCGCGGGGCTCACCGGCGTGCGCAAGGTGGCCGACGCGCTGGTCCCGGTCGCGGGGGCGACCCGGCGCACCATCGCCGTCGTCGACGAACGCACCGGCGACACCACCCAGCTCAACGAACCCGGCCCGGCCGTCGCACCCACCGAGTGGAACGCCTTCCAGGCGGCCTACGAGGATCTGCTCGCCGATGCCGCCGCGGTGGCCCTGTGCGGCAGCCTGCCGCCGGGCGTGCCGGTCGGCGCGTACGCCGGGCTGGTGCGCACCGCGCGGGCGGCGGGCGTGCCGGTGCTGCTGGACACCAGCGGGGAGCCCCTGCGGCGGGGGGTGGCCGCCCGCCCGGACATCATCAAGCCGAACGCCGACGAGCTCGCCGAGCTGACCGGTTCGCACGAGCCGCTGCGGGCCACGCAGGCCGCCCGGCGCCGCGGCGCCCGTACCGTGGTCGCCTCGCTGGGCGCCGAGGGGCTGCTCGCGGTGACCCCGGAGGGCCACTGGCGCGCCGCTCCGCCGGCCCACGTCCACGGCAACCCGACGGGCGCGGGCGACTCGGCGGTCGCCGGTCTGCTCTCCGGCTTGGTCGAGCACCTGCCCTGGCCGGACCGGCTGGCCCGGGCGGTCGCCCTGTCCGCGGCGACGGTGCTGGCACCGGTGGCGGGCGAGTTCGACCGGGCGGCGTACGAGGAGCTGCTCGGGCGCGGGGTCGCGGTGACGGCGGAGGCGGGCGCGGCGTGAGCGCTACTCCTTGACCTGGCCCTTCTTCAGGGAGAACTGGTCCAGCAGCACGTTGCACTTGTCGCCGTCGGCGCAGGAGAGCGTGATGGTGTTGGTGCCCTTGTTGAGGGTGGGCCAGGCGTAGGTCTTGGTCCACCCCTTGGCGAAGTCGCCGTCCTTGGCCCCGGTGAAGTTGCCCAGGTTCAGCTTGCTGCCGAACTCCTTGCCGTTGACGGTCAGCGTCATCGACTGGTCCTCGCCGGCCGCGCTGTAGCCGGCGAAGAGGGTGTAGAGGCCGTCCTCGGGGATACCGTCCACGGTCCAGGTGACCGAGGCGCCGGGCTGGTTGAGGTTGGCCACGTAGACGCCGCCGTCCGACCGGGCGCCCTCGATGTCCGAGGCCGTCGCCACGCCGGGCGACAGGCGCAGCGTCTTCGCGTCGACCTCCGGGAGCTTCACCTCTTCCTCGGCCGTGTCACTGGCGGACGGGCTCGGTTCGGTGGTCTCGGACTGGGTCGGGGTGATGCCGCCACCCGCCTCGTTGCCGCCCTTGTCGTCGTCCGAGCCGCTGCTCGTCATGGCCACGGCGATGCCGATGACGACCGCGGCGACGACCGCGACCGCGCCGATCAGCAGGCCCTTGGTGTTGGGGCCGCGGCGCCCGCCGCCCCCGCCGTGCCCGCCGTGCCCGGACTGCTGCGGGGCGGTGGGGGCGCCGCCGCCGGGGAACGTCTCCGGCGCGGCGTAGTGTGCGTTCGGCTGCCCGTAGGCGCCCTGCTGCTGCGGGGCGGCCTGCCCGTAGGCGGCGGTCGGGGCGGTCTGGCCCTGCGGTGCCCCGTACTGCCGTGTGCCGACGGGACGCACCCGGTTGACGGAGTTCGGGTAGCCGTAGCCACCGGACGGCGGCTGGGCCCCGTTGGCCTGCCCGTCGGCGTACAGATAGCCGAACGGGTCGTCGTCCTCGGGCGTGCTCGCGCCGTTGTTGCCGGGCGTCATCCCTAGGTCTCCTAACCAGGTGCGGTGTGCGTGTGCGGTACGTCGTGAGAGGGCGAGCCTACCCGCTCCGGCTGGGCCAAACGGGTGACTCAGACCGCATCAGCCCGCTGACCTGGGGTTCATCCCGCACGCCTGTGCTGTTTGGGACGAGATCGTTTCTCGACGTACATCCGCTCGTCCGCGGATTTCAGGACTTCGTCCGCCGTCATGCCGCAGTGGGCCCATCCGATGCCGAAGCTGGCGCCTACGCGGACGGCGCGGCCCTCGGCCCGGATCGGCTGGATGATCTCGTTGCGCAGGCGGACGGCGAGGTCCTCGGCGTCCGCCCGGCCGAGTCCGTTGGCGAGGATCACGAACTCGTCGCCGCCGAGCCGGGCCACCGTGTCGCCGTCGCGCACGCCGCCGCCGAGCCGGCGGGCGACCTCGATGAGCACGGCGTCACCGGCGTTGTGCCCGAACCGGTCGTTGATCGACTTGAAGCCGTCCAGGTCGCAGAAGAGGACCGCGAGCCCCTTGGTGCCGTCGTCGCGGCCGTCCGCGGGGGCGACGGCGTGCACATGGTGGTCGTAGGCACCGTACGGCTCGGTGAGCGCGCCGAAGTCGTAGGTGTGACCCCCGGAGTCGAACACGGCGGAGTGCCCGTACGCCGCGTCCATGGCGTCGGCCACGGACACCTGCGAGGACTGCGGGCGCTGGCACAGCCGGGCGGCGAGGCGCGAGCGCAGCTCGGCGGAGTTCGGCAGTCCGGTGAGGGAGTCGTGGGAGGCGCGGTGGGCGAGCTGGAGCTCGCGGCGCTTGCGCTCCTCTATGTCCTCGACGTGGGTGAGCAGGAAGCGGGGCCCGTCGGCGGCGTCGGCGACGACGCTGTTGCGCAGGGAGACCCAGACGTAGGTGCCGTCGCGGCGGCCCAGGCGCAGCTCGGCCCGGCCGCCCTCGGCGGAGGTGCGCAGCAGGGTGCCGATGTCCTCGGGGTGGACGAGGTCGGAGAAGGCGTAGCGGCGCATCGCGGAGGCGGGGCGGCCGAGCAGACGGCACAGGGCGTCGTTGGTGCGCAGGATGCGGCCGTGCTGGTCGCCGCCCATCTCGGCGATGGCCATGCCGGAGGGGGCGTACTCGAAGGCCTGCCGGAAGCTTTCCTCGCTGGCCCTGAGCGCCTGCTGGTCGCGTTCCAGGCGGACCAGGGCGCGCTGCATGTTGGAGCGGAGCCGGGCGTTGCTGATCGCGATGGCCGCCTGGAACGCGTACATCTGCAAAGCCTCGCGGCCCCAGGCGCCGGGACGGCGGCCGTTGCGCGGCCGGTCCACGGACAGGACGCCGATCAGCTCGCCGCTGGTGCCGCCGCCCTGCGGGCCGGGTGCGTACATCGGGGCGAAGAGCCGGTCCGAGGGGTGCCACTCGTCCTCGAAGCGGGGCGCGGGTCCGTCGGTGTACCACTGCGGGACGTCGTCGTCGTCGAGGATCCAGCCCTCGGTGTGGGGGATGAAGATCAGGTCGCCCCACTGCTCGCCCATGCTCAGGCGCCGGTCCCAGGACTCGCGGGAACCCGCCCGGCCGGTGATCAGCGCCTCGGCGGCCTGGTTGCCGGAGAAGGCGGCGACGACGAGGTCGCCGTCGGGACGGACCATGTTGACGCACGCCAGCTCGTACCCGAGGGCCTGGACGACGCCGTCGGCGACGGCCTGCAGGGTGTCGGCCAGGCTGCGGGCCTTGTTCATGTCGGCCATGACCTGGTGCAGCTGCCGCAGGGACGCAAGACGGACGTAGGGCTCCGACTCGGTCTCCATGCTCGCCCTCCCCCCGAGACCTCGCAGCGAATCAAGGGTTGCCTTGGCGCCTTTACTGATGGTGCCCTTCCAGTTCCCCGCCACTGAATCACAGCGCGCTGCCCACTCGGTACACAGGGTCAACAATTACCGCCCCTTGTGACTCAAGTCACAGCGAAAGATGAACAATTGAGTGGTGTTTCTGCGTTTTCCCGGTGCGTTTACTGAACGCAAAGTTTGTAGGTATGCGCACGTCTCCTGAAGGGGCTCGCGGAAGGGGCTCGCGGGGCTCCTTCTGTGGTCCTAGGTCCCGGTTCGGAACCCGGTTCGGTCCGGGGTCCGATGCCGGACCGCCGGGGCGGCGATTAGCGTGACGGGGTGCCGAACACTCCGTCTCTCACGTCCCCCGCGTCCCCCACGCTCCCGTCGCCGTCGCCCGCCGCCGGGCATGCTGAGGGGGTGAGCAACGACGAGTTCCGTGCCGCCATGTCCAGGCTGGCCTCGGGCGTGGTCCTGGTGACCGCGCAGGAGCCGCCGCTCGACCCCGACGACCCGCTCGCTCCGCGCGGCGAGGACGTCGGGATGACGGCCACCGCGTTCATGTCGGTGTCCCTGGACCCGCCGCTGGTCCTGGTCGGCCTGCGCGAGGGCTCCCGCATGGACGACCTCCTCGACGAGCAGCCGCTGTGGGCGGTCTCCGTCCTGTCCGAGAGCCAGCGGCACATCGCGGGCCGCTTCGCGATGAAGGGCCGCGTCAGCGACCGGCTCCTCTTCGAGGACATCCCCTACACCCGGGGCGGGGCGTCCGGGGCGCCGCTGGTGGGCGGGGCCCTGGCCACCCTGGAGTGCCGCACCGAGCAGCGTGTGCCGGCCGGGGACCACACCCTGGTGATCGGCCGGGTGCTCACCGCCGCGGTGCCGAGCGCGGACGGGGGACCACTGGCGTACTTCCGGGGGCGGTATCGGCAGTTGGGGTGAGTACTGGCAGTTGAGGTGAGCCCCATTCGCTGGTCGCCACGGAAGTCACCCGCTTAGGGTGCGCGCATGACGACCAGCACCGCGCTCCGCCTGGAGCAGATCACCCCTGCGAACATCGAGGCCGCCCTCGCCATACGGGTGCGCCCCGAGCAGGAGTTCGCCGTCGACCCGGTGGTGAAGTCCCTCGCCGAGGCCTACGTCCACTCCGCCAGGGCCTGGCCGCGCCTGATCCTCGACGGCGACCGTCCCGTCGGCTTCCTCATGGGCTTCTTCGACATCGACTGGTACGACGACGGAAGCGCACTGCGCTCCGGCCTGTGGCGCCTGAACATCGCCGCCGACGAGCAGGGCCGGGGCTACGGCCGCTTCGCCGTGGAGTCGGTGGCCGCCGAGATACGCCGCCGCGGCGGCAAGGAGTGCTTCGTCACCTGGCATCCCGGCGCGAACGGTCCCGAGAACTTCTACCTGCGCCTCGGCTTCCGTCCGAACGGCGAGAAGGCCGAGGAGGAGACGGTGGGTGTGCTGGAGCTGGACTAGTCAGTTCCAGTTCTTCGGGGACCGGCCCCGCTTCGTCTCCGAGCGCTGCTTCTTCTCCCGCAGCCGGCGCTCGTTGATGCCGCGCGGGATGCGGGTCGGCCGGCGGGGCCTGGGCGGGGGCGCGGTGGCCTCGGCGAGCAGGGCGGCGAGGCGTACGGCGGCGGCCTCGCGGTTGCGCCACTGGGAGCGGTGCTCGGAGGCGCGGACGGTGACGACCCCGTCGGTCAGCCGCCCGGCCAGCCGCTCCAGCGCCCGCCGCTTCCACACCTCGGGCAGGGACTCGGTCCGCGCCAGGTCGAAGCGGAGCTCCACCGCCGTGTCCGTGGTGTTGACGTGCTGCCCGCCCGGCCCCGAGGAGCGGGAGAAACGCCAGACGAGCTCGGCCTCGGGCAGCGAGACCGAGCCGCGGATGACATGGGGACCGGACATGCCGTCCATGTTCCCGTCCCCGGGCGGCCCGCGTCACCCGAATAACCGTCAGTAAAGAAAGTAAAGAGAGCTGGAACCTTGTGTACCCCTCTCCTCGTTCATGGGGGTAGCTGTAGCTTTCTTGCCGTACGTAAACGAAGGAAGGGACTCCCAACAATGGCTGTAAGCCTGTCCAAGGGTGGCAACGTCTCGCTCACCAAGGAGGCTCCGGGCCTGACCGAAGTCACCGTGGGCCTCGGCTGGGACGTCCGTACCACCACCGGCACCGACTTCGACCTCGACGCCTCCGCGATCGCGGTCAACACGCAGGGCAAGGTCTACTCCGACGCCCACTTCGTCTTCTTCAACAACAAGCAGACGCCGGACAACACCATCGTCCACACCGGTGACAACCGCACCGGCGAGGGCGCCGGCGACGACGAGGCGATCAACGTCAACCTGGCCGGCCTCCCGGCCGACATCGACAAGATCGTCTTCCCGGTCTCGATCTACGACGCCGAGAACCGTTCGCAGAACTTCGGCCAGGTGCGCAACGCGTACATCCGCATCGTCAACCAGGCCGGCGGCGCCGAGATCGCCCGCTACGACCTGTCCGAGGACGCGGCCACCGAGACCGCGATGGTCTTCGGCGAGCTCTACCGCAACGGCGCCGAGTGGAAGTTCCGCGCCGTCGGCCAGGGCTACGCCTCGGGCCTGGTGGGCATCGCCCAGGACTTCGGCGTGAACGTCTGACGTTCGCTCGCCCGTCCGTTCCGTACGAAGGCCTCCCGGTCGCGCGCCGGGGGGCCTTCGGCGTCATCGCGGCGGGGCGTCACGGCAGCAGGCGCTGCTCCTTCGCCACCGCGACCGCGCCCGCGCGGGTGTCGACGCCGAGCTTGTCGTAGATGCGGCGCAGGTGGGTCTTGACCGTGGCCTCGCTGATGAACAGGGCGCGGGCGATCTCGCGGTTGCCGAGGCCCGTGGCGAGTTGGGCCAGGATGTCGTGTTCGCGGTCGGTGAGGGAGGGGCGCGGGCTGCGCATGTTGGCCATGACCCGGCTGGCGACCGGCCCGGACAGTGCCGTGCGGCCCTGGGCGGCGGCGTGGATGGCGGCGAACAGCTCCTCGGGGCGTTCGGCCTTCAGCAGGTACCCGGTCGCGCCGGCCTCGATGGCGCGGGTGATGTCGGCGTCGGTGTCGTAGGTGGTCAGGACCAGGACGTGCGGGACGGTTCCCTGGGCTCCCGCGGTGGCGGTGAGGCGGCGGGTGGTCTCCACGCCGTCGATGCCCTCGCCGAGCTGAAGGTCCATCAGCACCACGTCCGGGGCCAGCCGCGCGGCGAGCGCGAGCGCCTCCTCGCCGGTGCCGGCCTCGCCGACCACCTCGATGCCGGGCGCGCTGTCGAGCAGGGCGAGGAGCCCGGCCCGTACGACGACGTGGTCGTCGCAGACCAGGATGCGCACGGGGGCCGGGCGGGTGTCGGCCGGATCGGTCATCGGGGTGCCTCCGAGGGGTCGGCCGGGTCGGTGCGGGGTGCCGCCAGGGGGACGGCGGCGGACACCACGGTGCCCTCGCCGGGGGCGGACTCGACGGTAAGGGTGCCACCGAGCTGACGGAGCCGGGCGTGCATGGCGGGCAGGCCGTGTCCGCGCATCCCGGCGGGGGCGTCGGGCAGCACGGCCGGGTCGAAGCCGTGCCCGTCGTCGCTGACGTCCAGGAGGACCTCGTCGTCGAGGAGGGTGAGGGTGAGCGCGGCGGTGGACGCCCCCGCGTGTTCCCGTACGTTGGCCAGGGCGCCCTGGGCGATGCGCAGCAGCGCCGACTGGACGCGGTCGGGCAGCGGTGGGACACGGGCGCCGTCGTCGACGTGGACGCGCACGGTGAGGGCGTCGCCGCTCTCCCGCACGGCCAGCGCGCGCAGCGCCGCCTCCAGACCGCCGCCGCCGGCGAGGTCGGCCGGGGCGAGGTCGTGGACGAAGCGGCGGGCCTCGGCGAGATTGTGCTCGGCGACGGAGGCGGCGCCCCGGACGTGGGTGCGGGCCTTGTCCGGGTCGGACTCCCAGACCCGCTCGGCCGCCTGGAGCAGCATCCGCTGGCTGGACAGGCCCTGGGCGAGGGTGTCGTGGATCTCCATGGACAGCCGCTGGCGTTCGGCGAGGGTGCCCTCGCGGCGCTCGGAGGCGGCGAGCTCGCGGCGGGTGCGGATCAGGTCGTCGATGAGGGCGCGCTGCCGGGCCGCCTGCCGTTCGGTGTGCAGGAACACGGCCGCCGCGATGGCGGCGACGGCGGGCGGGGCGAGCAGCAGGTTCGGGTCGAAACGCCCGGCGAGCCGGAGCTGCGCGGCGACGACGAACACCGTGAGCACGGTGACCAGCACGAGCGCCGCCCGGGCCGGCAGGGTGCGCAGGCCGGTGTAGAAGAGGGGCACCGCGCACCAGGCGAAGCTGGGCGCGAGGACGACCAGCACCATCCACACCACGACCACCAGGCCCAGCCAGGCCAGGCGCCGCCGGGTGGGCCGCTCCCCGGGACCGCTCAGCACGGGCCCGAGGACGTACAGCACTGCCAGCGCGACGGACAGGGCGATGATCCACGGTGTGCGGGGCTCGCCGGGGTGGCGCAGCAGGAAGCGGGCCAGGGCGCCGCCGAGCAGCAGGAAGAACGCCGCGTGCATGACGGCGCCGAGCCACCGGGTGTCCGTGTCGTCCGGCTTCGGCATCCGCGCCTGCCTCCTTGTCACCGTCGTGTCCTTCCGGGCCGGGCCGAGCTGCGTCTGTGTCCTTCCACGCCGGCTGCGTCTGTGTCCTTCCACGCCGAGCTGCGCTTCGACTCCCATGGTGGCCCCTGGGGAGGGCCCGCGGGTCAGCCGATCGGACGACCCCGCCGTCGCCCGTTCCGTCGCCGACGAGCAGCCGGAACGGCGACCGTGCGCCCCGGGTTCCGGACGGAGAGTGGAGAGCAGACGGACGGAAGCGGCCCCGAGGGACCTCGACGCGGACCGTCCGGCCCGAACCCGAGGAGCAGATCAGCATGCAGAAGACCCTTTCCCGGCGCGCCCGTATCGCCACCGGCGGTGCCGTCCTCGCCGCCGTCGCCGTCGGCACCTTCGGCGCGGTGTCGGCGAACGCCGCGGCCCCTCAGGCCGCCCCGGCCGCCGCTCCGATGGCCGCCGCGGACCGCGACCACACCACCACCTCCCGGCACCTGACGATCGACGCCGCGACCGAGGCGGCCCAGGCCGCGCTCGAGGCGGCCAAGAAGGAGGGCCAGCGGATCACGGTCGCCGTCGTCGACCGCAACGGCAACACGATCCTCACCATGCGCGGCGACGGCGCCGGCCCGCAGTCGTACGAGTCGGCGGTGAAGAAGGCGTACACCGCGGTCTCCTGGAACGCCCCGACCACCGAGCTGGAGGGCCGCCTGGAGAACGCCCCGAACCTGAAGGACATCCCGGGCACGCTGTTCCTCGGCGGCGGTGTCCCGGTCACCGCCGACAAGGCGCCGATCGCCGGTATCGGTGTCGCGGGCGCCCCGTCCGGCGCCCTGGACGAGAAGTTCGCGCAGGCGGGCGCCGAGGCGCTGAGCTAGTCCCGCTCCCTCGGTCCGGGTCCCTCGCCGCCTGCATCCGTGGGCGTTTCACGTGAAACGCCCCATAGGATCATGACGTGCGCCTCCCCCGTCCGCTCGTCACGATGACCGCCGTCGCCGTCGCCGCCCTCACGGCGTGCAGCGGCGACGGCGTGCACGGCACCCCGGGCGCCTCCGGCGTACGTGACCCGTACTTCCCCAAGGCGGGCAACGGCGGCTACGACATCGGCCACTACGACCTGGCCCTCGTCTACGACCCCGACACCGAGCACCTCACCGGCACGGCGACGATCACCGCCCGCGCCACCCAGGACCTGTCCGCCTTCAACCTGGACCTCAAGGGCCTGGACGTCGAGAAGGTCACCGTCGAGGGCCGGGACGCCCGCGTCAACCGGGCCGGGCAGGAACTGACGGTCCGGCCGCCCGACGAGCTCGACGACGGGGAGACCTTCCGGGTGGCCGTGCGCTACTCCGGCGACCCGGTGACGGTGACCGACCCCGACGGGTCCGAGGAGGGCTGGCTGCCCACCGAGGACGGCGCGGTCGGACTCGGTCAGCCGACGGGTTCGATGGCCTGGTACCCCGGCAGCCACCACCCCTCCGACAAGGCGACCTACGACCTCGCGGTGAGCGTGCCGGAGGGGTTCGGGGTCGTCTCCAACGGCGAGTTGACGGGCGAGGCCACCCGGGGCGGCCGTACGACGTACACCTGGCACGTCGCCGAGCCGATGTCGAGCCATGTCGCCACGGTCGCCGTCGGCGAGTGGGAGACCGACCGCTCCACCACCGGCGACGGCCTGCCCGTCCACACCGCCGTCGACCCGCAACAGGCCGACGCGAGCCGGAAGGTCCTCGAGCGGATCCCCGAGGTCATGGAGTGGGCCCAGGAGAACTTCGGGCCGTACCCCTTCTCCTCCACCGGCGCGATCGTCGACCGCGTCGAGGACGCCGGTTACGCCCTGGAGACCCAGAACCGGCCCTACTTCCCCGGCGCCCCGAACACCGTCCTGCTCGTCCACGAACTCGCGCACCAGTGGTACGGCAACTCCGTCAGCCCGAAGACGTGGCGGGACATGTGGCTCAACGAGGGCTTCGCCACCTACGCGGAGTGGCTGTGGGCGGAGGACGAGGGCGGCGACACCGCGCAGGAGACCTTCGACGCGCTCTACGAGGGGACCTACTACCCCGACGAGGACGCGAACGACTCGGTCTGGGCGTTCCCGCCCGCCGACCCGCCCGACGCGAAGGCCATCTCCGCGAGCCCCGTCTACCAGCGCGGCGCGATGGTCCTGCACAAGATCCGCCAGACGGTCGGCGACGACGCCTTCTGGTCCCTCCTGAAGGGCTGGGCCGCCGCCCACCGCCACGGCAACGCGGACACGGAGGACTTCACGGCGTTCGTGGAGAAGGCGGCCCCGGACGAGGACTTCACGGAGGTCTGGGAGGAATGGCTGTACGGGGACGGCAGGCCGGAGAAGCCCTGAGCCGCCGGCCGTGGGGCACCGCCCCTGTGAGACACCGGCCCTCCCCTCGGCTCACTCTCCGGGTGCCCCCGGTGCCTCGAACGCGTCGAGCAGTCGGGCCAGGTCCGGTGGCCAGAGGGGCTCGGGGGCCTCGGCGAGTTCCTTCCGGGTCCACCAGCGCCAGGTGAGGATGCCGTCGGCCGCGTGGGCGGCGGCGAGGTGGGGGCCGGTGGGTTCGCGACGGGGGCCCCGGGCGACGTAGATGTGCTCGTGCTGGCGGACGGGGCCGACGGTGAGGTGGGTGAAGTCGTGTTCCCAGGTGCACAGCAGCGGGCCCGGGTCCAGGTCGGTCCAGCCGGTCTCCTCGCGCACTTCGCGCAGGGCGCCCTCGCGGGGGCTCTCGTCCGCCTCGATGCCGCCGCCGGGCATCGCCCAGTACACGCCGACCTCGACGTTGTCGTAGCGGAAGAGGAAGACCGCGCCCTCGGGGTCGAGGACGGCGACGCGGGCGGCGCGGCGCGGGGTGCGCGGGGGGCGGCCCGGCGGTTCTTCCAGCGGTTTGCGCAGCACCGTGCAGGGGCGGTCGAGGCTCAGGTCGCGGCGGTGGTCGACGGCCGTGTAGCCGAGGGCGGTCCAGAAGGCGAGTCCGTCGGTGTTGCCGTCGAGGACGGCGAGCCGTACGGCGGTCCGGCCCGCGGCCCGGAAGCGGTCCTCGACGAGGGACGCGAGGCGCCTGCCGTACCCCTGCCGTCGCAGGCCCGCGTCCACCATCAGCAGCCCGATCCAGGGATCGGGGTCGGCCGGGTCGGGGTGCCGGGCGAGGGTGACCGCGACCCCGACCAGCCGGCCCGCGTCCCTCGCGAGCAGCACTTCGGCGCCCGGCCGTGCCAACTCGTCGGCCAGCGCCGCCGCCACCTGCTCCGGCCGGATGTCGTCCGGGTCCGGGAAGTCGCCGCTGAGCGCGTGGAAGGCGCGGTTCGCGGCGTAGAGGGCGGTGAGCTCGGTGAGGAGCGGGCCCGGGATGTCGTGGTCGGGGGTGAGGTGGAGCGGGCTGAGGATCACGGGGGCAACCTATCCGGCCGTCGTCGTCGCCATGTCGGGGCCGGCCGCGTCCGCCCGGCGCTCAGACGGCCCCGGTGGCGCGCTTGCGCTGGAGCGAGGTGAGCCGGGAGACGTAGAGCACGGCGAGTACCGCGCTCACGACGGCGAAGACGTTGCCCGACTGGGCGTTGAGGATGATCCCCATGGCATCGTCGGCGGTCTCGGCCTCGTCCCAGCTCCGGTAGGCGCTCAGCTCTGTCGCGAGCTGGGCGAGCCAGAGCCACCACCAGGTGTGCATCAGCCACCGTCCGGCGCCCTTCGGACGGCCGGTCGTCGCCGTCCAGATGTCGTTGGCGATCTGCTTGGGCATGAACACGTTGACGACGGGGATGAACCAGGAGCCCACCGCCAGACCGGGGCTGTAGCGGATGCGGCCCGGCGCGAAGGCCTCGGCGTTCTGCCGCATGCGACGGAACCAGCACACCCACAGGACCGCCACCACGACGAGCAGCAGCAGGTCCAGGACCTCGGCCACAAAATTCATGATCCGCAGCGAATCGAAGTCGTCGTCGGTGGGCGACGAACCGGGCCGCCCGTCGAGCTGGGTGTAGACCTCCATGAGGACGTTGAACTGGAACAGTGCCGGCAGCGTGAACAGCACGAGGAAGACGTTCAGCGCCGTGGCGAGCGACTTCACCGGGCGCGCGGGCGGCGGGGCGTACGGCGAGGGGGTGGCGGGGCCCGGTGCGGAGTACGGCGACGGCTGGGCGACGGCCGGCCCCGCCGCGAACGGGGCGGGGCTCTGCCACGGGGGCGTCGACGGACTGTACGGGGAGGGCGGCGGGCCGAAGCCCGCGACGGGCGCCGCGACCGGAACCCGGTCCTCCGGGTCCTCGCTGTCCAGGAGTTGTACGGCGTGCCGGCCCAGCTCGGCCAGCACCTCGCCGGGCAGCCACGCCCGGCCCGGCGCGGCGTCCGCGTCCGCCATGTCCTCGATCGACGTCAGCAGCTCGTCGAGGGTGGGGCGCTTGTCGGGATCCTTGACCAGGCAGGCCGCGACGACGCCCTGCCAGGGCTCGGGCACCCCGGTCAGGTCCGCCTCCTCGGTCGCGATGCGGAAGAGCAGGGAGTGCAGCCCGCCCTCGTCGGTGCCGAAGGGCATCCGGCCCGTCGCCGCGTAGGCCAGCACCGCACCGAGGCAGAAGACGTCACTCGCGTACGACACCTTCTCGCCGCGCACCTGCTCGGGCGACATGAAGCCGGGCGACCCCACGACGGCGCCGGCCTTGGTGAGCCCCTCGGCGGACTGCGTGGACGCGTCCAGGGCGCGGGCGATGCCGAAGTCGATGACGCGGGGGCCGTCGATCGTGACCAGGACGTTGGAGGGCTTGAGGTCGCGGTGCACGAGGCCGGCGCCGTGGATGGCCCCCAGCGCCCGCACCAGGCCCGCCGCCAGCACCCGCAGGGTGGAGGGGGGCAGTGGGCCGTACTGCCGGTCGACGACCTCGGCGAGCGAGGGCCCGGCGACGTAGCCGGTGGCGACCCATGGCGTCGCCGCCTCGGTGTCGGCGTCCAGCACGGGCGCGGTCCACTCGCCGCCGACCCGCTGGGCGGCCTTCACCTCCTGCGCGAAGCGCCGCCGGAAGTCCGGCATGCGGGCCAGGTCCTCCCGGACGGTCTTGACGGCCACCGTCCGGCCCCGGTCGGAGCGCGCCAGGTACACCCGGCCCATGCCGCCCTCACCGAGCCTGCCGAGCAACCGGTACCTGCCGATCCGTTCGGGATCGTCCGGAATCAACCCGTCCATGCCTGCTCCCTCTCCCCCGGCGACACCTTGCGCACCGGGATTGTGGACGAGGATAGAGACAGGAGGTGACAGCGGAAAACCCGGTGCTCCTGGGGCAGTTGAGCCGTTCCCCGCCGTCGGCCACCACCGTGGGCACGGCGCACGGCACCTGTACGCGGGCGTGGACGTGAACGTGGACGTGACACCATCACCTGCGTGCTCGACATCGGCTACGCCCTCTCCACCCGCTTCCCCGACCCCCCGCAGACCGACTACCGCCGCGCGGACGTCCGCGCGCTGCGGCACGACCTGTTCTGCGGGGACGTCTATCTCGCCGACACCAAGGCGGACCGGGAGATCTCCACAGCCTGGGGATGGGTGCCGGTGCTCGACTTCGCCTGGGCGCTGTGCGACATCGTGGAGCACGTCGACCGGGACCCGGCGGGCTCCCGGGCCGCCCGGCCGCAGCACGCGGAGCTGGACTTCACCGAGTCCACCGACCGGCTGCTCTTCGAGCGCCGCTTCGGCTGGGTCGACATCGAGGCGGAGTGGCTGCCGGCGGACGAGGCCCCGCTGTCCTTCTCCCACACCGAACTGCGCCGCGAGGCCCGCGACTTCCTGCACGACCTGATCGCCGACCTCACCGACCTGCACGAGGACCTGGCGGACAACCCGGCGATCTGGACCCTCCAGGCCCGCTTCCCGCGCATCTCGTCAACGACCCGGGACTAAAGGTTCCTCGCAACAATCTGCTGAAGAGGCTCCGGGCTCCTACTCCCCCGCCAGCACCCGCACCCCCAGCTCCGCCGCCAGCACCGGGGCCAGGTCCAGGAGCTGGGCCGGGCTGATCACCGCGCCCGACAGGCGGTCCACGCCGCGGGCCAGGTCCAGCGGGGCGGCGCCGCGCAGGTCGACGTCCGTGAGGGTGGCCGCGCTGAGGTCGGCCCCCTTCAGGGCGCAGTCCACGAACTCGACCCGCTCCAGGCGGGCGCCCCCGAAGTCCGGCTCGACCAGGACGCAGCCCTCGAAGACGACGTCCTTGAGCCGGGCCCGGCGCAGGTTCAGGTAGTCGATCTTGCCGCCGCGGATCACGACCCGCTCCAGCACGGCACCGTGCAACTGGACGCCGCCCAGGCGGGCGTCGACCAGCTCGACGTCGCGCAACGTGGCCTCGGCAAGCTGCGTGCCGACACCCCGGACGCCGGTGAGGACCGAGTCGAGCAGCCGGGCCCGGCGCAGCGACGCCTCGTCCCACGCGCAGTCCGTCAGCGCGCAGTCCATGAAGCGGGCGCCCGCGCCGTCCTGACCGGCGAAGTCCGTCTCCCGGAACTCCAGCCCGTCGTAGTCCCCGTCCGGCTCCAGCCCTCCGCCGTCGTACGGCTCCAGGGGCGGCAGCCGCAGCTCGGGGCGCCGCGCCGCCCGCACCGTCGTCGTACCGCCGCCGCCCGCCGCTCTCCTCGCCATGCCCCCATGCTGCACCCCACCACTGACAACGGGCCCTGACCTGCGGAAACGACGTCCCTTCCCGCTCGATGTCACATTCCGGGGTCCCGGTTCCGTCGTACTCGCAGACAGGCATCGCGCAAGGCGACCTCGACCCCAGGGAGAACCCAGCCATGCACCGCATCACCGTCATCGGCGGCGGCTTCGCCGGACTGACCGCGGCCATCACCGCCGCCGAGGCGGGCGCCAAGGTGACCGTCCACGAGGCGCACCACACGCTCGGCGGACGGGCCCGGACGGCCGACGGCCCCTACCGGACCAACGACGGCCCGCACGCCCTCTACAACGGCGGCCCGCACTGGGCCTGGCTCGAGCGGCGCGATCTGATCGGGCCCCTCGCGCCGCTCCCGCCCCTGGAGGGGGCGCGGTTGCGGCTGCGGTACAAGGGCGTGCTGCGCCGCACCCCGCCCTTCGCCATGCTCAAGCTGCTGCGCCGGGACCCCGCGAAGGCGCCCGTCGACACCGACTTCCTGACCTGGGCGACCGGCATCGTGGGCGAGGAGGGCGCCCGCGCCGCCGCCCACTACTGCGCCGTCGCCCTCTTCCACCACGACCCCGGGTCGCTGTCCGCCGCGTTCGTGCAGGAACGCCTGCGCCGGGCCACCAAGCTGCCGCCCGAGGCGCACTATCCGCGCGGCGGCTGGTCCGGGGTGATCGAGCGGATGGCCGCCCTGGCCTGGAACCTCGGCGTCCGGGTGGAGACCCTCTCCCGTGTCGACGCCGTGCCGACCGACACCCCGGTCGTCGTCGCCACCTCCCTGGACGCCGCCCGCCGTCTGCTGGACGACCCCGCGCTGACCTGGCCGAGCGGGCGCACCACCCTGGTCGACCTCGCGGTGCGGACCCGGCGCGGTGACGCGTTCGCGGTCTCCGACCTGGACGCGCCGGGGTGGATCGAACGGTTCACGGCCCAGGACCGCACGCTCGCACCGGCCGGCGAGCAGCTGATCCAGGGGCAGCTCCCCCTCGCGCCCCACGGGTCGAAGGCCGACGGCGTCGCCCGTGCCGAGCAGCTCCTCGACCTCGGCTTCCCCGGCTGGCGCGAGCGCCTCACCTGGCGACGGGAGGCCGTCGCGAACGGCCGTACCGGCGCCGTCGACCTGCCCGGCACCACCTGGCGCGACCGGCCCGCCGTCGACCGCGGCGACGGGGTCTACCTCGCCGGCGACCAAGTGGCCGCGCCCGGTCTGCTGTCGGAGGTCTCCTTCAACAGCGCCCTGACAGCGGTGTCCCTCGCGCTCGGCCGGCGAGAGCTTGACCTCAAGCATGCTTGAGGTCGTTGAGTGGGGCCCAGACAGTCCGCCTCACCCTGGGGGTCCCATGCGCGCCATCCGTCTGCACGCCTTCGGTCCGGCCGAGAACCTCGTCCTCGAGGAGGTCGAGGACCCGCGGCCGGGCCCGGGCCAGGTCCGTGTCGCCGTCCGCGCGGCGGGCGTCCACCTCCTGGACACCGCCCTGCGCGAAGGCGTCCAGGGCCCCTCCCCCGAGCTGCCCGCCCTGCCCACCGTCCCCGGCCGCGAGGTCGCCGGGGTCGTCGAGTCCCTCGGCGAGGGCACGCCCGCCGACTGGCTCGGCAGGCGCGTCGTCGTCCACCTCGGCTTCGCACCCGGCGGCTACGCCGAACTCGCCGTCGCCGACCACGCGCGCCTGCACGAGATCCCCGGGGACCTGGACTTCGCCGAGGCCGTCGCCATGATCGGTACGGGGCGTACGACGATGGGGATCCTCCAGTTCGCCGACCTCGGCCCCGACTCCGTGGCCGTGGTCCCGGCCGCCGCCGGCGGCATCGGCACCCTGCTGGTGCAGTACGCGAGGAACGCCGGCGCCACCGTGATCGGTCTCGCCGGCGGCCCGGAGAAGGTCGCCCGCGTCGCCGCGAACGGCGCCGACCTGGCCGTCGACTACCGGGACCCCGAGTGGCCCGCCAAGGTCCGCGCCCACCTGGGCGGCCGTACGGCGTCCGTCGTCTTCGACGGTGTGGGCGGGGACGTCGCCCGCGAGGCCGTAGCGCTGTTGGGTCCCGACGGCAGGCACCTGGTGTTCGGCTGGTCGGGGAAGGGGCTGCACGACGGCGCCCCGTACCTCGTGGACGGGGTCTCCCAGCAGGTGCTCGGCCCGGTGATGATGGAGCGGGCCGGCGGCCCCGATCCCGTACGCACCCTCGAACTGCGGGCCCTCGCCGAGGCGGCCGAGGGCCGGCTCGCCCCGGCCGTGCACCGCTTCCCGCTCGCCGCGGCCACCGCCGCACACCGGGCGCTGGAGACCCGGGGGACGACCGGGAAGGTGGTCCTGGAGCCATGAGGACGGGGGTGACGGCCGGGGTGGCGATCGGCGGAACAGGATGCGATACGCCCCGAATCATGGTGTTCTGGCCAGATGAGTGGCACCCGGACAGGTGAGCCGGCCGCGCCCACGGACGTCGACCCCCGCCGCTGGTGGGGGCTGATGGTGATCGCCCTGGCCCAGCTGATGGTCGTCCTCGACGCGACCATCGTGAACATCGCGCTGCCGTCGGCACAGCGCGACCTGGGCATGTCCGACGGCAACCGCCAGTGGGTGATCACCGCGTACACCCTCGCCTTCGGCGGCCTGCTGCTGCTCGGCGGCCGGATCGCGGACCTCGTGGGGCGCAAACGCACCTTCGCCATCGGGCTGATCGGCTTCGCCGCCGCCTCCGCGATCGGCGGCGCGGCCACCACCTCGGCGATGCTGTTCGGCGCCCGGGCGCTGCAGGGCGTCTTCGCCGCCGTCCTCGCGCCGTCCGCGCTGTCGCTGCTGACGACCACGTTCACCGACCCGAGGGAACGCGGGAAGGCCTTCGGCATCTACGGCGCGCTGGCCGGCAGTGGCGCCGCGGTCGGTTTCATCGTCGGCGGGGTGCTCACGGAGTACCTGAACTGGCGCTGGTGCCTGTACGTCAACGTGCCCATCGCCGTCGTCGCCGTGATCGGCGCGTTCACCCTGCTGCACGACCGCCCCGGAAACACCGGCGCCCGCCTCGACGTGCCCGGGGTGCTCCTGGGCTGCGGCGGACTGGTCGCCCTCGTCTACGGCTTCAGCGAGGCGCAGCCCCGCGGCTGGACCGACCCGCTGGTGCTGGCGATGTTCGCCACGGGCATCGTCCTCCTGACGGTCTTCGTGTGGTGGCAGGCCCGGGCCGCGAGCCCCCTGCTGCCGCTGCACGTCGTCCGCGACCGCAACCGCGCCGGCTGCTTCCTGACGATGATGCTGGCCGTCATCGGCATGTACGGGCTGTTCCTGTTCATGACCTACTACCTCCAGGTCATCCTCAACTACTCCCCCCTGAGGACCGGCCTGGCGTTCCTGCCGATGACGGTGTCGATCGTGCTCGTCTCCACCCAGTTCTCGGCCCGGATGCTGCGCCGGGTGGGCCCGCGCATGCTGATGGTCCCCGGCATGCTCCTCGCCGCCGCCGGCATGGTGTTCCTCACCCGAATGACCGTGCACTCGCACTACACCACCGACATCCTGCCCGCGCTGATCCTGATGGGCATCGGCATGGGCCTGACCTTCATGCCGGTCTTCTCCACGGCCACCGCCGGGGTCGCCCCGCGGGACTCCGGCGTGACCTCCGCGACGGTCAACACCTCGCAGCAGGTGGGCGGTTCCATCGGCACGGCGCTGCTCAACACCATCGCCACCAGCACCAGCGCGACCTACATCACCTCCCACCTCACCGATCCGTCCCGGCTGGAGTCCGTCGTCCGGGAGGGCATCGTCCACGGCTACACGGTCGCCATCTGGCTGGCCGCCGGCATCATGCTGCTGGCGGGCCTGGTCGCGGGCCTGATGGTGACGGCCAAGGCCCCGGAACACGGCGCCCCGGCCGACCGGCCGGTGCCGGAACCGGTGGCCTAGGGGGAAGCGGCCCCGCCGTCCGCGGGGCCCCGGAGGCGTCCGGCGCGCGGCAAGCGTCCGGTGTGCGCCCGGCGTGCGTCAGCCCCGGCCCGCCACCCGGTCCGCCACCCGCGCCAGCCGGGACGACCGGGCGCCGTGGCTCGTGCGTTCGCGCCGGTCGGCCTCGCGGTAGACGGCGTACATGCCCTGGACGCCGAGCCAGCGCAGCGGCTCCGGTTCCCAGCGGCGCACCCGGTGGTTGACCCACGGCAGGTCGGTGAGGTCGGTGCGGCCGCCCTGTCCCGCGTCCTGCAGGACCAGGTCGCACAGGGTGCGGGCGGCGAGGTTGGCGGTGGCGACGCCGGAGCCGACGTAGCCGCCCGCCCAGCCGAGGCCCGTCGAACGGTCCAGGGTGACGGTCGCGCACCAGTCGCGGGGCACGCCCAGCACTCCCGACCAGGCGTGCTCGATCCGCAGCCCGGCGAGGGAGGGGAAGAAGCGGACCAGGATCTCGCGCAGCGCCTCCACGGTCGCCGCCTGCGTGGTGCCGTCGTTGTCGGTGCGGGAGCCGAAGCGGTACGGCACTCCGCGCCCGCCCAGCGCGATCCGGCCGTCGGCGGTGCGCTGGGCGTACATGTAGGCGTGCGCCATGTCGCCGAGGGTCTGGCGGTCCGCCCAGCCGACCGCCTCCCACTGCGCGTCGGTCAGCGGCTCGGTGGCGATCATCGAGGAGTTCATGGGCAGCCAGGTCCGCCGCTGGCCCTTGAGGGAGGCGGTGAAGCCCTCGGTGCAGCGCAGGACGTGGGGCGCGCGGACGGTGCCGTACGGGGTGACCGCGTGCCGGGGCCGGATCTCCGTGACCGGCGTCGACTCGTGGATCGTCACGCCGAGGCGCTCGACGGCCGCCGCCAGCCCCTTCACCAGCTTGACCGGGTGCAGCCGGGCGCCGTGCGGGGTCCACGTCGAGCCGACCGCGCCCGCGACCCTGATCCGTTCGGCCGTCTCCCGGGCGCCGTACAGCTCCCGGTCCTTCTCGCCGAAGGCCAGCTCGGCCTCGTGGAACGCCTTCAGCCGGGCCGCCTGCGCGGGCGTGCACGCCACTTCGAGCACCCCGCCCTTGTGGACGTCGGCGTCGATGCCCTCGGCCTCGGCGGCGCGGATCACCTCGTCGACGGTGTGGTTCATCGCCCGTTGCAGCCGCACCGCGGCCTCGTGGCCGTGCAGCCTGGCGTAGCGGTCCCGGCCCGCGATGCCGTTGTAGAGCCAGCCGCCGTTGCGTCCGGAGGCTCCGTAGCCGCAGAACTTCTGTTCCAGGACGGTGATCCGCAGGAAGGGTGCCGCCTGCTTCAGGTAGTACGCGGTCCACAGCCCGGTGTATCCGCCGCCGACGATCACCACGTCGGCCGACGCGTCACCGGCGAGCGGCTCGCGCACCGTCGCGGGCAGACCGTCGTCCGCGTACCAGAAGGAGATGCCACCGTTGACGACGCCGTCGCTCGACCTGCTCATGGGCAGGACGTTAACCCTGGTGAGAGGCGCCTGTCTGCTTCGGATTCCGTGGAATTTCCGGGGCCTCGGTGGGTCGGGGGGCCGTGGGCGCCGCGATAACCGCGTGCCCGTGCCGCCGTACGCCGGTAGCGTCACCCGACGTGATCGAGGTTCCGGACGCACTCGCGGCATCCCAGGCGAAGTACAACGGAGCGGCGGGCCGCGCCTTCATCGACGCGCTGCCCGAGGTGGCGGCCGGCTTCCTGGACCGCTGGGGGCTGCGCCTCGACGGGCCGTCGATGCACGGCTGGGCGGCCCTGGTGCTGCCCGTCGTACGGCGCCGGGACGACACCCCGGCCGTGCTCAAGCTGCAGATCCTCGACGCGGAGACCGAGGGCGAGCCCGTGGCCCTGCGGCTGTGGGACGGTGACGGGGCGGTACGGCTGCTCGACCACGACGCGGCCACCGGCACCATGCTCCTGGAGCGCCTCGACCCGGCCCGCATGCTCAGCCACGTCGAGGACTCCCGCGAGGCCGTCCTCGTCATCGCCCGGCTGCTGGCGCACCTGACCTCGGCCCCCGCCCCGCCCGGCCTGCGCCGGCTCGGCGACATCGCGCGGGGCATGCTGGAGCGGACGCCGCGGGCCCTCGAACGCATCGCGGACCCGGCGGACCGGCGCCTGGTCGCCGACTGCGCCGCCGCCGTGCGCGAGGTCGCCGACGAACCCGGCGACCGGCTGCTGCACTGGGACCTGCACTACGAGAACGTCCTCGCCGCGGACCGCGCCCCCTGGCTCGCCATCGACCCCAAGCCGCTGGCCGGCGACCCCGGCTTCGACCTGCTGCCCGCCCTGGACAACCGCTACGACCCCGGCGAGACCCAGTGGCGCTTCGACGCCCTGACCGACGTCCTGGGGCTGGACCGGGAGCGGGCCCGCGCCTGGTCACTGGGCCGCGTCCTGCAGAACTCCCTGTGGAACGTCGAGGACGGCGACCCGCTGGAGGAGGAGCAACTGGCGATCGGGCGGCTCCTGCGGAAGCCGTGAGCCGGCCGGTGCCGTCGCACGGACCCCACGCCCGCGTCCGGCGAGGTTCAATCCTGGCAGCTGTGGCGGACCGGTGGGGGGCGGTGGTGCCGGGCCGGTTCGCGGGTCTGCTGAAGGGCGGCGGGCAGTTCCGTCCGCCGGCGTATGCGGAGCTTGCGGTACGTGCTGGTCAGATGGGTCTCCACGGTGCGGCGGGCCAGGTGCAGCAGCTCGGCGATCTCGGTGTTGGTCCGGCCGTCGGCGGCCAGTTCGGCGATACGGCGTTCGCTGCCGGTCAGTGCCCCGGAGCCGGAGGCGGCCGTCACCGGCCCCCGGGCGCCGCTCTCGCGCAGGGCCTGCTCGGCGAGCGCGAGCAGCCGCAGGGCGCCCTTGCGCTCGGCCACGTCCGCCGCCTCCCGCAGACACGCGCGGGCGCGGCCGCGTTCACCGGCGGCAAGGAGCTGACGGCCCTGGGCGAACAGCGCCGGCGCCAGCTCCACGTCGGTGTCGACGGGCGCGTCCCGCAGGACCCGTACGGCCTCCTCGGCCAGCTCCAGGCCGCGCCGCCCGCCGGTCGCGGTGCCCAGCACGCGCAGGGCGCGGCCCACCGTGCGCGGGGTGTTCCACACCCGGGCCAGCCGCAGTTCCTCCGTGGCCAGGGCCAGCGCCTCCTGACCGCCGCCCAGCGCCAGACGGCACTCGGCGATCGCCGTCCGCCACGGGGTGACGACCGGGCTGACCACCTCGCGGGCCGACTGGCGCCGTCCGCACTCCAGGAAGTCGTGGAGCGCGCCCGCCCGGTCGCCGGTGGCGGCCCGCAGCACGCCCCGCGCGTACAGGAAGCGGTTCAGCTCCCAGTTCTCCGCCACCTCGCGCAGGTCGAACCGGTCGGCGAACCGCTGGGCCTCGTCGACGCGGCCGGTGTGGACGAGGGCCATCAGGGCGTGGGCATCCAGGTTGGAGGGCCCGGTGCGCGGACGGGCCTGGTCCCCCGCCGGGCCGGCGCCGGGCTCGGCGGGGAGCAGGCGGGCGTAGTCGCCGCGGGCCCCCGCGATGTCGGCGCGGGTGTTGAGGAGCGCGTGGTGCATGGGGTGGAGCAGCGCGGGGTGCTGTCCGGCCAGACCCCGCTCCACGAGCCGGTCCGCCTCGTCGAGTTCGTCGGCCCACTGGGCGACCGCGGCAGCCGTACCCAGCAGGAACGGCTCGGCGAGCGGGTCGGTGGGCTGGGCGAGCAGCGCCCGTACCCGCGTCATCGCCTCCTGCGCCGAGATCAGCCCGGCCGTGGACGCGTAGCGCACGAGCAGGGCCTGCCCGGCGGTGCCGACCAGCTCGGGGGACTGCTCGCCGGCCTCGCACAGCGACCGGTACACCTCGCGCCGGGTCGCCAGGTCCTCGTCGGACAGCAGGGCGCCGGCGGTCTGCACGGTGCGGGTCAGGTCCGGATGCCCGGACAGCCGGCCCTCGGTGCGGCGCAGCACCTCCATGGCCGTACGGATCTCGCCGCGGCCGGCGAGCGCGGTACCGAGGGCGACGGCCGTACGCACCCGGTTGCGGGGGTCGGCCGGCAGGTGCTGGGCCTCGGCGAGGCGGGCGATGGCCGCCGGGGCGTCGGCGGACGCGTACTCCAGGGAGCCCAGTTCGGTCAGCAGCCGCTGGCGGAGGTCGTCGCGCAGCGGCTCGTCCAGCGCCCGGCGCAGATAGCCGACGGCGTCGGCGGGCCGGGCGTCGTGCACGGCGACCGTGACCGCGTCCCGCAGGACGCGCAGCGCCCAGGGCTGTCCGACGGCCGGGGTCCGCAGCAGGTGCCGGGCGACCGCCTCGACCCGGTCGCCCCGGCGCAGCATCGCCTCCGCCGCCGCCCGGTGCGCCGCCTCCCGGCGGGGCCGGGGCCAGCCGGTGAGGACGGCGTCGCGCAGCAGCGGGTGCGCGTAGCGGGGGCGGCCGGTGGCGTCGGGGCGCAGCAGACCGAGCCGGGTCATGGCGGCGAGCCAGCCGGCGACCCGGGCGGGGTCGGCGTCGGCCGCCTCGGCGAGGAGGTCGTGGGGGTCCCCCGGCTCGGGGGAGGCCGAGGACGGGCGCAGGTCACCGCCGACCGTCGCACCGGTACGGCCGGGGTCCGCCGGGTCGGCCTCCGCGGTCCCCGGCCACGCCTGTTCCAGTGCCGCGAGGCACCGCGCCACGTCGGCCGTGGCGGGTCCGGCACTGTTCAGCCACCAGGAGACGGCCGCCGGATAGGTGCCCGGGTACAGCGCGGCGCAGGTGTCGGGCAGGGGCGGGACGCCGGCGGGCGCGGCACCGCCCTGCCGCGGGGTGCCGCCGAGGTCGTCGAGCAGGGCGTGCAGCAGCAGCGGGCTGCCGGCGCCGGCCCGGACGCACTGGGCCGTCCAGTGCGGTCCGGCCGTGGGGAAGGCGGCCCGGACCAGTCCGGCCGCCGCCGCGTCGCTGAGCGGGGCGAGGGTGTGGGTGCGCACGAGGGAGGGCGACAGGGCCTGGGTGAGTCCGGCGGGCCGCGGCTCGATGTCGTACTGGCTGCGCTCGGTGACCACCATCAGGACCGGTAACCCGTCGACGCGCCGGGCCGCCTCGACCAGCCAGCGGCGCGAGGGTCCGTCGGCGAGGTGGACGTCGTCCACGGCCACCAGCAGCGGGCGTTCGGCCGCGTACGAGCGCAGCAGCCGCCACAGCCGGGCCGCGCTGCCGCGGTCGTCGTCGCCGGGTGCCATGTCGGCGAACTCCGGGACGGTGCCCAGGAGGTGAAGGACCGTGGCGAAGGGCACCCCGGTGTCCTCGGGCGAGCAGCGGACGCGCAGCACCCGCAGGCCGCGGTCCGCGGCGTGCCGGGCGGCGGCCTCCAGTACGGCGGTCCGGCCGGTGCCGGTGGCGCCGCGCAGCAGGACGAGGCCGCCGGTGCCGACCCGGGCGCGCTCGGTCTCGGCCGTGAGCAGCGCCAGGGCGTCGTCGCGTTCGCGGAGCGGTCCGGTCATCGGTGCCTCCTGTGGTGGATGATGCTCCCCCGGCCTGTGAGACGTACGGATGCGGACGATGGTGGTGTGACGTGGCCCACCCCGGGGCACGGAGTACCACGGACCGGCCGGTCGCTGTGGTGATGCTCACGGTGGTGAGCAGACGGCGTCACGGTCCCGCCCGCCGTTGCGCGGGGCCCTGCTGACCTGCACAAACACCCGTCCGGCGCCCCGGCCTCGGGGGCCGTCGGCGTGGTCTCGTGGTGTGCCTCGTGGTGCTCCACGATTGCGCAGTCCCAGCTGTCCCAGAAGTGTGGAACACGCTCATCCGCCGCAGGCTTGTGCCGGTCGGCGGGCCCGTGAACAGGGGGTAAACGGTTGCTGAACTCACCCCGGACCACCGCCACTTCGAGTACCGGGGCCGCCGGAACCGCCGGCTCCGTCGGCGTCACCCACCGCCGCGTCCCGGTGGCGGTGACCGCCCCGGACCCGATCAGCCGCGAGGGCGCGGTCAGCCAGTTGCGCCGGCACCCGGAGATCGACCTGCGCGAGGAGTCCGGCCCCGGCACGGTGGCCCTGCTCATCGAGGACGTGCTCGACGACACGGCGCTCACCCGGCTGCGCCGCGTCGTGCGCAGCGAGGGCGCGCGCGCCGTGCTCGTGGTCGGCGCGATCCGCGAGAACGAACTGCTGGACGTCGTCGAGTGCGGCGTCGGCGCCATCGTCTGGCGCCACGAGGCCACGGCCCACCGGCTGGTGCAGGCGGTACTGGCCGCCTCCCGCGGCGACGGCGACCTGCCCGCGGACCTGCTCGGCCGGCTCATCAGCCAGGTCGGCACCCTGCACCGGGGTGCGGCGGGCCGCCCCGGCGCCCCCTCGCTGGGTCTGGCACCCCGCGAGGTGGACGTCCTGCGACTGGTGGCAGAGGGCTTCGACACCGGGGAGATCGCCGGCAAGTTGTCCTACTCCGAACGAACCGTGAAGAACGTCATGCACGGGCTCACCACGCGGCTCCACCTTCGCAACCGCGCGCACGCCGTGGCCTATGCCCTTCGGGAAGGCTACATCTGACCGAAAGGGCAACAGGGAGCGGCCCCTTGGGGCCTCACGGGCAGCGCCGCCTGCCCGACCGACGTCCCCGACGCGCCTGCGGACGGGACGGCGCCCGGGGCACGATCGGTGACAGGCGGCGGCCGCGGACGGGCCGGCGGAGCGCAGGCGCGGGCAGGGCAGGAGCACGAGCGTGATCCACGAGGTGGACGAGGTCCTCAGGAAACTCCTCGACAGCGGGGCGTTGACGGGCTCGGGCATCAACGTGGCCTTCGAGGCCCCCACCCGCGACTGGGCGGCCCGGCGCAACGGACCCGTGGTCAACGCCTACTTGTACGACATCCGGGAGGACGTGGGCCGCCGGCACGGCGGGCACGTGATGATGCGCGACGAGCAGGACATCGTGGTGCGGCGGCGTCGTCCCCCGCGCTGGTTCCGGCTGTCGTACCTGGTGACGGCCTGGACGAAGACCCCGCAGGACGAACACCGGCTGCTGTCGGCGGTACTGGCCACCCTGCTGCCCCGCGACCTGCTGGCCCCCGCCGAACTCCCCGCCTCCCTGGCCGCGCTGAACCTGTCGGTGCCGCTGTCGGTGGCCGGCGTCCAGACGGAGTCCCGCTCCCTCGCCGAGATCTGGTCCGCCCTCGGCGGCGAGCTGAAGCCGTCCCTGGACCTCGTGGTGACCGTGCCCTTCCCCGCCTACCCGGAGTACGAGGCGGGGCCCGCGGTCACCGAGGGCGCGACGGTCCGGCTGCGCGACACGGCCGACGACGCGTCGGATGCGAAGGGGCGCTCCCACCGGCCCCACCAGGTGGCCGCGGCCCGTGCAGCCCGCAAGAGGGCGGCGAACCGCCGTACGGACAAGTGGTGACCGTGCCGCCCGCGCCGACGTCGGCGGCACCGACGTCGCCCGCGCAGACGCCGGCCGACGGCTCCACCGCCCAGGTGCTGCTCGCCCGCCTCTCCGCCCTGCGGGAACAGGTGACGGCGCTGGTCGAACGCCGTGCCGCCGACGACCCCACGGCCGACGACCCGCTGCGGGGCCTGTACCTGTCCGACGAGGCCGTGCGACACGTGCTGCGCACCTGGCCGACCGCCGGCGCGGCGGGTGCCGCGGTTGCCCTCGAGGCCGAACCGGCAGGATCGGTCGGCCCGGGTGACAGCGACCGGCTGGCGCGGCTGGCCGGGCGGACGGGGCTGACCGAGCTGGACACCGCGCTCCTGCTCATCGCCCTCGCCCCCGACGCCGACCGCACCTTCGAGCCGCTCTACGGCTACCTCAACGACGACGTGAGCCGTCGCCGCGCCACCGTGGGCCTCGCCCTCGACCTGTGCGGCGTGCCCGCGCACACCTCTGCGGCCCGCGCCCGCCTGCACGCCTCGGCCCCCCTGCGCGCCCTCGGTCTGCTGGAGGTCGAGGACCCCGAACGCCCGTTCCTGACCCGTGCCCTGCGCGTCCCCGACCGGCTGATCGGCCACCTCCTCGGCGACGACACCCCGGACGCCGCGCTCCTCGGCCTGCTGCACCCGATGCCGCAACCGCTGCCCGCCGACCCCGCCGCCGAGCACTTCGCGCACCGGCTGGCCGCACGCCTCCACGACGGCCCGCTCACCGCCTACCTGCGCGAACAGCGCGAGGGCGACGGCCTGGCCGCCCTCGCCGCCGCCCTGCGCGCCGCCGGACTCGACGCCCTGCGCTGCTCCGCCCCCGAGGACCACGTACCCGAGCTGCTGCGCGAGGCCCGCCTCGGCGGCCGGGCGGTCGTGGTGTCGGGCCTGCCCGAGAAGCCGGGCCCGCTGGTGCGGGCGCTGACCGCGGCGACGGACGTCACCGTGCTGCTGACGGACCCCCGCCCGTACGACCCGCACTGGTCCCCGACCGACCCGCTGGTCCTCGACGCGCCGGGCCGCCGGGCCGGTGGCGCGAGCGCCTGGCGGGCCGCGCTCGGCACGGACGCCGACGGCTTCGACCTGGCCGCCACCGTCGCCCCGTACCGCCTCGGCGGCGACCGTATCCAGCGGGCCGCGCACGCCGCCCGTGCCCTCGCCGCCTTCGACGGCGGCCCGGTCACCGCCGACCACGTCCGGCTCGCCGCCCGCCGTCAGTCGGCCTCCGGCCTGGAGAGCCACGCCCGGCGGATCCGGCCCGCCGTGGACTGGCGGGACCTGGTGCTCCCCGACAACCCCCTCACCCAGCTGCGCGAACTCGCCCTGCGCGCCCGCCACCGCGACCGCGTCCTCGGCGACTGGCGGCTCAGCGCGGGCGGCGGGCGCGGCCGGGGCGTCCTCGGTCTGTTCGCGGGCGAGTCCGGCACCGGCAAGACCCTGTCGGCGGAGGTGGTCGCGGCCGACCTGGGCCTCGATCTCTACGTGGTCCAGCTGTCGTCGGTCGTGGACAAGTACATCGGCGAGACCGAGAAGAACCTCGAACGGATCTTCACGGAGGCCGACCGCACCGACGCGGTGCTCCTCTTCGACGAGGCCGACGCCGTCTTCGGCAAGCGCTCCGAGGTCAAGGACGCGCACGACAAGTACGCCAACATGGAGAGCGCCTACCTGCTCCAGCGGCTGGAGTCCTTCGACGGCATCGCCCTGCTCACCACCAACCTGCGCGCCAACATCGACGAGGCGTTCACCCGGCGCCTGGACCTGGTGGTCGACTTCCCGTTCCCCGACGTCGAGCAGCGTCTGGCGCTGTGGCGGCACAGCCTGTCGCGGGTCCCGTCCACCGACGGCATCGACCTGGAGCCGCTGGCCCGGGAGTTCGAGCTGGCCGGCGGTTCGATCCGCAGCGCGGTGGTCACCGCCGCGTACTTCGCCGCCGGACGCGACGACACGGTGACGGCGGGCGACCTCCTGGAGGGCGCCCGCCGTGAGTACCGCAAGGCCGGCCGGCTGGTCCCGGGGGAAGGCAACTGGTGACCGCCGGGACCGCCTGAGCCTCAGTCCTTCTTCGGGTGGATGATCTCCCACTCCTGGTCGTCGATGTTGCTGCACTTCTCGAGCATCATCTTGGAGAAGAGTGCGCCGCCGTTCGTGCCCTCCACACCGAGGCAGTTCTGGTTGCTGGCGAAGTTGCGGATCCAGTAGGCCCCGCTCTCCTGCTTGTCGACCCACCAGTACTGGTTGTCGGTCATGCCGGTGCTGTCGCAGTGGAACTCGGTGATGGGCGTCCCCACGGCAGCGCCGACGTGATCGGGCAGGTCCATGCAGAACTTGTCCTTGATGTTCCGGATCTGGAAGAGCGCAGCCCCGCCGGGCCCGCCCTCCGGGTACTTCACCTCGAGGTTCCAGATCTGGTTGTCCCCGTCGGTGTCGTCGCAGACGGCCTGCTGCACCGGGCCGTCGGCCGTGCCCTTCTCCCGCCCGGGAAGTTCGGCACACATATGGCTGGTGGTGTTCCGCAGCAGGATGTTCTGGGCGGGTACGACGGGCTTCGGCGTGGGCTTCTTCGACTCGCCGCCCCCGCCACCGCCGCCGCCCTTGTCGCCGCCACCGCCGTCGCCCTTCGGCTCCTCAGTGGCCGGCTCCTCCTGTTGCGGCTGCTCGGCAGGGGCGGACTCGGCCGTACTGGGCAGGGGCTGTTCGATCGACGCGCTGGGGCTGGGCGCGAGCGCGACACCCGCCTCCTGGGTCTGTTCGGTGGCGCTGGTGCGGACCTGGGGCTTGTACGCGATCCAGATCATCACGAACGCGATGCTCAACGCCAGGGCGATCCCGAAGAACGTCGCCAGCCAACGCGGCAGGAAGCCGCGCTGGACGTACGTCCCCTCGACCTCCGTCGGATCGACCCCGGACCGCCGCACCGCCAGCGTGTACGGCCGCTCCTCCTTCGACCCGAACCAGATGATCTCCCGCGGCTTCAGCGTCGTCTCCACGAACGCCGCACGCCCCGGCTCGATCTGCACGTTCCCCGGCCGGATCTCGTACGAAAGATGATCACCGGTGTCACTGCCCGACACCGACGCCGTCACCTTCGTATTGCCCAGGTTGTCCACCGCCAGCCGCGGCCGACCCCGGAACCGCCCCTTCACCGTGTGCGGCACCAACTCGGCCCGCACCTCGGTGAACGGCGTGATCGTCAGGTTCCCCTCCGGAACCGTCACCGCGTCCGGATGCTCCGTCGGCGTGATCCGCACCGCATACGGATTCGGACCAGCGGTCGCATCCGGCGTACGCGGCGGCGCAAACGTCAGCTCGACCGTCCCGGTCGTCCCCGGATACAACCGCAGGGACTGCGGCTCGATCGTCGTCCAGGGCGCCACGTCCCCGACCGGCTCGAACCGGTACTCGTCGACGACGTCGCCGGTATTGCGCACCCTCAGGCGCACACGCGTACTACTGCCGGGGTCCACAGTCGCGGACGCGGGCTCCAGGGAAGTCCACAGGCTCACGTGGCGAGGCTACGAGGGTTGCCTCTCCCCGTCAGGAGTCGTAAGGGCAAAGCTGGTTGCCCCGGCAGACGTCTTCACACCGTGAAGCGGACCGCCTCCAGCTGAAGCTTGTCCTTCTCCATGTCACTGCCGAAGTAACGCCACTTCGGCGTGGTGCAGCCCTGGTTCAACCAGCCCTTGTCCTTCACGTGAGTGTTCGCGCAGACGGCGCCTTCCCCGGTCGCGAGGGTGAACCCCTCCATCGGTGAGACCGCCTCCTTGGTGCTGCCGAGATACATGTCGGCCTGGTCGGGGGCGCTCGTCCACTTGTCGCCGGTCAGCCGCCATCCCTCGACGACATGGGCCCCGTTGCCGGACACGCCCTTGGTCCCGGACACGGCGATGTTCAGGGCCTTGATCGGAAGGCCCTTGCCGACCGTGCCGGCCTCGGCTCCGTCGCACACCGGGGCCTGCCAGCCCTGGTCCGCCACGTAGGCGCGGTAGCAGATGTGCCGGCCGTCGCTGCGTGCGGCGAGCTCCTTCACCGCCGTGGCCGCGGTGCGCGCCGGAGGCTTGGGCTTCTTCGACTCGCCGCCGCCTCCGCCACCGCCGCCGCCCTTGTCGCCGCCGCCACCGCCGTCGCCCTTCGGTTCCTGCGTGGCCGACTCCTGCTGCTTCGGCTGCTCGGCGGGGGCGGACTCGGCCGTACTGGGCAGAGGCTGTTCCGGGGATGCACTGGGGCTGGGCGCGAGGGCGGCACCGGCTGCCTGCGTCTCCGTGGCGCTGGTGCGGACCTGGGGCTTGTACGCGATCCAGATCATCACGAACGCGAGGGCGAGAGCGACGAAGATCCCGAAGAACGTCGCCAGCCAACGCGGCAGGAAGCCTCGCTGGACGTACGTCCCCTCGACCTCCGTCGGATCGACCCCGGACCGCCGCACCGCCAGCGTGTACGGCCGCTCCTCCTTCGACCCGAACCAGATGATCTCCCGCGGCTTCAGCGTCGTCTCCACGAACGCCGCACGCCCCGGCTCGATCTGCACGTTCCCCGGCCGGACCTCGTACGAAAGATGATCACCGGTGTCACTGCCCGACACCGACGCCGTCACCTTCGTATTGCCCAGGTTGTCCACCGCCAGCCGCGGCCGACCCCGGAACCGCCCCTTCACCGTGTGCGGCACCAACTCCGCACGCACCTCGGTGAACGGCGTGATCGTCAGGTTCCCCTCCGGAACCGTCACCGCGTCCGGATGCTCCGTCGGCGTGATCCGCACCGCGTACGGATTCGGACCAGCCGTCGCATCCGGCGTACGCGGCGGCGCAAACGTCAGCTCGACCGTCCCGGTCGTCCCCGGATACAACCGCAGGGACTGCGGCTCGATCGTCGTCCAGGGCGCCACGTCCCCGACCGGCTCGAACCGGTACTCGTCCACCACGTCACCGGTATTGCGCACGCGCAACCGGACACGCGTACTACTGCCGGGGTCCACAGTCGCGGACGCGGGCTCCAGCGAAGTCCACAGGCTCACGTCGCCAAAATACGGAGTGGGCCACGCGCTGTCAGGGCCCGTCGGGGCAACCGCCGTTGCCCCGAGAGGCCAATCGGCCGGGGGCGTCGACTACTCCGTCTCGTCCGCATGGTCGGCCGCGGAGCGCTGGGCGACGACGGACGGGGCGATCTCGGCCCCGGACTTGAAGGCTGCTCCGTCGTTCACCGCCGCGACCTCGGAGCCCTGCTTCGGATCCGTGGTGGCCGGGCCGCCACCGTTGCTGGCGCCCGTCTCCTTGACTCCTCTGCTGTTCATGTTGAGGTGGCTGGCCTCGTGGGCGAGGATCTCCTCGTTGCCGATGGCGGACGGGCCGAGGAACACATCCATGCCGATCGTCATGGCCTCGGCGCCCATGGCCGCCGTCGCGCGCTGGGCGACCGCGTCCTTGTGCACACGGGCCGCGGCGATGCCCGGGTTCTGGTAGAACGACGTCGCCCTGTTGAGGAAGGACGTGGGGAGCGGCGAGTGGGGCGACTTCTGGGCTTCGGACAGGAGCTGATGCTGCCCCTCCGGACTCCTGTCGTCGATCCCGTCGTGCCCACAGCCTGCACCGTGCTGGTGCGAGTCCGGGTCGAAGCGGCGCTGGACGGCGTGCCCGCAGCCGGGACCGTGCTGGTGCGTGTCCCGAGCGACGACCCGCTGGACGGCGGCGTTGCCGGCGGACTGCTGGAGTGCCAGGACCGCCGCGGGGGCCATCAGCGGTCCGCTCACTCCGATGGTGGGCGCGGTCACGGCCCGGTGCGGAGCCCGACCGCCCCGCGCGGCCTTCTGGTCGGCGGCTTCCTCGTGCGCGCGCACCCTGTGCTCCCTTCGACACCGGACCTGTGGCCCTCAGCTGTACCGGACCATCCCCGCGACCGACAGGTCCCTGAGGGCAATGCCGGGGGCAGGAGCCGCCCCCGGCATCGGATGCCGGTCTCGGCCGGGGGTGCTCAGGCCGAGGCGATCTGCTTGGCGATCGCGTTCTCCCACGCCGTCTGCATCTGTGGGTCGTTGAGTGAGTCCCGCCACTCCTTGTCGTTCTGCTTGTGCCTTGCCGGGTCGCACTTGATGGCCTTGAGGAAATCGAGTACTTCCTCACGGATGTCCGTGGGGACGTTCCGGCTCACCGGGACGGCCGGACCGGCGGCGAGCGCATAGATCTCCTGCGCCACGACCTGCCGCTTTCCCTGCTTGATGGACTTCGTCACCTTGAAGGCTTCCAGCCAGGCAGCCGCCTTGCTGCCACCCTTGCCGTCCTTGGACATCTTGGGCGGCTCGGACTCCTCGGTCCCTTCCTGGGCCGTCGTGGTGCGGGCCCACTTCTCGTGGTCCCGCACCGAGTTGTAGCGCTTGTTGGCCTTCCTCCCGCCCTTCACCGCGGCAAGACCACCCAGGGCCAATGCCGCCGTACCACCCGCGACGGCAGGGCCGATCGGGCCACCGATCACGGCGGTGGCGGCCAGGATCGCCACGGCACCGGCTCCGATGCGCGCGACGTTGCCCGTCAGGTCGACGGCGCGCTTGACGATCTTCCTCTTCTGCTTCTTGACCACGTAGTCCCTTGCGAAGGCCAGGTGCCCCATCAGCTCACCCCTGAGGCCCTCAATGCGGTCCCGGAGTCCTTCGACGGCATCCAGGGTTGCCTCGGTCGACTCGGTCGGCGGGCCCGACAGCTTGGCGCTTTCCTGCGTCAGCTCCTGCGTCGCCGCCCCCAACTCGTCGAGTACGTCCTGAAGCTTTCGTTTGCGCTCTGCGGCAACGCCCTTGAAGTGTTCCTTGACCTTCTTGCGGGTTTCCGCGGTGTTCTTGATGACCACAGCGTCGCGAGTGGCGATGATTCCGGAGAACCCGATGGTGAGAGCACCGCCGGCGTCTCCGAGGGCAGCCACTCCTCCGACGGTTCCGGAGTTCCTGACGCCGTTGTCGACGATCTTCACGACGTCGTTGGCACCCATCAGGGAGTTCTGTGTCAGACCGGCGGACTTGCTCTTCAGCTTCTTGTCGTCCTGATGAGCGTCCGGACCCTGTCCGTTGCGCCCCTTGTATCCGGACATGACATCTCGGCCGTCGTTGACCATCCCCAGCAGACTGTTCGTGACATTGGGCACGGTCTCGACCTGCTGCAGTATCGCGGTGTTGTGCATCACCGCGGTGTTGCCGTCCTTCGTCGCGTCCGACCGAACTGCGCCTCCGACCGGTGCGCTGCCACGCAGGACCGCCGTGTCGGCCGGATCGAGCCTCTGCTTGGCCTTGGTGAGGCTGAACGTCTCCTTGAACTTCTGCCTCTTCGATGGGTTCGGGTCCGCCGTGACCTCTGGTGCCGCCGCCTTCTTCGCCGCGTCCTCGGCCTTCTTCGCCGCGTCCTCGGCCGACTTCGCCCCGGTCTCGGCCTCCCCCGCCCGCATCCGCTCCTGCGCCGCGCTCGCCGCCTGCTGCCGGGCCTGGGCCGCCTCTTCCGCCCGCTGCCGCTCCGTCCTTCCGGCCGTCGTCGCCGACTCCCGCGCCTGTGCCGCGGTCGTGGCGAACGCTTCCGCGTTCTTCCGAGCCCGGCCCGCCTCCGCCCGGGCCTGCCCGGCGGCCGCTTCGTGCTTCGCCGCCTCCTTCTGAGCCGTTTCGTACAGCTTGTGCGCGGCGTCGGCCTCGCCCTCACGCTGCTTTGCCGTGGCCGCCGCGTCCTTCGCCTGCTTCCGCGCGGTCCCCGCAGCCTCCTCCCAGCCGGCGGCGGCCTCCGCGGCCTGCTTCCGCGACTCCTTCGCGGTGTCGGCGTCGCCCCCGTGCTTCTTCACCGCTTCCTCGGCCTGCCCCGCCCGGGTCAGCGCCTCGGACGCGATCCTCGCCCACTTCCGCACCTCTTCCTCAGCTGCGGCCCGGGCCTCCGCGTCCGCCTCTGCCTTCGCCGCCTGCTCCTGGGCCTTCTCCTCGGCTGCCGCCCTCTGCTGCGCCGCGGTCCTGGCCGCCGCCTCCTCCCGCTCCGCCTCCTCAACCTCCTTCCTGAACTTGGCCGCTTCTTCCTCGGCTGCCTTCCGCTTCCGTTCCGCGTCCTCGGCCTGCTGCGCGAACTCGGCCACGTCCTTCTCGGCGGCCTTCTGCCTCTGCTCCGCTTCCTCGGCCTGCTGCTCGAACTTCGACTGTCTGGCCTTGGCGCTCTCCGCCTCCTTGCGCGCCGTTTCCTCGGCGCCCTGGTGCTTCTGCGACCTCGCCTGTGCTTCCTTCTGCTTCCCTGTGGCGGTGTCGGCGTCCTCTGTGAGCCGCAGGTCCTCGGCCCTCGCCTTCCCCTCCTGCTCGGACGCCCGGCCGGCCTCCTGCTCGAACTTCTCCCGAGCGGCCTGGGCCTCCTTGGCCTGCTTGCGCGCGTCGACCGCGTCCCCGGACGCCTTCCACACCTCGGCCGTCGCCCCGGCCCGGCCCGTCGCCGCCGCCGCGGCGTCCTTCTTCCGCTTCGCCACCTCGGCCTCGGCGGCCAGCAGCTTCTCCTTCGGGTCCGCCGCCGGCTGCTTCCCCTTCGGGTCCTTCCTCTGACGCTCCTCGCGGCTCTGCTGCTCGGGCTCCGTCACCGGCGAGATCACCAGGTCGTCCGATGCCGAAGTGCCCGTCTGCTCCTGGCCCGTGGACTTGGCGAGCTGCCCCGTACCGGCCGCACGCTGGAGCACCGTGGCGACGGCCCGGTTTCCCGCTGCGGCCTGCAGCGAGGCCAGGGGCGGTGACTGACGTGCCTGCGGGCGGGGCCGCGCCGGAGTGGCCCCGTTCGGGCGGTGTCTCTGCGTGTGGTTCAAGCGGTCCGGCATGGACGATCCCCTCCTGACACCCCGTCACCGACCCCGCTCGCGCGGGGCAGCGCCCCGGTGCGGCGGGACGGCGCGCCCCGTAACGGGGCTTGATCGCAAGATGACATCTTGGCGAACTGACAGTCGACAGAAGATGTTGAATCAGAAACCCCTGGCGTACGCCAGGGGTCTTCGAGGGGAAGGGCCGGGAAGGTCCGGGAGTCTGCCCCAACGGGCACGACCAGGGGCAACGGCGATGCCCCCGGACCGGCCCCCGGAGACGTTTCGGGGGCGGCAACGCGCGCGTGAGGCTGAGGGGCGTCCTGTCTCGTACCCCGAGGAGAGCAGAGCATGCCGTCCTACCTGTCGCCCGGCGTCTACGTCGAGGAGGTGGCCAGCGGCTCGCGCCCGATCGAGGGAGTCGGCACCTCGGTGGCGGCCTTCGTCGGTCTCGCCCCGACCGGCCCGCTGAACGAGCCCACGCTGGTGACCAACTGGACGCAGTACGTCGCGGCCTTCGGTGACTTCACCGGCGGGTACTACCTCGCGCACTCCGTCTACGGGTTCTTCAACAACGGGGGATCCGCGGCCTACGTCGTCCGCGTCGGCGGTTCGGCCGAGGACGCCGTCGCCGACGACGCGGTGAACGGCACCGGCGCCCCCGCCGCCGTGACCGGCAGCACCGCCAAGGCCGCGCTGCCCGCCGCCGAGCCCAAGCAGCTCGGCACGTTCGCCGTGACGGCCACCGCCGCCGGCCAGAGCGGCCCGCTGACCGTCGAGGTCGCCGACCCCGAGGGCGAGGGCCCCGCCGAGCGCTTCAAGCTGATCGTCAAGGACGGCGACAAGCCGGTCGAGACCTTCGACGTGAGCGCCAAGAAGGGCAACCGCTCCTACGTCGTCACCCAGGTCAAGGAGCGCTCCAAGCTCATCACCGTGACCGAGGCCGCGCCGTCCGCGCAGCTGGTCCGTCCGGAGAACCAGACCCTGACGCTGCCCGCGCCGCCGTCCGCCGCGCCCGCCGTCCCGGCCGCCCGGGCCGAGAGCGCGCACCCCGGCCCGGCCGAGTACCTCGGCGACTCCGCGGACCGCACCGGCTTCGGTGGCCTGGAGGCGATCGACGAGATCTCCATGGTCGCGGTGCCCGACCTGATGGCCGCCTACCAGCGCGGCGCGATCGACCTGGAGGCCGTCAAGGCCGTCCAGCTCGGTCTCATCGCCCACTGCGAGCTGATGGGCGACCGCGTCGCCATCATCGACCCGCCGCCCAGCCAGAACGCCCGCCAGATCCGCGTCTGGCGCCAGGAGACGGCCGGCTACGACTCCAAGTACGCCGCCCTGTACTACCCCTGGATCAAGTCCTTCGACCCGGCGACCGGCCAGTCCCGGCTGGTCCCGCCGAGCGGCCACGTCGCCGGCATCTGGGCCCGCAACGACTCCGAGCGCGGCGTGCACAAGGCCCCGGCCAACGAGGTCGTCCGCGGCGCCGTCGACCTGGAGCTGCAGATCACCCGCGGCGAGCAGGACCTGCTCAACCCGATCGGCGTGAACTGCATCCGCTCCTTCCCGGGCCGCGGCATCCGCGTCTGGGGCGCCCGCACCCTCTCCTCCGACCCGGCGTGGCGCTACCTGAACATCCGCCGGTACTTCAACTACCTGGAGGAGTCGATCCTGATCGGCACCCAGTGGGTGGTGTTCGAGCCGAACGACCACAACCTCTGGGCGCGCATCCGCCGCAACATCTCCGCGTTCCTGGTCAACGAGTGGCGCAGCGGCGCCCTGTTCGGCCAGAGCCCGTCCGAGGCCTACTACGTCAAGTGCGACGAGGAGACCAACCCGCCGGAGTCGGTCGACCTGGGCCGGGTCGTGTGCGAGATCGGCATCGCGCCGGTCAAGCCCGCCGAGTTCGTGATCTTCCGGCTGGCCCAGTTCTCCAGCGGCAGCGGGGAGCTGGAGGAGTAACGGGCGCCTCGCCCACCAGGTCCGCGTAACTCCCGCACGCCAACGTCAAGCAGCGTCAGAAGGACAGCGAACACATGAGTCTCAATCCGGGTGACTCCCTTACTTCACACAATTTCGGCCTCCAGATCGACGGCGTGATGATCGAGTACCTCTCCGAGGTCAACGGCATCACCCTCGAGCAGGACGTCATCAAGTACCCGCAGAACAACGGCGCGACCGGCAAGCTCGAGATCGCGGTGATGCCGGGCTCCGCGAAGGACGGATCCTGCACCGTGGTCCGCGGTATGACCCAGTCGTCCGCGTTCACCGAGTGGATCAACGACTCGCTCGAGGGCCGTATGTCCTCCGCTCGCAAGAACGCCTCGATCATCGTGATGGACTACGAGGACAACCCGGTCAAGCGGTACAACCTGCGCAACGCCTGGTGCAGCAAGCTCGACATGAGCCCGGTGAAGGCGGGCGACGCCTCCGCGCTGACCGAGACCGTCACCATCGTGTTCGAAGAACTGGTCATCGAGTAATGCGGCGTACGCCTGCCAAGGCACCTGCCGCGGCACCCCAGACCGCGGCGGCGGGAGCGGACTTCCCCCGTTCTGCTTCCGCCGCCGCACCGGCGGACCCGCCGGCCGCTCCCCCGGCGGGTCCGGAGCCGCGGCAGCAGCTGCGCACCGAGTTCCCCTTCGAGCTGCCGCGCGGCTACGTCGACGAGTCGGGCACGGTGCACCGGGACGGTGTGATGCGCCTGTCGACGGCACGGGACGAACTCGTCCCGCTGCGCGACGTGCGGGTGCAGCAGAACCCGGCCTACCTGTCGGTGGTGCTGCTCGGCCGGGTCATCACCCAGCTGGGCACGCTGACGTCGGTGCACGACGGGATCGTGGAGAACATGTTCGCCTCCGACCTGGCGTTCCTCCAGGACTTCTACCGCCAGATCAACGCGGAGGGGCACACCCGCGCGGCCGTGCAGTGCCCGCACTGCTCGGAGCCCTTCGAGGTGGAACTCGGCGGGAGCCGCCTGGGGGAATCGTGACGTACGCGACCGACCGGCTGCACGAGGAGATCGCGTACGTCGCCTACCACTTCCACTGGGGCCTGGAGGCGATCCTGGACCTGGAACACCAGGACCGACGCCGGTACACGGACGAGATCGCGTCCCTCGTGACGCGCGGCGCTGCGGAGGGCTGAGCGGTGGGATTCCTGGACCGGTTGCGGGGCCGTCGGGACGACAGCGCCCCGGCCCCGGGCGGTAGTACGGGCTCGGGCTCGAGCAGTGGTACGAGCCCGAGCCCGAGCGGTGGTACGGGCTCCGGCTCGGGCGGAAGTACGGCCACGGGTGCGCCGCCCGTGGCCCTCGCCGCCTGGCCGGCCCTGCCGCCCATCCAGCGTGCGACGGGTGACGGACGAACGGGAGTCGCGGACGCCGGTTTCGGCGGACGGCTCCCGACGTGGCAGAACCCGTCGTTCACAAGGGCGCCGTCACCCGGGATCCTCGACCCGGCGGCGGGCAGCAGCCTGCTCTCGGGGGCGTTCGCCGAGGCGGCCCCTCCTGTGGCGGGCCTCGAAGGCCCCCCGCGGACTCTGCCCACGCAGTCCTCGGCCGGCGAACCGGCAGTGCAGCGGACGCCGGTCGCGCCGCTGCGGGCGATACCGGAGGCGCCCGCGTCGTCGTCCACGCCCACGGCTCCCGCGGCGCGTACCCGGCCCCGGCCGGCCGGCACGGCCGCGACCGCACCGGACCCGGCCCCGGCGGCACCGGTCCAGCGGTCGCACACGGCCGCGGCGACGTCGTCCACCACTCCGGCGAACCCGCCCGTGCAGGCTCCACGTGGCATCCGGGCAACACCCGTACCGGCCGCGCCGCCCCGGCCGCGGTCCCCGCTGACCAAGGCCCCGACCGGGCCGGCGACCGTGCAGCGACGGACCCTGCCCGCCACCCGCCGCACCACCGGCCCCGCACCGGCCGCCTCGGGAGCGGCACCTTCGTCGGCGGACGGCGACCGGGGGGAACCCGGCTCGCCGTCCGCGGACGCCGTACCGCCCCGGCCGGCAGGGTCCGACCACCGGACGCCCGCGTCCACGACCACCCCGCCCGTCACCACCGGCGCCCCGGGCCGGCGGGCCGTGCCCCAACAGCCGAACGAGGACACCGCGACGTCCGCCCTCCCGGTGCAGCGCGCGGCGACCCGGCACGCTCCGAACGCCACCGACGTACAGCGCACGGCGCCGTCACCCGGCAGGAGCTCGTCCGGCACCGATACGCCGAGCCGGCCCGCCACCAGCGGACCGACCGGTACGCCGATACAGCGAGCGACCGCCCGGCAGGACGCGACGCCGACCCGGCGCACCGACCCGAACCCGCCCGCGCCCGGCAACAGCCCGGCCCCGGGTACGCCGGTACAGCGAGCGACCGCCCGGCAGGACGCGACGCCGACCCGGCGCACCGACCCGAACCCGCCCGCGCCCGGCAACAGCCCGGCGACCGGTGCGCCCGCACATCGAGCAACCCCCCGACACGGCACGACCCCGACCTCGCCCGGCAACAGCCCGGCCCCGGGTACGCCGGTACAGCGGGCGACCGCCCGGCAGGACGCGACGCCGCCCCGGCGCACCGACCCGGCGCCCAGCGCGAGTCGGCCCAGCGGCCGGGCAACGCCCACGTCCGGCGCCGACGCAGGGACCGGCGCTCCGGTGCAGCGCGCGGTGCCCGGAAGCAGCAGCCCCGCCCCGGCCTCCCGCACCTCACGCACCACGCCCCCCTCGGCACCGGCACCCAAGGCCGACCCCGTGGGCGACGGGCCCACCACGCCGACCGGCGCCACGACCGAGCTCCCGGTCCAGCGCGCCGTGCCCCAGAACGACCCCACCCCGGCGCCGCGCACCCCGGCACCGGCACCGGCACCGGCACCGGCACCCAAGGCCAACCCCGTTGGCGGGGGCCCCACTCCGCCGGCCGAGCTCCCGGTCCAGCGCGCCGTGTCCCAGAGCAACCCCGCCCCGGCCGACCGCGCGCCGCGCACCACGCCCCCGGCGCCCACCCCGGCCGCCGACCGGCCGACGCCGGGCCCCAGCGGAGACACGCCGACCGGCACCCCGGCCCAGCGAGCCGTCACCTCCGGCAACCGAGCAGCAGCCGCACCCGACCGCAACGCGACGACCGGTGCCCCCGTACAGCGCGCGACCGCGCGGCCCGACCACACCGCCGCGCCCCCCGTCCGCGCCGCTCAGCCCGACAGGGCGCCCGGCACTCCGCCTCCGCCGGTCCAGCGAGTCGTACCCCAGAAGGACCCCGCGCCGCACCCGGCCGACCGCGCCGCCGACACCCCGACGTCCAGTACGGCACCACGCACAGGCACAGGCACAGGCACCGGCCCGGACACGCGCCCCACCGCAGGCACAAGCCCCGTAACCCCGCCCGTGGTCCAGCGCTCCACGCGCACCCCCTCGGTCACGTCACCGAACGCCTCCACCGCCGCCTCGATCCCCGCCGCGTCGGAACCCACCCGGTCGAAGCCCGCCCCGGTGAAGCCCACCGCACCGACGCCCGCCCCGCACCACGCGCCCCGCACCACCGCGTCCACTCCCGTCCAGCGCTCACTCGCGGACACCACAGGCCCGACGAACACCGCACGACCGACGGACACCACAGGCCCGACGAACACCGCGAGCCCGGCGAGCACCGCACGACCGACGGACACCACACGACCGGCCACCGCCCCGACAAAGCGACCGGTGACCGCGACCGGGACCGAGCCCGGGACGGGGACTCCCGCCCCCCAGCACCCGGCGGCCGGCCCCTCCCCCCTCCCCCCGGTCCAGCGCAGCACCACGCCACCCCGGGTCGGCCTGGGCGCCCCCACCCCGTCCGTACCGCCCACCGCCGGACGGCAGCACCCCAACCCCTCGGCCACCGCGCCCGTATCCCCGGCCGCCGGCCCTGCCTCGCGCCCCACCACCCGGCGTTCCCCGCTCGGCGCCCCGCTCACCGCCCCGCCCGCGGACGCCAGGCCACTCGGGAGCCCCACAGCACCGCCCCCCAACACCACCCGCGCCGACAGCAGGCACGCGCCGGTCCAGCGAGCCACCGCGCCCACACCCCCGCCCGCCCAGCGGTCGACCACCACCCCCACGCCTCCCCCGGCGTCGTCCCACGCGACCCCCCGGCGCTCCCCCCTCGGCGCCCCTCCGGCCACCGCGCCGACCGACGCCCAGCCACTCGTCGGCCCCACCGCACCGAGCGCCACCCACCCCCCGGTCCAGCGGGCCATCACCCCCACAACCGTCACCCCCACAACCGTCACCACCACGACCTCCACCACCACCCCCCTCAAGGCCCCCGTCACCCCACCTCCGGCACCACTCCCCACATCAGCCGCCCTGCCTCCCTCACCCCTGGCCTCTCCCTCCCCCCTGCCCTTCCCCTCACCCCCGGCGTCCCCACCGCCTCCACCCACGCCAGGCGCTCCCTCCATCCCCACGGTCCAGCGCGCCGCCGCCACCCCCGGCCCCGTGCCCCTGCGCCGACCCGCCCCACTCGGCAGCACCACCGCGCAGACGCCCCTCCCCGTGGCCCCGCTCACCCCACCCCCGGCATCGGCGCCCCCGCCGGCCCTGCCGATCCAGCGAGCCACCGCCCCGGCCCCGGCGACACCCGCAGCGGACACCGCCGCCTCCACCTCCGCGGCGCCCCCCGTCCAGCGCCTCCCCGGACGCCATGCGACCGGCGCCCTCGCCGCCTTCGCCGCGGCCACCGCCGGCTCCGCCCTGCGCCGCCTCCAGGAGCGGGCGTCCCAGCACACCCCGCCGCCGGACGATCCGCCGCCCGCCTACAGTCAGGCCGCGCAGCCACCCGGCAGCCCGCCCCCGTACTCGGCGATCCCCGCCTCCCGCCCCGCGGGGGCACCGGAGCCGCCACCCGCGTACACGGCGGTCCCCGACGGCGCGCTCGACCCGCGCAAGCTCACCGAGTTCCAGCTCGACGAACTGGCGCACCGGCTCATCGGCCGCGTCACCCGTCTCGTCCGCACCGAACTGCGCATGGACCGCGAACGAATCGGCAGACTCCGCGACCCCCGCGGCTGACCGACCGCCACGGACCGACCAGCCACCACGAACCGGCCCCCGGCCGGTCGGAGAAGCGACACCACGGCAGACGACAGAAAGGCCCACCCCCGATGCCCCGCCAGGACCCGGGCTCCACGATCTGGTTCTCCCTCACCATCGACGGCGAGAGCCTCGGACACTTCAACGGGTGCGAAGGCCTGTCGTCCCAGGTGGAGATCGAGCAGCGGCAGGAGGGCGGCAACAACGGCTTCGTATGGCAACTGCCCACCCGCGTGTCCTTCTCCAACATCCGGCTGACCCGGCCCATCACGCCGGACACGGCCAAGGTCGCCAAGTGGATCTCCTCCGTGCAGACCGGCATCAACCGGCCCACCGCACAGATCTCGGCGCTGCGCGCGGACGGGTCGCTGGTCGCTCGCTGGGGGCTGATCGACGTACTGCCCGTCAGCTGGCAGGGCCCCACCCTCGACCCCAACAGCCCGGCCGTGGCGAACGAGGTCCTCGAGATAGCCCACCACGGCTTCACCGACTGACGGCGCCGAGGAGCAGAGAGGAAGACCCATGGCAAAGAGCAGCAAGGGCGCCGGCAAGAGCCTGGTACGCGCCAACCTCGCCATCCACGAGCCGCCCACCGGCAAATCCACCACCCCCGGTGCGCTGATCCGAAGGTTCCCCTTCGAGTTCAACCCGGCCCAGTTGTCCATCAGCCAGCGCACCCAGTGGATAGCCACCCCCACGGCGGCCGTGCGGGAGGCCGCGAAACCGGAGTTCCAGGGCGCCGAGCCGCGCGAGATGACCCTGGAGATCTTCCTGGACTCCTCGATGAAGCCCGGCGGCAACACCGTGATGAAGAAGGTCGAGTCGCTGCTGCTCTGCTGCGAGGTGACCGCCAAGAGCCTGGCCGCCAAACAGCCGTCACCGCCCTGGGTGGTCTTCGAGTGGGGCTCGTTCTCCACGGCACGGTTCACCGCCTACGTCTCGTCCATCGAGACCCAGTACACGCTCTTCGGCACCACCGGCGTCCCCATCCGCGCCACCTGCCAAGTGGCGCTGGTGGAGATTCCCGGCCCGACCCCGCGCCAGAACCCGACCTCCGGCGCCCTCACCGCCCAGCGCGTGCACCGGGTCGTCGCGGGTGACTCGCTCCAGTCGCTGGCCTGGAGCGAGTACGGCAGCGCGAACGCCTGGCGCGTCATCGCCGAGGCCAACGGCATCGACGACCCGAACCACCTGCCGACCGGCACCGAACTCATGCTGCCCGCCACCGAGGAGGTGCCGCGCTGATGGTGCGTCCCTCGTTCTCCAGCATCGTCGAGGTGAAGATCGGCGGCGCGAAGCTGCCCGACACCATCGCCCCGATGCTCACCGACGGCTGGGTCGACCAGGGCGTCAATGTGCCGGCGGCCTTCCGCCTCACCTTCCGCGACCCCTACCACCGGCTCCTCGACGAGCTGAGCGTGGAGTTCGGCAGCAAGGTCGTCATCACTCCGATCGCCGACGGACACGGCAAGGGCAACCCCCTGCTGACCGGTGAGGTCACCGGCCTGGAGACCGACTACGACGGCACCGGCAGCTTCACCGTCATCCGCGGCTACGACTACGGGCACCGGCTGATGCGCCAGCGCCGCGTGGCCGCGTACCGCAATCAGAAGGCCTCCGACATCGCCCGCAAGATCGTGGGCCTGGACGGCGTCTCCATCGGCCGCATCCAGGCGACCAAGGGCACCTACGGGTTCATCAGCCAGTCCAACGTCACGGACTGGGACTTCCTCTCCCGGCTCGCCGACGAGAACAACATGGTCATGTACCTGGACTCCAAGGGGAAGTTCCGGTTCGTCACCCCGAAGCCGTCGGCCGGCGCGCCCTCCCCGAAGACGGACGGCGACCAGAGCACCTTCGTCCTCCAGGCCGGCCACGACATCCTGCGGCTGCGGGCCGCCGTCACCGCCGCCGACCAGATCGGCAAGGTCGAGTCACGCGGCTGGAACGTCACCACCAAGAAGAAGATCACCGAACCCGCCCCCGCCACCACCGACCCCGGCATCAGCATCGGCTGGACCCCCGGAACGGCCGCCGGCAAGTTCAAGCCCGGCAAACTCGTCGAGACCGCCAACCCCTACGACAAGCAGGACGAGGTCCAGCACGCCGCGAAGGCCCTCGCCGCCGACGTCACCTCCTCCTTCGCCGAGCTGGAGGTCGCCGTCCACGGCCACCCCGACCTGCGGCCCGGCGTCCCCGTCGCCCTCTCCGACGTCGGCAAGCCCTTCGAGGGCAAGTACACCGTCACCTCGGTACGCCACCACTTCGGCGACGGCGTCCCCTACCAGTCCTGGCTCACGGTCAGCGGCCGCCAGTGGCGCTCCCTGTACGGACTCGCCTCGGGCGGCAGCGGCGGCGCGGACCCGGCGAGCGCCGCCCGCCTGCCCAGCGTCGCCAACGCCATCGTCACCGACGTACAGGACCCCCTCAAACAGGGCAGGGTCAAGCTCCAGTTCCCCTGGCTCGACGACACCTACGTCAGCGACTGGGCGCGCAGCGTCCAGATGGGCGGCGTGGCGGGCGGCGGCGTTTTCCCCATGGACGTCGGCGACGAGGTCCTGGTCGCCTTCGACCGGGGAGCGCTGGACCACCCGTTCGTGATCGGCGGCCTCTACAACGGCCGGGACGTACCGACCAAGAGCGACGTGCCCCTGCACGACGGCCTGAAGAAGAAGGCCGTACGGCACACCCTGTCCGACCGCCAGGGCAACCGCGTCGACCTGCTCAGCCAGCGCACCGGCGGCCGCAAGCAGGGCGTCCGGATCGCCAGCGGCAACGACAGGCTGACCATCAACCTCGACCGCACCAAGACCGAGATCACCGTCGACAGCAAGGGCACGGTCAGCATCACCGGCAGCCGCTCGGTGTCGGTGGATGCGGGCACCGACCTGTCGCTCTCCGCCGGGCGCTCCCTGACCATCAAGAGCGGCGGCCCGCTCTCCCTCCAGGGCGGAAGCATGATCAACATGCGGAGCGCGGGCCAGATCGGGGTGAACGCGGCAGCCGCCCTGAACCTGACGGGAACCGCTGCCGTGACCCTGACCAGCCCGGCCATCACCAACATCACCGGCGGCACCACACTGCAGCTCAACTCCGCCTCGACGCGGGTCCTGGGAGCGGGCTTCTCGGTCCTGACCGGCAAGTTCAACTTCGTCTCGCCCCCCATGCCCGGTGCGTCATGAACCGTTCCCGAGGAAGGCAGGTGGCTCCCTGATGGCCGAACAGTTCGTCGGCTCCGGCTGGTCGTTCCCGTTGCGCATCGGACCCACCGGCGGCATCGCCCTCGTCAGCGGCGAACAGGAGATCGAGGAGGCCATGCGGCTGATCCTGGCCACCGCCCCGGGCGAGCGGCCGATGCGCCCCGAGTTCGGCTGCGCCATCCACGACCTCGTCTTCGCCCCGGTCAACGAGGAGACCGCCGGCCGCATCCAGCACGAGGTGTACGTCACCCTGGACCGCTGGGAGCCGCGCATCGAGGTCCACGACGTCGACGTCACCACCGGCGACGGCCAGAACGTCCTCTACATCGACGTCCGTTACTCGATCCGCGGCACCAACAACCCGCGCAGCCTCGTCTTCCCGTTCTACGTCATCCCCTCCCACGACGAGCCGGACCTCCCCGACGGTCCTGCCGGCCCCGCGGGCCTCCCGGGCTCTCCCGAAAGCGATCGCTGATGTCCCTGCCCTCCCCCAACCTCGACGACCGCCGCTTCCAGCAGTTCGTCGACGACGCCAAGCGCTACATCCAGCAGCGCGCCCCGGAGTGGACCGACCACAACGTCTCCGACCCCGGCGTCACCCTCATCGAGACGGTCGCCCACATGGCCGACCAGATCGTCTACCGCCTCAACCGGGTCCCGGAGAAGAACCACCTCGCCTTCCTCGACCTCGTCGGCATCACCCTCTTCCCACCCTCCGCCGCCCGCACGGACGTCACCTTCTGGCTGTCCGCACCGCACGAGGACGCCATCCTGGTCCCGGCCGGCAGCGAGGTCGCCACGCTGCGCACCGAACGCGACGAAGCCGTCGTCTTCGCCACCGAACGCGACCTCACCGTCGTACCGTGCTCGCTCAGCCACCTGGTGGTGCAGCGTCAGGGCGAACCCGTCACCGACCGCACCACCGACCTCGCCGAGGAAAAGGACGTGATGTGCTTCGCCGAGGCCCCGAGCCCCGGCGACTGCATGCTCATCGGCCTCACCGCCGCCGCCCCGCACTGCGCCCTCGCCCTCGAACTCGACAGCCGCGTCGACGGCGTCGGCGTCGACCCCCGCCAGCCACCCCTCGCCTGGGAGGCCTGGACCGAGGACGGCTGGCAGCTCTGCGAGGTCGACCGCGACGGCACCGGCGGCCTCAACCGCCCCGGCGACATCGTCCTCCACCTCCCCGGCGGCCACGTCCTCTCCCGCAACGGCGGCCACGAAGCCGGCTGGATCCGCTGCCGCGTCACCGAGCCCCTGCCCGGCCAGCCCTTCTACACCACCTCACCCACCATCCGCTCCGCCGAGGCCTACACCATCGGCGGCACCACCCCCACCCTCCACGCCGAGACCGTCCACGACGAGGCCCTCGGCGAGGCCACCGGGCTCCCCGGCCAACGCCTGCGCCTCGAACACTCCCCCGTCGTCGCCGGCGACCCGCCCGTCCTCCTCCAGACCTCCGCCGACGACGGCTGGCAGGACTGGCAGGTCGTCCCGCACTTCGCGGGCTCCCGCCCCGACGACCACCACATCACCCTCGACGCCGCCACCGGCGAGATCGCCTTCGGCCCCGCCGTCCGCGAACCCGACGGCACCCTGCGCCAGTACGGCGCCGTCCCGCCCAAGGGCGCCGTCATCCGCGCCCGCCGCTACCGCACCGGCGGCGGAAAGGCCGGCAACGTCGCCCGCGGCGCCGTACAGGTCCTGCGCACCTCCATCCCGTACGTCTCCGAAGTCGTCAACCGCGAAGCCGCCCGCGGCGGCGTCGACGGCGAGACCGTCGAAGAGGCCAAACTCCGCGCACCCATCACCCTCCGCGCCCAGGAACGCGCCGTCACCCTGCGCGACTACGAGGAACTCGCCCGCCGCGCCGCCCCCGAAACCGCCCGCATCACCTGCCTCGAGGGCAAGGAGAACGAATACGGCGCCCACGCCGTCCGCGTCCTCGTCGTCCCCCAGGCCGTCCCCGACCCCGGCGGCCGACTCCGCTTCGAACAACTCGTCCCCGGCGACGCCCTCCTGGAACGCATCACCCGCCACCTCGACGAACGCCGCCTCATCGGCACCCGCCTCGCCGTCGGCCCGCCCTACTACCAGGGCGTCACCGTCGTCGCCACCCTCCACGCCTTCCGCGGCACCGACGCCGACCGCGTACGCCGCCAGGCCCACGACGCCCTCTACCGCCACCTCGACCCCCTCACCGGCGGCACCGACGGCAAGGGCTGGCCCTTCGGACGCCCCGTACAGGCCGGCGAGATCTTCGCCGTGCTCCAGCGCGTCCCCGGCGTCGAACTCGTCGACGAGGTCGTCCTGCACCCCGCCGACCCCCTCACCGGCAAACGCGGCGACCCCACCAACCGCATCGACCTCGAAGCGCCCTCCCTGGTCTTCTCCTTCGACCACCGCGTCCGAGTCATCGGAGACGGCGCATGACGACCTCCGCGTACCGGGGCTCCCTCGACGGACTCGGCTCCTCCCTGCCCATCAGCTCCATGCTCCCGGCCGTCTTCGCCGACGACGACCTCGCCCAGCGCTTCGTCGGCGGACTCGACGACGTCATCGCCCCCATCCTCAGCGTCCTCGACTGCCTGGACACCTACTTCGACCCCGCCCTCACCCCGGCCGACTTCGCCCAGTGGCTCGGCACCTGGGTCGGCGCCGAAACCGACGGCACCGAACCCGAGGCCCGACTGCGCGCCGCCGTCGCCGCCGCCGCGAGCCTCCACCGCGTACGCGGCACCCGACAGGGCCTGTCCGAAGCGGTACGGCTCGCGTTCGGCGTCGAACCCGTCATCACCGAGAGCGGCGGCGCCACCTGGAACGCCCGCCCCCTCGGCCCCTTCCCCGGCACCCCCCGCCCCCGCCTCCACGTCACCCTCCGGCTGCCCGACCCGACCCCGGCCGACACCCACCGCCTGGACACCCTCGTCGCCGCCGCCCGCCCCGCCCACATGCCCTACACGGTCGAAGTGACCGCCTCCGAAAGGACCCCGGAGAGATGACCACGAAGAACTGCGCCGAGTGCGGAACCCGCGCGGAACCGGGCCAGTCCTTCTGCGACGCGTGCGGCGCCGTACTCGGCTGGGACCGCTCCAGCAGGCGCGACACGCCCGCCCCGGCGTCCTCCACCGACCAGGACCGCGGCTGGGACGCCTTCTCCCGCCCCGGCCCCGGCGGCACCGGCGTACCCCCCACCCGCACCACCCGCCCCACCCCGGACACCACCGACGAACACCCCGACACCACCGCACCAACCCCCCACGTACCCCACCAACGCGGCCCGGCGGACACGGACCCCAGCCACCCCGACGACTACGACACCGACGAGATCCCCCCCGTCACCGCGGCCACCCCCCCGCCGGAAACCCCCCGCACCACCGCACCCGGCCACCCGGACACCCCACCCCGCGACACCCTGTCCGACCGCGCCCGCTCCCTCCTCGTCCCCGTCGCCGACCCCGAGGCCGCGACCCCCGCACCACCCCCCACCGTCGCCCCCGTCCTGCCCGGCCGCCCCGACGCCGACCGCCCCCAGGTACGCGCCCCCGGCCAGCCCGCCGACACCGGCTTCGGCCCGCCCTGCCCCTGGTGCTCCACCCCCAACCGCCCCGACCGCCACTACTGCGCCCGCTGCGCCATGCCCCTGACCGGCGAACGCGGCGACCAGAGCCGCGCCCCCCTCCCCTGGTGGCGCCGCCTCTTCGGCGGCCGCCGCCGCGAGACCCCCTGGGCCGGCGACCGTCCCCGCCTGCGCCGCGTCTTCGACCGCATCGGCACCTGGATCACCGTCGTCGTGGTCGTCACCCTGGCCGTCCTCGGCTTCATGTACATCCCCGACGGCTACCAGGCCACCCGCGACCACTTCGCCAAGCGCGCCCCGGTCTCCCCGGACCAGATCACCGCCTCGCGCTCCTTCGCCGGCCACAAGCCACAGCTCGTCATCGACCAGCTCAGCAACACCTGGTGGGGCCCCGGCATCTCGGAGTCCGGCAAGGGCGAATGGATCGAGGTCACCTTCACCGAGCCGACCCGCCTGCTGGACGTCATCATCACGCCCGGCGTCTCCACCCGCACCAACCTGATCAAGGAATCGGCGCTCCCCCACCGCGTCAAGGCGACCATCACCATGAAGGACGGCACCACCAAGACCCGCGATCTCACCCTGGACCAGGGCGCCGGCGGCCAGCGCCGCCCGTTCCGGGTCGGCGAGGTCACCAAGGTCCGCTTCACCATCGAGTCGTCCCACGCAGCCTCCGCGAACAAGCAGGTGGCCATCGCAGAAATCGAATTCTTCGGCCCCTCCAGCGCAAACCGCACCTGACCGACACACCCGCCCCACACAAAACGGTCCCCGCCTGCCACAGGCGGGGACCGTTCTCACTTCCCGGAGCCCCCTGTCGGATTCGAACCGACGACCTACGCATTACAAGTGCGTTGCTCTGGCCATCTGAGCTAAGGAGGCACTCGCGCGCTGCGCGCGCGGAGGCTGCTCCACTGTACACAGAGCCGGTGAACGATGGGGTTCGAAAATTTCGGCGAAGTTCACAGCTCCGCAGGTACTGACAGATCAGGTGAACGCCAGGTACCGTCCTGCCCAGCTTCACTCGTGTGGACTACACCACCACCTTCCTACAACGGATCGTCCGGCACGTTCCTGCCGGTAGAAGGGGGCCCATTCACCATGGCCACTGTTACGTTCGACAAGGCGACCCGCATCTACCCGGGTTCCACGAAGCCCGCCGTCGACGGTCTCGACATCGCGATCGAGGACGGCGAGTTCCTCGTCCTGGTCGGCCCGTCCGGTTGTGGCAAGTCCACCTCGCTCCGCATGCTCGCGGGGCTCGAGGACGTGAACGGCGGCGCCATCCGCATCGGTGACCGCGACGTCACGCACCTGCCGCCGAAGGACCGGGACATCGCCATGGTGTTCCAGAACTACGCGTTGTACCCGCACATGACGGTCGCCGACAACATGGGCTTCGCGCTCAAGATCGCCGGCGTCAACAAGACGGAGATCCGGCAGAAGGTCGAGGAGGCCGCGAAGATCCTCGACCTCACCGAGTACCTGGACCGCAAGCCGAAGGCGCTCTCCGGTGGTCAGCGTCAGCGTGTGGCGATGGGCCGCGCGATCGTGCGTGAGCCGCAGGTGTTCCTCATGGACGAGCCGCTGTCCAACCTGGACGCCAAGCTCCGCGTCTCCACCCGTACGCAGATCGCCTCGCTCCAGCGCCGCCTCGGCATCACCACCGTCTACGTCACCCACGACCAGGTCGAGGCCATGACGATGGGCGACCGCGTGGCGGTGCTCAAGGACGGTCTGCTCCAGCAGGTCGACTCGCCGCGCAACATGTACGACAAGCCCGCCAACCTCTTCGTGGCCGGCTTCATCGGCTCCCCGGCCATGAACCTGGTCGAGGTCCCGATCACCGACGGCGGCGTGAAGTTCGGCAACAGCGTGGTCCCGGTCAACCGGGACGCCCTGAAGGCCGCCTCCGACAAGGGCGACCGCACGGTCACCGTCGGCGTCCGCCCCGAGCACTTCGACGTGGTGGAGCTGAACGGCGGGGCGGCCAAGACCCTGGCCAAGGACTCCGAGGACGCCCCGGCGGGCCTCGCCGTGACGGTGAACGTCGTGGAGGAGACCGGCGCCGACGGCTACATCTACGGCACGGTCGAGGTCGGCGGCGAGACGAAGGACCTCGTGGTCCGCGTCAGCAGCCGTTCGGTGCCGGAGAAGGGCGCGACGGTGCACGTCGTCCCGCGGCCGGGCGAGAGCCACGTCTTCTCGTCCTCCACGGGCGAGCGCCTCTCCGACTGACGAAACCTCTCGGCCGGGTGGATTCACCCGCGTTGACGAAAAGAGCCCCGCAGCCTGCTGCGGGGCTCTTTTCGTTGTCGACAATTATCCCGACACAACGGACGTTTCGAGCAGTGTGCGTCAACCCACTACCCATTTCCGAACCCTTCCCCATCCCCCGAACCGGTGACCAAATGTCGCCAAATCATTACGGGGCGCTACCCTCACTCGCGTGAAGCACTCCGTGAAGCACTCCACCACCCGACAGACGCGACGCGGCCGGGGCCCCGCCCGCCGGATCGGCCGCTCTCTCGCCTTCGTCCTGCCCGTCGTCCTGGTGCTCTCCGGGACCCTCGCGGTCACCCGGGTCAACTGGTCGGGGGATCCCTCGGACTCGGTGCTCGCCGCGTCGCAGGCCTCCAACGCCAAGGCCTCCTCGCAGGCCGCCGCCCGCGCCCCGCACGAGGTGCTGCGCGACCGGCTGCTGACCGAGCTGCAGGAGGAGGACCCGGGCGTGGCCCTCACCCACCTCCAGCAGGCCGTGGACGAGCGTCCCTCGCTGGCCGGCCACTGCGCGTCCATCGCCCGCGCCCTCGGCCGCGCCGCGGTGAAGGTGTACGGCCCGACGCGTGCCCAGTCGTACGCCCGTCCCGTCTGCGACACCGCTTTCGCCTCGGGTGTCCTGGCCGCGCACGGCTGAGCACCCTGCGGGGGCCGGCGGGGCGCCGCGTACAGTTCGGGCATGACCGATCCGAACGCCGCGTCCCGCCGCCCCGTTCAAGCCGTCGTCCTGGCCGGCGGACAGGGTTCCCGGCTGCGCCCGTACACCGACGACCGGCCGAAGCCGATGGTGGAGATCCCGGGCACGGGGACTCCGATCATCGGCCATCAGCTCGCCTGGCTCGCCGAGGAGGGCGTGACGGACGTCGTGATCTCCTGCGGTCATCTGGCCGAGGTGCTGCAGAAGTGGCTGGAGACCGCCGATCTGCCGCTCTCGGTGACCACCGTCGTCGAGACCGAGCCGTTGGGCCGCGGCGGCGGCCTGAAGTACGCGGCCGCGCATCTCCCGCACCCGGACCGGCCCTGGTACGCCACGAACGGCGACATCTGGACGCGTTTCTCGCTGCGCGACATGGCCGACTTCCACGCCGAGCGGGACGCGGTGGCGACCCTCGCCCTGGCCCGTCCGCGGCTGCCGTGGGGCGCCGTGCAGACGGACGGCTTCGGTCACATCACCGACTTCATCGAGGCCCCGCCGTCGACCTTCGAGATCAACGCGGGCGTGTACGTCTTCTCGCCCGCCTTCGCTGCGATGCTGCCGGAGCGCGGTGACCACGAGCGGACCACGTTCCCGCGGCTGGCCCGGGAGCACCGGCTGGCCGGTTTCCCGATCCCGCAGGGCTCCTACTGGCGGGCGATCGACACCGCGAAGGACCTGACGGAGGCGGCGCGCGAGCTGGCCGCCCTGGCGGGCCGCTGACCCGCCCCGTCCACTCCCCCGGCACGTCACGCCGAAGGGCCCCACACGTCGTCCGTGCGGGGCCCTTCGGCATCTGTACGGCGGGCCGCTGAGGGTCCGCCCGACGGGCCCTAGCCGAGGAGGCCGCCCACGAGGCGGCTGCCCGGCTGTCCCGTGGAGGAGGAGCCGCCGTCCCCGCTGCCGCTCCCGGTGCCGCCGGTCGAGCCGCTGCCGCCGCTCGTGGCACCGCCGGAGGACGGTCCCGATGACGTGCTGGGGGCCTGGTCGGCCGGGGAGGACTGCCGCTGCGGCGGTGCCTGGCCCGTGGTGCCCTGGGTCTGGCTGGGGGTGCCGGCGGTGGTGGCGCCGCCGGTGGCGCGGGTCGCTCCCGGGGTCGTCGCGGCGTCGGTGGAGGGTGAGGCCGTGCCGCTGGTGGCGCCCTGGGTGGGTGAGGCGGAGGCCTCGGGGGTCTTCGGCTTCCGCGTGCCGGGCTCCTGCGGGAGCGGGCTGCCCGGCAGTTCGTTGCGCGGTGCCTCGCCGGGCCCGGGGACGGTCACACGGCTGGAGTCCCGTACGGCGCCGCCGAGCAGCGACCCGACGAGGAGGGTGACGCCGACGACGAGGAAGGTGACGAGGGCGCCGCGGCGCAGCACGTAGCGGCGCAGGTCCCAGATGTCGGCGCGGGGGCCGAGGCGGCGCCAGGCGCTGCCGGAGAGCCGGCCGTCCACGGAGTAGACGGGGGCACCGGCGATGATCAGCGGGGACCAGGCGGCGAGGTAGATGATGTCGGGCGCGTCGTAGACGGGGACGCTCTTCCAGCTGACGGTGACGAGGAGCGCGGCGGACAGGCCGGCGCCGATGACGGCGGAGACGCGCTGCCAGCAGCCCAGGACGGTCAGGACGCCCACGATCACCTGGAGGAAGGCGATGACGAGTCCGGCGCCCACGGGGTGGGCGAGGGCGAACTGGCGCAGCGGCTCGGCGACGTCCCAGGGGTGCAGGGTGTTGAGCCACTTGACCATGGAGCCGCGTTCGCCGCCGTCGAAGTAGACGGGGTCGCAGAGTTTGCCCATGCCGGCGTAGATGGAGATGCAGCCGAGGAAGACGCGCAGCGGGAGCAGGACGACGCCGAGGTTCATGCGGCGGCCGGGGAAGTAGGCGTGCCGCGCGGGGTCTTCGGCGTGGCGCCTGGAGCGCGGTCCGGTGCCGTCGGTGGCGTCGTCGGTGGTGTCGTCGTAGTAGTCGTAGTCGTAGTAGTCGTGCGCGGGGTCGGTGGTGGTGTCGAAGTCCTCGCCGGTGTAGGCGGGTTCGTCGTACGCGCTGCCGACGGTCCGCATGGCGGGCAGCAGTCGGGCCCCTCGGGGGGCGGAGCCGCGCTGGGGGCCGACGAGGGGGGTTTCGAGGGTTTCGGGGCCGTCGTCGTACCCGCCGTATCCGTCGTTGTGGACGCGGGGGATGACCTGGGTGGCTCCGGCGTCGGCGGTCGGGTCCTCGGCGTGGCGGCCGGCTCCGGCGCGCACCGCCTGGAGCAGTCGGTGGGCGCCGGTGTCGTCGGGGTCGGAGCGTCCGCTCCAGATCACGGCGCGGCGCCGGGGCGCGGCCGGGGTGGCGGAGCCCGCGACGCCCGCGACGGGCATGCGGGCGGTGTCCTGGGCGGTGGCGCTCAAGTGCCGAGCGATCCGCGGGGACCGGACAGGCCGCGCGGAGGCGCCGAGCTGCACGCGGAAGCTCGCGTGATTGACGATGACCTGGGCCGGATCGCTCGGCACCTTCACCATGCTCAGCGCGGGAGCGTCGTCGATTCCCGACGAGCGGTCCCCCGTGGGAGTGCGGGGTGTTCTGGTGTCCACGCTCAACTAACCGAGTGATGGGTCGTTAGGACACTGCCTTGACCGCCCGGATCTGTCCGGACCGCGTCAAGCTCCCCCGGACCCCCCGGAATACCCCGTCCGGGGGACCGAGCCGAACACCTGCCCGCCTGCTCAGGCCCGCCGACGGGCCGCCTCGTACAGCACGACCCCCGCCGCGACACCGGCGTTGAGCGACTCGGCGCCACCGGGCATCGGGATCCGCACCCGGACGTCGCACGTTTCGCCGACCAGCCGCGACAGCCCCTTGCCCTCGCTGCCGACCACGATGACCACCGGGCCGTCCAGGGCCTCCAGCTCGCCGAGTTCGACCTCGCCGTCGGCGGCGAGGCCGACGACCGTGATGCCGGCCTTCTGGTAGGCCTCCAGGGCGCGCGTGAGGTTGGTGGCGCGGGCCACCGGCGTACGGGCGGCCGTACCGGCGGAGGTCTTCCAGGCACCCGCCGTCATGCCGGCCGCGCGCCGCTCGGGCACGACGACGCCGTGGCCGCCGAAGGCGGAGACGGAGCGGACGACGGCGCCGAGGTTGCGCGGGTCGGTGACGCCGTCGAGGGCGACGATCAGCGGGTCCGCGCCCTCGTCGTGGGCGGCGGCGACCAGGTCCTCGGGGTGTGCGTACTCGTACGGCGGGACCTGGAGGACGAGCCCCTGGTGATTGAGCCCGTTGGTCATCCGGTCCAGCTCGGGGCGCGGCGCCTCCATGAGGTTGATCCCGCCGCGCTCGGCGGCGAGCTGCAGCGCCTCGCGCACCCGCTCGTCGTTGTCGATGAACTGCTGGACGTAGAGGGTCGAGGCGGGCACGCCTTCGCGCAGTGCCTCGTAGACGGGGTTGCGGCCGACGACGAGTTCGGACGCCGAGCGTCCGCCGCCGCGCCGCTGCTGCGGACGGCCCGTGGCGCGGCGCGCCTTCGCGTTTGCGGCGCGCTGCTTGGCGTGCCCCTTGCGCATCTCGGCGGGGGGCGTCGGCCCCTTGCCTTCCAGGCCCCGGCGTCGCTTGCCGCCGCTGCCGACCTGCGCGCCCTTCTTGCCGGACATGCGGCGGTTGTTCGCGGCCATGAGTTACCTGTCTCCGCTCTCTACGGGAGTGTGCGTGGTGCTTGCGTGTGGATGGTGCGTCTCATGCAGTGTGCCGCCCGGAGGGCCGGGCGGCACAATCGATCTACGGGACAGGACGTCGACGCCCCGCCGGGTCAGCGGGAGCCGAGGCTCCAGCGGGGCCCCTGCGGGCTGTCCTCGATGACGAGCCCGGACTCCTTGAGCTGGTCGCGGATGGCGTCCGCGGTGGACCAGTCCTTCCGCGCCCGCGCCGCCTCGCGCTGGTCCAGGACCAGGCGTACGAGGCTGTCGACGACGTGCCGCAGGTCCTCGCCCTGCTCCTGCTCCCCCGCCCAGTGCGGGGCGAGCGGGTCCAGGCCGAGTACGCCGAGCATGGCGCGCACCTCGGCGAGCCGCCCGACGGCGGCCTCCTTGTCGTCGGCCGCGAGCGCGCTGTTGCCCTGCCGGACGGTGGTGTGCACGACGGCGAGCGCCTGCGGGACGCCCAGGTCGTCGTCCATCGCCTCGGCGAAGGCGGGCGGCACCTCGGCGGCGGGCTCGACGGTCCGGCCGGCCAGTTCGGTGACGCGCTGCACGAAGCCCTCGATCCGCGCGTACGCCGACTCGGCCTCGCGCAGGGACTCCTCGCTGTACTCGATGGTGGAGCGGTAGTGCGGGGTGCCGAGGTAGTACCGGAGCACGACCGGCCGCCACTTCTTCACCATCTCGCTCACGAGCACGCTGTTGCCGAGCGACTTCGACATCTTCTCGCCGCTCATGGTGACCCAGGCGTTGTGCACCCAGTACCGGGCGAAGGCGTCGCCGAACCCCTTGGCCTGCGCGATCTCGTTCTCGTGGTGCGGGAAGATCAGGTCGATCCCGCCCCCGTGGATGTCGAACTCGGTCCCCAGGTACTTGTGCGCCATCGCGGAGCACTCCAGGTGCCAGCCGGGACGCCCCCGCCCCCACGGCGTCTCCCAGCTCGGCTCCCCGGGCTTGGCCGCCTTCCACATGGCGAAGTCCCGCGGGTCCCGCTTGCCGGTCTCGCCCTCGCCGGAGGGCTGGCGCAGCTCGTCGAGGTCCTGGTTGGACAGCGAGAGGTACCCGGGCAGGGACCGTACGTCGAAGTAGACGTTGCCCTCGGCCTCGTAGGCGTGGCCGCGCTCGATGAGGCCGCGCATCATCTCGACCATCTCGGTGATGTGGCCGGTGGCGCGGGGCTCGTAGGTGGGCGGCAGGCAGCCGAGGGCGTCGTAGGCGTCGTTGAACGCCCGCTCGTTCTCGTACCCGATGGACCACCAGGGGCGGTTCTGGTCGGCCGCCTTCTTGATGATCTTGTCGTCGATGTCGGTGACGTTGCGGATGAACGTGACGTCGTAGCCGCGGTACGCGAACCAGCGGCGCATGATGTCGAAGTTCAGCCCCGACCGGATGTGCCCGATGTGCGGGGCGGCCTGCACGGTGGCACCGCACAGGTAGATCGAGACACACCCGGGCGTGAGGGGGGCGAAGTCACGGATCTGCCGGGCGCTGGTGTCGTACAGGCGAATAGTCACGAGTCCAGGGTAGTAGGCGCCGACCAGTGCAACGGGCGCACATGCCCGCTTTCCGGCCGAGCGAGTCGGGTGGCGGGTGGGCACAGGCCGGGGTCCGGGGGCGGAGCCCCGCACGGCACCGCACCGCCCCGCGCCCCGCACGTCTACCCGACCCGGACCACCAACGCCGTAGCCACCGCCATCAGCCCTTCCCCCCGCCCGGGAAAGCCCAGCCCGTCCGTCGTCGCCCCCGACACCGACACCGGCGCCCCTGCCGCCGCGGACAGCACCCGCTGCGCCTCGTCGCGCCGCTTGCCGATCTTCGGCCGTGGCCCGACCACCTGCACGGCGACGTTCCCGATCCGGAACCCGGCCTCCCGCACGATCCGCGCCGCCTCCGTCAGCAGCGTCACCCCCGACGCCCCGGACCACTGGGGCCGCCCGGTGCCGAAGTGCTGCCCCAGGTCACCGAGCCCGGCCGCCGAGAACAGCGCGTTGCACGCCGCGTGCGCGACGACGTCCGCGTCGGAGTGCCCGGCCAGCCCGGTCCCCTCGCCCTCCCACTTCAGACCGGCGCACCACAGCTCACGCCCGTCCTCGAAGGCATGGATGTCCGTACCGATCCCGACCTGCGGCAGCACCACAAGCCCGTCAGTCCCAGCAGTCCCGTCCGTCTCAGAACCCATCGTTCAGCCTCCTGCGGGCCAGCACGGCCTCGGCGAGCACCAGGTCGAGTGGCCGCGTCACCTTGAACGCCTCCTCGTGCCCGGGCACGACCACCACGGCCGAGCCGAGCTGCTCGACCATGCTCGCGTCGTCGGTGACGTCGCCGGTCACCGTCTCGTGGGCGCGCACCAGCGTCCCCCGGTCGAACCCCTGCGGCGTCTGCACGGCACGCAACCGCGCCCGTTCCGGCGTCGCCACCACCGGCTCCGGCTCTCCCGGTACGGCGGCGGGCTCGACCTGCTTGACGGTGTCGGCGAGCGGCAGCGCCGGCACGACGGCGGGCGCGCCGTCCCGTACGGCCTCGATCACGGCGTCCACCGTGTCCACCGGCACCAGGGGCCGGGCCGCGTCGTGCACGAGGACGATGTCGTACTCGGGCGGCAGGGCCTCCAGGCCGAGCCGTACGGACTCCTGCCGCGACTCGCCGCCCGGCACGACGAGGAAGTCCGTCCGCTCGGGCAGGGCGTGCGCGTCGAGCAGGCTCTTGACCTCGGCCGCGCCGTCGGGCGGGGCGACGACGACGACCAGGGAGAGCGCGCGGGAGGCGGCCATCGCGCGGACCGCGTGGATGAGCATGGGCGTGCCGCCCAGCGCACGGAGTGCTTTGGGGGCGCCCGGTCCGAGGCGCACACCCCGGCCGGCGGCCGGAATGACGGCCGCGGTCCGGGCGTTCGTACGGGCGTCGGGGGACGTCCTTGCGGGCGAGGGACGCGATTCGTCAGACATCGGTTCCTGTCAGGTTTGTGTGCTCGACCTAGTTGGGTATGGCCTCACCGTGCCGGGCGCGACGCCTTGACCGGACCCTTCCGTGACCCCGGTCGAGCCTGCTGCCCGGGCCCGGCACGCCAGTACCCGGGAAGACGGTGGCGTCCCGGGGCGGTGATCCGGGTACGAACATGCCGCAGCGCCCGGCGACAGCAAGGATGTCATCGGGCACCGCGGCATTTCAGTGCGCTGAACCGAGCGGGCAGCGGGCTGCGCCTCGTCTCAGGAGGCGAGCACCTCGTCGAGCAGGGCCTCCGCCTTGTCCTCGTTGGTGTTCTCCGCGAGGGCCAGCTCGCTCACCAGGATCTGGCGGGCCTTGGCGAGCATGCGCTTCTCACCGGCGGAGAGTCCGCGCTCGCGCTCCCGGCGCCACAGATCGCGCACGACTTCCGCGACCTTGATGACGTCGCCGGAGGCGAGCTTCTCCAGGTTTGCCTTGTAACGACGCGACCAGTTCGTGGGCTCCTCGGCATACGGCGCGCGCAGCACCTCGAAGACCCGGTCCAGCCCGTCCTGACCGACCACATCACGCACGCCGACGAACTCCGCATTGTCCGCTGGCACACGTACCGTCAGGTCGCCCTGGGCGACCTTCAGCACCAAGTAGGTCTTGTCCACGCCTTTGATCTGGCGAGTTTCGATAGCCTCGATCAGCGCGGCCCCGTGATGGGGATAGACCACGGTGTCGCCAACCTTGAACGTCATGTGACAGGTACCCCTTCCGTGGCTATCCAGGGTAACACGGATACGGCGTCTTCTGAATGGCGTTTTCGCAGGTCAGGGCATATCTCGGGGCTTGACAACAGCAACAGGAACGTGCTGCGCCGGGCGCACGGAAGAAGGTATTCGCAGGTCGGACCGGCTCTTCCGGCCGGGCGAAACACGCACGTCACACACATCCGGAGGCCCTCCCACCTGTCCGAAGTTCCCCGTATGTCCGGTTCCACGCGTGCGACTTCCGCTACTCCGTTCGGTGCCCGGGGCGGGCTTCCGGACGAATCCGAAATTGATCACGGAGCACCCCCGACCGACCCTTCGGTGATCAATTTCCTGGCCGTCCGCGCATTCCTTCACGGAAATTTCGTGTACTGATGGGCAGCCCGTATCGCGGTGCTTCTTCTTATCCGAATGACCGACGAGTGGGCGCGCCGCAAAGCGACCGGGGCCGGCACCGCGGAGGTCCCGGCCTACCCCCTGCCGGGCGAAGCCGGGCCACTTGGGGGAGGGTCGGGTGCGGCGGCCCGCGAACGGCTCGGTAGCCTGAAGCCGCTGACAGCCACTTAGGGCGGCTTTATCCGACGCCGCCACCCCGCTCGAGTCCAAGGAGTTGCCGCCGCCGTGAGCAGCAGCCTTCGACGCGGCGCCCTCGCCGCCGCCGCCATCGCGTTCTCGATCGCCTCGCTCGCCGCGTGCGGCGCCGGCCACAACGCCCAGACGCTGGAGATCAAGCCGGACAACGCGGCGACGACCGTCGGCGACATCAAGGTCCAGAACGCCGTCGTCATCACGCAGCCCGACCTGGAGTCGACCGGCCCGGCCGTCATCTCCGCCACCCTCTTCAACAACGGCCGGACCGACCAGAAGCTCGAGTCCATCACCGTGGCCGGCACCGGCAAGTCCGCCGAACTGAAGCCCGCGAAGGGCGAGAAGGGCGACCTGACTGTCCCGGCCGGCGGTTCCCTGATCCTCGGCGGCGAGGGCAACGCCTCCGCCGTCCTGCCCAGCAGCCGCGAGGCCGTCAAGGACGGCAACGCGCAGGAGATCACCTTCACCTTCAGCAAGACCGGCGACGTGAGCCTGCGCGCGTTCGTCGTCCCCGCCGAGGGCTACTTCTCCGAGTGGGGCCCGACCGACGTCCCGGCGGCGCCCGGCGCGTCGGCGAAGCCGTCGCAGGAGGCCTCCGGCGAGCCGTCCGACGGCGAGACCTCCGGGCACGCCGAGTCCGGCACGGACGAGAGCGGTACGCACGAGTCCGGCACGGACGAGAGCGGTACGCACGAGTCCGGCACGGACGAGACCGGTACCGAAACGGGCACGGGCACGGACGAGGCCAACGGCGAGGGCACCGGCGAGGCCGAGGCCGGCCACTGAGCCCCGATCCCCGTGGCGCCATGACGAAGGGCGGGACCTCCCGGGAGGTCCCGCCCTTCGTCGTACGTCCCGGGCGCCGGCGCGCCGGCCGCTCTACGGCTCGAACTTGTACCCGAGCCCCCGCACCGTCACCAGGTACCGCGGCGCGCCGGGGTCGGGCTCGATCTTGGCGCGCAGCCGCTTGACGTGCACGTCGAGGGTCTTGGTGTCACCGACGTAGTCGGCACCCCACACCCGGTCGATCAGCTGCATGCGGGTCAGCACGCGGCCGGCGTTGCGCAGCAGCATCTCCAGGAGGTCGAACTCCTTCAGCGGCAGATCGATCTTGGTGCCGCCGACGGTGACCACGTGCCGGTCGACGTCCATGCGGACCGGGCCGGCCTCCAGCGCGGCGGGGGCGTCCGGCTCCGGGCCGTCGCCGCGGCGGCGCAGTACAGCGCGGATGCGGGCGACCAGCTCGCGGGAGGAGAAGGGCTTGGTGACGTAGTCGTCGGCCCCTATCTCCAGCCCGACCACCTTGTCGATCTCACTGTCCTTGGCGGTCACCATGATCACGGGGACGTTCGAGCGGCCGCGCAGCTGGCGGCACACCTCGGTGCCCGGCAGGCCGGGCAGCATCAGGTCGAGGAGGACGAGGTCGGCGCCGTTGCGCTCGAACTCGTCGAGTCCGTCGGGCCCCGTGGTCGCGACGGCGACCTCGAAGCCCTCCTTGCGGAGCATGTACGACAGGGCGTCGGAGAAGGACTCCTCGTCCTCGACGACGAGCACACGGGTCACGGAAGGACCTCCGGGGCGGGAAGCGTTTCGTACGGGGATGTATGGGGGGATGAGGGGGACCGCTCGGTCTCGGCGCTGAGTCCGGCGCGGTCGGGCCGCTGCTGTGCGCGGTCGCGGGACGGGCCCGACTCCGGCAGTCGCAGGGTGAAGGTGGAGCCCTGGCCTTCGGCGCTCCACACCGTGACCTCCCCGCCGTGCGAGGCGACCACGTGCTTGACGATCGCGAGCCCCAGCCCGGTGCCTCCGGTGGCCCGGGAGCGGGCGGGGTCGACGCGGTAGAAGCGCTCGAAGACGCGCTCCTTGTCCTTCTCGGAGATGCCGATGCCCTGGTCGGTCACGGCGATCTCGATCAGGTCGCCGCCGGGCGCGCCCACGCGCCGGGCGGCTATGCCGACGCGGGTGCGGGCGGGCGAGTAGTTGACGGCGTTCTCGACGAGGTTGCCGAGCGCGGCGGCGAGCTGGCCGCGGTTGCCGCGTACGTGCAGATCCGCCGTTCCTCCGGCGGCCATGGTGATCTGCTTGGTGCCGGCCGCCTGCCGGCAGCGGTCGATGGCCTCGGCGACCAGTTCGTCCACCCGGACGGGCTCGGCGTCGTCGAGGGGGTCGTCGTTCTGGACCCGGGAGAGGTCGATGAGCTCCTGCACGAGGTTGGTGAGCCGGGTCGCCTCGATCTGCATGCGCCCGGCGAACCGCTCCACCGCCTCCGGATCGTCCGAGGCGTCCATGACGGCCTCGGAGAGCAGGGAGAGCGCACCGACCGGGGTCTTCAGCTCGTGGCTCACATTGGCGACGAAGTCGCGCCGTACGGCCTCGATGCGGCGGGCCTCGGTGAGGTCCTCCACGAGCAGCAGCACCAGCCGGGACCCGAGGGGCGCGACGCGCGCGGACACGGCGAGGGCCTCGCCGCGCCCGGTCCCCCGCCTCGGCAGATCCAGCTCGACCTGACGTATCTCCCCGTCCCGCCGGGTGTCCCGGGCCATCTGGAGCATGGGCTCCACGGCGAGCTTGCCGCCCCGGACCAGGCCGAGGGCGTACGCCGCCGAGCTGGCCTTGACCACCGCGTCGGCCTCGTCGAGGACGACGGCGGAGGAGCGGAGCACGGACAGGACGGTGTCGACGCCGGGCGGGAGCACCGGGTCGGTGTGCAGGGAGGTCCGGGTGGGCCGCTTCTGGTCGCGCTCGCTCCAGCGGAACGCCAGCATGGCGATGACGCCGGTGAGTACTCCGGCGATCGCTGCCGCTGCGGCGACCGCCGCGTTCACGTCCATGAGTCCAGGTTAGGCATGGCGAACGGTCCCGCCCCAGCCATCGGGGTGCGAGCTCGAACACTCGTCGCCCAGAGTTCACCTTGGAGCCAGTGATGGTTCATGTGCGGTGCCGGAAACGGACGCGTACAGGCCGGAACGTGTAAGCGTGGGGGCACGGCGAGGGGTGCGAGCCGGTGTGAGCCACCACGAGCCCCCCTCATTGGACGTACGAGAGGATTCCTGATGCGGGACGCGTACCACGAGGAACTGGATTCGATCGGCGACGGTCTGGTGGAGATGGCCCGGCTGGTCGGGTCGGCGATCGGGCGCGCCACGACCGCCATCCTCGACTCCGACCTCAAGCTGGCCGAGGCCGTGATCGAGGGCGACCAGAAGGTCGACGAGCTCCACCACGACCTGGAGGCCCGGGCGATAGCCCTGCTGGCCCGGCAGCAGCCGGTGGCGACGGACCTGCGCATCGTCGTCACCTCGCTGCGCATGTCGGCCGACCTGGAGCGTTCGGGTGACCTGGCCCAGCACGTGGCCAAGCTGGCCCGGCTGCGCTACCCGGAGCGTGCGGTGCCGCACGACCTGCACGCCACCATCCTGGAGATGGGCCAGCTCGCGCAGCGCCTGATGGCGAAGGCGGCCGAGGTGATCATCACCAAGGACGTCGACCTGGCGCTCCAGCTGGAGCAGGACGACGACGCGATGGACCTGCTGCACCGCACCCTCTTCCAGCACCTGATGGACGACCGCTGGAAGCACGGCATCGAGACGGCCGTCGACGTGACGCTGCTGGGCCGGTACTACGAGCGCTACGCCGACCACGCCGTCGCGGTCGCCAAGCGGGTGGTGTATCTGGTCACCGGCGAGCACGCGGACGAGCTCCAGGCCGACATCCAGCCGGTGACGGGGGTCGAGGGCGCCTGACGCGCGCGGGGGCGGGAGCGCGACGGAGCGGGACGGGGGCGCGCACTGTCGCCCCAGTGCGCCGTTGATGCGACTGCCGTTCGGGGCGTGCAATGGGCCCAGGCACCAGCCCTCAGGAGGAACCCATGGCCGATTCCCCCAGCACGACACCCGACCCCGCACAGGAACGCCGGACCGAACAGCCCACCGACATCCGCAGCCTGCCCCTGATCGCCGCGTGCGGCTGCGGTGCGGGCTGCGGCTGCGGGTGCCAGTCGGGCAACCCCTGCCAGTGCGGCTGACGCCGTAGCGGCAGGCAGCAGGACCGGCAGCGCGACAGTAGAGCGACAGGCAGGGTACGGCGGTCGGGTTCGCCCCGGCCGCCGTATGGGCGCACCCTGGAAGGGAGACCCTGAAGGGGGTGCGAGGCCATGGCTCACTACATGGACGTGCACCGCGGAATGCACGGCATCACGTCGGACCAGCTCCACCAGGCCCACCAGGCGGACCTGGCCGTGGAGAAGGACGAGGACGTCCACTTCGAGCACGCGTGGGCGGACCCGGCCTCCGGCACGGTCTACTGCCTCTCCGAGGCCCCGTCGGCCGACGCGGTCCAGCGCGTCCACGAACGCGCGGGCCACAAGGCGGACGAGATCCACGAGGTACCGCTGTCGATCTGAGTCTCCCCACGGCGACCTGAGTACGGGTACTCAGGCCGGGGAACCCGTCTCCGTCCGACCCTGGAGACAGGAAGACGACGGTAGGACGACGGGACGACACCCCGGGGAGACCGAGAACCGATGAAGACCAGCCCGATACGCACCCTCACCCGCCTGACCTTCGCCAACCGCGCCTCGGCGGTCTACCTCGCCCTGGTCGGCGGCGCGATGGCCGTCGCCGCGGCGGAGCCGTTGTTCACGAGCAACCCGGACGCGTCGCTCATCTGGGTCTGGCCGGCCCTGTTCACCTTCCCGGCCTTCGGCTTCGTGGCGTGGCTCGGCGAGGCCGGGTGGGGCGGCGACGCCCCGGCCTGGTTCTTCGTCGGCGGCATCGTGCTCTCGGCCCTCGTCCAGTCCCTGGCCCTGGGTGCGGCCTGGCGGGCCCTGCGGGGGCACCGCCGGGGGCGGCTGACCACGGCCGGCTGAGTCCGGGGAAACGACAAGGCACCCCGCCGTCGAGGCATGCTCACGCGCCGGGAGCGCGGAAGGTGACCTGCCGGCGCGCGGCCTCGTCGATCTCGTCGATCGTGAGGAGCGGGGTGGCCCGGGTGTGGAGGGCGCCGCTGGCCTTGACGGTGAGACTGACGGCGGCCATGGAGATCGGATCGGGAAAGTCGACGACGAGCACGACGTCGTGCTCCCCGAAGGCGAAGTACATGGCCTCCACCTCCCCGCCGAGACCGGTCACGACCTGCTCGACCGCGGCGCGACGTCCGCTCGCGCCTTCTTTGAGCAGCCCCTTCGTGCCCTGGTGCGTGTAGGCGGCCTGGATGAGGTACTTCGGCACGGTCATGCCTCCTGCACATCGCTTGCCCGGTGTGATGTGCAAGGGCATTCCCTCTGCCGCGTCGGCGGCTACTCACGGACGGACCGGATTCACTCATAGGGACCCGCGCTCGCGGCGGACGCCGTCGACCTCGCGCCAGAAGGTCTCGACCCGTGCGTTGAACATGTCCGGGGACTCCTGGAACGGCTGGTGGGCCTCCCCCGCCATGACCTCGAAGCGTGCGCCGGGAACTGCGTCGGCCACCACCTGCCCGAGGCGCGGCGGCGTGGCGATGTCCTGTTCCCCGGCCAGGACGAGGGTCGGTGCGGTGATGCCGGGCAGCCGGTCGAGCGTGTCGTGCCGCGTGAACGGCTCCAGTTGGCGCTGGAAGGCCTCGGCGGACTGAGGGTACGGGAAGGCGAGCGTTTCGCCGATGATCCGCTGCACCGTGCCGTCGGCATGGGCTCGTCGCGTGTAGATCCAGAGGAAGAACGCCTCGAGCATGGCGCGCTCGTCGGGCGCGTTCGTCACCAGCCAGTGCCAGAAGCGGGTCATGGCGGTGAAGTAGGCGTCTGCCCGTGCCCAGGTACTCATGAGAACGAGGCTGCGGACGGCCTCCGGGTGACGGAGTGCCAACTCCTGCGCGATCGCGCTGCCGCCCGAAAAGCCGGCGATGTGCGCCTCCTCGACCCGGAGCAGCCGCAGTAGTTCCGCGGCGTCGTCGGCCATCATGGCCAAGGACATGGGCCCGTCGGGCAGCGGCGTCCGCCCCGCCCCCCGGTTGTCGAAGGCGATGACCCGGTACCGGTCGGACAGCCCGTCGAGTTGCGCCTGCCACGCCTCGGCGGCGTCGCTCAGCCCCGCGATCAGCAGGACGTCGGGCCCTTGGCCACGGCTCTCGGTCCAGATCGTGGTTCCGTTGGCTTCGACGTACTCACCCATGAACACACCTCGGTGACCGGGGCGCGGACGGCAAGGCCCGGTGGTCATCGCCGCTGGGCCGGCCTGATGTTCTGGTTGGCGTGGAAGATGTTGTCCGGGTCGTACGTCCGTTTGACCTGTGCGAGCCGGTCGTAGTGGTCCCGATAGGTGGCCCGGACCCGTTCCTGGCCTTCGCCCGCACCCATGAAGTTCACGTACGAGCCGCCCATGGAGTACGGGTGCAGCTCCTCCCAGAAGTCGACGCACCATTGCCTGATGACCTCGGCGTTGGCCGGGTCGGGGTCGATGCCGGCCAGGACGCCGGACCAGACGGCGTCGCGGTAGCTCCACGCGGTGTCGTCCCGGCCCACCCGGTGGGCGGCCGCGTCGACCGGGTAGAGGTGCATCAGCGAGAGCTGGGTGGGGATGTTCTGGCCGTACTTGAGGTGCACGTCCATGGCGGCATCCGGGATGCGGTCGAAGAAGTCGCCGCGCCAGTACCACTGGTACCCGGTGGGGATCACGTCGTCGAGCATGCCCTGCAACGCGGGGTAGGGCATCGGTGCCGTGAAGTGGAAGGCCGGCGGTCCGGGCTCCCGCACTGCCGTGAGTGTCTCTTCGAAGCGGCTCGGATCACCGGTGTAACACCACACGATGCCGCACATCTTCCGCCCGTGGAGTTCTTCGGGGAACGGCGGGCCGGGCGGAATGACGAAGAGCGAGAAGAAGCCGTACACGTCATCAGGTGCTTGCGGGAGGAAGTCGCGGTACCACGCCAGCACCTCGCGGGTGCGATCGACCGGCCATACGGTGATCGCGCCACCGACGGTGTCCACCGGGTGGAGCCGGTAGGTGAAGGAGGTCACGATGCCGAAGTTGCCGCCGCCACCGCGCAGCGCCCAGAACAGGTCCGGATGGTCGGTCTCGTTGGCGCTGACGAAACTGCCGTCGGCCAGCACGACGTCGGCGGCCAGCAGGTTGTCCACGGTCAGGCCGTACTTGCGGGTGAGGTAGCCGTGGCCGCCGCCGAGGGTCAGGCCCCCGACCCCGGTCATCGAAATGATGCCGGTGGGTGTGGCGAGCCCGAAGGCGTGGGTGGCGTGGTCGAGGTCGCTGAGCCGGCTTCCCCCGCCGACCTGGGCGGTCTTGGCGACGGGGTCGACACGTACCCAGCGCATCGGCGAGAGGTCGATGGTGACGCCACCGTCCACCAGACAGAGGCCGGGGCCGCTGTGTCCACCGCCCCGGACGGCGAGTTCCAGGCCGTCGTCCCGGATGAAAGTGAGGGCGGACATGACATCCGCGGCATCCCTGCACCGCACGATGGCGGCGGGACGCTTGTCGATCATCGCGTTGTAGATCTTGCGGGCCTGGGAGTATTCGGCGTCCTGCGGGCCTATGACCGGCCCGCGCAGCGCGGTCTGCATCGCTTCCAGGGTTGCATTCTGCATGGCAGTCTCCTTGGAGGAGGCGAGGCGCCTCATCCCCACCGGCCTCTGCCCCTCCGGTCGCAGCGTCGGCCGCCGATGCGCAATCGGCCGCCGCAAGGCTGACGTGACCAGCCTCCCGCCGATTGCCGAGCCGTGCAATTCGTGCCCCGGCCGGAAGAACGTCCAGGCAGAGGATGCCCCTCACTCGCGCCGAACGCGCAGGTGAGGTCTCCGGGCACCGACCGATCGGACCGGACAGCAGCGATCGGGCGGCGCAGGGGTGCCCTCTGCCACGGTTGAAGCCGAAAGGAGGTCTCGTGATCTCGGCACTGAACAAGCTCGTCGACCTGGTCGAGGACCACCTCGGCGAGGAGCTCGACGTCACCGCACTGGCCGGAACGCTCGGCACGACCGAGTACCACCTGCGCCGGATGTTCTCGTCGCTGGCGGGCATGCCGCTGTCGGAGTACGTCCGCCGGCGCCGCATGACCGTCGCCGCCGCCGACGTCGTACGGGGCGAGGACGATCTGCTGAGCATCGCCGTCCGGTACGGGTACGGCTCCACGGAGGCGTTCGGACGCGCGTTCCGGACGGTCCACGGCGCCGCCCCGCGCGACGTACGCCGCGACGGAGGCCCCCTTCGGACACAGCCGCAGCTCAGGTTCCGCCTGACCGTCGAAGGGAACACCCCCATGGACACCCGCTTCGCCGACCGCCCCGCCTTCCGCCTGGTCGGCCACGCGACCCGCGTACCCCTCATCCACGAGGGCGTCAACCCGCACATCCAGCAGCACATCGCCGCGCTGCCACAGGAGGAGCACGCCCGTCTGAAGTCCCTCGGCGACACCGACCCGGCGGGCCTGCTCCAGGTCAGCGACGACCTGGTCCCCGACAACTCGGAGGGCAGCGAACTGACCTACCTGCACGGCGTGGCCGTCTCCGGTGACACCTCGGTCCCCGACGACCTCGACGCCATCGAGGTGCCGGCCGGCACGTGGGCGGTCTTCCGCAGCGCGGGCCCCTACCCGGAAACCCTCCAGACGACCTGGGCGGCCACCGCGACCGAGTGGTTCCCCTCCAACCCCTGGCGCCTGCGCCCGGGCCCGTCGATCGTCGCCGTCCTGGACCGCGCGGACGACTTCTCCACCGCGACCTGCGAACTGTGGCTCCCGGTAGAGCCCGCCTGAATCCCGCGAGGGGGCGGGACGACCGGATTCGAACCGGCGTCCTCGCGGTTCTGGAGACCGCTCGCGTCGACCACTGCGCTACGTCCCGCCCTTGGCCGCGATCGTAACGGCTGAGGGCGGGACGGTCGCGCGAGAAACCGCGCGTGGCCCGCACCAACTAGGACACACTCTGACCTCGATCCCTCATAGCGTCTTCCTACACCGACGGAGCAGGAACACCGGAAGGCGGAGACCATGACCTCCAACGAGCAGACCACCCGCGATGCGGCCACCGCGACGACCGCCACCGGTGAGCGCGCCGACCTGCTGGAGGTGCTGGCCAAGCACCGGCACTTCCTGCGCTTCACCACCCGTGACCTCACCGACGAGCAGGCCGGGCTGCGGACCACTGCCGGCGAGCTGTGCCTCGGCGGCCTGATCAAGCACGTGACGTCGGTCGAGCGGGGCTGGGTCGACTTCATCCTGGAGGGCCCTTCGGCGATGGGCGACTTCACGGCCATGACCGAGGCCGACTGGGCCCGACGGGCGGACGAGTTCCGGATGCTGCCCGGCGAGACGCTGACCGGCGTACTGGCCGACTACGCCGAGGTGGCCCGCCGCACCGACGACCTGGTCGCGACCCTGCCCGACCTCGACGCCGCGTGGCCGCTCCCGAAGGCCCCGTGGTTCGAGGCCGACGCCCAGTGGTCGGCCCGCCGGGTGCTGATGCACATCGTCGCCGAGACCGCCCAGCACGCCGGCCACGCCGACATCGTCCGGGAGTCCCTGGACGGCGCGAAGAGCATGGGCTGACGCCCCGCCAGACGCCCCTCACCTGACTATGCGGCCGGCCGCCCCGCCTGCTCGGCCTCGGCCTCGGCCTCGGCGCGCAGCTTGCCGGCCCGCTCGGCCGGGTCGTAGTCCGGTCCGACGCCCTCGATCAGCAGCACATCGCCCTCGATGTGCTCGGTACGCAGCGGCAGGATGTCCCGGTAGGCGGGCGAGTCGTACCAGGCACGGGCCTCTGCCGGCCCGGGGAACTCGATCAGCACCATGCTGCCGGGCCACGTGCCCTCCACCACCTCGGCCGGCGGACCGTGGATGAGGAAGCGGCCCGCGAAGGGGTCGAGGGTGGCCTGGATGCGCTCCAGGTACTCGATGATGTCGGCGTGATGGCGCCGGCTGCGGAGATGGGCGAAGCCGTAGGCGGACACGGTCGGGCTCCTTCGTTCCGTTCACCCCAGGGGCGGGGCGACGACAGGAAACGTAGCCAGGAGCGACGGAAGAGGGCGATTACCTCCTGAGTAATCGTCAAAAACGCCCCGCCCCGCGCTGTTCACGCAGGACGGGGCACGATCACGTCTTCTACTTCTTCTTGCCCTGGTTCTTCACGGCCTCGATCGCCGCCGCAGCCGCGTCCGGGTCCAGGTACGTGCCGCCCGGGTTCAGCGGCTTGAACTCGGCGTCGAGCTCGTAGGACAGCGGAATGCCGGTCGGGATGTTCAGGCCCGCGATGTCGGCGTCGGAGATGCCGTCGAGGTGCTTGACGAGGGCGCGGAGCGAGTTGCCGTGGGCGGCGACCAGGACCGTGCGGCCGGTCAGGAGGTCGGGGACGATGCTGTCGAACCAGTACGGCAGCATGCGGCCGACGACGTCCTTGAGGCACTCCGTCTGCGGGCGCAGCTCCGGCGGGAGCATCGCGTAGCGGGCGTCGGAGAACTGGGAGTACTCGGCGTCGCGGTCCAGCGGCGGCGGCGGGGTGTCGTAGGAGCGGCGCCACAGCATGAACTGCTCCTCGCCGAACTCGGCGAGGGTCTGGGCCTTGTCCTTGCCCTGGAGGGCGCCGTAGTGGCGCTCGTTCAGGCGCCAGTGGCGGTGGACGGGGATCCAGTGGCGGTCGGCGGCCTCCAGCGCGAGCTGGGCCGTGCGGATCGCGCGCTTCTGGACGGACGTGTGGACCACGTCGGGCAGCAGGCCGGCGTCCTTGAGCAGCTCGCCACCGCGCGTCGCCTCCTTCTCGCCCTTGGGGGTGAGGTTGACGTCCACCCAGCCGGTGAACAGGTTCTTCTCGTTCCACTCGCTCTCGCCGTGGCGGAGGAGGATCAGCTTGTACGGTGCGTCGGCCATGGGTCCGAGCGTAATCGAACCCGTTGTCCCACCGCGCGGGGCGCCCGGTGGGCGGACGGTTGACGAGAAGTGTTAATTGAGTGGCTTCCGGATCGCCCCGTTCGTAAGTTGTGATCACCGCTCCAGCCGCTTACATCTGCTCTACGGGGGTCCCATGTCAGTCGCCGGACTGAGACGTGCCGCGCGCGAGACCGTCTCCGGGCTCCCCCGCGAGTTCTGGTGGCTGTGGACCAGCACGCTGGTCAACCGGCTCGGTGCCTTCGTCGCCACGTTCATGGCGCTGTACCTGACCATCGACCGCGGCTACTCCGCCGCGTACGCCGGTCTGGTCGCCGCCCTGCACGGGCTCGGCGGGGTCGTGTCCTCGCTGGGGGCCGGGGTGATGACCGACCGGCTCGGGCGGCGGCCGACGCTGCTGGTGGCGCAGGCCTCCACCGCGCTGTCCGTCGCGCTGCTCGGCTTCATGCGGGACCCGGTCGCCATCGCGGCCGTCGCCTTCCTGGTCGGCATGGCGAGCAACGCCTCCCGGCCCGCCGTGCAGGCGATGATGGCGGACATCGTGCGCCCCGAGGACCGTATCCGGGCCTTCTCGCTCAACTACTGGGCGATCAACCTCGGCTTCGCGATCTCCTCCATGGCGGCCGGTTTCATCGCCGAGGTCAGCTATCTCGCCGGGTTCCTGATCGAGGCCGGCATGACCATGGCCTGCGCCGTCCTCGTCTTCGTGAAGCTGCCCGAGTCGCGGCCGGAACAGGAGAAGGGCCCCGCCGACGTCTCCGACAAGGACACGGCCGTCTCCCTGGGGACCGTGCTGCGCGACGGGCGGTACATGAGTGTCGTCGGACTGTCCTTCCTCATCGCCCTGATCTTCCAGCAGGCCTACGTCGGGCTGCCGGTGGCCATGGGCGAGGCCGGGTTCACGCCCGCCGACTTCGGCATGGCGATCGCCGTCAACGGTGTGCTGATCGTCGTGCTCCAGATTCCCGTCACCCGGTTCATCGAGCACCGCGACCCGCGGCTGCTGCTCGTCGGCTCGGCGCTGCTGGCCGGGTACGGCTTCGGGCTCACCGCGTTCGCCGGGTCGGTCGGCGTGTTCGCGCTCACCGTGTGCGTGTGGACGCTGGCCGAGATCGTCAACGCGCCGACCCAGACCGGGCTCGTGGTCCGGCTCTCCCCGGTGCACGGGCGCGGGCGCTACCAGGGCATGTACACGATGTCCTGGGCGGTCGCCTCCCTCGTCGCCCCGCTGATGTCCGGCTTCGTCATCGACCGCTGGGGCGCCGAGTGGCTGTGGGGCGTGTGCGCCGTCGTCGGTACGGTGGCGGCGGCCGGGTACTGGGGGCTCATGCGCGGGCTGCCCGAGGACACCACGGAGGTGGCCTCCGACGGTGCCGCAGCGCCCGCTCCCGCGACGGCCGAGGCCACCAGCGCCTGACGGCCGCCGTCGGACGCCGGTACGCGCTCACGGATGCATCCGGGCCCCCTTGAGCACCTTGTCCACGGCGTTCTTCGGGCCGTACACCGCGAGGCCCACCAGGTCCAGTTCGGCCGTGGAGACGGCCCGTACCGCCGCCCGGTTGTCGCGGTCGTTGCCGGTGGTGAAGAGGTCGGACGTGAACACCGCGCGGGGCAGGGCCCGCGACAGCACGCGCGCGTGGGCGGTGGTCAGCGTCTCCTTCGTGCCCTCGAAGACCAGCACCGGCTGGCGGAACATCGGCAGGTAGGCGACGTCGTCGGCGTCCGCGTACGGCTCCCCGATCACCTCGGGGAACTGCGTGCTCAGGCCGCTGACCAGGAAGGCCGTGACATTGAGGCGCTGCCACGTCTCCAGGTCCTCGCGCAGCAGAACGGCGATCTTGGTGTCGAAGCGGACAGGGGCGGCGGCTGCGGAATCTGCGTCGTGCGTGCTCATACGGTGAGACTGCCGGTCGGCGCACAGCCGGGTCTTGTACGTTTTTTGCATGGCCGACCAGCGGAACGACCGGCGAGGCGACCAGCGGAGCGTCTCCGCCTGGCGGCCCCGCGTTCCGGGTGTCGTGGAGGTCTTCCACGCCCACTACACCGAGTACGCCTACCCGATGCACGTCCATGACGCGTGGACGCTGCTCATCGTCGACGACGGGGCCGTACGGTACGACCTGGACCGGCACGAGCACGGCACCCCGCACGACACGGTGTCCCTGCTGCCGCCGCACGTGCCGCACAACGGCTCCCCCGCCACCCCGGGCGGTTTCCGCAAGCGCGTCCTGTACCTGGACGCCTCCCGGCTGGGCGAGGAGCTGATCGGGCCGGCCGTCGACGCTCCCGACCTGCGCGACCCGGTGCTGCGGCGGCGGGTCGGGCAGGTGCATGCCGCGCTCGCCCGGCCCGGTGACGAACTGGAGGCGGAGAGCCGGCTGACGCTGATCGGCGAGCGCCTCCACGACCATCTGCGGCCCCGCCGCGACGCGGAGGGCGCGCGTCGGGACCCGGTGCTGGCACGCCGGTTGCGGGAGCTTCTCGACGAGCGGGTCGTCGAGGGGATCGGCCTGGAGGAGGCGGCCGGGCTCGTGCCCGCCCATCCGGCCCACCTGGTACGGGCGTTCAGCGGCGCCTACGGCATCGCCCCGCACCAGTACCTGATGTCGCGCCGCGTCGACCGGGCCCGGCGGCTGCTGCTGGCGGGGTGCGCCCCGGCCGAGGTGGCCACCGCGACCGGGTTCTACGACCAGGCCCATCTGACCCGGCACTTCAAGCGGTTGGTGGGGGTCACCCCGGGGCGCTACCGCGGCAGCACCGCAGGGCGCTGACGGGGCGGACGGGTCGGACGGGTCGGCTCAGTCCTGACCGCGCTCGATCAGGTGCTGGAACGCCTCCAGGTTCCGTGTCGGCTCCCCCCGCGCGGTCCGCCACTCGTACTCCTTGCGGATGGCGGACGCGAAGCCCAGCTCCAGCAGGGTGTTGAAGGCGCCGTCGGCGGCCTCCAGGACCTGGCCGAGGAGGCGGTCGATCGCGTCGGCGGTGACGGCGGCCAGGGGGAGTCTCGCGGTGACGTAGACGTCGCCGAGGCGGTCGACGGCGTAACTCACGCCGTACAGCTTGAGGTTGCGCTCCAGCAGCCAGCGGTGGACGGCCGGTTCGTTCTCGTCGGGGTGGCGGATGACGAAGGCGTTGAGGGAGAGGGAGTGCCGGCCGAGGATGAGCGAGACCGTCGTGGACAGCTTGCGGGTGCCCGGGAGCTTCACCACGTAGGTGCCGGGTTCGGGGCTCTCCCACTCCAGGTCGGCGTCCCTGAGGGCGCCTTCGAGGACCTGTGCCGCCTTCTGTGCTGCCTCAGCCATGGTGGGAGCGTACGCGACGGCGGTGGGTCTGGATCGCGGCCGTGTAGGCGTCGGCCGTCGCGGCGGCGGCGCTGTCCCAGCCGAAGGACTGGGCGTGCCGGGCGGCGGCGGCGCCCATGCGGATCGTCAGCTCCGGGTGGTCGGCGAAATCGCGCAGCACGCGCGCGTACGCGGCGGGATCGTGGCCCTCGACGAGGCGGCCGGTGTGCCCGTCGCGCACGGCGACCGGGAGTCCGCCGACCGCGGCGGCGAGTACGGGCGTACCGGCGGCCTGGGCCTCGATGGCGACCAGTCCGAAGGACTCGCTGTAGGACGGCATGACCAGCACGGACGCGGCCCGGAACCAGTCGGCGAGCTGTTCCTGCCCGACGGGCGGGTGGAACCGTACGACGTCGGCGATGCCGAGCCGTGCGGCAAGTTTCTGCAGGCCCTCCGGTTTGGCGAGGCCGCTGCCGCTGGGGCCGCCGACGACGGGGACGACGATGCGGGAGCGCAGCTCGGGGCGTTCGTCGAGCAGGACGGCGATCGCGCGGAGGAGTATGTCGGGGGCCTTGAGGGGCTGTATGCGGCCGGCGAAGAGCGGGATCAGCGCGTCCTGGGGCAGGCCGAGGCGGGCGCGGGCGGCGGCGCGGGCGGCCCTGAACCCACCGGGCTCGGGCCCGGAGCCCTTGGGGAAGGGGCGGAACCGTTCGAGGTTCACGCCCGGGTGGACGACGGCGACCTTGGCCGGGTCGGCGGCGTAGTGCCGGACCAGCTCGTCGGCCTCCTCGGCGGTGTTGGCGATCAGCCGGTCGGAGGCGGCGACGATCTGGGTCTCGCCGATGACGCGGGCGGCCGGTTCGGGCGTGTCGCCCTCGGCCAGGTTGGCGTTCTTGACCTTGGCCATGGTGTGCATGGCGTGCACCAGGGGGGCGCCCCAGCGCTGGGCGGCGAGCCAGCCGACGTGGCCGGAGAGCCAGTAGTGGGAGTGGACCAGGTCGTAGTAGCCGGGGCGGTGGCCTGCCCAGGCCTGCATGACGCCGTGGGTGAAGGCGCACAGCTGGGCCGGCAGCTCCTCCTTGGCCAGGCCCTCGTACGGTCCGGCGTCGACGTGGCGGACGAGGACGCCGGGGGCGAGCTGGACGGACGGCGGAAGCCCTCCGGCCGTCGCGCGCGTGAAGATCTCGACCTCGATGTTGATCGCGGCGAGGCGCTGTGCGAGTTCGACGATGTAGACGTTCATGCCGCCGGCGTCGCCGGTGCCGGGCTGGTGGAGCGGTGAGGTGTGCACGGAGAGCATGGCGACGCGGCGGGGCCTGCGCAGCAGCCTCAGCCGTGAGGGGGCCGCCGGTGAGCGACGCCCGAGCCTGCCGACGTACTGGCTCACGAGCCGTTCCTCCTCGCTGCGGACATGCCGGTCGGAGGACAGGTGCCGCCCTCCAAGGGAGGGAACACCGGATCGTGGTGCTCCATTTCCGGTTTCCCGGCCTTTGCCGAATCATTACCGCAGATCGCTCAACCGTTCGAGGGGACGCTGCGTCAACGCGGGAGACGCGTACGAGGACGGCGGGCCCGGCCGCATACCCTCGTACGCATGCCCTCCCGCGCCCCCGCCCTCCCCCACGCCCGGCCCCGGTCGAGGAGTGGGGCCCCCGTCGTGGGCACGGTCACGCGCGGGACGACGAATCCGAACCGGCTGCGCCGCATGGACCGCTGGATCGCCGCCACGCACGGCGCCGAGCTGCGGCGCGCCGCCGACCCCGTCGCCGTGGACCTCGGCTACGGCGCGGCCCCCTGGACGGCCGTCGAGCTGCTGCACCGTCTGCGCACGGTCACGCCGCACGCGCGTGTGGTGGGAGTCGAGATCGACCCGGCGCGCGTGGCGGCGGCCGAGCCGTACGCGCGCGCGGGGCTGGTCTTCCGGCACGGCGGCTTCGAGGTCCCCCTCTCCCGCCGGCCCCATCTCATCCGCGCGGCGAACGTGCTGCGCCAGTACGACGAGACGGAGGTCGCCGCCGTCTGGCAGCGGCTGTGCGCGCGGCTCGCGCCGGCGTCGGAGCACTCGCGCGGTGGGCTCCTGGTCGAGGGGACCTGCGACGAGATCGGGCGCCGGCACGTGTGGGTGGCGCTCGGGCCGGAGGGGCCGCGCACGGTGACCTTCGCGACCCGGCTGGGCTCCCTCGACCGCCCCTCCGACCTGGCCGAGCGCCTGCCCAAGGCACTCATCCACCGCAATGTCCCCGGCGAGCCGGTGCACGCCTTTCTGCGCGACTTCGACCGCGCCTGGGCCGCCGCCGCGCCCTACGCCTCCTACGGCGCCCGCCAGCGCTGGATTCGGGCGGTGCGGGACCTGGCGGCCGACTGGCCGGTGACGGACGGCCCGGCACGGTGGCGCCAGGGCGAAGTGACGGTGCGCTGGGAGGCGTTGGCTCCGCGCGGCTGAGCAAGTACCCGTCACGCGGCTGCGCCGGTGCCAGGCCCGGCGTGCCGGGAACGATCTCCGTGCGGCGTTCGTCACACAGCGGGGGAATCGTCGTGCCCGGAGGCAGACGGGGGAAAGCAGCAGAGAAGCGCGGGAAGGTGCGGGAAGGAGAACCTCTGTCGCTTTCCGCGCCGGCATGGCACGATCCCCCCGGACGGCCTAAGTTACTGACGGTTAATCAGTTTGGGGGCGAGGTATGCGTACGGGGATGCACGGCTGGACGACCGCTGCCGTGACCGTGGTCTGCGCGGTCACCGTGCTCGCGGCACCGGGCACGGCGTTCGCGGATCCCGGACCCACCCCCTCACCGGGCAGCTCCAGCGCCTCCCCGGCCCCGACCGCCACGCCCGGCAAGGACCTGGAAGCCGTCCGCAAGAAGCTCGACACGCTCTACCGCGCGGCGGCCTCGGCCACGGACGAGTACAACGCGGCGCAGGAGAAGGCGGAGAAGCAGTCCGCCGAGCTCGTCGAACTGGCCAAGAAGATCGTCAAGGGCCAGGAGAAGCTGGACGCCCTGAAGGACCGCGCGGGTGCCGCGGCCCGCGCCCAGTACCGCACCGGCGGCATGCCCGACGAGGCGAAGCTGATGCTGAGCGAGGACCCCGAGGACTTCCTCGCCGGCACCGACCGGGTGGTCCAGGGCCAGCGCGCCACCAAGGGCCTGCTCGGCGAGCTGACCCGCGCCCAGGAGGACCTGAAGACGTACCAGGCGGACGCCACCGCCCGCTTCCGCACGCTAGAGGAGAACCGCAAGGCCAAGGCCACCGCCCAGAAGAAGGTCGAGAAGCAGATCTCGGCGGCCGAGAAGCTGGAGTCCGAGCTGGAGAAGGAGGAGAAGGAGCGCCTCGCCCGGCTGGAACGGGAGGCGCAGGCCCGGGCCCAGACCGCCTGGCTCGGCTCCGGCATCCTCGAGGACCTCGACGCCAAGGCGACCGAGCAGGGCAAGAAGGCGGTCGCGTACGCCACCGCCCAGGTCGGAAAGCCGTACCAGTGGGGCGCCGAGGGCCCGGCGGCCTACGACTGCTCCGGCCTGACCTCACAGGCCTGGGTCGCGGCCGGGCAGGCCATCCCGCGCACCTCGCAGCAGCAGTGGAAGCAGCTGAAGCGCGTCGACGTCAAGGACATGCGCCCCGGCGACCTGATCATCTACTTCGACGACGCCAGCCATGTCGGCATGTACGTCGGCGACGGCAAGGTCGTGCACGCCCCGCGTCCGGGCCGCTCCATCACGATCGCGGGGGCCGGCTCGATGCCCATCCTCGGGGTGGTACGGCCGGACACCGGGACGGCGCCCCAGGGGTGACGCGGGCCACGCTCCCGGCGCCGGGGCGTGAAGCGGGCCACGTGACCCAGTCCACGCCGTCGGCATGCCCCGCGTGACGTTCGTCATCCCCGACGCCGGGGCGACGTGTCCAACTGCGGTACGGAACGCGGCATATGACAGTGGCCGATGGCAGCCCGGCGTGTTCTGGACCATTCCGCAGCGGCGCCGACACCCGCTATGGTCCCCGTCGGTGGGTCGAGGTCCCTCGCCCCGCCATGCCCTCGGGGGGAGGGAAGGAAACCAAGACGATGCCCGTACCCGTACCGCGGCAGAGGGCGATCCCGGCCGTGGAGTGTGGTCAGGCGCCCGCCGCGTCCTCCCCGGACCGCGGCCCTTCCACGGAACAGGCCCCGCCCGGGACCAACCCGGCCGTGCACCCCACCAGTCAGCGAGAGAACACCACGGAGAAGCGCGAGAACACCCCGGACCGCCGCGCGAGCATCACGTCCGCGGCCGCCCCCACGAACCTGACGCTGCTGCTCATCGAGGACGACCCGGCCGGCTCGCCGATCGTGCCCGACCTGCTCGACCAGGCGGGCAAGCCGATCCGCGTCCGCACCGCCCGCAACCTCACCGAGGCCGAGCGGCTGCTGACCGACGACGTCCACTGCATCCTGCTGGACCTCGCCCTGTCGGCGACGGCCCCGGCCCGCACCTCCGCCGACGCGGACGGGGCCGGCGAGGGGAACGGCCACGACGAGCTGGCGGCGCTCCGGCACGTGCTGGAGCTCGCGCCCCGGCACGCCGTGCTCGCGCTCACCTCGTCCAGCGACGCCGAGCGCGGCGCGGAGGCCGTGGCGGTCGGCGCCCAGGACTACCTGTTCCGCGACGAGCTGGACGGCCGGCTGCTCAGCCGGGCGATCCGCTACGCCGTCGAGCGCAAGCGGTCCGACACCGCGGAGCGGCGGCTGGCCGAGGGCCGGCTGCGCGCGCAGGAGAACGCGCGACTGGAGCGCGGCCTGCTGCCGACCCCGCTGCTGGAGGGCTCCCCGCTGCGTTTCGCCGCCCGCTACCGCCCGGGCCGCTCGCGCGCCCTGCTCGGCGGCGACTTCTACGACGTCGTCCGCACCCCGGACGGCACCGTGCACGCCATGATCGGCGACGTCTGCGGGCACGGCCCGGACGAGGCGGCGCTCGGCGTGGAGCTGCGGATCGCCTGGCGCGCGCTGACCCTGGCCGGGCTCTGCGGTGACGAGCTGCTGGGCACGCTCCAGCAGGTGCTGGAGCACGAGCGCTCGGACGACGAGATCTTCGCGACGCTGTGCGCCGTGGACATCGCCCCGGACGGCCGCCGCGCCGGCCTGTGCCTGGCCGGGCACCCCTCGCCCCTGGTCGCCGGTCCGGGCAGGCCCGCACGGCTGCTGCCCTACGACAACAACGGCCCGGCGCTCGGTCTGCTGCCGGGCGCCCGCTGGCCGCGCATGCAGGTGGAGCTGGGCGCCGAGTGGAGCCTGATGCTCTACACCGACGGCCTGATCGAGGGCCACATCGGCGCGGGCCGGGAGCGGCTGGGCCAGGACGGCATGGTGGAGCTGGTCCGCCGCCAGCTCTCCGAGGGACTGCAGGGCGAGGAGCTGCTGCGGGCGACGGTCAACGAGGTCCGCGAGCTCAACGGCGGCGAACTGGCGGACGACGTGGCAGTGGTCCTGCTGGACCGGACGCCCTGAGCCGCAGGGTCCGAGCCGGACGGCCCAGGGCCTGTCCGGCTCCGGAGACAACCGTCCGTCTCAGCGTCCGCCGTTGTACGGACCGTACGGGCCGTCGCTGCTGGAGCCGCGGCGGCTGCTGCGGCCGCCGCCCGGCAGGCCGCGCAGCGCGGGCCGTACGTCGACCATGTACACGATCGTCGCGATGAGCCCGATGATCGGCAGGAACGACAGGATGTTGAAGATCAGGTTCACCACGAAGGCGAGCCCGAGGATGATCAGCCAGAACGGCTTGGTCTTCTTGTCGGCCGCGCGGTAGGCGTCCTCGCGGCGCGTGGCGGCGTCGATCAACGCGAAGCCGCTGAAAACGATCAGGGCCATGCTCAGCAGCCACATGAAGCCTGCGAACCCCTGCATCAGCACAACGTCCACCACCAGACTCGGGTCGTCCTTACGCGGTCACCGTACCCGGAGAACGGGCCGGACACCCTCAGGGTGCCCGGCCCGTGACGTACCCCCGCATCAGTCGCCGGTCACTTGGCGGGCGGCGTCGTCTTCTTGGCGGTGGTGGGGGTGGTGCTCTTCTTGGCCGGGGCCTTGCGGGGGGCGGGGGTCTTCTTCGCCGCGGCGGACTTGTCCTCCGAGACGCGGACCGGCTCCGGCTTGGCCGGCTCGACGGCCACGGCGAGCTCCTCCACCTCCTCGGCGATGTCCTCGATGCCCTCGGCGGCCTGGCCGCGCCAGGTGCGCACCGCCTGCTCGCCGCGCTCGGCGACCTTCTCGTAGGTCTCCCGCGCCTTCACGGCGTACTCGGCGGCGACGCCGACCGAGCGCAGAGCCAGGTCCTGGGCGGTCTCACCGAGCTTCTTGAAGTCGGCGTCGAGGGAGCCGAAGAGCTCGTTGGCCTTGGCCTGGAGGGTGCCCTGCGTCTCCTTGACGCGGGCGGTCGCCTTCTCCTGGACGGCCTTCGGGTCGGTGTTGCGCACGGCCTCGATACGGGACGGGGCCTCGGCGCGCAGCTGCTCCACCAGCACCGGGACCTTCTTGGCCTGCTGGAACGCCAGGTCGGCGGTGCCCGCGGCGAAGTAGAGCGGGGTGGGGTCGCTGAGGGTCTTGCGCAGATCGTCGGTGATGGCCATGGCGATGGTCCTCCGGAAATACGTTCGTCTGAGGGTGGTGGCTGAGGCTCTGTGGTGGTCCCGCGTCCCGGCCGGTACTGGCCCGCTCCCGCTCATCCGGCCGTCTGCTGCGGGCCGGCGTCACTGCCGCCGGCCGTCGGGGAGCGGTGCCCGGATATGGAGGCACCGCCGTCGGGGGCGTCGGCCGCCGGTCTGTCCGGTGCCGTCGCCGGGTCGTCCGCGTCGCCGCCGAACCCGTTCTCCTTGCGGAAGGACTCGTAGATCTGGAGCAGCACCTGCTTCTGCCGCTCGTTCAGCGAGGGGTCGGCGAGGACGACCGCACGCGTCTCCACGTCCTCCCGGTCCCGCTCGGCGTCGAGGATCCCGGCGCGCACGTACAGCGTCTCGGCGGAGATCCGGAGCGCCTTGGCGACCTGCTGGAGCACCTCCGCGCTCGGCTTGCGCAGCCCGCGCTCGATCTGGCTCAGGTACGGATTGGACACCCCGGCGGCATCGGCGAGCTGCCGCAGCGACAGCTGCGCGTTGCGCCGCTGCTCGCGCAGGTACTCACCGAGATTGCCGACGTTGAGCGAGGCCATGCCTCCACGATGCACCACGCCGCTAACTCTTGCAAGCACCGCGCTTGCAAGAGTGCACCTGCCCCTGTCCACCTCCCCCTACCCACCTTTTTGTGCGTACTGGGCAACGCGCCGCCGTCGGCCGAGACTGATGAGGGCGGGCAGGCGTCAGGAGGCGGTGGCCGCGCGGGCGTCGGCGTCGTCGGCGGCCATCCTGTCCAGACGCCGGTAGCCCCAGTCGGAGAGGGGGGAGAGGGCCTCGGCGAGGTCGCGGCCGAACGCGGTCAGGGAGTACTCGGTCTTCAGCGGAAGAACGTCGTACACCCGCCGGTCCACCAGTCCGTCCGCCTCCATCTCGCGCAGGGCCTGGGTCAGCACCTTCTCGGTGAGGCCGGGCACCCGTCGGCGCAGCTCGGCCGGGCGGTGCGGGCCGGACTCCAGCAGCCACAGCAGCGTGGTCTTCCACTTGCCCTCGATCACCGCGATCGCCGCGGTCACTCCACAGACGTCCGGATCCTGACGCCGGTGCACCATACCGCGCCCCTTTCCTTGGCAATTGCCAACAAATAATCATCAGATTACGGGAGTTGAAGCATGTCCGTGCACACCGACCAGTCCACCGCCGCCGTCACCGTCCTCGGGCTCGGTCCGATGGGCCGGTCCCTGGCCGCAGCGTTCCTGGCCGCCGGGCTGCGCACCACCGTGTGGAACCGCACCCCGGGCCGCGACGGCGACCTCGTCGCCCGGGGCGCGGTCCCGGCGGCGTCGGCCGAGGAGGCGGTCGCCGCCGCCCCGCTGACCGTCGTCTGCGTGGTCAACTACGACGCCTCGGACGCCGTACTGCGCCAGGACGCCGTCACCACCGCGCTCAAGGGCCGTACGGTCGTCAATCTGAGCGCCGACACCCCCGAGCGGGCCCGGGACACGGCCGCCTGGGCCGAGCGGCACGGCATCCGCTACCTGGACGGCGCGATCATGACCCCCACCCCCACCATCGGCACGGACGACGCGGTGTTCCTGCACAGCGGCCCCACGGAGCTGTACGAGGAGCACCGGCCCGTGCTGGCGGCGCTCGGCGGCAGCCACACCCACCTCGGCGAGGACGTCGGGCGGGCCGCGACGTACGACGTCGCGCTGCTCGACATCTTCTGGACGGCGATGGCGGGCTACACGCACGCCCTCGCGGTGGCCCGCGCGGAGGGCGTCACCGCCGGGGAACTCGCCCCCTTCGCCCAGGGCATCGCCGCGATCCTGCCGCCGCTGTTCACCGAGTTCGCGGGCGACATCGACGCCGGCACCTACTCGGGCGAGCTGAACCCGATCACCTCGGCCGCGTCGACCATGGCGCACATCGTCCACGCCTCCGAGGCGCACGGCATCGACGCGAGCGTGATGCGGGTGATCGAGGGGCAGGCCCGGCGGGTCATCGCACTCGGGCACGGCTCGGACGGGTTCTCGCGCGTCACCGAGGTGATCGGCCGGAGCTGACCCGCCGCGCGGGGCGTCAGAAGGGCAGGGGCCGCCCGTGCACCACGTCCAGCCGGGACACCGCACGGGTGAGCACCACGTACAGCCGGTGCAGGCCCCGCCCTCCGGGCCCCTCGACCTCCGCGATCGCCGCCGGTTCGACGGCGACGACGTGGTCGTACTCCAGCCCCTTGACGACACTCGCGGGCACCACGGCGACGCGGGCGCCCAGCGCCTCCGCTCCCGCCGCCCCGATGCCGGCCGCGGCGAGGGCCTCCCGCAGCCGGGGTACGTCCGCGTCGGCGGCGACGACACCGACGGAGCCCTCCCGGACGAGCGCCCCGCGCACGGCCTCGACGACCGCGTCCCCGACCTTCCCGGGCGCGGTCGCACGCATCGTCAGTTCACCGTCGCCGCGCAGGGAACGGGCCGCCGGCACGTCCACGTCCAGCCGCGCCAGCAGCCGGTTGGCGAGGCCGACGACCGCCTGCGGCACCCGGAACCCGGTGGTCAGCGGCGTCACGGCCGCGTCCGGCCGGCCCAGGTGGGTGAGGACCGTGCGCCAGGACCGCGCGGCCCACGGCGTGGTCCCCTGCGCCAGGTCGCCGAGGACGGTGAGCGAACCGAAGGCGGCCCGGCGGGCGATGGCCCGGCACTCCATCGGGGAGAGGTCCTGCGCCTCGTCGACGACGATGTGCCCGTAGCCCTCGGGGTGTTCGAGGAGCCCGGCGACCTCGTCGAGGAGGACCAGGTCGGCGGCGGACCAGCGGGCCGACTTCCACGACCGCGGCGTGCGGCCCGTCCACAGCACCGCCTTCTGTTCCTCGTCGTCCAGCACCCCGTCGGCAGCCCGCGCCAGCGCGTCCGGATCGCCGAGCAGCCGCGCGAGGACCTCCTCCGGGCGCACCCGGGGCCAGACGGCGTCAAGGTACGCGCCGACCGGCCGCGCCCGTTCGATCCGGCGCACCCAGGTGTCGGTCCGCGGCCCGCTCCGTCGCTCGGCCTGCTCCTGGACGGACCGCACGATCCGGGCCCGCACCCGCTCCCTCCCCACGGTGTACGGCGGTTCCTCGCCCCGTACGTCCGCCACGACCCGGGCCAGCTCGTCGGCCGGGACCCGCCAGCGGTAGGAGCCGTCCGGTACGGCGAGGGAGTCGGTGGCGCCGGCGGCCACACGGGCGTACAGGGCGCGGCGCAGCACCTCGGCCATCCGGGCGTCGTGCTTGACGGCGGCGGCCCGCTCGCCGTCGGTGCCGGTGACGGGGTGCCGGGCGATCTCCCGGGGGAGCGTGGACTGCCGTACGCCGGTCTCGCCGAGGGCGGGCAGTACCTCGGCGATGTAGGAGAGGAAGGTGGGGTTGGGCCCGAGGATCAGCAGTCCGCCCCGCTGGATGCGCTGCGGGTGGGTGTAGAGCAGGTACGCGGCCCGGTGCAGGCCGACCGCGGTCTTGCCCGTCCCCGGGGCGCCCTGGACGCAGAGCGTGGTGGCGAGGTCCGCGCGGACGAGGTCGTCCTGCTCGGGCTGGATGGTGGCGGCGATGTCCCGCATGGGGCCGACGCGGGGGCGTGCGATCTCCCGGGCGACGATGTCGCCGGCCCGGGACTCGCCCCGGCCGAGGTGCTCGTCCTCCAGCCCGGTGAGGTCGGCCGAGTCCCCGCGGCTGCCGGGCGCCCACCCGAACCGGCGGCGGACGGCGACACCGCCCGGGTCGCCGGCGGTGGCCTGGTAGAAGGCGCGGGAGACGGGTGCGCGCCAGTCGACGACGAGGGGCGGGGCGGCGGGATCCTCGGTGATCCGCAGCCGCCCCAGGTGGTACGTCTGGCCCGCGTGATCGCCTCCGGCGTCCGTCCCGGCGAAGTCCAGCCGTCCGAAGAACAGCGGACCCTCGGGCAGTTCGCGCAGCGCCTTGGCCCGGCTGCGCAGCCGGTGGCCGAGCACTTCGGCGTCGGCACCGGAGGCGGAGACGTCCTCGCCGGTGACGACGTGGTCCTGGGCGCCCTCGACCATGGCGGCGAGGGCGGCGCGGCAGTGGTCGTGGTGGGCGCGTTCGTGGTCGAGGGCGTGCTGGAGGGCAGGGTCGGTCGACGTCATTTCATCGAGCGTACCCGAATATCGTTACCGAGTTACATTCTTTACTCAGTCACCCGCACAGAGCTTGGCCGGGCGAGCCGCGGCAACCCCGCCGCCAGCATCCCGAACGCCCGCTCCGCAGCCGCCACGGCGTCCCTCCGTACGTCCGCCACCCGCTCCCCGGCCGCGATCCGCCGCCAGTTCTCCTGGGCGAGGACCCGCTGTACGGCGATGATCTGCCCGGCGGCCAGCCTGGCCTCCAGGTCGCCGCCGAGGGCGTCGGCGAGCGCGGCCTCCGACCGCTCCAGGTGCGAGTGCAGCCGGGCGACGAGGGCGGGAGTGCCGTAGAGCAGCGTGTGGAAGGCGAGGACGTCGGGGTGGTCGCTGAGCCCGGTCACCGGGTCGTCCCGCTCCAGCCCCGCCAGGAAGTGCCGGCGCAGCGCCTCGAGCGGCGTCGGCCCCTGTCCCGCCACCCGTGCCGCCTCGCCCTCGTGGTCGGCGATGCGGTGCAGGACGAGGTCCTCCTTGGCCGGGAAGTACCGGAAGAGCGTCGGCTTGGACACCTCGGCCGCGGCGGCCACCTCCGCGACGGACACCGCGTCGAACCCCTTCTCCAGGAAGAGCCCGACGGCGGTGTCCGACAGCAACCGGATCGTCCGCTGCTTCTTGCGCTCACGCAGGCCGGGGTCGCTCATGGGGCGAGCCTAGCCAGCTACGCACCGGCGGCGTACTCCCGGTGCCGGTGGGCCAGCGCGGCCATGATCTCCCGGCGGCCCGGCACATCCTCCAGGCCGAGCGGCCCGGCGGCGGCGGTCAGGACGTCGTGCAGCTTGCCGGCCACCCGCGGAAGCGCCGCCCAGCGCAGCCCCGTCTCGTCGTGCAGCGACAGCGCCGCACGGATGGTGTCCGTGTAGACGGACTGCGCCCTCTTGAAGTCGGTGATCACCCGCAGGTCCCGCTGCCAGCCGCGGGAACTGCCGGGGCGGACCGACTCCACGGCCTCGCACCATTCCCGGATCATGCGGTCCTCCTGATCGGCCGGGTACCGCATCAGATAGAGGTGGGTGGCCAGGTCGTAGAGCGGGTCGCCGACCATCGCCAGCTCCCAGTCGATGGTCCACAGGCCCCGCCGCCGGTCCAGGATGAAGTTCTCTCGGTGCAGGTCCGCGTGGAGCAGGCAGAAGGGCCGTTCGGTGAGCCCGGCCACGCTCCTGCCCAGCCGGACGAGCGACGCGTCCCGGACGCCCAGTTCCTCGAACAGCCCACCGAACCGCGCCCGGTTGGCCGCGTAGACCTGTTCCTCGACGAAGACGACTAGGCGCTTCAGGAAGCCGTCGGTGTCTCCGTCCTCCGGGGCGTCCTGGGGCGAGCAGCGCCGCTCCACGTGCAGGGTCTCGGCCGTGATCGGCACCATCTGCCGGAACAGGGCGACGATCTGCTCGAACACCGCGTCCGGCACCCTGCGGCCCCACCGCCACCGGTGGGCGCCGAGCGTCCGGCCCTCGATGAACGTCTGCAGCCCCATGCCCTCGACGTCGACGACGTCGGGCACCCGGTCGATGCGCCCCTTCAGGCCGCGGAGCAGTTCCTCCTCCGACTGGAAGCACCTGCGGTCGAACCACAGGCTCGTGGAGCGCGGCTCCCGCAGCTTGACCGGTCCCATCCCACTCGGGGGTGACAGCACGTACGTCTCGTGGTGGTACGCCTTGAGCGGGCCGACGACCGCACTCTCGCCGCCGCTGATCTCCCTCGCTCGCAAGCGGGTGGTGGACTCCTGCAACAGTGTCATTCTCTGTGCTCCGCTCGCCTTGAAGAAGCCGGTGCGGTGACGGGGTGGGGCACCCTACTTCACAAGCCCGTGTCGTGATGACGCGTCCGCGCCCCGTGCGGGAGACTGCCGCCGTGATCGACACAGGCATCGGACGGGAAACCGTCGACGACCCGGCCGCGCTGCTGCGCGCGTTCGGGTCCGTCCGCGCGGTACTGTTCGACTTCGACGGTCCCGTCTGCGATCTGTTCGCAGGTTCCACCACGATGGACGTGGCGGAGCAGGTCAAGCGGATGGCCCGGCAGTACTGGGGGCCACTCGACCCCTCGGTCGATAAGTGCACCGACTCCCACGGAATCCTCGGCCCCCTCAGGGAGATGTACGAACGATCCGTCCGCAGGCCCAGCGCCCTCCCGCTGAAACTCGCCGAGGTCGCCGTCACCGCCCTGGAGCGGCGTGCCGTGCGCACCGCGGTCCCCACGCCTCACCTGCACGCCTTCGTGGACCTGTTGCTCGCCCGCGGCAAACGCCTGGTCGTCGTCAGCAACAACGCGGAGGGACCGATCCGGGACTGCCTCGGCCGTCTCGGACTGGGACCGAAGTTCGACGGGGTCTTCGGCCGGTCACCCCACGACGCGCGGCTCATGAAGCCGCATCCGGACTGCGTGCACCGAGCCCTGCGCCACCTGGCCCTGCCCGCCGCCGACTGCCTGCTCGTCGGTGACCAGCTCACCGACCTCGGTGCCGCCCGGTCGGCAGGGACCGGCTTCCTCGGACTGACCCACCACGCGGGACGCGCGCTGCAGATGGCGGAGGGGGGCGCGGACGCGGTGATCTCCTCGTACCTCCCGGTCCTACGGGCCGCCGACGAGTTGTCGGCCTGCGAGTAGCGGTGCCGGTGGCGGGCTTCATGGGAGACGGTCTCGGGCCCGAGCCGCCGGCCCGGGCGCCGGGACCTACTCCCCCAGGACCCGCAGTACCGCTTCGAGGGAGCCGACGAGCGTCGGCGCGCCGGCGACCCGCAGTTGCTCCGCCTTGCGGGCGTTCCGCGCGTAGCCCAGGAAGGGTACGCCGGCCTTCCTGGCCGCGGCCACGTCGGCGGGGGAGTCCCCGACCATCAGGGCCTGCGCGGGGGCGACACCCATCGCACCGAGGGCGCGGTCGAGGCAGTACGGGTCAGGCTTGAGCAGACGCAGGTCCTGGGTGCGGCCGTAGATGTGGGGGGCGAAGCAAGCCAGCAGGCCCCGGCTCGCCAGGTACGCGCGCACCACGCGGGGCGAGTTGTTGGTCGTGATCGCGAGGCCGGCGCCGAGCGCGGCCCAGGTGCGGAGCAGGGGGTCCGCGTACGCGGTCGGCCACGCGGTCGGCACGGCGCGCAGTTCCTCGTGGGTCAGCCGTTCCTCGAACTCCGCGACCAGGTCCTTCCGATGGCTGCGGTCGACCGCGCCCAGCAGGACGTGCGGGTCCGGGTGGACCTGCTCCTCGGGGGTCAGCAGGTCCTTCAGACCCAGGCTCTCCAGCCAGTCCACGAGTTCGCCCGCCACCCGGTGGGCCGAGTAGCCCGCGAACAGTCTGCAGACGGGGCCGTCGAAGTCCCACAGGACGACGCGGGCACCCATGACCAGGTCCCGCAGGCTCTCAGACTGCTCGGATCCCCCGGTCCGCCCGCTCACCGGTTCCACCTGATCCATGTCGGACGTCACTCGGAGAGTGCCATGTCCGTGGTGATGGTTTCCCAGAGGGCGTCGAACCACTTCTGCGATTCCTCCACGAACGCCGTGTCCCGGTGGCCCATCCCCTTCAGGGAGGAGAACAACAGCGACTGCGAGCCGAGAGCGTCGTACATCTCCAGCACCCGGCCCTCGTACTCCTCCTCGCGGCGGGTCAGCATGTAGTAGCCGAGGAGGGCCTCTTCGCCGTTGAGCAGGTAGAGCTTCATCGGCGGGGTGAACGGCAGCGCGCGGAAGGCCACCCGCACGTCAATGTGAGGGTGGACCTTCCGCACGCCGCGCAGATTGTTCTGGAGCACGCGGGCCTGGGCGTTGCGCATCTGGAGCCAGCGTTGGTGGACCGGGTCGCCGGCCTCCTCCTCGACCAGGACGGGGAAGGCGAGGGCGATGTCCCGGGACGGCATCAGCACCCGGAAGTCGATCGACTCCGGAAGGACACGGCCCTCGTGGATCAGGCGGAGCGGCTCGCTGAGGGCCATCATCAGCGTCTCCGAGGTGTGGCACACGACGTCGATCTTCACGCGCGGCGCCGAGAACGCCTCCGTCAGCCGCGGGCCGAGCGCCACCATCGTCGGCTGCGGCTGGTCGCCCCGGGCCGGGGTGTGCTCGGCGATGCGGGGCGGACTGCCCTTGCTGACGTTGGTGAGTAGACCGTCCTCCTGGAGCGCGCGCAGGGACTGGCGGACCGCGCCGCGCTCCACGCCGAACTCCTCGGCCAGCTCGGCCTGGGTGGGCAGGCGGTCGCCCGCCTTGAGCTCTCCGCCGCGGATCCGTTCCCGCAGGATGTCAGCGATCTCCTGGGACGAGAGCCTTCTGCTGCGGTTCACCGACACGTTCTCCTGGGTCACGACCAAACGCTACAACTTCGGCCTACCTACAGATAGTTGTTTGAAACTTGTTTACAGGTAGCCGCCAAGTGGGGACAACATAGCAAAGTTGGTTGCCAACTTACCTCAGTTGGCGGACGTTCCCTCTTCCAGGCTTCCGAAAGGGAAAGAGAAATGCCCGTCCTCGCCCTTCTCTCCGCAGTCTGCGTCGTCACCTTCGAGCAGATCACCCAGTGGCGGTACGGCACCACCGGCATCATCGGCCTGCTCCTGCTCACCATCGGCATCAAGGTCAAGAGCTCGTTCCTCAGCTCCGTCGGGGGCGTGATGCTGGCACTCCTGGTCGCGCGGCCCGCACCGTGACCAGCCGCCCCCTCTTGCACCTGCGAGCCTCCCACAACTTCCCGCCATCTTCAGGTAGTTCACCAAAAGATGGTTACGAGGTGTTCCATCCGGACATAACTAAGACTAAGTTGGCAACCAACTTGAGCAACGTGGTCGGACCTCCAAGAGGTTGGCCACCACGGTGACAGGGGGACCACCATGCCGCTCATCGCCATCGTCGTCGCCGCTCTGGCCATCGGGTTGGAGCAGCTCGTGCAATGGAAGTACGGGCCGATGGGCATCATCGCGTTCGTCGCGCTGTCCATCGGGATCAGGGCGAAGAACACCATGATCGGCGGTGTGGGCGCGGTGATCCTCGTGATGCTGCTTGCCCAGTCCGGCTGAACCGACGTACTGCTGTCCGGGCCCCCTTCCGGAGGGGAGCCGGGAGCCGGGACAGTCAGTCAGCACCACGCACGACAACCACAACCACAATCGAACAACGGCACAACAACCACAACTGAAGAGCACGCGCTACGGATGCGCACCCACCGTCACCGGCAGAAGGGAGCCACCTCAGAACAGGTCCGGGCACCAAGGCCGCCTGGACGTACGCAGCAGGGCGTCGGCCACACGGGCGGCGCCCGCTCGTTCTTCCCGGACCCGCCCGAGCGCGGCCAGCCGCACCGCCGACTCGTCGCCCAGCCACAGCGCCGCCAGCTCGGCCACGTCGAGCACGAGGTGGGCGCTCTCGGTGGTCGCCACGCAGGACGCCCCGTCCGCTCCCGCCTCCAGCCGCCACCGCCCGCCGGTGAGCCCTCCCCGGTCCACGACCTCCAGCACCAGCGACCCCTGCCCCTCGTACGACCGCGCCTGAAGCGCCCGCACGACGTCCAGGATCCGCACCCACAGCCAGTCCGCCTGCGTGGTGATCCTCGCCGCGCGCGGGTCGGGCAGGAGGTGCGGGAGCAGGTCGTCGGGGGCCCGCCAGCCGCTCTTCACGGTCGTGATCCAGTCGATCGAGCACAGGTAGCGCCACAGGGCGCGCTCGGCGGCCGGCGTCACGGCCAGCAGCCACTCGACGGTCGCCGTGTTCAGCGGCTGCTTGGCGTCGCCCCAGTGGTCGTCGGCCCGGTAGGCGACCAGGCCCTCGACCTCGCCGTCCGCCGAGCGGTACAGGGCGTAGAAGGGCTCGGTCCACGGGGTGCCGTTCCAGTTGACGACGCCGGTCCGTATCTGCCACCACAGCTCGGGCCGGCTGACCGCGCCCGGCTGGGCCCGGCGCAGCCGCTCGTGCAGCTCGGGGCCGAGCTTGCGGACGTCCTCGCCGTCCACGAGGTCGATCCGGCCGCCGTCCTCCGGGACCGGCCGGCGCGGGTCGAGACCGGCGCGGGGGACGTCGACCGTCCACTCGGTCATGGTGGTGGCGGGGCCGAAGCCGTACCGCCCGTAGATCGGGTACTCGGCCGCGATCAGGGTCGCGACGACGTCCCCGCGGTCCTTCGCCGCCGCCAGGTCCTGCGCCATCATGCGGGTGAGCAGGCCGCGGCGGCGGTGGGTCGGCGTGACGGTGACGTTGGAGATCGCGTCGGCGGGCACGACGGCGCCGCCCACGGCCGTGACCTCCTGGTCGAAGGACCGGAAGGTCGCCACACAGCGGTCGCCGTCGAAGGCGCCGAGCAGCCGGCCCGGCACGAACTCGGCGCGGCGGGCCTCCAGCTGCTCCGCGCGGACGACGGGCGGCCGCAGGAACCCGGTGTTCAGGGCGCGGCTCCAGTCGGGGAACTCGGCCTCGGTGAGGGGGCGTACGTCGATCTCGGTGCGGCGGGTCATGCGCTCACGGTAGGTCGACGACCGCGCCGGCGTCGCGCGGATTTCCGCCGCTCAGAAGGCCGCCCGGATCTCCCCCACCTCGTGGCCGCCGCCCAGCAGGGGCGTACGCCCGATGCGCTCGACCACGGGAGACTCCACGCCCAGCAGCGTCAGCGCGCGGGCCAGGACCGGGCCCAGGGCGCGGGTCGCGCCGTCCTCCACCTTGAAGGCCAGCGCGCGGCCGTCGGGCAGGGCCACCGCCTGGACGGCCTCGGCGCCCATCTTGGAGAGGGTGCCGGGCACCTCCCGCATCAGCCAGGTGTCGGCGCGCCGCGTGCCCGCGACGTACTCGGGGTGCGCGCGCATCGCGTCGGCCACCCGGCGCTCCGCCGAGCCCGGCTCGGCACCGGCGAAGGTGCGGAAGGCGCGGGCCAGCCCGACCAGGCTGATCGCCATCAGCGGCGCCCCGCACCCGTCGGTGCCGACGGCGGCGACCGGCTCGCCCGCCGCGTCCTCCACAACCCTGTGGATGGTTCGCTGGAGCGGGTGGTCCGCATCGAGGTAGGTCTCCAGCGGCCAGCTCCGCTGCGCGCAGACGGCGAGCATCGCGGTGTGCTTGCCGGAGCAGTTCATGGTGACCCGGTCGGGCACCGCGCCCGACGCGAGGTACGTGTCCCGCTCCTCGGGGTCCAGCGGCAGGTCGGCCGGGCACTGGAGCTGGGCCGCGTCCAGGCCGTACTCGGCGAGCATCTTGCGGACCAGGTCGCGGTGAAACGGTTCTCCGGAGTGGCTCGCGGCGGCCAGCGCCAGCCGCTCCCCCGCGAGGTCGAGACCGGCCCGCAGGACACCCGCCGCCTGCATCGGCTTGTTGGACGAGCGCGGGAAGACCGGCGCCGTCACCTCGCCCAGCGCCAGCTCCACGGCCCCGTCGGCGCCCAGGACGACCAGACTGCCCCGGTGCCGCCCCTCGACGAAGCCGGACCGGACGACCTCGGCGAGGACGGGCGGCACGACGGGCGAGAGGGCGGACGTGGGCGCGGACGGGGCCGGCTGTGACGGCTGGGGCGTGGGCGCGGGCATCGGCGGTGGGCCTTCCGGACGGGTGACCCGCCCGGCGACGGCCCGGGGTCACCGGGCCCCCGGGGGCGGGCTCAAGAAACCGCCCCCGGTGTCACACGAGCAGGTCGTCGACTTGTGCTTCCCCCTCACGGTACCGGCGTGCGATTTCCGCGCTGCAGTCGTCGGCCGTGCGCTGGAGCCGCTGCCTGCGCCGGGACACCTGCTGCTCGTACCGCACGAGCCGTCCCATTGCGGTGGTCAGCTCGGCGTCGGTGCGGGCCGTCAGGTCGGACAGCTCCACCTCGCCGAGCATCTCCGCGGCCAGCCGCCGCCCCTCCTCGCTGCGCGGCGTGCCCAGCGTCACATGCCGGGCGGAGGAACGCTGCCGGGCCGGGGCGTCGGTCAGGATCTCCGACAGCCGCTCGACCACGGACGCCTCCACCGCGTCCACCAGGGACGCCGACCCGCGTCGTGTCAGCTCCGCCCGCAGGATGTCGATCCGCCCCTGCAGCAGCCGCCGTACATAGCTGAGGTCGGCCTCCTCCCGCTGGGCGTCCCGGCGCAGCGTGCGCAGCTCCGGCAGGCTCAGCGCGGGCAGGCCGTGCTCGGGCGGCCCCGCGGGCAGCTCCGGGCTGTCCGTGCGCTGCACGGGTGGCCGGGGCGCCTCCAGGCCACCCGGACATGTCAACGCGACAGTCCCCAGCGGCTGCCCCGTACTCGGTGTGCTCATGTGCCTCAACCGTCCCCTCGACCGGCGTCTGGAAGCATCGTGCCACCCCAAGTGGCCGCTATGTGACCGAGTGCCCACGATCGGCCCCAGATGGGGGGTTAGGTAGAGAAACGAATCCCCCACACGGGCCCCCGTACCGACGCCAGGGGGGCGCACGGCATCATGACGGGATGCGTGCAGTGGTGCAGAGGGTTGACGGCGCGAGCGTCGTCGTGGAGGGCGAGACCGTGGGGGCGATCGACGGCGAGGGCCTGTGCGTCCTGGTCGGCGTCACGCACGACGACACCAAGGAGAAGGCGGCGCAGCTGGCCCGCAAGCTGTGGTCGGTGCGGGTGCTGCACGACGAGAAGTCGTGCAGCGACGTCGACGCACCGCTCCTGGTGATCAGCCAGTTCACCCTTTACGGCGACGCCCGCAAGGGCCGCCGCCCCACCTGGAACGCCGCCGCGCCCGGTGACGTGGCCGAGCCGCTCGTCGACGAGGTCGTCGCGCAGCTGCGCGCGCTGGGCGCGACCGTGGCGACGGGCCGCTTCGGCGCGCAGATGCGGGTGTCACTGACGAACGACGGCCCGTTCACGGTGCTGGTCGAGGTCTGAGCCCCGTCCGGACAGCCCCTAGGGCTCGACGACCGTCTCCTGGGCCGCGGCCGTGCTCTCCGCCATCAGCCGGGCGTCCACCGGCACGTTCCGCTTGACCAGGGCGAGGGCGACCGGGCCGAGCTCGTGGTGGCGTACGGACGTGGTGACGAAACCGATCTTCCGGCCGTCGGGGCCGTCGTCCGCGAGGCGGATCTCCGCGCCCGGTCCCGGCAGGTGGACCTCGCTGCCGTCCAGGTGCAGGAAGACCAGGCGGCGCGGCGGCTTGCCGAGGTTCTGCACGCGGGCGACGGTCTCCTGCCCCCGGTAGCAGCCCTTCTGCAGATGGACGGCGCTGCCGATCCAGCCCAGCTCGTGGGGAATGGTCCGGTGGTCGGTCTCGAAGCCGAGCCGCGGCCGGTGCTGCTCGACGCGCAGCGCCTCGTGGGCGAGGACTCCGGCCGGCGGACCGGCCTGCCCGGCGAAGGCCTCCAGCTCGTCGCGCGGCAGGAAGAGATCACGGCCGTACGGCGTCTCGCGGACGACGGCGGACGCGGGGGCCGGTGCGATGGATCCGGCCGGCAGGTGCACGAGGGCGATGTCGGCGGTGCGGTCGGCGACCTCGACCCGGTAGAAGAACTTCATCGACTCCAGGTAGGCGATCAGCGCCTCCTGGCTGCCCGGCTCCACGTGGGCCCAGACGGTCGTGCCGTCGTCGACGAGATACAGGGCGTGCTCGATGTGGCCGTGGGCGGAGAGGACCAGCGCCTCGGTGGCCTGGCCGGCCGGAAGGTCGCTGACGTGCTGGGTGAGCAGCAGGTGCAGCCAGCTCAGCCGGTCGTCGCCGGTCACGGTGACGACCCCGCGGTGCGAGAGGTCGACGAAGCCGGTGCCGTCGGCGAGGGCACGCTGCTCGCGGAACAGGTCGCCGTAGTGGGCGGCGACGCCTTCGTCCACACCCTCGGCGGGGACCGCGCCGGGCAGGGACAGCAGGGGGCTCTTCATACGCCTAGCCTACGACTCGGTAGTTGAAGCCTTCAGGGAGCAGTCCCGGCACCGTCCGAAGATCGCGAAGTGCTTCATGTCGGTGTCGAACCCGAACTGCTCGCGCAGCTTGTCGGTGAACTCGGCGGCCACCGACAGATCGGCCTCGATCACGTTGGTGCAGTCCCGGCAGACCAGGTGGATGTGGTGGTGCCGGTCGGCCAGGTGGTAGGTGGGCGCCCCGTGCCCGAGATGGGCGTGGCTGACCAGCCCGAGCTCCTCCAGGAGCTCCAGCGTCCGGTAGACGGTGGAAATGTTGACCCCCGACGCCGTCTTCCTCACTTCGCCGAGGATGTCGTCGGGGGTCGCGTGTTCCAGGGTGTCCACGGCTTCGAGCACCAGCTGCCGCTGCGGGGTCAGCCGGTAGCCGCGCTGCCTGAGGTCGCTCTTCCAGTCGGTGCTCACCACACCACGAGTCTAGGCCCGGCGGGCCCGCGTCATGTTGTGACGCCGAAGAAGCGCCCCAGCCCCTCGCCGTGGTCGGTACCGTCGACACCAGCACCGGCCCTCGATCCGGAGGACTTCATGACCGCTCACCGCCCGGAACCACTCACCGAGCCCCTCATCCCCATGCCCGCCCTCACCCCTGAGGCGCTCCGTACCGCGGTCGAGAGGCTGACGCCGAGCCGGGTGCCCGCCTTCGTTCAGGATCTCGTCGAGGCGACCACCAACGCGCAGCAGACTCAGTCCCTCGCGCCCCTGCGTACTTTCGTCCACACCTGGGGGGTCTTCGTGGCGATCCAGCGCCGCCCGTCCCGCGCCGCACGCCTGCGCCACCTGGAGGACGTGGTGAGCGCAGGCGCCGAGGACCCGGCGGACGCCATCGCCGAGATTCGGGGGATCCACGCCGAGGCGGAGGCGGAGGCGGGTCTGTGAGCGACTGGAAGTGGGACTACAACCCGAGCGAGGAGTACGTCACGGCAGGGCTGCCCGTGGGCGTCGTGGCCGAGGTGGAGCGCATCGCCACCGAGATCGCCGCCCTCGGGCGTGATGCCGAGGTCGCGGGCAGTCGGCCGGAGGGGAAGCCCGGCGGGTTACGGAACTTCCCCATCTTCGGCGGACGCGGCTTCATCCAATTCCTCGCGGTTCCGCGGCACGAGTGCGTCTACATCTGCACCGTCGTCTGGAACGGGTGAACAGACGAACGGGCGACTACTTGAAGAAAGCGATCCCGTCGTCCGGCATGTCGTCCGGCAGGGCCTTGGCCCAGCGCTCGACGTCCTCCGGGGTGACGACCTTCTTCAGGTGCGCCGACATGTAGGGGCGCAGCTCGACCTCGGGGGTCTGCTTCTCGCCGACCCACATCAGGTCGCTCTTGACGTAGCCGTACAGCCGCTTGCCGCCGGTGTAGGGCCGCGAGGCGGCCGTGCGGGCCACCGCGTCCGTGACCAGGTCGATCTGGGGCTTCTGGTCGGCCATCTCGCCGTACCAGATCTCGATGACGCCGTCGTCGCGGGTCATCGTGACCTCGACCTTGCGGTTCGCGTCGATGCGCCAGAAGCCGTGCTCGGACTCCAGCGGACGGACCTTGTTGCCGTCGTTGTCCAGGACCCAGGTGTGGGACTGGTACTCCAGGAAGTCACGGCCGTCGTGGGCGAAGGAGACCTCCTGGCCGAAGTTGCACTTCTCGGCGCCGGGGAAGTCGTGCACGCCCGCGCCGGCCCAGTTGCCGAGCAGGAAGGCGAGCGGGACGAGGTCCTTGTGGAGGTCGGACGGGATCTCGATCATGAGCGGACTTACTTCCTGGCGTCGGTGATCAGCGCTGGCCCTGGTACAGCTTCTTCACGGTCAGACCGGCGAAGGCGAGAACGCCGACGCAGACCAGGACCAGCAGGGCTTCGAAGAAGATCTCCACGGGGTGCTCCTTGAGCGGGGGGCATACGACAGGGCCGCCCCCAGCTTACGCGGCCCCTCCGGCCACTTTCCGCCGGACTCCGCCCACGAATGCGGCCCACGCGGGCGCGGTGAAGAGGAGCGCGCCGCGGGAGGGGTCCTTGCTGTCGCGGACGGGGACGAGGGAGGGGAGGTCGGGGGCGACCTCGACGCAGGCGCCGCCGTCTTGGTTGCTGTAGCTGCTCTTGCGCCAGTCGGCGGCGCGGAGGAGGTCGTCGGAGACCTCGAGGCAATTGCCCCCGTCCTGGTTGCTGTAGCTGCTCTTGCGCCAGGTGACCGTGCTCAGATCGATGGCTCGCATGGCGCTTCCTCCAGCATCCGCTCGATGAACTCCCGCGACTCGCCCGGAGACAGGGCCATATCGCGCACTCGATCGTATCGAAGCTGAAGCTGGTCGACCGCCGTTGTTTCCTGGACCAGTTCGCCCGAGTAGCCGGTCTCGACCCAGGCGACGATCCGGCCCGCCCCGTGCAGAAACATGGCGTCGGTGTTGGTCAGCTGGTGCAGCCCCGCCGCCCAGGGGACCACCTGGACGCTGATATTCGGGCGCTCCCCCATCGCGACGAGATGACGCAATTGCGCATGCCACTCAACCGTGCTCCGCAACGAACTGTGCAGCACCGTCTCGGAGAGGATGGCCCGGAATTGCGGCCCGCCCGCGGCCAGCAGCGGTTCACGGCGACCCATGCGCGCCGCCACCTGCTTTTCCAGCTCAACGCCCGTCAGTCCGCCCTGACTGAGCAGCTCCGCCGCGTACTCCGGCGTCTGGAGCAGGCCCGGCACGATGCTCGGCGAGTACTGCCACATACTCACCGCCTCGGCCTCCAGGACCATGTAGCGCCGGTACCGCTCCTTGAACTGCGTCGGGTCGGCCACCGCCAGCTCCCACAGGGTGAGCAGCATTCCGGCCGTGCCGTAGTACTGGTCCAGCGCCTCCACGATCTCCGGGCCGCCCAGTGTGTGGCCGTTCTCCATCTTTCCGAACTGGGACGCGTCCCAGCCCACCACCTCCGCGACGCCCCGCAGGGACACGCCCCGCCCCTGGCGGAGCAGCCGCAGCTCCTCCGCGAACCGTGCCCTCGGTTCCTGACTGCGCCCCGTGATCGCCCTCCGCTGCGGCACCGCACCCCTCCCGGCTGTGGAATTTGTGGAATTTGCAGCGCCCGTTGTGGCACTAGCGGCCGTTCCGGGCTTGGCGACCCCCGCCGTGGGTCATGCTCGTAACTGCCCACCGCTACGCAGAGTAGGGCAACTGTCGCATTCCGTACATTCGTTGACGTAAGGGAGCGGACCCGTGAGAACAGAACCGGCCACCTTCGAGCCCGGCACCGTGCTCTACGACACCGCCGCCACCAAGGTCGGTGAGTACCGCGGGCGCAGCGGGGCACGCGTGATGCTCCGCCCCCTGGGTGGCGGGCGCGAGTGGGAGGCGGAGCCGGCCGCGCTGCGCCCGGCGACCGACCGCGAACGCCTCGGGGCAAGCCTGCGCGCCGCGAACGAGCGCACCCTCGCCACGCCGCCGACTCCGGCCCCCGGCGCCACCCCGCACCCGGCCCCCGGTGACCCCGGCCTGCCGCCCGCACCGTTCCCGGACTGCGCGGCCTGCGCCTGGCTGGCCGACCGGCGGGAGGCCGCACGCGCGGCGTTCGACCACAGCGCGGTGACGGACGCGAACGTCCTGCTGCGCCAGCACCAGCGCAAGGAGCACGAGGCGTGACGTACGACGGCGGACTGCCCTACGAGGAGTGCAGGCGGGCGCAGCGGCTCTCGCCCCGGCGGGACCGGACCCCCCTCTCCCCCGGCTTCGCGATGCCCCCGTTCCACCCGGACCACCCGCCCAAGCCCGCGCCGGGGCGGCGGGCCCGGCCGTACGTCAGGCTGGACGGCGCCACGGTCAGCGGCCTGCTCACCGTCCTGTGCGTCGCGACGCTGCTGGTGACGATCACCGTCGCCGTCTGACGTCGGCCCGCGCGGGCTACGCTTCCGGCATGGCAAAGAAGCTCGTGATCAAGGTGACGGCGGGGGCCGATGCCCCGGAGCGCTGCTCGCAGGCGTTCACCGTGGCGGCGGTGGCCGTGGCCAGTGGGGTCGACGTGTCGCTGTGGCTGACCGGTGAGTCCTCCTGGTTCGCGGTGCCGGGACGCGCGGCCGAGTTCGAGCTGCCGCACGCCGCGCCGCTGCCCGACCTGCTCGACTCGCTCCTGGCGGGCGGCCGGGTGACGCTGTGCACCCAGTGCGCGGCCCGCCGCGACCTCACCGAGAAGGACGTCATCGAGGGCGTACGGATCGCGGGTGCGCAGGTGTTCGTGCAAGAGGCGCTGGCCGACGACACCCAGGCCCTCGTCTACTGAGCGGTCCGCGCTACCGGATCAGCCGAGGAGTCTGCCCTGCAGGGCGACCGTCTGCTGAAAGGGCACGGCCGCGGCCCCGCCCTTGCGGCTCTGCAGCACGACGGCCAGCACGTCCCCGGCTCCGAGGTACGCCTGCCTCGCCTGCTCGGCGCCGTACGGCTCGGGCTCGACATAGACCGAGTAGTCCAGGTCGTCGCTCAGGGCCTCCGCCGGGAACCCCTCGTCGGGAACACTCTGGTCCGTACCGCGGACAACGTAGGCAGGCCCGCTGTACGACGCGAGGTGGCTGTTGCGCAGTTCGTCCACAACAGCCGCGGTGTCGAACTGCAGCAGGTAGATCCGTGTGTGAGTGCCGTCGGACGTGGTCCAGCCGCGAGCGGCGATGTGGCGCAGTCCGTAGTCCACAAACAGTTGCCGCAGCTCGCCCTGTTCCGACGCGTCCCGGTACTCCTTGAGCAACTCGTCCGTCGCCAGCCAGCCGTCCTTGCCTCGCAGGGCTTTGTCGGGCTTGGCACCCTCGGGCGCGGGCAGCACGAGCTCCCGCAGATCCGCATAGTGGGCGCCGGCCGGATTGCTCTGTGCGAACGGTCGGGGACTGCCCTCCGGCAGCGCCGGCATCGTCAGCTCGGGGTACGCCCAGCGCCCGTCCGTCCGGGTCGCCAAGCCCGGTACGTCCGTCCGCTCCATACGCGTGACGCCGTACGCCGTGGCCGATCCGACCGCGGCGAAGACGGCGACGGCCGCGGTCCAGCGCAGCACGCCGCGAAGGACCCGACGGTCCTTCCTCACCGTGGGAGGTGCCGCAGCGGCGGCGGGCTCCGCAACCGGCGGCACGTCCTCGGGCGTGATGGGCGGCTGGGCAGGCTGTTCGGCCTGTGCGGTCTGCTCGGTCACACCGCCTCCCCGGTCCCGCCGAGGCGGTCGAGCTGCTCGGTCAGCAGCGCGGCGACGTCCTTGGCACCGAACGGCCGCACTCCTTCGGCGGTGGCGGAGACCAGCACGTCTCCCTGGTACGCGGTACAGAACATGATGTCGAGTTCCTCGTCCGATTCGCCCGGAAGACGGTAGCAGCGGGCGTTTTTGTGGCCCTTGATGCTCGGTCCCGCTTCGAAGACGTCCAGGTCCTCGAAGATCTCGTTCCGGCTGATCGCGCCGGAACGGGCTGCGCCCTGGTTCATCCGGGTCAGCACAACGCTCAGCGTGGCCGCACCGGTCTGCTCACCGTTGTGGAAGCCCCCCGTCGTGGCGTAGCTGCGCATGGCCACGCCCGTGATGTGCAGGCGGTCGATCTTCTTCTCCAGCTCTCTGCGCTGCGAACGGGGCAGGTCGCTCAGCGACTCCTTGGTCAGGGCAGCCGCATGAGCGCCGCTCAGCGCGACGTCCGCTCCGAATTCTCCGAGGTCGGGACCCCGCGTCCACCCGTCGGTCCGGTACGGCACCAGGGCTCCGGACAGCCCGGTCGCCGGAGTCTCCTTCTCGCCGTCCGTCGCGACACGGGGCAGTGTCCAGACGGGTGCGCCGGCGGTCCGATCGGCGTCCTTGACGGTGTCGACCGTGTACCCGATGGCACCGGCGACCGCGGCGACCAGCACCACCCCGATCGTCACGGGAGCGACCCACCTCCGGCGTCCCACGGGGGCGGTCTGTTCGTTCTCGGTCACAGCCGCTCCATCTGTCGCTTCGCCAGATCTGCAATCAGCTTCTTGCTGACCCGCTTGGTGCCGCTGATCAGGATTGCCATCTGGATGTCGCCCCGCCACGCGTACGCCTCAGCGACATACACCTCCTGCCCATAGCCCGTTTCGGGCTCCGGCTGGTTGCGGACGAACACCTCGCCGTCGCCGGTTCCGGGAATCGGCCATCTGCTGGTGTCCCACGCCCACCCCGCCCAGTCCCGACCGGCGTCACTGGCCTCAACCGCCGCCAGGACCTCCTCCTGATGGAACTGGATCAAATGGATCTCGACGTTGTAGGAGTCGCCGACGCCCCAGCCGACGACCGCCGCACGACGGAACTCGTCCTGGATGTACTGCGAGAACTTCTCGCCCGTCTTTCGGTACCTCTCGGCGTAGCTCGCGAGGTCCATCCAACCGTCGGAGCCCTCTAGCCACTCGGCGTCCCGGGCCCCGCGCGGCTTCTTCAGCAGGAGTTTGCGCAGGTCGCCGTCCGTGCGTACGCGACGGTCCTCAGCCGCAGAAAGCGGCTTCGGCGCCTTGTCGGCCGCCGGCGGTGACAGGGGCTGGGCCAGTGAGGGCAGCTTGGTCGGCCGGCGTTCGGCCTGTACGAGGTATCCACCGCAGGTGCCGGCGACCAGCCCCAGCACGGCGGCGACGGTGACGAGCAGGGCCGTACGCCCGCGCCGTCGGCGTCGTCCGGCCCCCTCGGTGGGCGCGGACGCATCGTCGACCGCCGGCGCGGGTTCGTCCGTCGCCTGGGGCCCCTCCGATGTCGTCGGCGCGGCCGGTGCCGCGGGTCTCGCCGGTTCCTCTTCCATGACGCCCCCTCCACAGAACGTGAAGCGCGCGTTCCGTATGCGCGCACTCAGGAGACCCACGGCGGGGGTTCGGGGTTGCGGCGGTGCTGATCACGATTCGGCCGCGTCGGGGCTCACTGCCCCATGACGTACGCGACCGTCGGTCCGGTGGTCCAGCCGCCGTCCACCGCGAGTTCCGCGCCGGTGACATAGGACGCGGCGTCCGAGAGCAGGAAGACGACCGCGCCGGCGATCTCGTGGGGCTCGCCGACCCGGCCCATCGGGGTGTTCGGGTACTTGCCCTCGCCCTGCTCGATGCCGACGGCCGCGGTCATCGGCGTGTACGTCATCCCGGGGTGCACGGAGTTCACGCGGATGCGGGCGGTGCCCAGCTCCACGGCGCCGATCTTCGTGAGCCCCCGGACGCCCCACTTGGAGGCGCCGTAGCCGGCCGTGAGGGCGAGGCCCATCAGGCCGGCCGCGGAGGAGATGTTGACGATCGAGCCGCCGCCGGCCTCCTTCAGCGCGGGGATCACGGTCTTCATGCCGATGAAGACGCCCGTGAGGTTGATGTCGAGCACCTTCCGGAAGTGCGCGACGGACTCCGACTCCAGCAGGGTGCCGGTCGAGATGCCGGCGTTGTTCACCAGGCCGTGCAGCGATCCGAACTCGGTGACGGCGAGGTCGGCGGCGCGGCGCCAGTCCTCCTCCGAGGTCACATCGTGGTGCAGGAAACGGGCGCGGTCGCCGAGTGCGCGGGCCGTGGCCTCTCCCTCGTCGTCCAGGACGTCGGTGATCAGGACGTGCGCCCCGGCGGCGACCGCCTGACGGGCGGCCTCCGCGCCCAGGCCGCGGGCGGCGCCGGTGATGATCAGGCTCTTGCCGGTCAGGTCGTGGGGTGTGTGCACGTCGTGAGGGGGGTGGTCCTGCATGGTGCGCTCCTCTCCAGGGGCGGGGTCAGAAGTGGGTGCCGCCGTCGACGCGGATCTCCGTGCCCGTGATGAACCGGCCGTCCTCGGAGCCCAGCATCGCGACGACCGACGCCACCGTCTCCGGGCCGGCGAATCCCTGGCCGAGCGCGGGCGAGAGCTTCGCGAAGAGGCGCATGTCGGCGTCCTCGGGCAGCCCGGGACCGGCGCTCTGTCCGCTGGCCCCGCTGCCGTCCGTCATGCCGGAGGAGATGGAGCCCGGCTGTACGGCGGTGAAGCGGATGCCGCGCCCCGCGTACTCGCCGGCCAGGGCGTGGGTCATGGACTGGATGCCGCCCTTGCTCGCCGCGTAGGCCGCCATGTACGGGTGGGCGAACGCCGCCGAGGTCGAGCTGAAGTTGACCACGGCCGCGTCCCGGCCCGCCAGGAGCGCCGGGATCGCCTCGCGGATCACCAGGAACGTGCCGACGAGGTTCACCGTCAGGACGCGGGTGAAGTCCGCGAGGCTGGTCTGCTCGGTGTGCGAGGAGCGCAGGATGCCGGCGGCGTTGACGAGGACGTCCAGCCCGCCCAGCGCGTCCGTCGCGGCCTTGACGCCCTCGCGCACGGAGGTCTCGTCGGCGATGTCGACGACGAGGGTGGTGAGCCGGTCCGCGTGGGCCGCCGCCTTCTGAACCGTGTCCTTCAGGCCTGTCTCGCTGACGTCCGCGGCCACGACGGTGCCGCCCTCCGCGAGGATGCGCAGCGCGGTGGCCTGGCCTATGCCCGAGCCACCACCGGTGACCAGGACGCGACGGCCTTCGTAGCGGTTCATGTGGTTCATGTGTGCTCCCACCCGGTCCGCGGCTGTCCGCCGGCCGGGCCCTTGCGGCGCCTGTTCTCTTTCGCCGGGCGCCTCGATTCGACTTCACGGTACGCCTGGATGGCACGTTTTGCCACTACGTCACGGCATGCCACATCGCCGTCGCGCGTCGTACTCTTCTGGGGTGAGCACCGAGCCACCCCCGTCCCTGACCGAGCGCCGCAAGGCCGCCACCCAGCTCGACATCGCACATGCGGCGGCGGAACTCTTCGCCGCCCAGGGCCCGCACGCCACGACGGCCGAGGAGATCGCCCAGCGCGCGGGGGTCGCGCTGCGCACCTTCTACCGGTACTTCCGCTCCAAGCAGGACGCGGTCAGCCCCCTGCTCACGGTCGGCGCCGACCGCTGGCGCGGGCTGCTGGAGAGCACCGAGCCGGGCACACCGCTCGGCCCGGCGCTACGGGCGGCCGTCGAGGAGGCGCTGGCGGCGCCGGACGCCCGGGCCGAAGAGGCGATGCTGCGCACGCGCGGGCTGCTGCGGGCCGGCGCGGACGACCCCGCGCTGCGCGCCGTGTGGTACCGCGTGAACCAGGAGTCCGAGGAGCGGCTCGTCCCGGTGATCGCGCGGCTGTTGGGTCCCACGGACGGGGCCGCCGATCCGCTGGAGGTGCGGCTGGTGGCCGCCGCCGCCACCGACGCCATCCGGATCGCCCTGGAGACCTGGGCCGGCACCGAGGCGGGGGCGAAGGGACCCGGCTCGCCCGCCGATCTGGCGGTGCGCTGCCTGGAACGCCTCGTCGGGGGGCTGGACAGGGCTTAGGACCGGGGCCGCAACGGCGTGGGGCTCAGGGCCGGTCCTCGTGGCGCGGGCCCTTCTTGCCGTCCAGTTCGTCCCACCACTCGTCGGACCTGGGGTCGCCGGACGGGTCGTCCCACCAGCGGTCGTCGGGGCCCCGGCGGTTGGCGACCATCGCGGCGAGCGGCGGGATGACCATGGCGACCACGCACATGCCGACGGCAGCGGGCACCGACCAGAGGCGGACGACGCCCCAGGCCAGGACGAACAGCGCGATGCAGATGCCCATCATCACGAAGTAGCGATGCCGCCGCCGCGCGTACATACGTCCAGCGTAGGTCCGCGTACGCGGCCCGGACATGCCGAAGGGCCGCACCCCGGGAGTCCAACCCGTGGGGTGCGGCCCTTCGACCGTCACTCGCCCTGCTCGCCGCGTGCCGTCAGACGGCGATCGCGACCTCCGCCAGTCCGCCCTGCTGGGCGACGACCGTGCGGTCGGCGCTGCCGCCCGGGACGAGCGCGCGGACGGTCCAGGTGCCCTCGGCCGCGTAGAAGCGGAACTGGCCCGTCGCGGAGGTCGGGACCTCCGCCGTGAACTCGCCGGTGGAGTCCAGCAGACGGACGTAGCCCGTCACCGGCTCGCCGTCACGGGTCACCTGACCCTGGATGGTGGTCTCACCGGGCTTGATCGTCGAGGCGTCGGGGCCGCCGGCCTTCGCTCCGCACATGTCGTACTCCTGAGGGGTTGAGAGGGGGCGGACTTACTTGTTGGCGCCGAGCTCGATCGGCACGCCGACCAGGGAGCCGTACTCGGTCCAGGAGCCGTCGTAGTTCTTGACGTTCTCCACACCGAGCAGCTCGTGCAGGACGAACCAGGTCAGGGCCGAGCGCTCACCGATGCGGCAGTAGGCGATGGTGTCCTTCGCCAGGTCGACCTGCTCGTCGACGTAGAGCTGCTTGAGCTCGTCGTCCGACTTGAAGGTGCCGTCGTCGTTGGCGTTCTTCGACCACGGGATGTTGCGGGCGGACGGGACGTGGCCCGGGCGCTGCGACTGCTCCTGCGGGAGGTGGGCCGGGGCGAGCAGCTTGCCCGAGAACTCGTCGGGCGAGCGCACGTCGACCAGGTTCTGCGCGCCGATGGCGGCGACCACGTCGTCGCGGAAGGCACGGATGGACGTGTCCTGCGCCTTGGCCTTGTAGTCGGTCGCGGCGCGCTCGGGCACCTCGTCGCCGGCGACGAGCTCGCGGGCGTCCAGCTCCCACTTCTTGCGGCCGCCGTCGAGGAGCTTGACGTTCTCGTGGCCGTAGAGCTTGAAGTACCAGTAGGCGTAGGAGGCGAACCAGTTGTTGTTGCCGCCGTAGAGGATCACCAGCGTGTCGTTGGCGATGCCCTTGGCGGAGAGGAGCTTCTCGAAGCCCTCCTGGTCGATGAAGTCGCGGCGGACCGGGTCCTGGAGGTCCTGGGTCCAGTCGATCCGGATCGCGTTCTTGATGTGGTTCTTGTCGTACGCGGACGTGTCCTCGTCCACCTCGACGATCGCGATGTTCGGGTCGTCCAGGTGGTCCTGCAGCCAGTCGGCGTCGACCAGGACGTCGCTGCGGCTCATGTTTTCTCCTCCGGGGCAGGTGCGGCGGGGCGTGCGATGAGAGGGTGGGCGCGCTCATGCCGGAGCGGCGCGCCGGTGCCCTGGGCAGGGCGGTGAGGGGACACGGACGGCGGCGTCGCCGTTCGCTCAGAAGGTGCGACAGAGCATGGCGGCAACGCGGCACAGGTCCACTGCCCGCCGCTTCGTGAGGTCCGCCTGTCGCTTCATAGGGCCGATCGTAGGGACGGACAGCGGGGCATGTCACCGGTGTGTCGCATCCTGAGACGGGATCGTCCGGGATATGGGATCCAAGCGGCTTCCGGGGCGTCGTGGAGGGGCGTCCGGACCAGGGCGTTCACCGTCGCATCTGCGGTGCGGACGACGCCGTCTCACTTTTCGGACGCGCGCCCGCCGCGCACTGCCCTGCCTACCCGGCCAGCCTGACGTTCGAACCCTTCACCGTGATCTCGACGCCGTTCTTCGCGGCCTGGACCTTGTCGAGCTCGATGCCGCCCGGCAGCTCGTCGATCGTCTGCTGGAAGTCGGTGATGGCCCGGATCCGGGACTCGGCGAGCTGCGTGCCGCCAACCTCGGGCAGGCCGTCGGCGACGACCTCGACGTTGTTGTCCTTGACCTTGACCGAGCTGAGCACCTCGACCGGCTCGGGCACCTGGACGCCGAAGGCCGTGGCCTGGAGCGACACCTTGATCTTGCCGTTGCCGCCGTCGGAGAGGCCGATGACCTTGGCGGTGATGCCGGGCGCGACGGTCGTCGGCTCGGACTTGGCGGCCTTCATCAGCTCGTCGTAGCCGACGGTCGCGGTGCCGGTGGCGGTGGCCGCGGTGGCGGAGCCGAAGTCGCTCGAGAACTCGACGCCCTTCATGTTCGCCCGCAGGCCGTCGATACGGATCTTCTCGCCGCCGTTGCCGGTGGAGGCCTCGTAGTCGTCGATGCCGACCTCGACGTCGTCCAGCTCCCCGCCGACGACCTGGGTGAGGAAGGGGAAGCCGTTGATCGAGACGTCGGGGGTCGAGGCCAGGTTCTCGGTACTGCGCAGCTTGTCCGCCGCCTCGCCCTCCGCGAAGTTGACCGCGACGCGGTCGGCGATCACGAAGAGCCCGCCCAGGATCACGACGACGATCAGCAGTATTCGCAGTGCACGCATACGGTGTTTCCCCAACCCTGTGCTGTCAACGACGGCGGTCCCCCGACGACCGACGGCCGTCCAGCGCGAGGGTAACGCGGACGCGCGGGGCCGCCGGAATTTTGTCGATCACCTGTGACAGGTGGCCCGGGGCGTGGGCGCCGGGGCGGCGCCCACGCCGGGGTGGCTCAGCCGAGGAGGCGTCCGAGCACGTACACCGCCGGTGCCGCCGCCGCGAGGGGAAGCGCCACGCCCGCCGTGAAGTGGACGAACCGGGAGGGGTAGTCGTACGCCGCCACCCGGTGACCGATCAGCGCGCACACCGCCGCGCCCGCGCCGAGCAGCGCCCCCGAGGTCCCGAGGTCCGTCATCGCGCCGACCGCGATCCCCGCCCCGGCCGCCGCGAGGAGCGCGACGACCACCGACGCCGGCGTCGGCAGCGGCAGGGCGCGGGCCACGGCGGCGACGGCCACCGCGACCGCACCGACCGTCACCGCGTCCGCGTCGGCGGCGAGGTATCCGCCCGCGGCGATGGCCAGGGCCGCCGCGGCGACGGTCGCCATCAGGCCGTACATCCGCTCGTCGGGGTCCGCGTGCGAGCGCAGTTGCAGGACGAGGGAGAGCAGCACCCACACGCCGAGGGTGCCGAGGATGGCTGCCGGGGAGCGGTCCGACACCAGCAGCGCCGCGTCGGCGGCGAGCGCGCCCGCGAAGCCCAGGGCGATGCCCTGCCGGGCGGGCCACATCCCGTTCAGCCGGAACCAGCCCGCCGCGGTGACGGCCTGGAGGACGACGAGCGGGACGAGCAGCGCGTAAGTGCCGAGCGCCGCCGCTCCGGCCAGCAGCAGCCCGAGCAGCGCGGTGAGCCCGGCCGGCTGCATGCCCGGGTCGATGATCGGCGAACGGCCCTCGGCACGGGCGCGCTGCGCGTCGGTGATCCGCGTGTTGCCGGCGATGGTGGCGGGGCCGTAGTCCGGGGCGGCGGAGGCTGCCGGGGCGCCGGGGGCTGGTGTGGGAGTGGGGGTGGGAGTCGGTGGCGCGGGGGGTTCGTACGGCTGTGACTGGTACGGCTGAGGATGGGGCTGGGGCTGTGGCTGTGACGGGTACGTCGGCGGCTGTGCGTAGCCGCCGGTCGTCGTTCCGTGCGGTGTGGGCGGCAGGTACGCCGTCTCCTCCGCCGAGACCGGCGGCTGCACCTGGGTCTCCCAGGTCTGGCCCTGCCACTGCTGCGTGTACTGGGCGGCGTCCTGGTCCCCGTACCCCTGATGGCCCTGGTACGGCTGCTGGCCCTGGGGCTGCTGATACCCGGGCCACGCCTGGGGGTCGTAACCCGTCTCCGCTGCGTGTCCCCCGTACGACTGATGTTGTTGCTGATGCGGCTGATGCGGCTGGTTGGTCATCGCTCACCCTCCTGCGAACGGCGGGAGCACCTCGACCGTGCCGCCGTCGGCCAGCCGTACCGTCTCATGCCCGCGGGTGCCGACGGGGTCGCCGTCGACGAGGAACGAGCAGCGCAGCAGCACGCGGGTGAGTTCGCCGGGGTGCCGCTCGCGCACCGCGCCGAGCGCGTCGGCGAGCGTGGCCGCCTCGTACGGCTCCTCGGCCACCCCTGCCGCGGCCTTCGCGGCGGCCCAGTAGCGCACCGTGACCTTTGCCATCTGGATCCTTCGTCGCCGGTGCCGGTCGGCGTCCGTGCCGACCGGCGGTGAACACCGTCAGGCTAGCCCGCCCGCGTCACGGCCCAGTCGCCGATCCGGCGCAGCAGCTCCTCGCCGGACGCGTGCTCGGCGTGGCCCATGCCGGGCTCCAGCCAGAGTTCGGCGTGGTCACCGGCCGCCTCGGCCAGCATCCGGGGGTGGTCGAGGGGAAAGTAGCCGTCCCGGTCGCCGTGCACCACGAGCAGCGGCGTCGGCGCGATCCGCGGCACCGCGTCCACCGGCGACAGCGGCACCGGGTCCCAGGCCAGGTGGTGGATGCGGGTACGGAAGCCGTAGCGGCCGACGACGCGGCCCTCGGGGCGCGTCACCAGCCAGTGCAGCCGGCGCATCGGCGCCGTACCCCGGTAGTACCAGCGGGCGGGCGCGCTCACCGACACCACGGCGTCCGTGCGCGCGGCGCTGTCCGGGCCGTACAGCGCGGCGTGCCGCAGTACCACCGAGCCCCCCATGGAGAAACCGACGGTCACCACGCGCGCGTGCCCGAAGCCGCGTGCCCAGGCAACGGCCGCCGCGAGGTCCAGCACCTCGCGGTCGCCGACCGTCGACCGTCCGCCGGAGGCCCCGTGGCCCCGGAAGGAGAAGGTGACCACCGCCCCGTACCGGGCGAACGTCCGCGCGATGCGTCGCACGTGCGGACGGTCCGCACCGGCGGTGAAGCCGTGCGCGATGACGAACACCAGGTCAGAGGCGTTGCTGTCGGTCTCCGCCGGCTTGTAGACCGCGTCGATCCGGATGCCGTCGGCGGTGCGCAGGAAGGTGCGTGCGGGCGTGCGGTGCGGCGCTTTCCCGGGCGTCTCGCGATGCGGACGAATGGTGGAACGCGCCACATGACCTGCCGGACCGTTGCTCATGTCGGCTATTCTGCTGGGCAGAGGACTCGGGCGATGTAGCCCCCGGGTCCTTTCGTGCTTTCGGGAGCGTCAACGAGCGTTCACCTCCCGGACGTGCGGCGGGCCCCACGGGCACGGGATCCGCACCCGTACGAAGCAGTGCCGTAAACGTCCTCGCAGGGACCGAGGAGGAACCAGACGTTATGGGCGAGCGAACCGTGCACGACCGTGAGACGACCCAGGCAGGTGGGGCGCGATGAGTTCTCTGCTGCTCCTGACCAACGCCCTCCAGCCGTCGACGGAGGTGCTCCCCGCCCTCGGCCTGCTGCTGCACAACGTCCGCGTGGCCCCGGCGGAGGGCCCGGCCCTGGTCGACACCCCCGGCGCCGACGTGATCCTCGTCGACGGGCGCCGTGATCTGCCCCAGGTGCGCAGCCTGTGCCAGCTGCTGCGCTCGACGGGGCTCGGCTGTCCGCTGATCCTCGTCGTCACCGAGGGCGGCCTCGCCGCCGTCACCGCGGACTGGGGCATCGACGACGTCCTGCTCGACACCGCCGGTCCGGCGGAGGTCGAGGCCCGGCTGCGGCTGGCCATGGGCCGCCAGCAGATCGTCAGCGACGACTCCCCCATGGAGATCCGCAACGGCGACCTGTCGGTGGACGAGGCGACGTACTCCGCGAAACTCAAGGGCCGGGTCCTCGACCTGACCTTCAAGGAGTTCGAGCTGCTCAAATACCTCGCCCAGCATCCGGGCCGGGTCTTCACCCGCGCCCAGCTGCTCCAGGAGGTGTGGGGCTACGACTACTTCGGCGGCACCCGCACGGTCGACGTCCACGTACGGCGGCTGCGCGCCAAGCTCGGCCCCGAGCACGAGGCGCTGATCGGCACCGTCCGCAACGTCGGCTACCGCTTCGTGACGCCGGAGAAGCCGGAGAAGGCCGAGAAGGCGGAAAAGGGCGAGAAGGCGGGGCGTGCCGCGGACGGCGCCGAGGCCGAGACGTCCGCATCCGTACCGGACACCGCGGAAGCAACGTCATCCAAGGTCTGATACGCCCTGCCCAGGGCGGTTCCATCCGCGTAGACTCCGCGCGTGGCCAAGGTGACTCGGGATGATGTGGCGCGACTGGCGGGGACTTCCACCGCCGTCGTCAGCTATGTCATCAACAACGGACCCCGGCCGGTCGCCCCGGCCACGCGCGAGCGTGTCCTCGCCGCGATCAAGGAACTGGGGTACCGGCCGGACCGGGTCGCCCAGGCGATGGCGTCGCGGCGCACCGACCTCATAGGCCTGATCATCCCGGACGCCCGCCAGCCCTTCTTCGGGGAGATGGCGCACGCGGTCGAGCAGGCCGCCTCCGAGCGCGGAAAGATGGTCCTGGTCGGCAACACGGACTACGTGGGCGAACGCGAGGTCCACTACCTGCGGGCCTTCCTGGGCATGCGGGTCTCCGGCCTGATCCTGGTCAGCCACGCGCTGAACGACCTGGCCGCCGCCGAGATCGACGCCTGGGACGCCCGGGTCGTCCTGCTGCACGAGCGCCCCGAGGCCATCGACGACGTCGCCGTGGTCACCGACGACCTCGGCGGCGCCCAGCTCGCCGTACGCCACCTGCTGGAGCACGGGTACGAGTACGTCGCCTGTGTGGGCGGCACCGCCGAGACCCCGTCCGTCGGCGACCCGGTCTCCGACCACGTCGAGGGCTGGAAGCGCGCGATGAAGGAGGCCGGGCTCTCCACCGAGGGCCGGCTCTTCGAGGCGCCGTACAACCGGTACGACGCCTACCGGGTGGGCCTGGAGCTCCTCTCCGGGCCGCAGCGGCCGCCCGCGATCTTCTGCTCCACCGACGACCAGGCGATCGGCCTGCTGCGCGCGGCCCGCGAGCTGCGCATCGACGTGCCGGGCGAGCTGGCGGTCGCCGGCTTCGACGACATCAAGGAGGCGGACCTGGCGGACCCGCCGCTGACGACGGTCGCCTCGGACCGGTCGGCGATGGCGCGGGCCGCCGTGGACCTGGTCCTCGACGACGGTCTGCGGGTGGCGGGCTCGCGCCGGGAGCGGCTGAAGGTCTTCCCGTCGCGGCTGGTCGTACGGCAGTCCTGCGGCTGCGAGTGACCTCCTGAGCCTCTTCGCCAAGTAGCCTCCCGCACCTCTTTACATCGGGCATACGAGGTTCTGCCGGGCTTCTCAGGCAGCACTAAGCCCGCTCTCATACGGGGGCGGGAGGCTCATGAACATGACCGAGAGCCTCCGCCGGAACGGCGAGTACGAGCACGCGAACCCGTATCAGGGAAGCCACCAGCACGCCTCCTCTCCCGTCAACCCCGAGTGGCCGCCCCCGCCGACCCAGCCGCCCGCGGAGCCCTTCCAGGAGGGGCAGTCCATACACCCCGAGCCGGTGCGCAGGAAGCGCACGGCCCGGCGCGGGCCGGTGGCCCTGCTCGCGGCCGTGGCGATCGTCGCGGCGGCCGTCGGCGGCGGCACGGCGTACGGCATCCAGGAGCTGACCGGCAGCGACACCGTCGCCTCCAGCACCACCAGCACCAATGTGGTGCCCTCCAGCCAGAAGGGCACGGTCGCCGGGGTCGCCCAGGCCGTCAGCCCGAGCATCGTCGAGATCAGCGCCACCTCGAACGCCGGTTCCTCCACCGGCTCCGGCGTGATCATCACCAGCGACGGCGAGATCATCACCAACAACCACGTCGTCTCCGGCGCCTCGTCCGTCAAGGTGACGACGAGCGACGGCAAGCAGTACACCGCGCAGGTCGTCGGCACCGACAGCAGCAAGGACCTCGCGCTGATCAAGCTGGAGGACGCCTCCGGCCTCAAGGCCGCGACCCTCGGCGACTCCGACGGCGTCCAGGTGGGCGACCAGGTCGTGGCGATCGGCTCCCCCGAGGGCCTGACCGGCACCGTGACCAGCGGCATCGTCTCGGCCCTGAACCGTGACGTGACCGTCGCGACGGACGAGGGCCAGGAGCAGCAACAGCAGCAGCGGCAGGGCGGCGGCTGGCCGTTCGAGTTCGGCGGCCAGGAGTTCAACGGCGACACCGGCTCGTCCACGACGACGTACAAGGCCATCCAGACCGACGCGTCCCTCAACCCGGGCAACTCCGGCGGCGCGCTGATCGACATGAACGGCAACATCGTCGGCATCAACTCCGCGATGTACTCGGCGACCGAGTCCTCCGCCAGCGCGGGCAGCGTCGGCCTGGGCTTCGCCATCCCGGTCAACACCGTCAAGGCCGACCTGGCGAAGCTGCGCGCGGGCGCCGACGGCTGATGCCGGGCGGGCACGAGAACGTGCGACGCTGAAGGCGTTGGCAGCCGTATCCCACCGCATCCGAGGTATCCGAACCCATGAGCCCCGCAGAAGGCGACCGTGACACCCAGCGGATCCTGATCGTCGACGACGAGCCGGCCGTCCGCGAAGCCCTCCAGCGCAGTCTCGCCTTCGAGGGGTACGACACCGAGGTCGCCGTCGACGGCGCGGACGCCCTGGAGAAGGCGGCGGCGTACCGGCCCGACCTCGTCGTCCTCGACATCCAGATGCCCCGCATGGACGGCCTGACCGCCGCCCGCCGCATCCGCGGCGCCGGCGACACGACCCCGATCCTCATGCTCACGGCCCGCGACACGGTCGGCGACCGGGTGACCGGCCTGGACGCCGGCGCCGACGACTACCTGGTCAAGCCCTTCGAACTGGACGAGCTGTTCGCCCGCATCCGCGCGCTGCTGCGCCGCAGCTCCTACGCGGCGGCCGTCGAGGCCACCGCCGAGGACGACGACTCCCTCACCTTCGCCGACCTGACCATGGACCTGGCGACGCGGGAGGTCACCCGGGGCGGGCGGCGCGTGGAGCTGACCCGCACGGAGTTCACGCTGCTGGAGATGTTCATGGCGCACCCGCGCCAGGTCCTCACGCGGGAGCAGATCCTGAAGGCGGTCTGGGGCTTCGACTTCGAGCCGTCGTCCAACTCCCTCGACGTGTACGTCATGTACCTGCGCCGCAAGACCGAGGCGGGCGGCGAACCGCGTCTCGTGCACACGGTGCGCGGCGTGGGGTACGTCCTGCGGCAGGGCGGCGCGGAGTGAGAGGCCTGCTCCGGCGGTTCCGTGCGCTGCCCATCCGGGCCCGGCTGTCGTTGCTGGTGGCGGCGGCGGTGGCGTTCGCGGTGGCGGCGGTTTCGGTGACGTGCTGGTTCCTGGTGCGTGAGCAGCTGTACAACCAGCTGGACGACCAGTTGCGTGGCGAGCAGGTGTCGAGGGGGCTGTTGAACAGCATGCTGCGCAACTGCCAGTCGGGGGCCCCGGAGGAACTCCCCCAGGTGCCCAACGCCCCCGTCGTCACCATCCTCTACTCGGACGGCTCGACCTGCGTCCATCCCGGCGACGAGGAGGTCCGCGTAGAGCAGGAGGACCTGGACGTCGCGGACGGACGGGCGAAGAACGCCCTGCACACCGCGCGGACCACCGACGGGGCCACCATGCGGGTCTTCACCGGGCGAGTCCTGGACGCGGCCACCGGCCAGGTGCAGCCCGGCATCGCCGTCTCCATCGCCAAGCCGCTCGAGGACGTCACCAAGCCCCTGTCCTCCCTGGTCTGGGTCCTTCTCGTCGTCTCCGGCATCGGAGTCATCGGCGCGGGTGCCGCCGGTCTCGCCGTGGCCCGCGCCGGTCTACGCCCCGTCGACGAACTCACCAAGGCCGTCGAGCACGTGGCCCGCACCGAGGACCTGGCTGTCCGCATCCCCGTAGAAGAAGACAGCGAGGACGAGATCGCCCGTCTCTCCCGTTCCTTCAACAGCATGACCTCGTCCCTGGCCAGCTCCCGCGACCTGCAACAGCAGCTCATCGCCGACGCCGGCCACGAACTGCGCACCCCCCTCACCTCCCTGCGCACCAACATCGAGCTCCTCACCCGCAGCGAGGAGACCGGCCGCCCGATCCCGGAGGCGGACCGCAAGGCGCTGCTCGCCTCGGTGAAGGCGCAGATGACGGAGCTGGCGGCGTTGATCGGCGACCTCCAGGAACTGTCCCGCCCCGACACCGGCCAGCACACCGGCCGCACCCGGATCCTCGCCTGGCACGACGTCGTCGAGTCGGCCCTGCGCCGCGCCCGCCTGCGCGGCCCGGAACTGACGATCACGGCGGACGTGCAGCCCTGGTACGTACGGGCGGAACCGGCCGCGCTGGAGCGGGCGGTGGTCAACATCCTGGACAACGCGGTGAAGTTCAGCCCGGAGGCCGGCACGATCGACGTACGGCTGACCGACGGCGCCCTCACGGTCCGCGACCACGGCCCCGGCATCCCCGCCGACGAGCTCCCCCACGTCTTCGACCGTTTCTGGCGCTCCCCGAGCGCGCGCGCCCTGCCCGGCTCGGGCCTCGGCCTGTCCATCGTGGCCCGCACGGTGCAGCAGGCGGGAGGCGAAGTGACCCTCACCCCGGCGCAGGACGGCGGCACCACCGCGACCGTACGGCTGCCGGGGGCGCCGGTACCCCCACCGGAGTCGACCGGGGCCGACGGGGGTCAGTGGTAGCCGAGCATGCCGGGGGAGTCGATGTCGACGGTGACGACGCCGGGCGGGTAGGCGTCCTCCCGGTCCGTGAGGAGGATGGACATGCCCGTGAACTCGGGGCGTGGCAGCGCGCAGTACAAGGCGTGACAGGTGTCCGCGCCTCCGTACCCGTCGCGGATCATGGTCCCGACGGTGACCGACCCGGCCGTGTCCAGGTCGTCGACGACCACCGACGAGAACGCCAGTACCCGTCCGGCCGCCCCCGCTTCCTCCGACTCCGCCTGTACGAGGCAGAGGGCGGGAATGCGGAGCAGATCGCCCGGCGTACGGGCCATGTTTCCGGCGAGCAGGTTCAGCGTCTTGTGACCGTCCGCGAGGGCACGGGTCGCGCCGGTGTCCAGAATGATCACGCGGCGGCACCCCGGGCCATACGGACCTTCTCGGCGGCGATCCGGTAGATGTTTCCGAGCAGGTCGGTCGCCCGGTCGAATTCCTCGTCGCTGATGTCCACGCCGACGACGTCACGGACGACCTGCCGGTCGGCCGCCACCCGCTCCGCGATCTGCTCCGCCGTCGGCTGCTCCGAGGCCAGCTGCTCGACCAGCTGGCCGAGGGTCATGCCACGCTCCTTGGCCACCTGCGCGAGGTGGTCGCGGGTCTGGCGGGACACCTGAATGGTCGTGTTCTCTGCCATGGCTCCACCATAGTCACATCACGGCCAGGAGCCGCCGCCCGTTCGCTCCCTTCAGTGACCTTTCATCCCCGCCACGAACGCGTCCCAGGAGCCCCCGCCGAACACGAGCACCCGCCCCTCCGGCACCTTGCTGTCCCGCACGGGGACAAGGCCGGGGCACCCGTCGGCGACCTCGACGCAGTTGTTGGCTCCCCCGTCGCTGTAGCTCGACTTGCGCCAGGCGGCGGTGCGGAGGTCGGGGATGTGCTTCATGATCGGTGCTCCTCCAGTACGTTCCTCATGAACGCCAGCGAGTCCGACGGCAACAGCGCCAGATCCCGCAGCCGATCGTAGGACAACCGGTGGCACAGGACGTCCTCCGGATCCTCCATCAGCACACCGCTGCTCCCGCCCTCCGTGTACGCCGCGGAACGTCCGTCCGCCTGCCACAAAAGGGTCAATGACCCCTTCCCCATGAGGTGATGGACCCCTGCAGAGAACGGCAGCACCTGCACGACCACGTTCGGCCACTGTGCGACGGCCACGATGTGTGTCAGCTGGTCTGCCCAGGTCTCCGTGCTGGCCGAAGTACGGCGAAGGGCCAGCTCGTCGATGATGAAGCGGACGCTGGGCGCCGGGTTCTTGCGCAGCAGCAACTGCCGGCCCAGACGTGCGGCCACCTGCTCCTCAACTGCTTCGCGGTCCTGGCCCGTTGCCTGAGGCGCAGACAACACCTCGCGGGCGAACTCCTCGATCTGCAACAGCCCGGGGATGTTCGGCGCGTACACGCGGATGATCCGTGCCGCCGCCTCCAGGCGCATGTACTCCTTGTACTTGTCCTTGAACGCGTCGATCCGCGCCATCTTCCAGAGGCTTACCAGCAGGTCACCGGCCCCGTAATACCCGTCAAGGTCCTCCATGACCGTCACCTTGGACAGCCGCTCGCCCGACTCCAGACGGCTCAAGTAGCTCTTGTCGTAACCGGACTCGTCAGCCAGCTGCCCCAGCGACTTGCCCTCCTTCTCCCGCAGGAAACGAAGCGTCCGCCCCAGCACCGCGCGCCCCGACTCCGGCTGTCCGTCAACCCGTTCGGCCACGTCACCCCTCCCTGTTGCCGGGGAGTTCGGGCAACGCCCACCCCCTTCCGCAGCGTACGCGCAGCCAGTGACGATCGAGGCACAACGAGTAATCACCCCTGTTCGTCATCACGAAGGGCCAACCCCCATGCACACTCCCCCACTCCGCCTCCTCCCCTGGACCACCCCCGAAGGCAAGCCCTGCTACCTCAGCACCGACAGCGGCCACAGCCGACTCTCCCGACTCGCCGACGACATCGAGGCGGCCCAACTGGACTCGGGGGAACAGGTGCTCGCGGGAGCCAGGGCCGTGCTCGGTGACCGGAAGGCCGGTGAGCCGGCCGTACGGTTCGCGTTGGCCAGGGCCACGGAGGCGCTGGAGGAGGTGCTGCGCGTCGCGGTCAGCCGGGGCCGGCGTCTCCCCCGTCCGGCGGGCGGCAACCTTTGCGCGCGGGGTGGCGACTGAGCAGCGGACCATCCCCACGTGGAACGGAACGCCGTATGAGTGAGCAGCACCGCAGCAAACCCCGACACCGCAAGGGCAGGAAGACCCTGGCCGTCGGGGTCCCGCTGGCCCTGACCGCCGCGGGGTACCTGGCGTACGGAGCCGACCTCGGTGTGCTCGGCTCCGGCGCACAGCGGGCCTCCGCCGCGTCGGCCGCCGCACCGGCCTGGGCGACCGCCACCGCCGACGGCTTCGCCTCGGTCGACGCCCTCGGGCAGAACGGCACGTACGGCGGCCGGGACGGCAGGACCGTGACCGTGCGGACGCAGGCCGAACTGGAGAAGTACGCGACGGCCGAGGAGCCCTACGTCATCGTCGTTGCCGGGACCATCGACATGGCGCCCGTCGGCAAGGAGATCAAGGTCCGGTCGGACAAGACCATCATCGGCGCCGGCACCTCCGGGCAGATCGTCGGCGGCGGCTTCTTCCTCGGCGCCGGCGTGCACAACGTGATCATCCGCAACCTGACGATCCGGGACTCCTACCAGGGCGTCTGGAACGACAAGGAGCACGACTTCGACGCGATCCAGATGGACGGCGCGCACCACGTCTGGATCGACCACAACGACCTGCGGCACATGGCCGACGGACTGATCGACGTCCGCAAGGACAGCACGTACGTGACGGTCTCCTGGAACAAGCTGAGCGACAACAACAAGACGTTCGGCATCGGCTGGACGGACAACGTCACCACGGACATCACCATCCACCACAACTGGTTCCGCGAGACCGAGCAGCGCAACCCGTCCACCGACAACGCCGCCCACGCCCACCTCTACAACAACTTCCTGGAGGACGCGCCGGGCACCGACATCACCTCCTCGTACGGCAACTACGCGCGCGGCAGGACCTCGATGGTCCTGGAGAACAGTTACTTCCAGGGCATGCGCAACCCCGTCACCAAGGACGCCACCGCGACGCTCGTCCAGCGCGGCAACGTCTTCTCCGGCACCTCGGGCCGCAACGAGAGCGGCGGAACGGCCTTCGACCCGAAGAAGTTCTACGCCTACACGCCCGACCGGGCCGCGGACGTGCCGGCGCTGCTCAGGTCGGGCACGGGCCCGCGCCCCTCTATCGGCGTCGCGAGCGCCACGAGCGGGACGAGCGGTACGAGCGGTGCGAGTACCAAGGCCGCGACCACGCTCACGGTCGCCAAGGACGGCAGCGGCCAGTACCGGACCGTCCAGGCCGCCGTGAACGCCGTCCCCGCGAACAGCACGTCCCGGGTCGTCATCTCCGTGAAGCCGGGGACGTACCGCGAGACGGTGAAGGTGCCGTCCAACAAGCCGCACGTGACCATCCAGGGCACGGGTGGCAGCCGCAAGGACACCGTGATCACCTACAACAACGCGGCCGGGACGCCCAAGCCCGACGGCTCGGGCACCTACGGCACGTCCGGCAGCGCGACCGTCGCCGTCGAGGCCGACGACTTCCAGGCCCGCAACCTGACCATCGCCAACGACTTCGACGAGGCCGCGCACCAGTCCCTGTCCGGGCACCAGGCGGTGGCGCTGCGCACTGCGGCCGACAAGGTCTTCCTGGACGGCGTGATCGTCACCGGCGACCAGGACACCCTGCTGCTGGACACGGCTGCCAAGGACAAGCTCGGCCGCGTCTACATGACCAACTCCTACGTCGTCGGCAACGTCGACTTCATCTTCGGCCGGGCGACGGCCGTGATCGACTGGTCGGTCATCACCCTGAAGAAGCGCTGGAACGGCACCTCGGCCGGTTACGTCACCGCCCCCAGCACCCCGGCCGACCGCAAGGGCATCCTGATCAACCGCTCCGCGGTCGACGGCGACGTCTCGGCCGGTACCTTCCACCTCGGCCGCCCCTGGCACGCGGGCGGTGACGCGAGCCTCGACCCGCAGACCACGGTCCGCGACACCACCCTGAGCGCCGCGGTCAAGTCCGCCCCCTGGACCGACATGAGCGGCTTCTCCTGGAAGGACGACCGCTTCGCCGAGTACCGCAACACGGGCCCGGGTGCGGGTCCCGCGAGCACCGACCGCCCCCAGCTGACCGCCGACCAGGCGGCCGGCCAGGAGGTCGCGGACTGGCTGGGCGGCTGGGTGCCCACGGCGTCGTAGGACGGGAGGGGCCGAGTGAAAAGCGGGCCCATGACGGACGAGGTCATGGGCCCGCTGGAAACCGCGGAGCGCTACTGCACGAGGGTGATCCGGTCCGCCGCCGGCGGTGCGATCGGGTTCGCCGACGACGAGTTGGCCGTCAGGTACTGCTCCAGTGCCGTCAGGTCGTCCGCGCCGACGAGTTCGTTCGTGCCCTCGCCCAGCGTGGGGAATCCGTCGCCGCCGCCCGCGAGGAAGCTGTTCGACGCGACGCGGTAGGTGGCCGCCGGGTCGATCGGCGCGCCGCCCAGGCGGATGGAGTCCGTGACGACGCGCTCGGCGCCCGTCTTCGTCAGGTCCAGCGTGTACGTCAGGCCGGAGGAGATCTGGAGGATCTTCGGCGCCGCCTCGTTCGGGCCGCTCACCTGCTCCCTGAGGACCTGGATCAGCTGGGCGCCGGTGTAGTCCTTGAGGTTGACCGTGTTGGCGAAGGGCTGGACGGCGAAGCCCTCGGCGTACGTGACGACGCCGTCGCCCTCGCTGCCCGTGGCCGCGTACGTCAGCGGTGCGCGGATGCCGCCGGGGTTCATCAGGGCCAGGTCGGTCTCCGGGTCCTGCTCCTTGCCGTACGCGAGCTGCGCGTCGGCGATCAGGTCGCCGAGCGGGGACTCGGTGCCGTCGCGGTTGATGTCGCCGGAGACGTAGCCGATGGCGCGGTTGCCGATCGGGGCGGCGAGGGTGCTCCACTCGTCGATCAGCCGGGTCATGTCCGGCGCCTTCGGGACGTCCCGCGTCACCACGTGGTTCGCCGACTTCACGGCCGTACGGGCTATGTCACCGGTGCGGCGGTCGTAGGTCAGCGTCGTGTCCGTGTAGAGGCGGCCGAAGGACGCGGCCGACGTGACCGTGCGGGGCTTGCCCGCCGGGTCGGGGATCGTGCAGACGTACGCCGCGTGGGTGTGGCCGGTGACCAGCGCGTCCACCTGCGGCGTGACGTTCTTGGCGATGTCGGCGATCGGGCCGGAGATGCCGTCGCCGGCGCCCGGGGAGTCGCAGTCGTAGTTGTAGGAGGACGAGGCCGGGAAGCCGCCCTCGTGGACGAGGGCCACGATCGACTTCACGCCCTGGCGCTGGAGCTCCTTGGCGTACTTGTTGATCGTCTCGACCTCGTCCTTGAACTTCAGGCCCTTCACGCCCTCCGCCGAGACGATGTCCGGGGTGCCCTCCAGGGTCACGCCGATGAAGCCGACCTTCACGCCGTTCTGCTTCCACACCCAGTACGGCTTCAGGAGGGGCTTCATCGTCTTCTCGTCCAGGACGTTCGCCGCCAGGTACGGGAAGTCGGCGCCCTCGAACTCCTCGTCCGTGTAGCAGCCCTCGGTGGGGTGGCAGCCGCCGTTCTGGAGGCGGGCCAGTTCCTTGGCCCCCTCGTCGAACTCGTGGTTGCCGACGCTCGTCACATCGAGGTCGAGCTTGTTCAGCGCCTCGATGGTCGGCTCGTCGTGGAAGAGGCCGGACAGGAGCGGGGACGCGCCCACCATGTCGCCGCCGGCCGCCGTGATGGAGTACCGGTTGCCCTCGCGGGCCTCGCGCAGGTGGGTGGCGAGGTACTCCACGCCGCCCGCGTCCACCGTCTTCGTCGTACCGTCCGGCTGGAGTTCGGTGACCCGGCCGGAGGAGCCGGCCGGCGGCTCCAGGTTGCCGTGCAGGTCGTTGAAGGACAGGAGCTGGACGTCCTGGTAGCGGCCCGGGCGGTGGTCGGGCTGGTGACCGCCGTGGCCGCGGTCGCTCGTGCCCGCGGTCGCCGACGCCGGCAGCGCGGCCGCGGCGAGTGCCCCGGCGGTGACGACGGTGGCGGCGACGGCGAGGAGACGGCTCGTCCGGTTCGTACGGCGTCTGCGGCGCGGTTGGTGCGACGGTGTTGTGGCTGGCATGCGCCCCCCTGTGGGTGTGCGTGGCGTGAGCCGCAGGGAAGACGGCTCGTCGGCGCAGCCTAGAGTCAACGCGCGTAGCGCGACAGGGGGTTCCGGGTTACATCCTGGTTGAGCTTCCTGGTCCGCCGCCCTTCTCGTCTACCGGCGCATTACCGCGCCCGCCCCTTACCCTCGTACGCATGACCAGCGACGACACCGTGCGGCCCGGCCGCCCCCGCTCGATCGAGACCCTCGCCGAACTCACCCCGGAGCAGACCGACGCCGTCCTCTCCCTGCTCGCCGAGGCCGCCCGGAACGACGGGCAGCAGGCCGTGTCCGAGCAGGGGCGGCTGCAGCTGCGCGGCGCCGCGCGGGAGGGCATCGCGCATCTGCTGCTCACCGTGGACGGCGAACTCGTCGGCTACGCCCAGCTGGAGGACACCGACCCGGTGGAGCCGCCGGCTGCCGAACTGGTCGTCCACCCCTCGCAGCGGGGGCAGGGACACGGACGGGCGCTGGGCTCCGCGCTGCTCGCCGCCTCCGGCAAGCGGCTGCGCATCTGGGCGCACGGCGGTCACTCCGCCGCCCGGCATCTCGCACAGGTGCTCGGGCTGACCCTGTTCCGCGAACTGCGGCAGCTGCGGCGCCCGTTGGCCGGCCTCGACCTGCCCGACCCGCGGCTGCCCGAGGGCGTCACCGTCCGCGCCTTCGTGCCGGGGCAGGACGACGCGGCCTGGTTCGCGGTGAACGCCGCCGCCTTCGCGCACCACCCCGAGCAGGGCGCCCTCACCCAGCGGGACCTCGACGACCGCAAGGCCGAGGCGTGGTTCGACCCGGCCGGGTTCTTCCTGGCCGAGCGGGGCGGCGAGCTGATCGGCTTCCACTGGACCAAGGTGCACGCGGCCGAGAGGCTGGGTGAGGTGTACGTCCTCGGTATCCGTCCCGACGCCCAGGGCGGCGGCCTGGGCAAGGCCCTGACCACCATCGGCCTGCGCCATCTGGCGGGGCTGGGGCTGCCCACGGCGATGCTGTACGTCGACGCGGACAACGAGGCGGCGGTGTCCGTCTACGAGCGTCTGGGCTTCGTCACGCACGAGACGGACCTGATGTACCGCACGGAGACGTGAGCCTTGCCGACGCCTCTCCGTTACGGCGCGCCGGCTCCTGGCCGCTCCGTCACGCCGGTCCGCCGGCGACCGGGGCACGCCCATCCGCGTCCGCCGGCCTCCGGGGCGCGTCGGCCCGCAGGCGCCTCCGGAGCGCACCGATCCGCAGGCCCCCGTGTCACGCCGGTCCGGCGGCCCCGCGCATCCGCCGCACCCACCGCCCCCGCTGCCCCAACGGCTCCGGCCCGCACGCCCCCCACGCCACGACCACCGCCGCCAGCAGCACCGCCCACCGGTCGTGCGCCGTCGGCCACCGTGGGTCGTCGGGCGGCACGAACAGGGCCCAGCCGTCCGGGGTCAGCAGGGGCGCGAGGACGGCCGTGAGGAGCAGCGTCGCCGCGACGGTCGGGCCCGGGCGTGCCTCGTCCGTCAGCCGCACCACCGCCGCGGCACCGGCGAGCGCCAGCACGCCCATCACCCCCGCCTCCAGGGTGATGCCGCCCGCCGGGGGCCGGGACTCCGAGGGGGCGACCAGCAGCACCGCCGTCCACCACAGCGCGGCGAGCGGTGCGACCAGGGCCACCCGCAGCGCCTGCCGCAGCGGGCGCGGGGCCGGGACGGGCGCGGTGAGGTGCCGGGCCGGGTCGTCCAGCAGGAACGCCAGCCCGAGCGCGCCGATCAGGGCGACGCCCCGCAGCAGGGTGAGCGTCTGCCAGCGGGCCGGCTCCCCACCCGTCAGGGCCGGCGCCCCGGCGACCAGCAGCCCGAGCACCCCGGCGGAGCCCAGGGCCCGCCGCGGCAGCGTGCGCCACACCGGACCGATCAGGGCACCGACCAGAGCCCCCGTCACTCCTCGCACGAGTCCGCCTTCTCCGGCCCGGCCACGCCCAGCAGTTCGGCGGCCCGTGCGGTCGTGACGCCCGGCGCGGTCAGCTCGGCCCAGTGCGCCTTCACCCGCTCCCCGACCCCGGCGGGCGGCTTCTCCAGCAGGCGCCGTACGACGTCCGTCTGTCCCTCCGTCATGCTCAGCGGGTCGGTGGGCGACAGGACGATCGCGGAACCCTCCACGCTGTCGTCGAGGCGGACCCGGCGCAGGGCGTCCATCGGGTCGTCCTGCCAGCTCAGGGAGAGCCACATGAGGGTGACCATCCGCCCGTCGCAGAGCTCGCTCCCGGCCTCCTCGGTGCCCGTGACCAGTACGGCGGCGACGGCGCTGGAGAACTCCGGGACCCGGTTGCCGCCCCAGGCGGTGCCCACGGTCACCAGGTGCGGGGCGGTCTGCGCGGGTATCGCGGGGTCGCCGTCCAGCCCGTACCGGGCGTCGATCCGCTGCCGTACGACGAGCCGCTGGTCGTGGGCGGAACCACCGGTGAGGGACTGGACCCGGTCCACGACGCCGGCCCAGGTGCCGGTGCGGGGCACCCACTCGGGGAAGGCGCAGTACGTCGACCGGCCGTGCTCGACGCAGGTCTGCTCCTTCTCGGGGCTCACGGAGGCGCGCTCGCGGGCCGCGGTCAGCTCCGGCGACGGCGCCACGCCCCCGGCCTGCAGGACCCCGCCCGTCACCGCCAGCGCGAGGGTCAGGGCGGCGCCCGCCTGCACCACCGCGTTCCGCCCGCCGGCGACGAGCACGGCGAGGAAGCCCATGCACAGCGCCGCCCCCGCCAGGTACAGGGCGTGCCAGGCGGCGGGGCGGCCCAGCAGGTCGGAGGGCAGGGTGTTGGAGCCCAGCCCGGCGACCACCGGGGAGAGCCACGACAGGCCGTCCGAGCCGCCGGGTCCCGTACCGAGCACGAGCGTGAACAGCAGGAGGACCATCAGCAGCGGCCCGGCGAGCGCCGACCGCACCATGCGGGCCAACAGCACGCCGAGCGCCCCGAACAGCAGCACCGTCAGCGGCCCGACGAGCAGCTCGGCAGGCGAACCGTGCCCGATCGCACCCGGCTTGAGCGCCTCCCAGGTGAACTGCCCGGCCACGCACACGGCGGTGAGCAGGACGGTCGGCACGACGGCCAGCGCGTGCGCCACCGTGCGGCGCCAGGGCGTGAGCACCAGCACCGCGAAGTGGTCCTCGGTGCCGCGCCGCACGGAGCGCAGCACGGCGTGGTTGGTGGAGAGCAGGACGGCCAGGCCGATGAACAGGGGCCCGCCCTGGGTGGCGCGGTCGGCGTCCTGGAGGGCCGGGTGGTCGTCCCACGCGTGCCGCGTACGCCACACGATCCAGGCGACGTAGCCCACGAACGCGATGACGACGGGGACGCTCAGCAGCAGCCTGCGCGCCTCGAACCGGGCCAGGGCGAGCACGGCCCGGGTGCCGCCGCCGCGCGCTCCGGCGTCCACGGCGGGCGGGGCCTCCTCCAGCACGGCGCTCATGCGGCCACCTCCGCGTCGGCGCCGTCGAGGGCCAGCAGGTAGCCGTCCTCGAGGGTGGGCTCCAGCAGCTCGGCACCGGCGGGTGGATCGCCCACGTTCCGGAAGGTACCCGTCCCCGTGCGCCACCCGGCCTTCGCGTCCGGCGCGCGCTCGGCGCTGCTCCACACCCGCCCGTCCGCGCGCGCGGTCAGCTCGGCCGGAGTCCCGTCGAACCGCACCGTCCCGGCGGCCATGACGACCACCCGGTGGCAGAGCATCGCCACGTCCTCGGTCTGATGGGTGGACAGCAGCACGGTCCGTCCCTCGCCCGCCCCGGCGATCAGCTCCCGGAACCGCATCCGCTGCTCGGGGTCCAGCCCGACGGTCGGCTCGTCGAGTACCAGGAACCCCGGGTCGCCCACCAGCGCGGCCGCGAGCGCGACCCGCTGGCGCATCCCGCCGGACAGCTTCTTGATCCTCCGTCCGCGCACCTCCCCCAGATCGACCTGCTCCAGCACCCGCCGCACCTCACGGTGGCGAGCGGAGCGGTCCGTCAACTCCTTCAGGATCGCGACGTAGTCGACGAACTCGAAGGCGGTGAAGTCCGGGTGGAAGCCGGGCGTCTGCGGCAGATACCCGAGCCGCCGCCGTACCTCCTGCCGCCCTCGCGCGGTCGCCGGATCGTGCCCGAGGACGGTGAAGGAGCCCCGGTCGGCGGGCACGGCGGTGGCGAGCACGCGCAGCAGCGTGGTCTTCCCTGCCCCGTTGGGCCCGAGCAGCCCGGTGACGCCCGGGGTCAGCCGCAGCGACACGTCGACGAGGGCACGGGTGCGGCCGTAGTGGAGGCTGAGCCCTGAGGCGGAGACGGAGACGGTGGGGGTCATACGGCACTCCCGTGCAGGAAAGGGACAAGGAAAGAAGCGGTACTCACGCTGCACCCCGCGCAGAGACGTCGAACCGGTCGCGGAACAGGAACAGCAGCCCGGCCCCCAGGAGGGCCACCACCGCGGACACGCCCTGCCCGGCCGCGGTGAACGGCGCCAGCACACTGTCCTCGGCCGCGCGACCCGCGTCGGCGGCCAGCAGTACGGCCACCCAGGCCCCCGCGGCCACGGACGGCGCGGCCACCGGGCCCAGCCGCGGCGTCAGCGCGAGCCCGGTCGCGGTGAGGGCGAGCCCGGGCAGCAGCCAGGCCAGGGCACGCAGCCCGTATTCCGGCAGGGCGAGGGTCGCCAGGCCGTTGACGCCGAGCGCCACGGCCAGCACGGCGATCGTGCGGATCATCAGCAGCCGGAAGCCGTGCATCGGTGAGACGACCGCCATCTCGTACGTCGGGTCCAGCACGGGCCCGTAGGCGAGCGCCACCCCGGCCAGCGGCAGCAGCGGAGCGAGGGCGAGGAACGGCGTGGGCGTGCCGGCGGCACCGGCCGCGAGGGCGACGCCGAAGGTCGTCAGCAGCACGGCGACGACCGCGCCGAGCCACGAGCGGCGCAGGACGGGCGTGGCAGCGAGCAGCCGCGCGGTGCCGTCGGCGACGCCGCACCGCACCAGCAGCCCCTCCAGCAGGCCCGGCCGGGGCGCGTCCAGCTCGGCGTCGAGCCGCTCCCACCCCCGGTCCAGGGCGGCGACGTCACTCACCTCGGTGAGGACGCCGCGGCAGTGCGCGCAGGCGGTCAGATGGGCATCGGCGGACCACAGCGCGGGCGCGGTCAGCACGCCCCGGGCGTACGCCCGCAGGTCGTCCTCGTCCACGTGCCAGGTGTCCCGGCGGTTGTCTTCGCTTCTCATGCCAGCGCCTCCCGCAACTGCCGACGGGCCCGCATCGCCCGCGTCTTGACCGTGCCCGGCGGGATGCCGAGCAGGACCGCCGCCTCGCGGGTGCTCAGCCCGTCGACGACCGTGGCCTGGAGCACCGCGCGCAGCTCCGGCGAGAGCCGGACGAGCGCGCCGGCGAGGTCCCCGTGCTCGACACCGGCGAGCACGCGCTCCTCGGCGGAGACCTCGTCCCGGTGCCGCAGCCGGGCCAGCGCCTGCCGCAGCCGGCCCCGCGCCCCGTCGCCGCGCAACGCGTCGATGAGCCGCCGGGAGCCGATCCGCCACAGCCAGCCCGCCACGTCCCCGTCCTCCCGGTAGCGCGCGCTGCCGCGCCACACCGCGAGGAAGGTCTCCTGCACGACGTCGTCGACGACGCCGGCGTCGGCGCAGCGGCTGCGCATGCGGGCGGTCAGCCAGGGGGCGTACCGGCGGTACAGCTCCTCGAAGGCACGGCGGTCGCCGTCGTCTGCGACGGCTCGCAGCAGCGCGCCGTCGCTTTTCGTTTCGCTCACATCTCCTCATCGGACGAGGTCGGCCAAGCGGTTCACGATCTCCCAGCCGGAGTTTCGGGGGCACCCGGCATGGGTGCGGGCCGTTCAGGCACTGGGGGAGGCACGACTGCCCGCCGCTACAGGCCCCCGCTACGGCAGCCCCCCGCTATCCCACACGTCATGTCCCCGTAACCATCGATTCAGACAGCCTTGCGACCCTCACCGAATGACGCCGACCGTGCCAGAGCCACCAGGAGCAGAGCATCCCGCGCCTTCCGACGCGCCTGTCCTGCGCGCGGCGCGGAAGAATGGGTTCATGAGGCAGCCGAACACCCAGGCAGAGGTCCAGCACACCCAGCCCTCCGTGGGCTCCATCGCCGCGCACCGTTCGCACACCGTGGCCGCCACGGTCTCCGACCTGGAACCCGACATCGACGCCGATCTCGACGGGTACGAGGAGTCGGAGGAGTCCCAGGCCGGCGGTGCCCAGCTCCCCCAGGGCCGCTTCCTGGACCGCGAGCGCAGCTGGCTCGCGTTCAACGAGCGCGTGCTCGAGCTCGCCGAGGACCCGAACACCCCGCTCCTCGAGCGTGCCAACTTCCTCGCGATCTTCGCCAGCAACCTGGACGAGTTCTTCATGGTCCGCGTCGCCGGCCTCAAGCGCCGCATCGCGACCGGCGTCGCCACCCGCTCCGCGTCCGGCCTCCAGCCCCGCGAGGTGCTGGACATGATCTGGGCCCGCTCACGCGAGCTCATGGCCCGTCACGCCGCCTGCTTCCACGAGGACGTCGCCCCCGCCCTCGCCGAGGAGGGCATCCACCTGGTCCGCTGGAACGAGCTGGCGGAGAAGGAGCAGGCCCGCCTCTTCACCCTGTTCCGGCACCAGATCTTCCCGGTCCTCACCCCCCTCGCGGTCGACCCGGCCCATCCCTTCCCGTACATCTCGGGCCTCTCCCTCAACCTCGCGGTCGTCGTCCGCAACCCCGTCACGGGCCACCGCCACTTCGCCCGCGTCAAGGTCCCCCCGCTGCTCTCCCGCTTCCTGGAGGCCGCCCCGGGCCGCTACGTGCCCATCGAGGACGTCATCGCCGCCCACCTCGAAGAACTCTTCCCCGGCATGGAGGTCCTGGAGCACCACGCGTTCCGCCTCACCCGCAACGAGGACCTCGAGGTCGAGGAGGACGACGCCGAGAACCTCCTCCAGGCCCTCGAGAAGGAGCTCATGCGGCGCCGCTTCGGGCCGCCCGTCCGCCTGGAGGTCGAGGAGTCGATCGACCGCGAGGTCCTGGACCTCCTCGTCCGCGAGCTCAAGATCAGCGAGGCGGAGGTCTACCCGCTCCCCGGCCCCCTCGACCTCACCGGCCTCTTCCGCATCCACAGCCTCGACCGCCCCGAGCTGAAGTACGCGAAGTTCGTCGCCGGCACCCACCGCGACCTGGCCGAGGTCGAATCGGCCTCCGCGCCGGACATCTTCGCCGCCCTCCGCAGCAGGGACGTCCTCCTCCACCACCCGTACGACTCCTTCTCCACCTCCGTACAGGCCTTCCTGGAGCAGGCGGCGGCGGACCCCGACGTCCTCGCGATCAAGCAGACGCTGTACCGCACCTCCGGCGACTCCCCGATAGTCGACGCGCTCATCGACGCGGCCGAGTCCGGCAAGCAGGTCCTCGTCCTGGTCGAGATCAAGGCCCGCTTCGACGAGCACGCCAACATCAAGTGGGCCCGCAAGCTGGAGGAGTCCGGCTGCCACGTCGTCTACGGCCTGGTCGGCCTGAAGACGCACTGCAAGCTGTCCCTGGTCGTCCGCCAGGAGGGCGAGACGCTGCGCCGCTACAGCCACGTCGGCACCGGCAACTACCACCCGAAGACGGCCCGCCTCTATGAGGACCTCGGCCTGCTCACCGCGGACCCGCAGGTCGGCGCGGACCTCTCCGACCTGTTCAACCGCCTCTCCGGCTACTCCCGCCGCGAGACCTACCGCCGCCTGCTCGTCGCGCCCAAGTCCCTGCGCGACGGCCTGGTCTCCCGTATCCACAAGGAGATCCAGCACCACCGCGCCGGCCGCCCCGCGCACATCCGCATCAAGGTCAACTCGATGGTCGACGAGGCCGTCGTCGACGCCTGCTACCGCGCCTCCCAGGCCGGTGTCCCGGTCGACGTGTGGGTGCGCGGCATCTGCGCGCTGCGTCCGGGCGTGACGGGCCTGTCGGAGAACATCCGGGTCCGTTCGATCCTCGGCCGCTTCCTCGAACACTCACGTGTCTTCGCCTTCGGCAACGGCGGCGAGCCCGAGGTCTGGTTCGGCAGCGCCGACATGATGCACCGCAACCTCGACCGCCGGATAGAGGCCCTGGTACGGGTCACCGACCCGGCCCACCGGGCGGCCCTCAACCGGATGCTCGAGACCGGCATGTCCGACGGCACCGCCTCCTGGCACCTCGGCCCGGACGGCGAGTGGACCCGGCACGCGACCGACGCGGACGGCCACCCCCTGCGCAACATCCAGGAGATGCTCATAGACGCCCGGAGGCGCCGGCGTGGCACAGCAGCACCTTGACCCGACGAACCGCACGACCGCCGGTCCGCCGATCCCCGCGCCCGCGCCCACGGCCCGGGGCGCGGACACAACCGCGAACGCAAACGCGCCCGCACACACGAACGCAAACGCGCACGCGAACACGGCAAAGGACACGGCGGGGGACACGGACGTCCTCGCGAACTACCTGCGCGCCCAGGCCACGGAGTTCCTCCGCGCCCTGCGCCTGCACCGGGAGTCGGGCGGAAACGGGGGCGGCGGCGCGACCCCCCACCCGGCCCCCGGCCCGGACGGAGCGCATCCGCCCGAGGGCCCGGTGGACGCGGCCCGCGCCCTGCGCAGGGCGGCCCGCCGGCTCAGCGGCACCCTGCACACGTACCAGCCCCTGCTGGACGCCGACTGGGCGGAGGCCATGCGCCCCGAGCTGGCCTGGCTGTCCGGCACGCTGGCGCTGGAGCACGCGTACGCGTCCCGCCTGGAACGCCTGCTCCAGGCCCTGCACCGGCTGTCCGGCTCGTCGGCGTTCCCGGACCGGCCGCCGGTGGGCCGGGCCACAGCGACCTCGACCGTGACCGTCACCGTGCCGACCGCCCACCGCCCGGCGGCCCCGAACCGCGGCAACCTCACCGTGGGCGCGGCCAAGGCGGGTGCGCTGCTCGACCGCCAGCTGACCCTGGCCCGTACCCGGGCGCACTCCACCGCGCTCCAGGCGCTGGGCAGCAGCCGCTTCCACGCGGTCGCCGACAAGGTCGCCCTCCTGGCCAGCGAGGTCCCCCTACGCCCCACCACCGCCACCATCCCCGCACCCCCGACCACCGACGCCACCCACACCGCCCTCCGCCCCCTGGCCGCCGCGGCGGCGGACCGTCTCACCGACGCCGTGGCGGCACTCCCCCTCGTCACGGCGGGCAATCCGTACAACGCCCAGGCGCTGATCCACGGCCTCTCCCCGGACCCGGCGCCCCACCCCCAGGACGCCCAGTGGCACCAGGTACGCCTGCTGCTGCGCCTGCACCGGTACGCCCTCGAAGTGCTGGCCGGCGACGAGGGCGCGGGCGCCGAGGACGTACGCCTCCTGGCGGCCGCCGAGGCCCTGGACCGCCACCGCGACGCCTCGGAGGCCGCCGCGGCCGCCGCCCAGGCCGCCCGCACCCCGCGGATCGCCCCGGCGACGGCGTACGCGCTCGGCGTGCTCCACGCCGACCAGCGGCATGAGGTGGAGGCGGCGAGGTACGCGTTTCAGCACAGCTGGCGCAAGGAACCCATCAAGCTGCCTTAAGAGCCGCGAACACCGGCCACCGGCCACCGGACAGGAGGCACGAGCACACCGTGACCCCGGCCGAGGACACCACCGCCCCCACCATCCACGCGGCCGGCTGCGTCCTGTGGCGCCCCGCGGCGCCCACCGCCTCAGCCACAGAGAGCACCCTGCACCTCTGCCTCGTCCACCGCCCCAAATACGACGACTGGTCGCACCCGAAGGGCAAGCTCAAGCCCGGCGAGGACCCCCTCGAGGGCGCCCTGCGCGAGGTCGCGGAGGAGACGGGGTACGCCGCGACGCCGGGCGACGAGCTGTCCACCGTGCGCTACCTCGCGAACGGCCGCCCCAAGCAGGTCCGCTACTGGGCGGCCGAGGCCGGCCCCGGCGCCTTCGTGCCGACCACCGAGGTCGACCGCATCCTCTGGCTCTCCCCCGACGAGGCCCGACGGCGCCTCACCGAGGCCCGTGACCAGGCCCTCGTCGACGAGCTGATGCGATCGTTCGAACACACGTAGCGGAATGGTGACGCCGGACGTCGACCCGCGCGTTCCGGCCAATACCCGCGAGGAGAGCGAGGCGGAGCGGCATCCGACGGTCCGCGAGGTCGTCGGGGACTGGTCGTCGTGCATGGCCGCCGCGGGGTACGCGTACGACAGCCCGCTGGACGCCGGCACCGATCTGCCGACCGCCCGGAAGCCGAGCGCCGACGCGCACGAGAAGACGGTCGCCCTGGCTGACAGAGGAGGCCGTCGCAGCGGAGACGAAGCGCAAGACCGCGATGGTCCGGCGGGCGCTCGAGGTCCTGGGCCGCACGGAGGGCGCGGCGAAGTAGGCCGCACAGGCCGCGTGCGCCACGGGCCTCCGGGACGGGACCGACCCGTGTCCTTGACGTAAGCGTTCCGTGACCTCACCGCACCGTCCACAGGGGTTCACCCCCCGTTCATTTACGGCCATCGGCGGCTTCACCTGTTCTGCCTAATTTCAGCCTTACCGGTACGGGGCGCATCCCGAAAGCGCGTCCGTATCACCCAGACCTGCTCGTCCTCAACGCCACTCCTCGCACGCCGCCGAATTCAGGACGGCGGCTCCTGGAAGGAACTCCCTCAGTGAAGCTTCAGCGCAAGAACCGGCGGGCCCTCGCTCTCGGTGCTCTCGCCGTCTCCGGCGCCCTGGCCCTCACGGCGTGCGGCTCCGACGACACTGGTGACACCGGCAGCGGCGACGCCTCCACGAGCACGCAGGCCGGCAACATCAAGTGCGACGACGCCAAGGGCCAGCTCCTCGCCGACGGCTCGTCCGCGCAGAAGAACGCGATCGACGCGTGGGTGAAGCAGTTCACCGCCGCGTGCAAGGGCGTCCAGATCAACTACAAGGGTGGCGGCTCCGGCGCCGGTATCACCGCGTTCACCCAGGGCACGGTCGGCTTCGCCGGCTCGGACTCCGCGCTGGACCCCGAGGAGATCACCGCCACCAAGGAGGTCTGCTCCGGTGGCCAGGGCATCGACCTGCCGATGGTCGGCGGCCCGATCGCCGTCGCGTACAACCTCGAGGGCGTCGACAACCTCGTCCTGGACGCGCCGACCCTGGCGAAGATCTTCAGCGACAAGATCAAGAAGTGGAACGACCCGGCGATCGCGAAGCTGAACCCCGACGCCGACCTGCCCGACCTCAAGATCCAGGCGTTCCACCGCTCCGAGGACTCCGGCACCACGGACAACTTCACCAAGTACCTGATCGAGACCACCCCGGAGAACTGGAAGTACGAGGGCGGCAAGGCCTGGACGGCCCCCGGCGGCCAGTCCGCGTCCGGCTCCTCCGGTGTCGCCCAGCAGGTCAAGCAGACCCCCGGCGCGATCAGCTACATGGAGCTCTCCTACGCCAAGGGCTCCTCCGTGGTCGCCATCGACACGGGCGCCTCCCAGCCCGTCAAGGCCTCGGTCGACGGTGCCACCAAGGCCATCGCCGACGCCAAGGTCGTCGGCACCGGCAAGGACCTGGCCCTGGAGCTGAACTACGCGACCAAGGCCGAGGGCGCCTACCCGATCACCCTGGTCACCTACGAGATCGTCTGCGACAAGGGCAACAAGGCGGAGAGCCTGCCGACCGTCAAGGCGTTCCTGAACTACATCGCCAGCGAGGACGGCCAGCAGCTCCTCGCCGACAACGACTACGCCCCGATGCCCGCGGACATCATCACCAAGGTCCGCAGCACCATCGCGGGCCTGAGCTGACCTGAGTGTGCGGCCCGGTCCCCCGGCGGGGCCGGGCCGCACCGTCCGGTGCACCGCCGCCAGGAGCCCCGCGCACAGCAGGGCACCGCAGACCGGAGAACCCGATGGACATAACGACGAAGACACCTCCTCCCCCACCACAGCCGACCGTGGCCGAGCACAAGAGCAACGTGCGCGGCGCCACCCGCCCCGGAGACCGCGTCTTCCGCGGTCTCGCCCGTGGCTCGGGCATCTTCCTGCTGGTGATCATGGCCGCCATCGCGGTCTTCCTCACCTGGCGTGCCGCCATCGCCATCGGCAAGAACGAGGGCAACTTCCTCACGACCTTCGAGTGGAACACCGGCGCCACCGAGCCGGTCTTCGGCATCGCGGTCCTGGCCTACGGCACGGTCATCTCCTCGATCATCGCCATGGTCATCGCGGTCCCGATCGCCGTCGCCATCGCGCTGTTCCTCACCCACTACGCCCCGCGCAGGCTGAGCGGCCCGATCGCCTACGTGATCGACCTGCTCGCCGCCGTACCGTCCATCGTGTACGGCCTGTGGGGCGCGCTGATCCTCGTTCCGCACATGAACGGCCTCTTCGGCTGGCTGAACGACTACTTCCGCTGGACCGGCATCTTCTCGTGGGAGGAAGGCCCGGCCCGCTCGATGCTCACCGTCGGCATCCTGCTCGCGATCATGATCCTGCCGATCATCACCAACGTGAGCCGCGAGGTGTTCAAGCAGGTCCCGCGGATGAACGAGGAGGCCGCGCTGGCCCTCGGCGCCACGCGCTGGGAGGTCATCCGGATGTCGGTGCTGCCCTTCGGGCGCTCCGGCGTGATCTCCGCCTCGATGCTCGGCCTCGGCCGCGCCCTCGGCGAGACGATGGCCGTCGCCACCGTGCTCTCCCCGGACTTCCTGATCCACGGCAGCCTGCTCAACCCGGGCGGCGGCACCTTCGCCCAGAACATCGCCAGCAAGTTCGGTGAGGCGAACGAGTTCGGCCGTGACGCGCTGATCGCCTCCGGTCTCGTCCTGTTCGTCATCACCCTGCTGGTCAACGGCGCGGCCCGCATGATCATCGCCCGCCGCAAGGAGTACTCGGGGGCCAACGCATGAGCACCACGACCGTCCAGCGCCCGAGCTCGCTCCAGGGCGCCCGGCTGCCGAAGTGGTCCCCCTGGGCCATCGCCGCGGGTTCGCTCGCCGTCTCCGTCGGCCTCGGCCTGGCCACCGGCATCGACAGCAGGGTCCAGTGGGGCCTGATCGCCGCGCTGCTCTTCGTCTTCGGTACGTACGTCATCGCCGCCGGCGTCGAGGGCAAGCGCCAGGCCAAGGACCGCGTCGCGACCTCGCTGGTCTGGGTCGCCTTCCTGCTCGCCGTGGTGCCGCTGGTCTCCCTGGTGTGGACGACCGTCAGCCGCGGTGTGAAGGTCCTCGACGGCTACTTCCTGAGCCACTCCATGGGCGTCGTCGCCGACACCGAGCCCGGCGGCGGTATCTACCACGCCATCATCGGCACCCTGGAGCAGGTCGGCATCGCCACCCTGATCGCCGCGCCGATCGGTGTGCTCACCGCGATCTACCTGGTCGAGTACGGCAGCGGCCACCTGGCCCGCGCCGTCACCTTCTTCGTCGACGTGATGACCGGCATCCCGTCGATCGTCGCCGGTCTGTTCATCCTCAGCCTTCTGCTCATCTTCGACATGGGCTTCTCCGGCTTCGCGGGCGCCCTCGCCCTCGCGATCCTGATGATGCCGGTCGTGGTCCGCTCCACGGAGGAGATGCTCAAGCTCGTCCCGAACGAGCTGCGTGAGGCATCCCTGGCACTGGGCGTGCCCAAGTGGCGCACCATCCTGAAGGTGGTCCTGCCGACGGCCATCGGCGGTATCACCACCGGTGTGATGCTGGCGGTCGCCCGTATCGCCGGTGAGACCGCACCCGTCCTGCTGCTGGTGTTCGGCAACCCGTTCATCAACAACAACCCCTTCGAAGGGGCGCAGGCGTCGCTGCCGCTGTACGTCTACCAGCAGTACTCGAACAGCGCGGGCTCGGAGGCGGCGTACGACCGCGCCTGGGCCGCGGCTCTCACCCTGATCGCCTTCGTGATGATCCTCAACCTGGCGGCCCGCGGTATCGCCCGCTGGAAGGCCCCGAAGACCGGTCGCTGACGCGCGGCCACAAGCGAATTCCCGTCAGCGACCCGAAAGAAGCAGTGATTCCCATGGCCAAGCGCATAGATGTCAGCGGCCTCAACGCCTACTACGGCTCCTTCCTGGCCATCGAGGACATCTCGATGACCGTCGAGCCCCGCTCCGTGACGGCCTTCATCGGCCCCTCCGGCTGCGGCAAGTCCACCTTCCTGCGCACGCTCAACCGCATGCACGAGGTCACGCCCGGTGGCCGGGTGGACGGCAAGGTCATGCTCGACGACGAGAACCTCTACGGCGCCGGCATCGACCCGGTGTCCGTGCGCCGCGAGGTCGGCATGGTCTTCCAGCGCCCGAACCCGTTCCCGACCATGTCGGTCTACGACAACGTGGCGGCGGGCCTGCGCCTGAACGGCAAGTACAAGAAGTCCCAGCTGGACGACGTCGTCGAGAAGTCCCTCAAGGGCGCGAACCTCTGGAACGAGGTCAAGGACCGCCTGAACAAGCCGGGCTCCGGCCTCTCCGGCGGTCAGCAGCAGCGCCTGTGCATCGCCCGCGCGATCGCGGTCGAGCCGAACGTCCTGCTCATGGACGAGCCCTGCTCCGCCCTGGACCCGATCTCCACGCTCGCCATCGAGGACCTGATCGGCGAGCTGAAGGAGCGCTTCACGATCGTCATCGTGACGCACAACATGCAGCAGGCGGCGCGTGTCTCCGACCGTACGGCGTTCTTCAACCTGGCGGCGGTCGGCCAGCCCGGCAAGCTGATCGAGATCGACGACACGGAGCGGATCTTCTCCAACCCGTCGGTCCAGGCCACGGAGGACTACATCTCGGGCCGCTTCGGCTAGACCCGACCCGATCCCCTCGCGGTGCTGCATGGCGGTGCCACCGCGAGGAGCACAAGGGCCCGCCCCCGGAATCCGGGGGCGGGCCCATCTGCGTAGGCACCGTCTACAGAACCGCCTACAGAACCACCAGGTCCACCAGCCAGAAGGAACACGCGGCCACCACCGCAGCCGCCGGCATCGTGATGAACCACCCCATGATGATGTTCTTCGCGACGCCCCACCGCACGGCGTTCACCCGCTTCGTCGCCCCCACACCCATGATCGCCGAAGTGATCACGTGCGTGGTCGAGATCGGCGCGTGGAACAGGAACGCCGACCCGAACATGATCGACGCGCCAGTCGTCTCCGCGGCAAACCCCTGCGGCGGATCAAGCTCGATGATCTTCCGCCCCAGCGTCCGCATGATCCGCCAGCCACCCGCGTACGTCCCCGCGGACAGCATCAGCGCGCAGGCGATCTTCACCCACACCGGAATCGGGTCGCCGTAGTCCTCGACGTCGGCGATGACCAGCGCCATCACCACGATGCCCATCGTCTTCTGCGCGTCCTGCAGACCGTGACCCAGCGCCATACCCGCCGCCGACACCGTCTGCGCGATGCGGAAGCCCCGCTTCGCCTTGTGCGGGTTGGCCCGCCGGAAGATCCACATGATGGCCGTCATCACCAGGTAACCGGCGATCAGACCGACGACCGGGGACACGAACATCGGAATGACGATCTTGTCGACGACCCCGTGCCAGTACACGGTCGTGCTCCCGGCCAGCGCCGCGCCCACCATGCCGCCGAACAACGCGTGCGAGGACGACGACGGCAGCCCGAAGTACCAGGTGATCAGGTTCCAGACGATCGCGCCCACGAGCGCCGCGAAGAGGATGCCCATCCCCTTCGAGCCCTCGGGCGTCTCGATCAGCCCCTCGCTGACGGTCTTGGCGACCCCGGAGCCGAGGAACGCGCCGGCGAGGTTCATGACGGCGGCCATCGCGAGCGCCGCCCGCGGCGTCAGCGCACGCGTCGACACGGAGGTCGCGATCGCGTTGGCCGAGTCGTGGAAACCGTTGGTGTACGTGAAGAAGAGCGCGACCCCGATGGTCACGACCAGAGCAAAGGTGTCCATGAAGTGCTCAGGACTCCTTGACGGCGATGGTCTCCACCGTGTTCGCCACGTGCTCGAACGCGTCGGCCGCTTCCTCCAGCACGTCCACGATCTGCTTGAGCTTCAGCACCTCGATGGCGTCGTACTTGCCGTTGAAGAGGTGCGCGAGCAGCTTGCGGTGGATCTGGTCGGCCTGGTTCTCCAGCCGGTTGACCTCGATCCAGTACTCGGTGAGGTTGTCCATGGTGCGCAGGTTCGGCATCGCCTCGGCGGTCAGCTCGGCGGCCCGCGCCAGCACCTCGATCTGCTGCTCGACGCCCTTGGGCAGCTGCTCCACGTTGTAGAGGACGACCAGGTCGACGGCCTCCTCCATGAAGTCCATGATGTCGTCGAGGGAGGAGGCGAGGGAGTAGATGTCCTCGCGGTCGAACGGCGTGATGAACGAGGAGTTCAGCTGGTGGAAGATCGCGTGCGTGGCGTCGTCACCCGCGTGTTCGGCGGCCCGCATACGCTCTGCGATCTCGGCCCGGGCGGATGCGTCCGCCCCGAGCAGTTCCATCAGGAGCTTGGAGCCCGTGACGATGTTGTCCGCGGAAGCGGCGAACATGTCGTAGAAGCTCGTCTCCCTGGGGGTCAGACGAAAGCGCACGTGGGGTCCTCGGGGTGCATCGGTTTCGGTCAGGCTGATGCTAGGCGCATCATCCGGCCACGGCTAACGGGCCGTCCCCCAGTGTCGCCCATCGGGCACGGTGATGAGCAGGGGGGCGACCTCGGCGGCTTCGGCAAGGGCCCCTTACCCCGCAAAGTTCGTTACCATATACCCGGCAGGGGTATATGTCCGTTATCCGCCCCATGTCCGCCCGCAGCCCGCACGCACACCAGGAGGACGCGATGACGACCACCGAGGCCGGCGCAGGTGCGCCCTCCACCACCACAGCCGACGCGGTCGCGCCCGTGACCGACCACGACCGCGGTGTGCACGGGTACCACAAGCAGAAGGACGAGCACCTCAAGCGCCTGCGCCGCATCGAGGGCCAGATCCGCGGCCTGCAGCGGATGGTCGACGAGGACGTCTACTGCATCGACATACTCACCCAGGTCTCCGCCTCCACCAAGGCCCTGCAGTCCTTCGCCCTGCAGCTCCTGGAGGAGCACCTGCGCCACTGCGTCGCCGACGCCGCCGTCAAGGGCGGCGCCGAGATCGACGCGAAGGTGGAGGAGGCGACGAAGGCGATCGGCCGCCTACTGCGTACGTGACCGCTCCTCGGTGACCCGCAGCACCTCGTCGATGCTCTCCAGGCTGAGCCGCTCCCGGGCGGCCGACGCCGCGATGATCAGCTCCCCGCACAGCTCGATCTCGGCGAGGGCCACGTGGTCCTGAACCGCCGTACCGCCGACCGGAGCCACGCGCGTCACCTCGTCTCTGCCGTCACCGGCTTCCTAGAGTAGGGAGCGGTCTACACACCGCGCATGGCACGGAAGGGCTAGTTCTTGCCGTCCGACGGCTCCGCGATCCGGCCGGCGTAGATGTCCGAGTCCGCGGGCAGCCGTACGCGGACGGCGGCGCCGAAGTCGTGGAGCAGCGTCGTCGAGGCGACGGTGACGGTGCCCGCGTGCCGCCCGTTGGAGAAGCTGAAGCGGTGCCGGATCTTGCGGATGCGGCCCTCGTCGTCGAGGTAGACGTCGAAGGGCACGTCGGCGGTGGCGAAGCCCTCGGCCGCCGCGGCCAGCGCCTGCCGGTTGGCGTCCGAGGCGTCGCGCGCCGCCCGCGCCAGATCGGCGGTCCCCCGGTAGTGCCGCACCGCGGTCCCCGCGACCCGCGTCCGCCCCAGGTACGTCGCCGTCTCCGTCCCCCGCAGCACCTCGGCGGCGGCGAGGGGGTCCGTCGCCCCGCCGGTCACCAGGTTCCCGTCGGCCAGCGAGGCGGTCTCCACCCGCACCCACTTGTCGTCGGGCACACCGGCACCCCGGTTCTTCATGAACAGCGCGCCCGGCGTGAGCAGTTCGGTGATCGGCCGGCGGACGCTCGTCCCCGCCGGATCCTGCGGCAGACGGACCTTCAGCCGCCCGAGGCGCTCCTGGAAGTCGTACACACCCTCGCCCCGGACGGTCACCCGCGTCCCGCCGCTGGCCATCTCCACCGCGGTATGCGCCTTGGCGCTTCCGGCGGCCACGAGCCGGTCGGCGGCCCGGTGCAGCACGGCGACCGGCTCACCGGTGCCGGAACCCTGAACGGCGGTGGTCCCCTCCCCGGAACACGCCCCGCCCGCGAGACACACACAGACGAGGCCCCCGATGACGGCAAGCCCTTCGGCCGCCCCCTTGCCCCGCCGCTCCCTCTCCCGCCCGATCATCGCCACGTGCACCTACCCCAGCCGTCCCGCCCGTTCCGGGCCCCCTGCCGTCCCGGTTAACGAGGGCCGGTGACCCCGGTAACGTTGGCGGCGTGGCACAGCAGGACGGTCTCGAAGTCCCTCAGGAAGTCCCGGAACACCTCACGACGACGGTCGAGCAGGGCCCCTTCTGCCTGGCCCGCTGCACCTGCGGCTGGCGCGGCCCGGCCCGAAGAGCCAGAAGCCAGGCCCGCACCGACGCCAAATCCCACACCTCGTAACCCGCGGGCAGCCTGCGGGCATTCGTGCCGCCGCAGCCCGCGGGCACGCGCGGCCGCCGCAGCCCGCGGGCATTCGTGCCGCCCAGGGCGGCACGGGTGGGCGCAGGCGGCACCCCGCAAGCGCCGGGCCGCGCACCCACCCCCGGCCCACACCACCCCGGCCGCGCCCTACACCTACGCGGCGAGATCCCGCTCCTCCACCCCGGCCCGCTCCTCACGCGCCCGAGGAATCACAGCCCCCCGCCCCCCGGCACCACCCCGCGCACTGATCAGCCACCCCACCCGCGGCGACCGCTCCACAGCCCGCGCCAGCGGCGTCAGCAACGCCATGGCAACCGGCGAAAGCAGCAACGCAACCGCCGTACCGAGCGCAAACCCACCGATGACGTCCGTCGGATAGTGCACACCCATATAAACCCGCGCGAACCCCCCGAGCACGGCCAGCACAATCGCGACCAGCCCGAACTTCCGGTTCGCGACGAACAGGGCAACGGCCAACGCCATGACGAGCGTCGCGTGATCACTCACAAAGGAGAAGTCGTTCTTCCCGTCGACGAGCACTTCCAGCCCGTCATGCGTCTTGAACGGCCGGGGCCGCTCGACGAACCCCCGTATCGGCACGTTGACCAGGACCGCGACGCCGGCCGCGAGCGGCGCCCACACCAGCGCGGCGACGTTCGAGGCCGCGTCCTCGGCGCCCCGCTTCCGCCCGGACCACCAGCACCACAGCACCAGCAGCACGATCGCGAACAGCAGTCCGTACTCACCCACGAACTCCATGACCCGGTCGAACCAGTGCGGTGCGGCCTTGGCCAGTCCGTTGATGTCATAGAGCAGCTCGACGTCGGGGTTCGACCCGGATTCGGCGAGTCCAGCCATGGTGCAGCGGCCCCTTCGTCATGTCCTCCGGCGCACCGGTCGCACGCCTCTTCTGCCACCCCCGTGGTCGTAGATCCGACGGCTCCCCTGGGTCCCCGCACACCTACACGTCAACAGGAACGCACGGTCCCCGTTGATACGTTCCACACTCCACCGAATGATCACGCAGACGTTATCGAAGAGAGACACGCCGTAGCCCACATCGCCGCAGCTCAGGGCACAAGTTCACGTTCCGTGCCCACCCTGGCATTCACACCGTGGTGGGCAGTGCTTTTGCGCCATCCTCGGTGACCCGGGTGGCACCGAAGTAATCAGGGGTGTCGATCGGGTCGAACCGGATCACAGCCCCCGGCCGCGGCGCGTCGATCATGTACCCGCCACCCACATAGATCCCCACATGCCGGATCGCCCGCGAGTTGGTGAGATCGTCCGAGAAGAACACCAGGTCGCCGGGGAGCAGCTCGTCCCTCCCCGGATGCGGCCCCGCGTTGTACTGATCGTTCGCGACCCGGGGCAGCTTGATCCCCACGCTCTCGTACGCGGCCTTGGTCAGCCCCGAACAGTCGAACCGCCCACCCTGATCCGCCGTCCCGTTCCCACCCCACAGATAGGGCGTCCCGAGCTTCTTCTGCGCGTAGGCGATGGCCCCGGCGGCCTGCTCGGAGGGGTCGACGCGAGTCGTTGGCGCGGCGAAGCTCTTCTCCAGAGTCGTGATCACCTTGACGTAGTTCTGGGTCTCCTTGTACGGCGGCACGCCCTGGTACTTGATGACCGCGTAGGCGCCCGCGTTGTAGGAGGCCAGCATGTTCTCGGTCGGGTCGCCGGGCACGTCCTTCACGTACGACGCGAGGGAGCAGTCGTACGACGCGGCCGACGGAATGGCATCCGCCGGATCCCAGACATCCCGGTCCCCATCCCCGTCACCATCGATCCCGTGGGTGGCCCACGTCCCGGGGATGAACTGCGCAATCCCCTGCGCCGCCGCGTGACTCTGCGCCTTCGGGTTGAAGCCACTCTCCTGGTAGAGCTGGGCGGCGAGCAACGCCGGGTTGATGGCGGGGCAGAGATTGCCCCACTTCTGCACGAGCGGCTGGTAGGCAGCGGGAACCGTCCCCTTGGCGAGCTTCTTCGACCCGCCCCCGGCACCGCCCGCGAGGTTCCCGGCGACGACGTAGACGCCCACGACGAGCAGCATCACGAAGCTGACGCCCAGTCCGACTGCGGCGCCTCCGATGAACCACACTTTGCGCACGGCCCAACCTTTCCCCATCCAGCCGCTTCCCAGGCCAGGTCCAGCAAGTGTGACGGTATTTCACCGGATCCCATGAAGCGGTATACCACTGCGGGCGCGCCTTCCGGCCAGGTCGCTCAGCCCCAAGAGGACGTACGCCTGGGAAGCCACACCGGGAACTCGGCCGGTTCTGGGCAACGCCCATCGCCTGACGCAGCCCAGCACCGGTGACTCGCCCCTCTCCGATCACGCGAGCCTCGGCCACGAGGGAGTGCAGACCAGGCGACTCGCCTCGCCCGGACCGGCCAATTAAGCACGGTGCCGCCACCAACCTGGCGGTGCTAGCCGCGTGTTGCATGGTTTCGAGGGACGGCCAGACTGCTGGCAGACAAGTTCACGGCCAAGGCCACCCGTGCTCACCAGGAGCCTCGCGTGCTTGTCTACCCGACAGCGATCCTGGCACGTCTGAGGTGGGGTGACACCTTGCCCAGTTCGCCGCAGGGTCCGGCATCGGAATCGCCACCGCGTACCACTACACCCCGGGAGCCAACGAGGTCCTGGCTGCGCTCGGCCGAGCAGCCGGATCCGTTCCCAGGCCGGCCCGTTCCCTGCCGGTGAGTCCGCCCCCATACGCGTCTATCACACCACACTCAGATAGCGCACCCAGCCGTCGACTGTCAGCCGAACCAGGAGGGCAATCCCCGTTCAAGTTCAGCACGAAACACCCAAGCGAACCAAAAACCTCTTAAAGGGTGAATGAATGGAAAAGGAAAAATCCAGAAACGCCTGACAGTCTGAATGCAATACCTTAAAATCACAGCGCCATACTTCAGGGATTCAAGATTGGATGCACGTCTTGCAGGCTGCACTTAGGCGCAATATCTCAAAAATCGCTACCAGGCTCTCGATTATATTTGCCGTAACGCTCGGCACCCTATCGATATCACCAGCGGCGCATGCGGGCGGCTACGGTTGCACCGGCAGCTTGATCGACACCTACAACGTTATCGCCTATAGTGACGGCAAAAAAGTATACGGCTACCACTACCTCTACTACAACTCTTCTACCGGCGTTAACTGTGGCGTCACTGTAGCGAATCAAACTGGCGGATACGGAACATCAAAGCCGATGGCCGCCGAAATATCTGCCTGCACGTCCAACAGGCCTGGGGACCTGTGCCAGAGCGTCGTGAGTACCGACTCGGACAGGGGCTACTACAAAAGCTACGCCGGCCCTGTGTCCGTTAAGGCTGCCGGGAGGTGTATCGCCATATTTGGGTACATCGAGTGGAAAGGCCACACTGCCTTTGTGGAGACGAACGCCACCCATTGCGGCTAATTACCCCATCTACGGGCTTCACGCACATGAGTCTTCGAACGCCTTCGTCGTCGCGCCAGCGTCATCACCTTCGCGTCCGACGCGGCGTCAGCTCCGTTGCCCACCCCGGCCCGCCGCACCTTCTCCGGCAGTGCGTACCGCTCAGCCAAGCGAACCACCACGGCCACTCCGCCATGAGCCAGCAGGTTAGGACCATCGGACGTGGCGAATACCGTCGCAAGACTCCGATGACAGGCCCGGGGATTTCCATGGCTTATAAGCGACGTGCCGTCGACTGCGGCCCGACTCCTGCGTGTCGCCGTACAACGGGAAATCGTCTGTGGCGATTTCCCCGGCCAGCGGCCGGGGCAGCCTCACAGACTCACCAAACTTGCCGGACTGCACATTCTGGTAGGCGCCGTTGTCCGGCCGAGTATTAAGATCCCACGTGCCCTTACGGGGTCGATAACGAAAAGAGCGGGGACTCGGGCAACGGCGTACGAGTCGGCCTTGCCCCCTGATCTCCCTGGACTTCTCGGACGGCGAGATGGCTTCCACGGCGAGGGCGCAGTCTCGTGGGTCGGCGAGCCAATCGTCGTCGTCCGCCCACTCCATGGGCAGGACGATCAAGTCCGGGGTTACGTAGTCGTCGGGGTCATCGGGCAGGGCGATGGAGGACACCTCAAAGGCGGCAAGCCCTTCGGGCAGCACACCATCGAGCTGCCGTCGAACCTTCCATACAACGCCCGCGTGCTTTCCCTGTGGGGCCGGTGACATCACGGGCTTTCCTCCCATGATCTGCGCCCGCAGACCCGTCAGCCTCTCGACTCTCTCGCCGACCTCACGGAGCCTGCCGGGGCGAGGGCGCAGGGGTGGCCCGGTGCCAGCGTCCGATTCCGCGCCCATCACCTCCGTTCCTCTGCCTCATCGGCGTCTTCGCTCACGCGAGCGGGTTCGGTGGGAGGCCCGGTATCCCGCTCGGAGCATTCACCGTACTTCCTGAACCGCTGCCCGGCCCCGACCGTCACGGCAGGTCGCTCCGCCGGCACTCGGCCCACAGCAGCTTCCCGCCCTTCGACGCACCGAGCTCGCGCAATACGGAGACCCCGAAGGCATCCGCGCAGGCCCGCACCAGATGCAGACCCCGACCACTCTCGGCGTCTTCCGGAGCCACGGCACCGGGCTGCTCCCCGTCCCGGAAGCCGGGCGGCACCCTCCAGTCGCTGTCCCACACACCGACCCGCAACCGCCCCGGCTCCCTCGACAGGATGCGGAGGGCGTAGGGGCCAGCGGTGTGGAGGTGGGCGTTGGCGAGGAGTTCGGCGGCCACCAGCTCGGCGGTCGGCGTCAGTTCAGCGAGGCCGTGCGCGGCCAGGGCGGCACGGAGGGTTGTGCGGGCGATCCCCGGTGCGCGTGGATCGTGCGGGAGGTGGAGGGTGTAGCCCCAGGACGGGTTTACCGTGGCCATGGAAGTCTCCGGTCAGTACGGGTAGTTGGACGATGGATGGAGATGCCCAGTGGCCTGCCGATCCGTCGACCGGTGCACTTCTGAGCGGGGCGCCACTTGTAAGGTAGCGGCGACTAGTGAATGTATTTACTGAATCTGGAGAATCGCATTCACTAGCACCCGTGTGGGTGACAACGAGGAGGCTGCACACCCGTGAGGAACCCGACGGGTCGCCAGTTGCGCTTTGGCGCTGAACTGCGCAAGCTCCGCGAGCGCGCCGGCCTGACCGCCACGGAGGCCGGTCAACTCCTGGGCATCAAGCAGGCTCAGATCAGCAACATGGAGGCCGGACGGGTAGGCGTGAGCCCCGAACGGGTACGCGCTCTGGCCTGTCACTACGACTGCGCCGACCAGCCGCTCGTCCAGGCACTGGGCGACATGACCAGCGAAAGATCCCGCGGGTGGTGGGAGGAGTACCGCGAGACCCTGCCCAGCACGCTGCTGGACCTCGCCGAGATGGAACACCACGCGGTGCGGCTTCGTGCGGGTATCACCGCGCACATCCCAGGACTGCTCCAGATCCACGACCACGCGCGCGAGGTGTTCCGTCAGGTCGTACCAGAGCTGACGCCCCCAGATGTCGAGCACCGGCTGTCCTTCCGCATCAAGCGGCAAACAGTGCTGTTCAGCGACTCACCGACGCCCTACCACGTACTCATCCACGAAGCCGCGCTCCGGATGCAGTTCGGTGGCCGTGAAGTCACCAAGCGGCAGCTGCAACACGTCATCAGCATGAGCGAGCGCAGCCACATCACCGTGCAGGTCATTCCGTTCACGGCCGGCGCCTACCCCGGCTCGGGGCAGTCGATCCTGTACGCACACGGCCCCGTACCCCAGCTCGACACAGTGCACCTCGACCAGTCCCACGGCTCGGCACTCATCGACGCCGAGGCCCAGCTCGACAAGTACCGGGTCCTCCTCGACCGCATGGCGGCCACGGCTCTACCGCCCGAAGAGTCCCGCGAGCTCATCCACGTCATCGCCCAGAGTCTGTGAAAGGGATTCAGATGCCCACCGTCACCTGGCAAAAGTCCTCCTACTGCGGCGAAGGCGAGGCATGCCTCCACGTCACCGCAACCCCCACCGGCATCCATCTCACCGAGAGCAGCGACCCCACCGGATCCATACTCACCACCACCCCGACCGCCTTCGGCGCCCTGCTCACCGCGCTGAAGGCGAACACGCGGCCGACGTCCATCCAGGTCGCGTTCACTCAGGGGAATGACCCCAAGACCCCCGTCCGCGTCCACGCCACCGGCACCCCGGGAACGGTCGTCACGACCGATCGTCAGAAGTGGGAGGCCTTCGTGCTCGGCGTGAAGGCGGGCGAGTTCGATCACTTCGCAGAAGGGCTCAACGACGCGACCGCGCGGCAGGTTGCGCCTCGGCATCATTGCTTGGCGTAACCTGACGTGATACACAGAGTGACCATACGACTCTTCACCCACCGGTCCACGCCACCCTGCTAGGGGCCGGCGCGGACCGGTGGCAAGCTATTCGTACGAAACCCGCCAATCAATGACGCCAAGGCGACATACGAGGGCGCCATCGTCGGCGACAATGAGGCCTGACCTCTGCACAACCGCAGAGGGCGCGGAACTACCCACCAGGGGCGGTGACTTACATGCTCTTTGCGGCCGACAAGGGAGACATCAACACCATCATCGGCGGGATCGCTCCGGACTGGGGCCCCTTCGGTGCGCTGGGGACCGAGGCGAAGACGATGGTCCAGGTCGTCATGGCCGTAGCCATCCTGCTCTGTCTCGGCATCGCCATCTGGGGCGCCGCCAAGCAGCGCATCGGTGCCACCGCGCTCCGCGACACGTTCAGCGCGGAGCAGGGCAAGGGCCTCATCATCGCCGGTCTGACGGGCGTGTTCATCATCGGCTCGCTCGGCACGCTGTTCACCATCGTGTACGGGATGGCTGTCTAGCCCGACGCGTATCGTCCCTTGCCTTTCCTCCAACCCCACCCGCCCGTCGTGCCAACCTGGCTGAGGTTGCGTTTCCCTGATGTCGAGTCATAACACCGCGCCCGCGCGGGAACCAGCACGGCTACCGTCGTACTCGTACGGCAGGTACGACGTCGAGGGGGCGTACGCGGCATGAGTCTCGGAGACGATCACCAGTCCTCCGGCGGTTACGGCGGTACGGGCCAGACCCGGACCCGGCTGCCCGACGCGGGCGGCGACGGCTACGGCGGGCCCCGGCGCACCGGTCGCTCCTCGTCGCGGAGCCTGGTCACCGTGGTCGGCGTCGTGGTCCTCCTCATCGCGGCGATCGCCTTCGCGAACCGTGGAGGAGACGATTCCGCATCCTCGGACGACGCCGCCGACAAGCCCAAGACGTCGGCGACGACGCCCTCTGGAACGCAGCCGGTCCAGTCGGGCTTCGCCCACGACCAGCAGGGGGCGCAGAGCGCGGCGGCGAACTACGCGGTGGCTCTGGGCTCGGCCGACATGTTCGACAAGGCCAGACGGCACGCGATCGTCGACACCGTCTATGCGCCGGATGTCGCTGCCTCCCGGCAGGCAGATCTGGACGGTGCGTACTCGAACCAGGAGTTCCTGGCGAACATCGGCCTGGACAAGAACGGCAAGGCACCGGCCGGTCAGACCTTTGTCTCGCGGGTGATCCCCGTGGGCACCAAGGTGACCGCATCCAGCACGGAGAAGGCCACGGTCGAGGTTTGGTACACGTCCCTCTTCGGCCTCTCGGGCGGCAAGTCCACCAACCCGGTCACCGAGAGCTGGTACACCACGACGTACCAGCTGACGTGGACCAATGACGACTGGAAAGTCGCCGACTTCCAGCAGAAGGACGGACCCGTGCCGGTCGGCCGCGATCAGAGGGCCTCCACCGCCGACGACATGACGAAGGCCGTCGAGGAGTACGGAGGGTTCACGTATGCGCGCTAACCACCGCATCCTCAAGGCCACGACCGCCGTTGCCGCGGTACAGGCTGCCATGGTGCTGCTGGCCACCCGGGCCGTTGCCGCACCCACGCCCACACCCACGCCGACGGACACCGAAGACCCCTGCGACCTCATCCGCGGCCCCGCCAAGGACTACTGCGAACGCGGAGAATCCGGCGGCGGATCCACCGGCGGAGGCACCAGCACCCCCGAGGGCGTCACCTCCACCCTCGACCCCCTCTCCTCCCTCGCCAAGGGCTGTGCCGACGCCGCGGCCTGGACCGTCGACAAGCTCAGCGCCGCCGTGCAGGACACCGCCAACGTCGACTTCACGAACCCGCAGTTCCTCCAGCAGTACGCCGTCGTCTTCGCGGCGTCGACGATCCTCACGCTCGTCCTGTGGCTCCTGGCGGTGACCAAGCGTGCCGTGCGCGGCGTCCCCCTCGCCACCGCGCTCTCCGAGGCCATCGGGTTCCTCTGGCTCACCGTCCTGGCGTCGGCGTTCACGCCGCTGATCCTGTACACGGTCGTCTCGGCGACCGACGGCGTCACCGACGTCCTCGCGAAGGCGACCGGCGACCAGACGGACACGTTCTTCGGCACGTTCTCCGGCGCCCTGGAGAAGGGCGAGGACATCGGCGGCGGCCCGATCATGCTGGTCGTCGTCTCGCTGGTGTCGATCCTCGCCGCCGGCGTCCTGTGGCTGGAGCTCGTCATCCGCGCCGCCCTGCTCTACGTCGGCGCCCTGCTCGGCACGGTCGTGTACGCGGGGCTGGTCGACAAGAACCTGTGGGGCCACGTCCGCCGCTGGGCGGGCATCATGATCGCCGTGATCCTGGTCAAGCCCGTCATCGTCATCGTCCTCGGGCTGGCCGGCGCGCTCTCCACGGACGACGGGCCCGACGCCTTCTCGGCCGTCGTCTCCGGCCTCGCCATCATCCTGCTCGCGATCTTCGCCTCGGCGATGATCTACCGCTTCGTCCCCGGCTTCGGCGACGAGATCGCGAACAGCCGCAACAACCGCATCATGCAGGGTGCCGAAGGCAAGGCCGCCGCCGTCATCAGCTCCCCGGCGAACCTGGTCGCCCAGGGCATCAGAACCCACAGCAGCCGGCACAACGGCGACGGCGGAGGCGGCCAGGCCGGCTCCTCCGCCGCGGCCCGGCCCTCGAACCCCGCCTCCGGCGGAGTCGCCGCGCACAGCTCGCGCCCCTCGAACGGCGGTGGCGGAAGTGTCCCCTCCGCCGCGCCCGCACCGCGCTCCGGCAGCCCGGTGAACACGCCCCACGCCAGCAACAACCGCTCCAACCGCGGTAGCAACAGCACAGGAGGTGACGGGCGTTGACGACCGAGTCCCACGTGTCCCATCCGGTCACGCCCCGCCGTACGTATCTCATCGGCCGTGCCCGGCCGAACGCGATCGTCGGCCGCAACCGCGAGACCGGTGAGATCGCGCTGATCATCGTCGGCGCGTTCCTCGGCATGATGTGCGGGCTTCTCGTCCCCGTCCTGTCCCTGCGCATCGTGCTGCTCGTCGGCTTCCCCCTGCTCGCGCTGGCCGCCGTCTACGTGCCGTACAAGCACCGGACGTTCTACAAGTGGTTCGAGATCAACCGCAGCTACAAGCGCACGCTGCGCAGCGGCACCACCTACCGCTCCGGCGCCATCGAGGCCGGCACCCGGCTCGACGGCCGGGAGGTCGAGGTCGGCCCGCCCCCCGGCATCGGCCGCATCACGTGGCTGGCCGCGCCCTTCGGCCCGGACGAGATCGCCGTACTGCTGCACGCCGACCGCAAGACGGTGACGGCCGCGATCGAGATCGAGGGCCCCGGCGTCGGCCTTCGCGACTCCGAGGACCAGGAAGCCCTCGTCGACCGCTTCGGCACCCTGCTCAAGCACGTGGCCAACGGCGACGGCTTCGTCACCCGCATCCAGATGCTCGCCCGCACCCTCCCGGCCGACCCCGACGCGCACGCCAAGGACGTCGCCGTACGCGGCGACGACAGGGCGCTGCCATGGCTCCAGCAGTCGTACGACCAGCTGCAGTCCATGGTGTCCACCAGCAGCGAGCAGCACCGCGCCTACCTCGTCGCCTGCATGCACTACACCCGCGAACTGGCCGCCGAGGCCAACGCCATGGCCCGGGCCTCCCGGTCGCAGAACGGGCGCAAGCTGGACCGGGACGCGGGCCTGGCCGTCGTCATGGCGCGTGAGCTGACCGACATCTGCTCCCGCCTCCAGGAGGCCGACATCCGCGTCCGGCAGCCGCTCGGCCAGGGCCGGCTCGCCTCGCTCATCCACTCCATGTACGACCCGGACCACCCCATCGACCACATCCAGGCGATGACCAAGCGCAACGCCTGGCCGGCCGAGCTGGACGCCATGGAGCCCACCTACCTCCAGGCCAAGACCCGCGAATCCTCCACCCGCGCGCCCTGGTGCCACGCCACCGCCTGGGTCAAGGAGTGGCCGATGACCCCGGTCGGCGTGAACTTCCTCGCGCCGCTCCTCGTCCACACCCCCGACGTCATCCGCACCGTCGCCGTGACGATGGACCTCGAACCCACCGAGGTCGCCATCGAACGCATGCTGACCGAGAAGACGAACGACGACGCCGAGGCGTCCCGCGCCGCCAAGATGAACCGCACCGTCGACCCGCGCGACATCGCCGCCCACTCGCGTCTCGACCAGCGCGGCGAGGACCTCGCCAGCGGCGCGGCCGGCGTCAACCTGGTCGGCTACATCACCGTGTCCTCCCGCACCCCCGAGGCGCTGGGCCGCGACAAGCGGACGATAAGGGCCTCGGCCGGAAAGTCGTACCTGAAGCTGGAGTGGTGCGACCGCGAGCACCACCGCGCCTTCGTGAACACACTTCCGTTCGCCACCGGCATCCGAAGGTAGGGGCTGAGCCTGATGCGGGACCCGCTGTCCGTCCTCACCGAAGCCTTCACCTCCTTCCTCTTCGGGAAGGTGGAGACGACCCGCCTCCCCGTCCGCACCTCGACCGGCCAGGCGCAGGCCGTCTACCTGCCGACCGCCGCGCCCGGCCTCGGCGACTCCGGTGTGATCATCGGCCGCGAGGTCTACTCCGGCAAGGGCTACATCTACGACCCCTTCCAGCTCTACGGCCAGCAGCTCCCCGCCCCGCACTGGCTGGTGCTCGGCGAGTCGGGCAACGGCAAGTCGGCGCTGGAGAAGACGTACGTCCTGCGCCAGCTCCGCTTCCGCGACCGCCAGGTCGTCGTCCTGGACGCCCAGGGCGAGGACGGCGTCGGCGAGTGGAACCTCATCGCCGAAGAGCTGGGGATAACTCCCATCCGCCTCGACCCGATGGCCGCCCTGGACCACGGCATCCGGCTCAACCCGCTCGACCCGGCGATCACGACGACCGGGCAGCTGGCCCTGCTCCGGACGATCATCGAGGTCGCCATGGGCCACGGCCTGGACGAACGCTCCGGCTTCGCCCTCAAGGTCGCGCACGCCTACGTCAACGAGACCATCGTCGAACGCCAGCCGGTCCTCACCGACATCGTCGAGCAGCTGCGCCACCCCGAGCCGGAGTCGGCCGAGGCGATGAACGTCGCCATAGACGACGTACGGGCGTGGGGCCTGGACGTGGCGCTGGTCCTGGACCGGCTCGTCGACGGTGACCTGCGCGGCATGTTCGACGGTCCGACGACGGTCGGCATCGACCTCGACGCCCCGCTCATCGTCTTCGACCTCTCCCACATCGACCGCAACTCCATCGCCATGCCCATCCTGATGGCCATCGTCGGCGTGTGGCTGGAGCACACCTGGATCCGCCCCGACCGGAAGAAACGCATCTTCCTGGTCGAGGAGGCCTGGCACATCATCAACAGCCCGTTCGTGGCGCAGCTGTTCCAGCGGCTGCTGAAGTTCGGGCGCCGGCTGGGCCTGTCGTTCGTGGCGGTGGTGCACCACCTGTCGGACGTCGTCGACGGCGCGGCGGCGCGGGAGGCCGCGGCCATCCTCAAGATGGCCTCGACCCGGACGATCTACGCCCAGAAGGCCGACGAGGCGAGGTCTACGGGCCGCGTCCTGGGGCTCCCCCGCTGGGCTGTGGAGATCATCCCCACCCTCACCCCCGGCATCGCGGTGTGGGACGTCAACGGCAATGTGCAGGTGGTCAAGCACCTGATCACCGAGACCGAACGCCCCCTGGTCTTCACCGACCGCGCGATGACCGAGTCCTCCTCCGACCTGGCCGACGACGCCCTGCGCGCCGCCGAACTGGAGGCGGAGGAACGCGCCGCGGCCTTCATGGAGCAGCACCTCGGCGACGCGTCCGAATCGACGGTGGCCTAGGCGCAGGGGGAGGGACGGACCGATGAGACCGGACGACCAGCGGCGGGACGGCCAGGGCGGCGGCATCCCGGACGGCCTGCTGATCGGCATACTCGCCTTCCTCCTCGGCATGACCCTGCTGGTGTGGACGGCGACCGGTCTCGCTGGCCTGTTCGCCCACGGCGCCTGGCCCACCGGCGTCACCTTCACCAGCACCCCCCTGGCCATGCGCCACCTGATCGCCGAACCCCACGACATCACCGGCGCCTGGCCGGACACCCCCGAGGCGGCGCTCTCCGGCTACGGCCTCTTCTGGGGGCTGTTCATCGGCCAACTGATGGTGCTGGTGGTGCTGACGGTGTTCGTCATGGGCACGGTGGCCCGCTGGCGCGCGCTACGACAGCGACGGCGCGCGCAGCTGCCGACGGAGGACGTACGGAGCCCGGCGCGGGAGCACGTACGGAACCCGGAGCCGACGCCGGAGCCCGCCCCGGAACCGACGCCGGTGCACGAGGTGCCGACCCCGAGGGCGCCGCAACAGGAGCCGCCCGCGCAGGCAGCACCGCCCCCGGCCCCCGCAGCCGAGAACAAACGGCCGGGCGGCTGGGCCACACCCCGCACCGAAGGAACCGTCCACTACGGCTCACCGGACACCCGCCACGCGACCGCGGTCCACGCGGTGCGCGACGCGGAGGGCCCCGCGCTCGTCATCACCTCGAACCCGGCCCTGTGGTCGGACACCAAGGACGCCCGCGCCAAACTCGGCCCCACCCACCTCTACGACCCCAACCACCTCTGCGACACCCCCGCCCGCCTCCACTGGTCCCCCACCACCGGCTGCGAGGACAGACAGACGGCCACGACCAGAGCGGCGGCCCTCCTCACCCCGGTCCGCCCCACCGCCCGCCTCGACCAGGCGGTCGCCGACACCGCCGAGCTGCTCATGCGCAGCTACCTCCACGCCGCCGCGATCGACGGCCGCACCGTCCGCCACATCCACCGCTGGTCCCAGGGCGCACAGATCCAGGACGCCGTACGCATCCTGCGTACCCACCCCAAAGCCGCACCCGGTTCGGCGGGCGAGCTCGAGGGCGCCCTCACCGCCCACCCCGAACGCCGGGACATGGCCCAGCAGCTGACCACCCGGGCCCTCGCCGCCCTGTCGATGGTCAACATCCGTGAGGCGTGCACTTCCAACCGAACTGATGCCCTCGCCTTGGATTCCTTCGTCCACGAACAGGGAACCCTTTACGTGGTGGGTGAATCCATTGAGGACCCCCGTACGAGCCCGGGCGCGATGCCGCTGCTGACGGCGCTCGTCTCCAGCGTGGTCGAGCGCGGCCGGCGCATGGCCGAACGGTCATCCTCCGGTCGCCTCGACCCACCACTGACGCTCGTCCTGGACGACGTCGCGGCCGTCGCGCCGCTGCCCCAGCTCCCGGAGCTGCTGGCCACCGGGGCGGACCGGGGCATGCCGTCCCTGGCCCTGCTCCGGTCCCGCGAACAGGGCCGGGCCCGCTGGCCGCACGACGAGCTGCCGGTGTAGCGGCAGCCGGCCCGTCAGCGTTCGAGCACGAACTCCAGCTCGTGGTCACCGGGCCCACCCGCCAGCGGCACCGTCCGCCCGCTCGGCACGAACCCCGCCTTGCGGTAGGCGCCCTGCGCCCGCCCGTTGTCCGGGTGCACGATGAGCCGCACGCGCTCCAGACCATGCGCCCAGGCCCACTCCAGCCCGGCGTCGAACAGCGCCTTGGTCAGCCCGCTCCCCCGCCACTCGGGCCGCACGAACACACCGACGACATGCCCCTGACGCCGCTCCACGGGCGACCCGTACCAGTCCGTCGTCCCGGCCTCCTCGACCAGCACGGTCAGCGTGCCGAGCCACAGGCCCCCCGGCCCCACCGCGACGACCTGCCGGGCCCCGGACGCGCCCTCGGAAGCCCGGGCCGCCCGCTCCTGCCAGTACGTGTCCGGCCGGGTCGCGGCATCGTCGTACGTCTCCAGGTAGGCGAGGTGCGCCAGCGGGTCCCGCAGCGCGCGCAACCGCAACTCCTTCACGGCGGGCCACTCTTCGGCGCGTATGGAGCGGATCACGTAGTCACCGGGGACCGAGGCACTCATGCGGGTCACCGTAATACCCGGGTACTACGCACCTCACCTGATATACGACCCCCCGGCGGACGCCCACCGCCGCCGCACCCCGGACCATGGTCGGATGGAGCCCGCGAAGCCCGCGCCGGAAGACCGAGCGGCCGAACCCCTCACCGAGTACGTCCAGCGCGTCAACCGACGCGTCCGCGCCTTCGACCGGCGCCGCCCCCTCGTGTGGGACCTCCACATCACCGGCTTCTGGGTCACGGCCGCCCTGATCGACGCCTCCGGTGGCTGGCGCAACGTCGCTCACAACCCCGACGTCCCCGTCAGCCTGGTCGTCACCCTGAGCCTCGCCCTCTCCTTTCCCCTCCTCCAGCGCCGCAGCCATCCCCGGGCCGCCCTCCTCATCACCGTGCCGGCGGCCCTGGTGAGTGCGTGGTCGGGCGCCGCCCTCCAAGCGGCCCTGCTCCAGCTGCTCCTCGTCCACCACATCGCCCTGCGGCGACCGCTGCGCAACCTGTGGTGGGCGGTGGCCCTCGTGTCGGCCCCGACCTGCCTCACCGTGGCCCGCTACGGGGACAGCGCGGGCTCCTGGAACCAGCAGCTCGGCTCGCAGCTCCTCTCCATCGGTGTGGCCGCCCTCATCGGCGTCACCGTCCGCACCCGGCGCAACTACACCGAGGCCCTGGAGGACCGCGCCCACCGCCTGGAAGTGGAACGCGACCAGCAGCTCCGGCTCGCCGCCGCCGCCGAACGCGCCCGCATAGCCCGCGAGATGCACGACATCATCGGCCACAACCTCGCCGTCATCACCGGCCTCGCCGACGGCGGCCGCTACGCCGCCGCGAAGTCCCCCGAACGCGCCGCCCAGGCCCTGGACGCCATCGGCACCACCAGCCGCCAGGCCCTGCACGAACTACGCCGCCTGCTCGACGTCCTGCGCGACGACGAGCAGGACGGCACCCAGGCGGCCGAGCTGAACCCCCAACCCGCGCTCACCGACCTCGACCACCTCCTCGACGGAGTCCGCAAGGCGGGCCTCCCCGTCCGCACGACCGTCAAGGGCCGCCCCACGCTTCCGGAAGGCCGCCAGCTCACGCTCTACCGCGTCATCCAGGAAGCCCTCACCAACACCCTCAAGCACGCCGGCCCCGACGTCACCGCCCACATCGACCTCTCCTACGAGCCCGGCGGCGCCGTCGCCCTCACCATCACCGACACCGGCCACGGCGGCCCGGCCCCCGCTCCCTCCGGCGGTCGGGGCCTGGCCGGAATGCGCGAGCGAACGTCCCTGTACGGCGGCACACTTGAGGCCGGCCCACGCCCCCACCCCGAGCGGGGCTGGCGCGTCCACCTGCACCTACCGGAGGAAACCCCGCAGTGACCACCGTCCTCATCGCCGACGACCAGCCACTCCAGCGCTTCGGCTTCCGCATGCTCCTGGAGAGCCAGGACGACATGACGGTCGTGGGCGAGGCGGCCAACGGCGCCGAAGCGGCCCGTATGACGGCCGAACTCCACCCCGACGTCGTGCTCATGGACGTCCGCATGCCAGGCCTGGACGGCATCGAGGCGACCCGCCGCATCGTCGCGTCCGGCGGCCGCACCCGCGTCCTCATCCTCACGACCTTCGACCTCGACGAGTACGCCTACTCCGGTCTGCGCGCCGGTGCTTCCGGCTTCCTCGTCAAGGACGCCCAGCCGGAGGAGCTGCTCTCCGGCATCCGCGCCGTGGCGACCGGCGATGCGGTGGTGGCCCCGAGCCTGACCCGCCGCCTGCTCGACGCGTACGTCCACCATCTGCCGGCCGCCACCGCCCCGGAGGCCTCCTCCCCCGATCCGCGCCTGGCCGTGCTCACGGACCGCGAGACCGAGATCCTGCGGGTGATGGGCCAGGGCTGGACCAACACGGAGATAGCGGAGCGCCTCCACCTCGCCGAGTCGACGGTCAAGACCCACGTGGGACGCATCCTGGCCAAGACAGGCTCGAGGGACCGCGTCCAGGCGGTCATCCTGGCGTACGACACGAAATTGGTGGGGTAGAACGCAGAAAACCCCGCACCGTGACGGTGCGGGGTTTTCTCGCAATATTTGTTCGGCGGCGTCCTACTCTCCCACAGGGTCCCCCCTGCAGTACC